>URSS01000106.1 GCA_900550545.1 uncultured Lachnobacterium sp. | reverse complement strand
GCAGATTGGAAATCGTGTCAATATGAGATAACGGATGCACTCCCAGAAAAGCGGTTGCCAGGGGATAGGAAGCTGTGAGAAGAGCGATAAGAAAGCAGACGGATACCATACGCCAGTAATTTTGTCGGATTGATCTGCGAGCATTCTTTTTTAATTCTTTTCTTTTCCACATAGTACTTTTCTCCCGTCTCTCTGATGGTATCATCATTATAGTTGAGCATGGTAAACTTTTCAATGTCTATTTATGCATCTGCTCATGTTCCTTCTTTACTTCGTTGAAGCAGGTGAGAACATTCCATTCACAATTTGTTGGTGTGAGGATCGCTTTATAAGGAAATGGACCAGCACCGCAGCGTCTGAGGGCAGCAAGTGCCTGATCAAGTCGGTTATTCTGAAAAAAGCAGAAAAGGAACAGTGGGGCAGAAAGTTCTTCTCCGTCATAAACCTCAGTGGTGGGGGAAAATTTTTTCATTCCGGCGAGAAATCCGAGCGGTTGCAGATAGTCTTTCTGTGAGATGCAACGCAGCCGGATATGCAACGGAAGCAAGGCACGCTGGATCTTCAAAAGCTCGGGCCTGGAAGGTGCATGGAACAGCAGTAAAGTTTCATTCATAACAAACTCTCCTTTAGGATTATGATGAATCTATTGTAAGATGTTGGGGTCAAAAGCCCCCAACAATGATGCCAACGGATTGTTTCGTGCTACGCACTCCCACAATCCTACCCGCTATTCGCATATCATGGTGCTTACGCCCCACTTTTATGCTCATATCGGGGCGGGTCTCAAGGTCATTCTACCACCAGTGTGCAAGCACACGTGGTTTCAGACCTTTTGACCCTGACATCATTGTAATATATGTACCGAAAAAAAGAAATACAGAAATGTCACGATCTGTCCGATGCCGGAATAAAATAGTTGTAAGATTCCGGTACGGGGAGAGAACGATGAGATTTTGTGAAATGCGGGAAAAAGAAGTAGTTAATATCTGTACAGGAAAGCAGTTGGGCTGTGTTGTGGACCTGGAGCTTGATACCTGTTCCGGGAAGATTGAATCGATTATTGTACCGGGACCGGGAAAATTTTGCGGATTTTTTGGAACGGACTGTGAATATGTGATTCCGTACAGTTGTGTAAAAAAAATCGGACCGGATGCAGTATTAGTGGAAATAAAAGAAGAAAAGTTTTTGCAAAAATACTAGACATTGTGTATAATGAGGGCGGAAATAAATTCGTTTCACAGACGGATTGAAAATAAATGCCGCAGGGAGTGTGTGGTGGATTGTATATGCGGAAAGGCGGAACAGACGAATGAGATGTCCATATTGTGGAAACCCTGATACAAGAGTGATCGATTCCAGACCGGCAGAGGATAAGAGTTCGATTCGCAGAAGGCGTTCCTGTGACGAGTGCGGGAAACGTTTTACAACTTATGAAAAAGTAGAGACGATTCCTCTGATCGTGATCAAGAAAGACAACAACCGGGAGCAGTATCAACGGTCAAAGATTGAGAATGGTGTGCTGAGTGCGTGTTATAAGCGTCCTGTTCCTGCAGATCAGATCCAGAAGACGATCGAGGCGATCGAGCTGGAGATCTTTAACCGGGAAGAAAAAGAGATCCCGAGCAGTGAGATTGGAGAGATTGTTATGGATAAGTTAAAAGATCTTGATCCGGTGGCATATGTGAGGTTCGCATCAGTATACAGAGAGTTTAAAGATGCAAATACATTTATGGATGAGCTGAAAAAGTTTTTAAAATAGGAAGAACAAACCGGTTATACCTGAAGCGGAAGTATGACCGGTTTTCTTTTTGAAAGAGGAGATGAAAAAATGCGGACGTACAGGCTGGTGATCGCTTATGATGGGACAGCATACCAGGGATGGCAGAGACAGGCCAATACAGAGATGACCATTCAGGGGATTTTGGAATCCTGTATTTCAAAGGCAGCCGGATATGCGGTGGAAGTAAATGGATCAGGAAGGACGGATGCAGGCGTGCATGCCCGCGGACAGACAGCCAGTGTGG
>URSS01000105.1 GCA_900550545.1 uncultured Lachnobacterium sp. | reverse complement strand
GGCTCAGAGGGGAAACCGATGAATACGAAACCGATATTACGGATAAGAAAGAATTGCAGATTCGTGATGCGATGGGCGACATTCTCAAACAGTTTCCTCTTGACCTCAATAAAACAGAAGACGCTTTTTCTAAAGACTTACTGCTGTTAATGTTAAAGCAATATGAACTGTTTCTGGATTCGTTTCAGTTCGCCTGTAAAAATTACAAAGGCAGTACCAAAGATGCGGACATTGCCAAAGTAATGGGATTTGAATCGAAAGATGAATATAATGAGATTATGTTTCTCAGGGAGATCACACATACTGTCAACGCATTTAATGATATGGCAGATGTTGTAAGGCTCTATTCAAAGAAACCGGAAGCGGCAGAACAAAGGCTTGCAAATCTTTTATCCGAAGTTATGTATGACGATTCTGAATCGGTATAGTAAGATAATCGGAGTTATGATACAATGAGCGCAAGCGAGTCAAGCTGTTTACAGATTTGACGAGCGGCGAATTGGCTTATGGACTTGTCCATAAGATGCCTACACGCAAGAAGCATTTCAGCAGTTCCGATTGTCTGATATCGAAAGGAGACATACGATTATGGCAAAAGGATCTGTTAGAAAAAAAGGAAAAAAATGGTACTATCGTTTCTATGTAGAAGATGCAAGCGGTAAAATGGTTCAGAAAGAATACGCCGGAACCGAAAGTAAAAGTGAGACGGAAAAGCTTCTCCGCAAGGCACTGGAAGACTACGAAGATAAGAAGTTTGTTGCAAAGGCAGATAATCTTACCGTAGGGGAACTTCTGGATATGTGGGCAGAAGAAGAACTGAAAACTGGGACACTCAGCAACGGTACAGTGGAAAATTATCTTGGTGCAATCCGATGTATCAAAAAACACCCGATTGCAGACCGCAAACTGAAAACAGTTACTGCCGAACATTTACAGGCATTTCTTGATCTGCTTACATTCGGTGGTGAGTTTCCAGACGGGAAAGTAAAAAAGGGATACAGCAAAGATTATATCCATTCTTTTTCCGCAGTGTTACAGCAGTCATTCCGTTTTGCAGTATTTCCAAAACAGTTAATCAGTTTCAATCCGATGCAGTATATTAAGCTGAAAAAGCAGGCAGAGGAAGTTGACCTCTTTTCCGATGATGAAGTGGAAGAAGGTACACAGCCGATTTCACATGAGGATTATGAACGGCTTATCCAATATCTGGAAAAGAAAAATCCACCTGCTATTCTTCCGATTCAAATTGCGTATTATGCCGGGCTCCGTATCGGGGAAACCTGTGGTCTTACATGGCAGGACATTAACCTTGAGGAACAATGCCTGACCATAAAACGCAGTATCCGCTACGACGGCATGAAACACAAAAATATTATCGGACCAACGAAACGGAAAAAAGTAAGGATTGTTGATTTTGGAGATACGCTGACTGAAATACTGAAAGCTGCCAGAAAAGAACAGCTCAAAAACCGGATGCAGTATGGCGAATTATATCACCGCAATTACTACAAAGAAGTGCATGTGAAAAACAGGGTATATTATGAATACTATCATCTTGACGGAACACAGGAAGTCCCGACAGATTACAAAGAAATCTCCTTTGTCTGCCTGAGACCGGACGGATGTCTGGAACTGCCAAGCACACTCAGCATTGCCTGCCGATCAGTTGCAAAAAGGCTGGACGGATTTGAGAATTTCCATTTCCACCAGTTGCGACACACCTACACAAGCAACCTCCTCTCAAACGGAGCTGCCCCAAAAGATGTGCAGGAACTGTTAGGGCACTCTGATGTCAGTACCACAATGAATGTCTAC
This sequence comes from uncultured Lachnobacterium sp., assembly GCA_900550545.1. GTDB lineage: Bacteria > Bacillota > Clostridia > Lachnospirales > Lachnospiraceae > Roseburia. Next base: position 324 of record URSS01000105.1, on the reverse strand, counting down.
GCCCACTCTACAAGAAAGGCAAAGCGGAACTCCGCCAGACTTCTTGATAAAGTGGCAGGCAACGACTAAATAAAAAATTCCCTTATTTCCCTTGCTGATTCCGCATAAGGTCAAAAATAAGGGAAAATACATATCATTTCACTATTTAATGGGCTGAAAAGCCTGTAAAATAAGGAAAGTTCAGGAAATCTCTCCACAAATTCCGATTTGCAGGGAACAATTCATTGTCCCCTACACCATAATTACTATGTATTTGCATCTACAAACTAGAATTTGGAACGTGCTTTATAAATTTTTTCCGATCCCCTCAAGTTCGTTCATGGA
>URSS01000104.1 GCA_900550545.1 uncultured Lachnobacterium sp. | reverse complement strand
TTAGAGCGCACGCCTGATAAGCGTGAGGTCGGTGGTTCGAGTCCACTTAAGCCCATAATTAAAAAGTCCGTGACTTAGGTCACGGGCTTTTTTCATGTCTATATACAGATGCATCATATTGCAGATCACAGGATTAAACAAAAATCGTTTTCTTCTCATGCGACCACAGTTCCGGGTGCTCTTCATACTGGGCGTTGATCCAGTCTACGACCTGCTGTTTTCCTTCATCCGAAAAAGGCACAGTGAAGTCAAACTTTTTGTCATCATCGGTCAGGTCAAAAATCAGCGGACCAGGCCATACCCATGCATGGAAAATTTCATCCCCATCCTCCGGGGCTTCCCTTTTAATAAGAAAGCGCATTCCATTGATCCAGCCGGTGTAGCTGGTCTTTCTATAATAATTGAGATTCAATACTTCATCAAATGTAAGCATAAGCGTTCTCCCTCTTACAAATTTCTTTTGACTATCTTCTATCAGTTTACCACACATTTACAAAAAGAGAGGCATGTTTTTGTGGAAACACTTACCAAATTTATTGGAGACAAAGGAACGAATATGCGCTATAATAATTCTATACGGTTTGGGAAAGGTATAACAGATACGGGTAAGGAACATGTTTGGAAAAGACGATGAACTGGAGAAAGTAAAAAGCGCATTAGCTGCGATGGACGGGGATATGTCGGCATTTCGTGTATGGCAGAAGCAGTATGACAAGTTGAACCGGCAGTGGCAGGCGGTGCAGGAACGGTATCAGAAGGCACGCCAGATAACGGAACAGGTACATAGGAACGCAAAGCAACTCGAAGAAATTCTGGTGGACGATACGCAGGGACAGAGGAAAGAAGCCGCACAGATTCTGAAGGAGTGGAAGCGTCTGCAGAATGGATTTGACCATGAATTTCTTATCAGTAAGGAAGACAGGGAATTTCATTCGACATATGACACAATCGTGCGTCTGGGAATCAAAGCGGTGGATAAGGAAGACCAGAAACTCATTTTGCAGAGCGAAGTGGAAAATCTGATCGCTTTGCTGGAAGAAAAGCTGGAAAAAGAAAAGCCGTCTGCATGGAAACTGTGCTTTTTTACATTAAATCACGGGGAACAGGAGCTGATAGAACTTCCACCGGCAGAAAAACTCAATTGCATCGATACTACGTATCAGCAGGAATTCCTTCAGCCAATCATTGCATTGCTCGTATTTGCCATTGACCGGGCAGATGCCAGAAGAGAAACGTTTACAGCTGCGACAGATCGCAAAAGTAGAAAGCTGGCAGAGGCGACGGCGGTACTCGACAACCGGCAGGGGAATGAGGATACACTCGATGAACGCGCAAAGCGTATTCTGGGAGGATTCGTAGAGGTAGAGTAATAATAAAAACAGCATAGAAAAACATAATGTAAAGGAGAATGACATGGTAAGTGTACTTTCCATTTTAATCTGGATTGTTGTGATTGTTGGTATTGTAAAGGGCTTTTCCGGAAATGATAGCAAGAAGACACAGCCAACTCAAAATTCCACACAGAAGACGGTGCAGCAGTTCAAGAGTGGTGCACAGAAGATTATAAGTGAGATCAGTGCTTATGCCGATGCAGCCGAGCAGGGTACAAGTACAGGCAACAAAACTTCCTATAATCAGACACAGAGATCATACAACGCGCAGCAGAATGCGTATGCGCAGCCGAAGCAGCAGAAACGTCAGATGACAGCGGCTGAGCGAGCCAAATTAGATGCATACCGTCAGCAGAAAGCCGCTGCAAAGTCGGCGCAGCCGACCAATATCGTGGATCGTGCGAAGCAGAATGCAAATAAATATACAGAAGACACGACTTTAGAACAGTTAGAGAAAGAACATAAGCATTCCGAACGCGAAAGCAAAGCGGAGGCTGCTTATGTGGCAAAGGAACGTGAGGAACACAGAAAGCTTCATACAGAGCCGATTCCACCGGTTGAGGAAGAAAGCCTGTTAGGAAGTGTGCAGGATCTTATGATCAAGGGATATGACGGAAATCTGAGCTTTGAGCGTGATTTCGTCGGAGAAGCGATGGATTTGTTAAATTCATTTACCGTTCAGTAAACGAGTAAGAGATAGTGTCAAGTTTTCTATGAAAACTTGACATGTAGCGTCAGCCCATTTGCTGA
>URSS01000103.1 GCA_900550545.1 uncultured Lachnobacterium sp. | reverse complement strand
AGGATTCTATCCTTGTTTTCAATCAAGATTGCGAACTTGTTTCGCAATTACCTATATAGTAGTAAAAATCCTCAGCAGAATTTCTCCTGCTGAGGCACCTTTATCTCATTCCATCTGTTTACTTTATGTACTTATCCAGTTCATGAGATACCGCAAGCACATTGTCAAGTTTCTGTTTTGCCTGCTCGGCATTGTTTAAATTCTCAACTGACAGATCCGCTACCTGTACGGAAGAGGACGTCACTTCTTCCGTTGTTGCAGAAAGATTACTGATATTGTCTACAATCTGATTGTTTGCATCCGACAGACGGTTTAACATGCCGTCAATGCCTTCGATCTCCTGAACCAGTGTATTGACATTCTCATTCATTCCCGAAAAACTCTCAGACGCTTTCGCAATCATGGAATCCTGCGCATTGGTAGCCTCAATCGAACGGCTCACCGCCGTTGCTGCATCCTCTGCATTTTTAAACAATTCATCCAGAATCTGTGCAATGCTTTCTGTCTCACTTCTGGTTTTCTCTGCCAGCTGACGGATTTCATCAGCCACTACAGCAAACCCTTTTCCGGCTTCCCCTGCACGGGCACTCTCAATAGAAGCATTGAGCGCCAGCAGATTGGTCTGACTGGAAATGGAAAAGATGGTATCTGCAATACTCTTTACTGCCTCGGTACGCTCCTGTAACGCTTTCATGGAATCTGCCACTCCGGAGTTTGTCTCTGCGATTACCGCGGACTGTTTCTTCAGATGTTCCATGATCTCCATACTCTTCTGATTCAGTTCCCCGGACTGCTTTGCCACTTTTACCATATTCTCGGAACTTTCCAGTGTCTGCTCAATTGAATGCTGGATATCCTGTGTCATGGTTGTCTGTGTCTGGATATTTTCCGCCGTGCTATGCGTGCTGGAAGAAATATCTTTCATCGCACCATTGACCACCTCTGTCGATCCATTCAGATCATTGACAATCTTCATCACGGATTCCGTACCCTTACGCACTTCTTCCGCCACACCGATCACATCGTCTAAAATTGCCTGCTGCTTCCGCTGCTCCTGCTGTTCACTGTGCCGGGTATCATGGTTGAATTTCTGTGCCACATTTGTTGTAAAGATCACAGCAAATACCAGTACCCCCAGTGCCAGCAGATCCAGTACAAGATTGGTTGTCCCGGCTACGCCTTCCGGCTGCTGACGGATCTGACCAAAGACAGTCAGCGCATTCAATACAAGATAACCGATGCCGCCGATTCTGGAATATTTCGGATCAAAAAACAAAATACAGCCGATAAAAGGAGCCAGTCCCAGAAAACGGATAAAGCTCTCCGTATAAGCAAAAGTCATGAAAAATGATACGAGATATAACCCGATCAGTGCCAGATATCTCAGCCGCTCCGATTCCGGACGCCACTTCCATCCGATGAGCAATGCACCTCCGGAGACTACTGCAATCACACTGACAAATGCCGCAAAGCCCAAAGAACGTACTCCTTTTGCTCTTGATGCCCAGAGCATAAACAGAATAAATGCATAAAAAATCAGATATTCTGTTACAAGAAAACGGTTTACTCTCTGTATCTGCTGCCCTTTTTCCGCAAAGCGATAATATTTTTCTTTTATTTTCATAATCAGTCCTCTTTCCTGTTATAGTTATAACACACGAAAGTTTCTGTTTCCATACTAGCACAGAGCAAAATAAAATGCAATTCTGTCCGCTGTAATAATCTTATTCCAGTTCTTCCATGACACTCTTATATGCCGGACGAATAATTTTGTTGCATCCCACCAGCTCCTCCAGCCGGTGTGCACTCCATCCTGCAATTCTTGCAATGGCAAACAATGGTGTATATAATTCCGATGGAATGCCGAGCATTTCATACACAAAACCACTGTAAAAATCCACATTTGGACTGACGCCTTTAAAAATATGACGCTTCTCTGCGATCAGTTCCGGAGCCACTTCTTCTATCATATTGTAAAGATTCATGTCTTTCTGGCGCCCTTTTGCCTCCGCGAGATGCTCCACATAGCTGCGGAACACACGCTCTCTCGGATCAGACAGGGAATACACGGCATGTCCCATACCATAGATCAGTCCCTTCTTATCAAAGACCTGTTTCGGTGAAATTGGATTTGAAAAAGCATTTATTCCTCTCCGCGTAAAACTTTCT
>URSS01000102.1 GCA_900550545.1 uncultured Lachnobacterium sp. | reverse complement strand
TCGCCTTAGTCTCGTGGGCTCGGAGATGTGTATAAGAGACAGTTCCAGCTCTACAAGCAGTCTTTACATTGACATCAGCAACATATGCATGGTATGGTACAAATAATAAGGTAGAGAGGCAACTATCACGAAGAGCAGTCCTTCATCTCTATTGATTCAAAGAACACAGGAAAGGGAAGAGTAATTTTAACTATGAAAAAGAGTCTGAGAATGACAGAGGGAAGTATCTCCCAAAAGATCATTTTTTTTGCAATTCCATTGTTTCTGGGAAATCTGTTCCAGCAATTGTATAATACTGCTGATTCCCTGATCGTAGGAAATTTTCTAGGAAGTAATGCACTGGCGGCAGTCAGTTCATCTGGAAATCTGATTTTTCTGATGGTAGGTTTTATTAACGGCATTGCCATGGGTGCAGGTGTTGTTATTGCACGATATTACGGAGCCAAAAAAAGAGACTGCCTGCAAAAGGCAATCCATACAACGGTTGCATTTGGACTTGTGGCCGGTGCTGCGCTGACAGTTTTGGGAATGCTTCTGGCACCAAAGATCCTGGTATTGATGGGAACTCCTGCGGACGTGCTCCCGGAATCTATTGTGTATTTTCGTACATATTTTGCAGGGTCTATGGGTGTTGTCATGTACAATATCTTTGTTGGAGTTCTGCAGTCGGTCGGTGATGGACGCCATCCATTGATATATCTGATTATTTCTTCCTGTGTCAATGTCGTTCTGGATATTTTCTTTATCGCAGGTCTTGGCATGGGAGTCGGATCAGCAGCACTTGCAACCGCAATTTCACAGTTTGTCAGTGCACTGCTCTGTATGGTTCATCTGCTGCGTGTGGAAGAAGAATACCGTCTGGAATTGCGAGAGATTCGTTTTGACAGTTCTATGCTGAAGCAGATCATCCAGAATGGTGTACCATCCGGTTTTCAGAATTCAGTGATCGCGATCGCGAACGTCTTTGTACAGTCAAATATAAATGCATTTGGAAAAATGGCGATGGCAGGATGTGGTTCCTACTCCAAGATAGAGGGATTCGCCTTTTTGCCGGTGACCTGTTTTACAATGGCTCTGACAACCTTTGTCAGTCAGAATCTGGGTGCAAAACAGTATGACCGGGCGAAAAAGGGAGCAAGATTTGGAGTTCTCTGCTCGATTACTATTGCAGAGTTGATCGGTATTATCATATATGTGGCAGCACCGGTACTGATCACAGCGTTTAACAGAGATCCTGATGTTGTACATTATGGAGTCATGCAGTCCAGAACAATTGCGTTATTTTATTGTCTGCTGGCGTTTTCTCATTGCATCGCAGCAATACTTCGTGGATCAGGTAACGCATCCGTTCCGATGATCGTTATGCTCTGTGACTGGTGTTTGTTTCGCGTAAGCTACATTACTGTGGCAGTTCGTATTCTCCCGGATATACGAGTGATTTTCTGGGCATACCCATTGACTTGGGGTATCAGCTCCGTGATTTTTCTGTATCTGTTCTTACGTGGAAAATGGGTTTACGGATTCGAGAAATCCTAATCGCTATACCGAATAATCGCACAAAATTTTCTTTACATTTTCGATTTTTACAGGCTTTGCAAGGTGAGCATTCATTCCCGCTGCCAGACACTTTTCTTTACTATATCTGGTGCGGGAGCAAGTTTAAACAGCAATCAGACCTTTTACAATCGCCATTCCAAGTCCAATTTTTTCCTTTTTGAATTCATCACTTGACATTGTATCAAAGACTACCTGCTTTTCTATGAAAAGATAGTTAATTGGTTATCAACTGCATAGAAATGTGAAAATACACATAAAATAGTAATGGATATTGATTAAATAAATCCTAGATGATACAATTCAATTACTAAAAAGTGTGTAAATTTACAAAAACAAGGAGTTGAACTCATGGAGATTAAAAGAGATGCATACCTTGAACAGTTAAAGATAAGAAAAGATAATGGGATGATAAAGATTATCACGGGAATCAGGAGATGTGGGAAATCATTCCTGTTATTTGTATTGTTTAAGAAATATTTATTGGAGAGTGGTGTAGATAATGACCATATCATTGAGATTGCTTTGGATGGCATTGAAAATGAGGAGCTGAGAGATCCAAAGAAGTGTTACCAGCATATTAAAGAGCGGGTGGAAGATGACCAGAAATATTATCTGCTTTTGGACGAAGTACAATTTATGTCACGATT
>URSS01000101.1 GCA_900550545.1 uncultured Lachnobacterium sp. | reverse complement strand
ACATTATGGAACTGACATTGGGAGACTTTTTAAAGATTATGTCAGCAAGTGAAGCATTGGGAATCCGTGTGACTGAGAATGAAGAATAAAATACTGGCGGATTCACTGAAAAGGTGCTAGGATGCTACTACTACATATTAAAACGGCAGATAAATAAGGGGGAAGCGCTTATGAAACCGATATATTTGTCGATCCAGCAAAAAGAAACAGGAGAAAACATTCGGAGACTGTTGAAAAGCAATGGGTATACGGTGAAAGATGTCCAGGAAGTCATGGGATTCGAGAATCCACAGGCTGTCTATAAATGGCTTTCCGGGAAATCGCTGCCAAATCTCGAAAACCTCCTGATCTTAAGCAAATTATTGAATATCAGCATTGAGAATGGGGCTGTGAAAAAAGAATAGTCCCGAAAAAAAAGAAAGACCAAGAGTTTATAATGAACTCAAGGTCTTTCTTTCTGTTATAATTAATTTGTGAAAAAAATTAATAACATAATCTATTCTAACCCAAAACAGGCAGTTTTGCCAATGCTAATTCAAGATTATTTGGACATCTGTGATCCAGTGCTGACTTTTGATAGATTTATGGGAGAAATCGAACTGGAGAAATATCTGAAAAATATTCCTCAACATTATACAGGAAGACTCAGATATGACCCGGTCAGCATGCTGAAAACAGTTTTGTTTGGATTTATGGCGAATGGCTATATATCATTGCGTGAACTGGAGGATCAGTGTAAAGTCAATCTCCGCTTCATGTATCTTATGGATCATCAAGCACCTTCTTACCGTACTTTCGGCTACTTCATCAACGAAGTACTTGCTGATTCCATTGAAGAAATATTTCAAGATATAAACAAAAAAATCTTCGAGACAGAGCATGTAGATCTTCAACATCTATACATTGATGGATCCAAGTTTGAAGCAAATGCGAATAAATACTCCTGGGTATGGAAAAAAGCAACCGAAAAATCCAGATACCGTCTCTTTGGTAAGATAACTACACTCTTTGAGGAAATCAATGAGGAACTTTCATGTACAGGTATGAAACTTTGTATCAATAGTGAGTACGCACCAGAGTATCTGAAGGAAGCTGCTGAACAGTATGCAGAAGTCTGGCAGATTAATGAAGCAATGTTTGTTCATGGCAGGGGACATCGCAAAACTACACAACAACGTCATTATGAGAAACTCAAAGAGTATGCTGCTAAGTTGGAAGAATACGTGGAAAAAATCAAAATCTGTGGAGAAGATCGCAACAGTTACTCGAAAACAGACCATTCAGCCACTTTTATGCGAATCAAGACAGACTACATGGGCAATGACCAGTTGCTTCCAGCTTATAATGTACAGGTCGGTGTTGCAGATGAATATATTGCTGTTGTTGATGTAAATCAGTATCGCTCAGATATGGATTGTTTTATTCCATTAATGAACAAGTTTTATACTACATATGGCTTTTATCCGAAGTACCCAGTAGCAGATGCTGGATATGGTTCTTACAACAATTACATCTTCTGTGAGCAGCATGGAATGGAAAAATATATGAAGTTCCCCATGTTCAAGAAAGAAACTACTGACAAGAAGTATCATGAAGATCCATTTCGTGCAGTAAATTTTCCAATCGGGGAAGGCGGAATCATGCGTTGTCCAAACGGGAAAAGCTTTTATCTTCAGTATCGAAAAAACGTAAAAGGGAACAAGTATGGGCGTCAGGAAGAAGTGTATCAGTGTGAAGATTGCTCCGGCTGTCCATATGCAGAACAATGTAAAAAGACAGATAAAAACCGTACTGTACGGATCAACCGCGAACTTACAGCGATGCATCAGGAAGTGATAGAAAATCTCGAAAGCATCCAGGGAGCGCTTCTAAGGATGAACAGATCCATTCAGGCAGAAGGTACCTTTGGTATCATGAAAAACGACCGGTGGTACAAAAGAATTGTCCGAAGAGGAATAAAATCTGTATTGCTTGAAGTATTTCTCGTTTCTATCGGACACAATCTTTATAAATATCACAACAAACAGAAAAAAGTTGCAGCTGCCGCATAAGATTTCATAATATCATTCTTATGGGGTAAGGGGAACTATACCCTTTTTTATGTAATATAGCTATTATTATAACTATAAGCAAAAGGACGAATGAAAAAACTCTCGTTTTTTCACACGCCCTTAGATACGTGCGCGAGAAGATTCGAACTCCCGACACCTTGGTCCGTAGCCAAGTGCTC
>URSS01000100.1 GCA_900550545.1 uncultured Lachnobacterium sp. | reverse complement strand
TAAGACCAATTCGGTTCTCCGTTACTGCATGAGGAAATTAATTGCTCTTTTCCAATAGCTCCTATACCTGACAATGATATACTCATTAACTCGTCTCCTTAAATCATACTAGCGATAAGTAACTATCATCTTTCCACCAAATACAGTAAATCCATCCATCCCTGTATATTGTTGTATAATCTTTCCCTGAATTTTCACTAAAAATTTAACATTCGCTGCCTCTCCTGAAAAAGCTGTAGTTTTACTTGTTGAAGATGGGCTATTTGTTTGCTTAAAAGATACAGTCGCTGTTGTTCCTGTTTCATAACTACTAATCAAATAATTGTTTATTGTGGTATATTTTGATTGCGTTACTCTAGTACCTGTAGGACAATAAATTGTAATACTTTCAATTACTGATCCTTGTGGAATAATACTACTGAAATCTACATTCTGTCCTATCGAAGTGATTGCACCTGTCTGCCCTGTTGAAGTAGCATAATCCTTTGACAATGTCTTTGTTGATGTACTCGTACTGGCATATACTATAGCATCCCCTGTTGCAACATCTTTCATATCTACCATAACCGTCTTCAATTCGTTGTTTTCCTGCAATTGTGCTGCCTTTACAGATACTCCACTCATCGAAAAAATCATCATAACTGACATTGCACTAGCTATTATCTTTGTAAAAATTTTACTTTTCACACAAAAGTTCACCTTTCTAATATATCTTTTCTCTTATTTTTCCAACCGTGTTAATTATGCGATACTTCATAATCACCAAATATGTCATTGATTCTTGTTTCATATGCGTACCATCGTGTAAATACAGACATATTCCCCAAGAAATTTTTGATGTTAGAATTATCTCCTGACTCTGAATAATAATCTTCCATTAAATCCCAAACGTTACAAATTTCGCCTTCCGATCCAGTTCGTAAGGTCTGAAATGGAACCTTTAAATCGAATTTGTTCTCTCCGATTGTTATTTTCAGATTTCCATTAAATTTATTGTCTTCTGTAAAAGATGTTACCTGTTCCTTAAAAAACATCTTAAAATTCTCAGGCGGTATCGTTGATTCCTTTGCCAGACTGCTCCTTCCAGCCTGATTCCTAAAATCCGAATTCCATATGCTGTTAAAATCAAAACCTCCATCTAACGTAAGGCTGGAATTTGCTTCTATTTCATCACAGTCAATCCCGTCCAATTCCCATTTTTCCGTCATCTTCCGAGCAGATTCTCTCAATGCCGCATTGGTGTCATTGCATTGATAGTAATAATCTGAATTATAATAAGTCCAATCACTGTGATCATCAGAATAGTATTTTTCCTTAAACAATGCCAGTAAATCTGTACCATCCTCTGCAATAAAAGTACCATTCTTTGAAAACAGATTTGATATCTGCTGATTTACAACACTCCTATTTATAAACCATTATTTTAATCGCACGCTCTTTACGCTTTCATATCAAAATTGTCTTGTGACATTATATTTTCATTCATACCACCAGTTCTTTGTTCACTGTTTAATGCTTTTCTTGCATCACAAAAAGCCTCATAATATGTCGATTTTAACGCCGAATGTACCTGTGACTCTGCTTTTGTTTCCTTTTCTTGCCAGCCTACTCCCTCTGTATATGTCAGAACTTCTTCACCACATTCGTTATATACATGAGCTGCTGATCCTGTTCCCTCTCCCTGAAACTCTGCCTCATATGGTATCCCGAACAAAATACAGAGCCATTTTTTATCAGCTTTTTCAACTTCTTTCATTGCGGACATATTGCCGGAATTCATTGATTGATTAAATTTTCCAATTAAGGCTGCCCTGTTCGGTGCCACTTTGCTTACTTCCATCTTACGCAAATTCATAAACGCATTTCCCATATATACGTTGTCCTGTGCATCTTTTTTTGCCAGTTCAACAATTTTCTCTTTTAAGGAATCCGTTAATTTCCATTTGTTTTTTTCAGAAGATTTAGAAACTTTTTTATCCGAAGTGCCCCATAATTTTGCTGTGCTATAATTATTTGATACCTCCATTTTATAGTAACTCCTTTCTTCATTATTCGAAGTTCTTCCAACTATGCTACCTGTTGGATTTCTCTCAGCATCAATATGATATGTAACTTTATTTGCAAACCACCATACTGATATCATCTTTTGAATTTTGACACTCAGCAATAACCATTGCATATTTCCATCATAATCCTAAAGTGCATACATATGTTGTAATTTACTCAACATATTACTTACTCTGCCTTCAACAGCTTCTGACTGATTTCTTAATTCATACCTGCTTCCATAGTAATCATTTAAACGGTCTTTCATTTCATTACAAAATAATTTTTGATCTGTTTTACCATTTAAAAACTGATTGCAGATAC
>URSS01000099.1 GCA_900550545.1 uncultured Lachnobacterium sp. | reverse complement strand
TCACACAGCAATGTGGTGGAAATATTGTATTTCTCTGCTATTGTCTCAACAATGTCCACTACCGGACACGCATCCGCATCTACAAATATCTGCATTTTTTCTCAAATCCGCTTTCTTCAGTTGTAACTAACTGGTGTTCGTACTTCTATAAGATTTCCTGATGGATCATAGAATCTTACAAGCTTCTGTCCACCTTCAAGTTCCATTAAATCCGTAACATAACTTACAACATACTTGCCAGACTCCAGTTTTTCAATAATACCTTCTATATCATTATCTTCAAAATAAAGTTCCGTCATATTGTTATGTGAAGTTGTAGGTATTTTTGTACTGTCATACCATACATCTACATCCTGTAATACAAGCCCCTCAGACATTATCACATTGCCTTCCAGCTTTGTAATCACACGCAGTCCAAACAGTTCTTCATAAAAATCAATTGATTCGTCAATATTATCAACAATAATCAATACCTTTTTCAAACTCATATTTTGTCTTCCTGCCTCTCGATTTCTTTTTGAATCCATATCATAATTACATCTACAAGATAATCCTGCTGCACCTGACTTAGTTCCTTGCCCGGCTGCATTTTATGCCACTTTCGGATGCACTCCCTGCAGCATGTTGCCGTTGCGTGCTGAGCAATAAATACTGGGTGACCTTTCATCGGTGTTTGTTTACCATCATTCGCTATATATGCCGGAGCTTCCCTCTTTGCAATAAAGTCCGCAGCGTGTTGTCTGATGGTATCAAGATCTCGCCTCTGGCTCGGTCGTTGCTCCTGCTACGCAGGGTCGTCCACTGGACGACCGCAACCTTTTTTATTTATGTAATCAATATCTTTCTGCTTCAGATGGAAACTGCTTCGGAACTTGGAATTATCCAGTCGGTCAAATAACTGCCTGTACCATTCATCCTTAGTCATTAAAACTTCACTACTTCCGGCTCATGTGTAAATGATGAAAATGTAGCTGTCGCATTTTTAAAATAGAATACCTCGGTATTTCCATCATCTGCTGAGTACATATTCTGTAAAGATGGATAAGCATCGAGCATAGACTGTCTTGCTTCTCTTCTGTCATCTTCTACAAGTTCTCCGGCTACACGAAGCCACTCGCCATTTTTAAATGCACAGATTTCTACCTTTGGGTTTGCGTGAATCTGCTTTGAAACATCCTTCACCTTGCCAGTCTGAATATACAGCTTTCCTTCAAAAATGTGTGCTGTTCCAAAAGGTCTGACTCTTGGCTGGTCACCTTCTACTGTTGCCAAATAATATGTCTCTGCTTCTTTTAAAAATTGTACTACTCGTTCCATGATGTAATCCTCCTGTCAGTTATTTAAATAAATCCATAATGCCAAAGCTCGTCTTCTTATAAACCTTATTGTAAGCTGCTTTCTTTGGATTCTTAATCCATCCTGCACCTTTTTTTCCGTACCCTGGAATTAAAGCTTTCTTAACAGCTCTCTTGGCTTTTCCAGTTGTTCTTGCCTTTATTGATTTCTTTATACTTGGTGTTCTCATTCCAAACTTCATCTTAATCGCCTCCGTTGTTCCATAAAACCACCTATTACTATCTATCAATAATAGGATTATACCACCATTTACACCTCTTCAACAAACACAATACCATAGATTTTCTCAGATGCCAGTTCATTAATCTTATCTATTTCACATCCAGTCTGTTCCATCAGTCTTTCTAGTTGCTCCTTTGTGCACTGATATGCATAGCTTCCCCAGTCCACCTGCTTTTCATTGTCAAAAAGCTTATTGGCTATATCAAGAAATTCCCATCCTCCAAGTTTATATACTCGATTGTTCTCAACTAATATATTGTATGGATCTTTATTCTCGTTCCATGATACCAACTTGTCACTTTGTATTTCTCCATAATAAATAGATGACAACATGCAATCAACCTCCTAAGCGATTTCCCAGACTAAGCTCTGCTCATAGCCTTCCACCAGGCGAATAAAGTTAGGATAGTATTTAATAAGAAGCTCTATCCTTGCCGGAACATCAGCTCCGGCGTACTGCTCTACTATATTCGCTCCGCCGCTCATCTCTTACTCCTTTGTTTTGATGTTCGACCATGCTTTAACCGGTTATTGCTTGTCTTGTTGTCCTTGACAAGTATTATTCTATCGGGAATAACCGGAAGTATCAGCGCCCCATCCGGCAACAAAAGTTGCCTGTGAGGAAACTTTACATATAATAATATATGAAGCTTTTCTGCATATACTATCTGTATATCTTTCTGCAAAACAAAATAGTTTTATTTTTGTCTTGTATATAGAACACTTTTAATATATAATTGTTTTATAGATTGGAGGTTTGTTTATGAATAGAGATACTCTGAAACAGATCATGGTTGATCAGAAGGATATTTACTTAAACAATCCATTAATTGCCAGACATTATCCTTTGGAAGAAAATATAAACTATTGCTTTGTCGGCATCAGAAGATGTGGCAAATCCTATATGATGTATCAGCAGATACAGACCTTACTTGAAAAGAAGGTCCCTTTATCCCAAATTGTCTATGTGAATTTCGAAGACGAACGTCTTTTGGAAATGACAGCTGATGATTTGAATAC
>URSS01000098.1 GCA_900550545.1 uncultured Lachnobacterium sp. | reverse complement strand
TGCTTGTCCTGATAACAGACCACAGATGGCAACAGTACGTCCGGGTGTTATGCAGAAAATCAGCCCAATCGCAGGCGCTAAGGCTGAGGTTATTGAATTCAATCCTGGTTTTACACCTAACAATAAGTATGTTGTTGTTAAAGAAGTTGTTAAAGCTGTATCTGATATCAAAGATATCATGGATGCTAAGATCCTTGTATCAGGCGGACGTGGAGTTGGTTCAGCAGAGAACTTCAAGATGCTTGATGAACTTGCAGAAGTTCTTGGCGGACAGGTTAGCTGTTCAAGAGCAGTTGTTGATAACGGCTGGAAGCCAAAAGATCTTCAGGTAGGTCAGACAGGTAAGACAGTACGTCCTAATGTATATTTTGCAATCGGTATTTCAGGTGCTATCCAGCATACAGCCGGAATGGAAGAATCAGACATCATCATCGCTATTAACAAAGATGAGACTGCTCCTATTTTCGATGTAGCTGATTATGGTCTTGTTGGAGACTTAAATAAGATCGTTCCAGCATTGACAGCAGCTTTAAAGGCTGAACTTGGTAAATAAACCGGAGTTTAACTGGCGTAGTGTCGCAGATTCTGTGGTGCTTTTATAGGTTGTGAAGGGCAGATATAAGCGTCCTCTCGCAAGTCGTGATTTTATAGGTTTATGAAAAGAAAAACGGTACAGACGAAATATGATGTTCCTGTTCGCCGGGCATTCCGATAAGCCTCTAAAGAGTCTTATCTCCATGGCTCACAAAGGAAATCATATTTGTCTGTACCGTTTTTCTTTCATTTACGTTGTGTGTCCAGCGAAGCTGGACCACACTAGCCGGTGTAAGTCCGGTCACGGTAATCGCCAGTGAGCCGTGTAGCTAAACTCGGTGCGTTGCAGTAATGCAGGGTACTAAGCGAGTGGATAAAGTAACCTCGGTAAGAGGGGCGAGCAATTATGCAGACCGTAACATAAAGTGAATTCTGCCGTATCGTTAGAAAGGTCTCTGAAAAGAGAGCAAAGGGAAGCTGAACCTTGGGCGTATGGGTGAAAGCCATGGAACGTGTGAAGAAACTGGAAAGCAGCACGGAGGAATCCCTCGGTATATAGGAAACGGTATGTATGAAAAGTGTGGTTCGGAACTGGAGAGACCCTACCCATCACCGAAAGGTAAAAAGAAAGCGTATAAGCTTGGCGAAATCGTATTTCTGATGGGAGGGAGTCGGAGAGGAACATAGTACCAATAATGACTGTGCAAGAAAACGCAGTCTATGGGAAGGTTCCTTGCTTCATTCATGTTTGTAGAGAGGGTAAGAGTGAGAGAATGTCATGCAGACTAACAACTCCAAAGAAAAAGTTCGACAACTTCAAAACAAACTATATCTGACAGCCAAGAAATGTGATAGCCGAAGATTTCATGCACTTTACGATAAGGTATATCGTGATGATGTACTTTTTGAAGCATGGAAACGGGTAAAAGCTAACAAAGGTTCCAGTGGTGTAGATGGTATCGGAATCGAAGATATTGAAGAGATGGGAATTGAAAAATACCTGTCAGAAATCAAATCGGAACTGATGGATGGAAAGTATAAACCATCCCCAGTAAAGCGAGTTATGATACCAAAACCAGACGGAAGTGAAAGACCTCTTGGAATACCAACAGTCAAGGACAGAATTGTGCAGATGGCTACCAAGATAGCAATAGAGCCAGTATTCGAAGCTGACTTTAGAGATTGTTCCTATGGATTCCGACCGAAAAGAAGTGCCAGGCAAGCACTGGAAGTGGTAAGGAAAGCGTGTAACAACAAGGGCTATTATGTAGTAGACGCAGATATTGAGAAGTTCTTTGATAACGTAAACCAAGATAAACTGATGAAACTGGTAGAGCAGAGAATATCAGACCGTAGGATATTGAAGCTGATAAGACAATGGTTAGTATCAGGAGTATTATACGGAAATGTACTGACAATTTCCGAACTGGGAACAAGCCAAGGTTCAGTTATATCTCCGTTATTGGCAAACATCTACTTAAATACACTGGACAGACTGTGGGAAAAGTATGGACTTACTCACGGTATTCTTGTAAGGTACGCAGATGATACAGTCATCATTTGCAAGAATAAGAAAAATGCAAATCACGCACTGAACTTATTGCAGTACATCATGGCAAAACTGGATTTAAAGCTACACCCAGTAAAAACAAAGATTGTCAGCATGTGGGACGGAAAAGAGGGATTTGACTTTCTTGGAATGCACCACAGAAGAATGACAACGGAAACAAGCAAAGGACAATTGTATAAAGAAACTTATCAGTACCCGAGCAGGAAAGCCATGAAGAAGATGAAAGCAGAAATCAAAAAGAATGTAAACGGTCGAAGTCTGTTAGTTGCAAAGGAAGAGGATTTAATAAAGAATCTAAATCCGAAAATCATAGGTTGGAAGAATTATTATTCCACCAAAACAAATGAGACATGGATGCAGGAATTAGACTGGTATATTATCTGCACCTTTACAAGATGGTATAACAAGAAACACCAAAGGCGTAAACATATGTCAAGAGTGGGATTTGTTAGAAATAGCATTTACGAAAAAGGATTAAAGAAAATGGCTAGAGCATGACGTAATGCTGTAGAAAGAAGAATGTCGGAAAGCCGTGTGAGGGAGAACCTCATGCACGGTTTGATGAGGGGCGGATGAAATTTTCATCCGCCTACTCTACACGAATGACTTGTGAGAGGACGCTTATACATGCCCAATCAACGTCATGAATTGCACCAAAAAATCTGCAATTTATGTTATGGAACTCACGGTT
>URSS01000097.1 GCA_900550545.1 uncultured Lachnobacterium sp. | reverse complement strand
GCATAATGGTTTAATACCGTTCCATGGCAGTCTGTGATATCCGTGATACTTCCCATCTCATCACATGCATAGTGATAATACGTCCTTGCCCGCTCACTGTCGGAGGCAAGCAGTTCGTGTCCGCGGATATAGCGGATATGCTCACCAGCTTCATCTTCTTCTGCGATAACCTCCCGGTCCGCATAGATAAAGCTTACCAGCTTTCCGTTCTCTTCCATCTGGCTGCGGAGTCCCTCGGCATCATAGTGGTTCTTCTGGATATCTCCTGCTTTTGTTTTTACCTCTGTGATACGGTTCAGGCAGTCATACAGATATGTATTCTCCCCGTCACTTAAAGTATTTCCCTGCGGTCATCCGTCTGCACACTCGTCCTGTTTCCGGCACGGTCGTAGGTATAAATATGGTTGTTCTCCTGTATCAGTTGTCCAAGTGCATCATACGTGTATTTTATGGTTCCTGCAAGGGTTGTTTTATTACTGTTCACACCTAACAATGTGACCAGCAACGATTACAGCCCATTCCAATTTGCCTTCGGCAAAGGGCTGACGCTACATGTCAATTTTTTCACAAAAAATTGACACTTTTCCAAGCAGATCATAAGTATAACGTGTACAGTTTCCTGTTACATTCCAAGACATGTAGCATAACTCACAAATGCCATTGCAAAATCATCTTTTCTGGCTTAATGAATTTTTGTAACTATCTGAACACTTTTTCAATGTACTATAACAAAACGGTAGACTCTGGGCAGGATATTTGAAAGAAGTAAATCGATATCAACAGTCTGGAAAAGAATTTGAATTATACAGGAAGCTCCTTAATTCCACATTTTTCAAACCAATTTAAATCCAAAAGTTCTGTAACTAATTGTTGCACACCTTCAATGTCTAATTTCTGTTGATCTTTCATGTCTATTTACTCCTTTTTTTCAAGCTTTATTTGGAAATATCTGCTGGGAACACTGAGTAAATTATATATTTTCACCTTTTGCCTTTGAAGATATATCTGCCAAAAAATTCCACCATTCATAAACGTTATCAAATTCTTCAATATTCAAACTTCCTAAATATCTTGGATTACACATTGCTATTAGACGTTTTTTTGCATTTTCTGAATCCGCTTTCGTAATATCATGCATAATCTCTTCTACTCTTTTTGAATCATCTTCATATCCATTTTTTTTAAGATAATTACATAATAATTCTAATTTCTTTTTCATAGGCTATCTCCTTATTGCATTACTATATTTTCCGCCATCAGTAACAACTTGCCATGCACCACCTGATCTTGGAATTCCATCATTTGCTATCAATGCCCATTCTCTTTGAGGTGCAACTTTTCCCTCTAGCAATATCTGGGTTCTTGTCAATTCCACTTGACTCTCTATTAATGCTGAATTATTAGGTGGTAATGCCAAATTATTAATTCTTTCCGTTGGTGTACTTCCTGCCGAACCTCTTGTCACGAATACGCCAGAAGCATCTCCAACCTTCGACTCTGTGATTGTAAATATTTCCCCCTCATAACCTATTCTCTTGTATATTGGACCATCAAACGAAGTAATCAAATCATTTATTGCACCTTCATCTAAACCTCTTGTTTTCAATATATCTACAACTTCTGAATTTGATAATTCAGTATACTTACTCATATCAATAGTACTTATACCACTCTTACTATCACTTCCAGCTCCACTCGACTTCTTCTGATTCTGCTCATACTCATAGATCTGCTGTCTTTCTTTCGCTGAAAGTGTGCCTCCCCCGGCCTCTTTCTTCTTAAGCTCTTGATATTTCTTTTCGCAAATATGCCCGCTCGGATCCACATACCCTACCGGATTATTATGGCAGTATGCATACAGATTCAGTCCGTCCCCATAATAGGTATCTTCACTGAGGAACCGTGCAATTACCGGATTATAAAACCGTGCCCGCAGATAATACTGTCCTGTTACAGCATCCAGCATCTCCCCAGCGAATCCAAAACGGTTCTCTACCGTTTCTTCTTCCACCGTACGGTTTCCAAACGCATCATAAGCATAATGGTTTAATACCGTTCCATGGCAGTCTGTGATATCCGTGATACTTCCCATCTCATCACATGCATAGTGATAATACGTCCTTGCCCGCTCACTGTCGGAGGCAAGCAGTTCGTGTCCGCGGATATAGCGGATATGCTCACCAGCTTCATCTTCTTCTGCGATAACCTCCCGGTCCGCATAGATAAAGCTTACCAGCTTTCCGTTCTCTTCCATCTGGCTGCGGAGTCCCTCGGCATCATAGTGGTTCTTCTGGATATCTCCTGCTTTTGTTTTTACCTCTGTGATACGGTTCAGGCAGTCATACAGATATGTATTCTCCCCGTCACTTAAAGTATTTCCCTGCGCATCATACCGATATGTATAGGTCTGGCTGCCAGCCGGGTCCTGCTGACGCTCTACCGTCCGGTTTCTCAGCCTTCCTCTGTCATAGCTGTAGATTTCCCTGCGGTCATCCGTCTGCACACTCGTTCGGTTTCCGGCACGGTCGTAGGTATAAATATGGTTGTTCTCCTGTATCAGCTGTCCAAGTACATCATACGTGTATTTTGTGGTTCCTGCAAGGGTTGTTTTCTCTGTCCGCTGTCCGTTTTTGTTGTAACGGTAGGTATTGTCTGCAAGGATTTTTTCCACTGATGCATCGCCTGCCGCCATCGTGCGCAATGCGGTCAGGTTCCGGTCCCCGTCGTAGGCATATGCTGTATGAAGCACGGGTGTATCCACCTTCTTTAAGTCTCCGGCTTTTGTGTATTCATAGG
>URSS01000096.1 GCA_900550545.1 uncultured Lachnobacterium sp. | reverse complement strand
GGTTCATTGCTTCGTCCCCGTTTCACAATTTCTCTTTTTGGCGAGGCAGATAGGAGCATTTCCGTTCCCCCTTCGCCTTTCGTATGACCAGGTTCTATGCGGCTTATATGTGGCGATGTATCACTCAACCTTTTTATCATATACCTTTTTATTTGAACTGCAGATGGGTTCAAACCGCCATTTTCGAATAATCCGCCGCATCGGCAATACCGAAAAAATGCTTCCGCAGCAGCGTTGAAAACAGCATAAAAGAAAGACTCGTCATTCTCCGGTATCTCATGTTTTTCCTGAAACTCGTCATATGCCTCATATACAGAAACATCCGGTTTTCTGGTCGGCTGTGACTCCTGTGTTGGTACCTGCTTTTTAGCCTTAGAAGCAGACTCTTTCACTTCGTCCTCATCCTCTTCCCATCTAGGATAATCCTTCATGGACTGATAGGTTCTCTCAAGCATATTTACCACATCATGGATGTTCTGCGTGGTCGGGTCATTCATGGCAAGTCTGATAAACACACGTATTTCATCCTTAAAAGATAGTTTTCCACGCTTTTCCATCTGGCTCTCCGCAAAGGTGCGTTCCTCTCTGGTCTTATCCGGATTGTAGAAGCTGTCACGAACAGAGTGCGTCAAGCTCCGGCTCCTGCACTGTTCTCCAAAATACTCCGACATTTCCACCAGTTCCTTCGGACCTCTCCGAAAGGAAGAACCATCCTTCTGGTTACAGTTATTTACCAGAAAATGCACGTGAACATGCTCCGTATCCACATGAACCGCAACCAATACCTCAAATCCCTTTTTCCAGAAGAACTTATGAGCGAAGTCCTCCGCTATCTTGTAAGCATCTTCATAAGTCAGTTTATCATTGTCCTCCGGATGAAAGGATATGGACAGCTTCTGTGCAAGAAGATCCCGCGGGAAGAACCGACTATACTTCTTCTGATGCATTTTCCTTGTCATAAGGACACTGTTTGCAAAGTTATCCCGATTGCAGCCAAAGGCATTATATAACTCCGACTTTGTCTTGATAACACCGGAACTTAGCTGTTCCTTCTTCTTCCCCAGAATATAATCTGCAGCACTGTGAAGCTGTGCTGCAGACTTGCATGGAGCATATTTTACATTGACATTTCCATATACTGCCATCTAACTCACCACCTTTTCATATAGTTTTAATACTGAGTCTTCATCTTTTTCCCCTTTTTCAGTTTGTATTTCTTTTCATCTTTGGCAAAGATTTTTGTCTGATTCGGAACTTCCATTTTCAGCAATTTCACCCGGACAAATAATTTTTTGGGTATTTCTTAAGAAAAGAATTGTAAAGTACATGTAAAGTGTTCTATAATGGATGGCGTACGTATTAAAAAGATGTCGGGGTCAAAAGCCCCCGACTATGATACCTACGGATTGTTACGCACTACGTGCTCCCACAATCCTACCCAACATTCGCATATCGTGGTGCTTACGCCCCACTTTTATGCTCATATTGGGGCGGGTCACAAGGTCATTCTACCACTAGTGTGCGAGCACACGTGGTGTCAGACCTTTTGACCCTGGTATCATTAAAAATAACGTAACACGTCAACTTAATAACTTAAGAAAAAGGAAAAAAGAAAATGGGAATTACAATGATTTTGTCATTGCTCAGCGGAGTTGCCCTCTTCCTCTACGGAATGGCACTGATGGGGGACAGTCTTAAGAAAGTTGCCGGTAATAAACTGGAGCTGATCTTATATAAATTAACGAACTCCCCGATCAAAGGATTGCTGCTGGGTACAGTTGTAACTGCGATCATCCAGTCTTCATCAGCAACGACTGTCATGGTTGTCGGCTTCGTCAACTCCGGTATGATGAAAGTTGCTCAGGCGATCGGTATTATTATGGGAGCCAACATCGGTACAAGTATCACCGGATGGATCTTATGTCTGTCCTACATTGATGGTTCCAGCGGCATCGCCCAGCTTCTGTCCACTGCGACAATTTCAGCCATCGTTGCGATCATCGGTATCATCTTACGTACATTCGTGAAGAAAAAGCCCTATACAGATGTGGGAGATATCATGCTTGGATTCGCCATTCTCATGGTTGGTATGCAGACAATGAGCGGTGCGGTTTCTCCATTAAAAGAGAATCCTCACTTTGTCAGTCTTCTGACTATGTTCAAGAATCCATTTATGGGTATTCTGGTCGGTATCGCATTTACCGCAGTCCTTCAGAGTGCATCTGCTTCTGTCGGTATCCTGCAGGCACTGTCGATCACTGGTTCGATTACTTTTGCAGCAGCTCTTCCGATCACCATGGGAATCGGTGTCGGTGCAGCCTGTCCTGTTCTGCTCTCTTCCATCGGAACGAACAAGAATGGAAAACGTACAGCACTGATCTATCTGCTGAATGATTTATTCGGAATGATCTTCTGGTCAATCGTATTTTATTCGATCAATGCAGTGGTTCACTTTACTTTTATGGATGAAGTTATGACTCCATTCCGTACTGCACTTTTGAACTCTGTATTCAGGATTCTGACGATTCTCGTACTTGCACCTTTCATCAGCAAGATTGAGAAGCTCGTCTTTATTCTGATTAAAGACACTGAAGAGGACAATGAAGAGCAGGCAGATTTTGATCTTCTTGAAGAACGTTTCCTGAACTATCCGCCACTGGCGATCAGCCAGAGCCAGCTTGCAGTCAATGGAATGGCAAAGAATGCACGGAAAAATATCATGCGGGCTTTTGCACTGCTCTCTGATTTTTCCGACAGCAAGTTTAATAAAATTCAGGAAAAAGAAAATCTCATTGATAAATACGAAGATAAACTCGGAAC
>URSS01000095.1 GCA_900550545.1 uncultured Lachnobacterium sp. | reverse complement strand
CTGTATTAACAGCGCGTACCTCCATTAGTTTTATACCATTTTCCGTTGTTTCATAAGTGGCAAATTTCTTGTCTACATCAAACGAATGCTGAAGTTCATGACTCAATCCGACTCTTGGAGTTCTCATTTCTTTTTCATTTCGACTCCTTCTTCTATTATTGGGATCATAATGGATTATACTGCCTTGTGAGATTTTCATTTCAACCTTTTCTTTATCAATTAGCGTTGAATTAGAAGCCCCTTTCTTAGGCATTGTAATATAATGAATATTCTCACTATCTTCCAACTCAGTGATAATATTAGCGACTCCTTTATCATCTTTCTTAAGTTGCTGCAAATCGACTTTCACATCCTTTTGATACTTAGTATCAAATCCAAAGAACATTTTCACATTATCTATCAAACCATTCGGGTTCGGATTTACAACAATTGTATCTCCATTCACATCTATGTTATTCACCGGATTATTCGCCCCATACTGATACGGTGACATCGAATAATACTTCTCTACAAACCTGTCATTGGTATGGCACCTTCCCAACGCTGCATCATAATGCCTTGCCCCGTAGTCATACCAGTTCAAGCCTTTCTTCGAGTCATACTCCTTGCCATTGTACTTGTAAGGCTGAGTATTGCTTGTACTTGCAAATACGCCGCCAAAAGGATAGTAATGGTTCGTTTCCTCTACCGTGCCGCTCTGGTTGATTACTACCCGGTGATTCCCCTGATGGTCTTTCAAGTAATAGTGATACTTGTTGTCACTCAAAGTTACATAACCCTCTTCGGTAAGAAGCAACTTCTGGACTCCGTTTTCATAGACCACGTTTCCGCAATAGTCCGTCGTCGTGGTGGTAGTACCTATCTTATGGACTGTTCTCAGCTTTGTGCCATCGGCTCCATAAATATAGGTGATAGTACTTCCGTCACTGAACGTTACTGTATTTGGCAAATTTAAACAATTATATGATATACCGGTAATATTCTTGTTTAAATCTTTAGTTAAATTGCCGTTGGCATCGTAGGTGTACTCGTTCGCCTGCTTCATGCTGTCCTTGAACTCGAAGCTGTTATTGTAGACGAAAGCTGTCGCGTTCTCGCGGAAACGGTTAGTGTCTGTACCAATGATTGTAGTATTATCATAGGCGGCGTTAACATTTGCTTTAAAGCTCATTGAATAAATTTTGCCATTGGGCCTTCATTACTCCACTTGGCAAGTTAGACTGCTAATATTTCTATTATAGTGGGTACCCTATAAAAAGAAACAGCGGATGTTTCCACCCGCTGTAATAGAATTGTTATAAAAATATTATTCAATTATTTGTTTTTTATTTTTAATATAAAATAGAATAAGAGCATAATAAAAACCTCAGATAATACACCTGGTAAATATAGAAACCCTATCATTATATCAAAATTAAAACGCCAAAATATAAAGAAAATAGTAGAAAGAGAGACAACAAGTATCAATTGCAGGCAACAATATAATAATGTCGTTTTAAGATTAAGCCTCAAATTCAATAATAATAAGAAGAAGAACAAAACCGTTCCTAAAACAAACGTTATTGATCCTACAAATAATTCAACTGAAAATAAATCTCCTAATGATATACTTTGACTTTCCATATCTATTCAATTTTAACTTGTCTCTTTTTAGGATCATAATTTAGTGACTTAAAATTATCTTGATACTCTTTAACTATACTATTGGGCCTTGGATCTATAATTACTGGTGCCTTATCTTTTACAGATGGGTCTTGTTTCAAAACATCAGCCGCAAAAGTTCCACAATTATTATTCCTTAATGAATACTCTTTCCTCTTTGAATTAGCATTCTCCGCTATTTTTGATTCTGCATAGTTTTTCATTTCTTTAAACTTATCACTTTCAATATATGCTCCTTCTATTCTTCCGGCATGTCCCGCTTGTTCAGATATTATTGATAAAGTTTTATTCAATGATTCCAATGTAGGCTTTTTATCTTGTCCTATTTTTACATTTGGAACAGCGAATGTTCTGACAACTCCTTTACCCTCTTTGTCATATCTGCCATATTCATAATATTTAGTCACTCCTGTTTTATTATCAATCAATAATACTCCAGCATGACCTAAATTCCCAATTTTACCAATAGGAGTTGATATTTTATAATCAGGGAAGGCAATATAAATACCATCCTTCCCGTTAGGGTCTATACAATTTATAGGATTACTATAACAATAAGTATACAAACTTTCTGAATAATACTTCTCTGCCAACGGATCCACCGTCATAAACCGTCCCAACACTGCATCATAATGCCGTGCCCCGTAATCATACCAGTTCAAGCCTTTCTTCGTGTCATATTCCTTGCTATTGTACTTGTAAGGCTGAGTGCTTGTTGATGAAGCGAATACTCCTCCAAACAGATAGTAATGGTTTGTCTCCTCTACCGCTCCGCTCTGGTTTATGACTACACGGTTGTTCCCCTGATGGTCCTTCAAGTAATAGTAATACTTGTTGTCGCTCAAAGTAATATAGCCCTCTTCGGTAATCAGAAGCTTCTGGGCTCCGTTTTCATAGACCACATTCCCGCAATAGTCCGTTGTGGTGGTAGCGCCACCTATCTTATGAACCGTTCTTAGCTTTGTGCCGTCGGCTGCATAAACATAGGTAATCGTACTTCCGTCGCTGAACGTTACTGCACTTGGCAAATTTAAACAATTATATTGAATATCGGTGATTCCCTTGTTCAAATCTTTGGTTAAATTGCCGTTCGCATCGTAGGTGTACTCTCCGACCTGCTTCACGCCGTCCTTGAACTCGAAGCCTCCACCGTAAGCAGAAGCCATCACGGCATCGTCCACACGGCTCAACTGATTGCCGTTCAAGGTAAAAGTCAGGTTGTCTATCAGGCCGTAGGCACTGGCACCAGTCTGGCCATAGCGTTGCAAACTCTTGATGTTACCGTTCTTGTCATAACCCGTAACGTTCTCCGAGAAGCGGTTCGCATTCGTGCTGATACTTGCTGTCTCGCCATAGGTAGCGTTCAGCATCCGGTCAAGACCGTCATAAGTGAATTTGTAACCACGGACTGTACTTTCGTTCCCGGACTTCCAGGTCATGCTGCTGATGCTGCCGTTGTACTTCGCAGTACCCA
>URSS01000094.1 GCA_900550545.1 uncultured Lachnobacterium sp. | reverse complement strand
AGGCTTGGTGGAAGTGTAAGGATTGCGGCAGAGAGTGGAACACCCTTATTTCTACTCGTTCTGGTGGCAGTAAATGCCCGTATTGCAGTGGGTACATATTCCTGAAAGGGGTTAACGATTTGCAGATAACATAGCCCTTTGGAGGGCTTATAGCAAACCACCAGTTGAACTAGTGGTTGCTGACTTAGATACAACCATAAGAAAACATTGAATTGCCATAAGAATCAACCCTACAAATCCAATCGTATCCTTATCACTATGGTACAACGGAATATTTATCAAAGTAGATAATATAATCATTACACAACGCAACCTATTTTCTACTAATACTTAATGAAACAATTCAAAGATACTAATACATGCAAGGAAAATCTGCGCAACAACTAATATTCTGTGCAAAACTGTAAAGAAACGCGGCGTTAGCATTGTTGTATTATTTTGAGTACAGTATCTGGTCAGAATATTCATCGGTCCTGCAAGTGCTTCTGTATCGACATAAGCCACCCCAGCTGCCTTTGCTACCTGTCCTTTAAAGTTAGCTCTCATGGCAGCATCATTTACCTCTATAGCTCCATCCAATCCACCATCCAGAAGTATACACATGACTTCCGCTACTTTATAGCTAATAGCATACGTGAATGCTGCAATTGAAAACAGAATAAGTAATACTAAACATATATTAACAAAGATACCGCCTCTGCACCAAAATGTTTCAGGTCCGAAATCGATATTAACATCCAGAATATATGGAAGTGCTGATGTGCCTAACAATAATACTAAAAAAAGAATAAGAGACAACATACTGTTCCAACCGAAAACTGCTGCCAACTCTCCTGAATAACAAGACAGCTTAGCAATCCGAAGAGATCTCTTTTTCTTTTTATTGTATTTTTCCTGTGAATATTCTTTTTGCTGTATTGCTGGTTCATCATTCCAGCTTTTCATTTTACTCATTAAACATCCTTCCTATTCTGTCAAGCCCCAATCTATTGATTTTACTGGCTTTGACGATTTTTATTTTACCTCAAACAAAAGCCGAGAGTGATGAATATCGTAGTATCATGTACCGAATAGTTGATAAATGGGTACACTTTATAAAGCATCCCTGTTGTTTGATTTATAAAGGCTATTTTCCCTCTGATCAACTATGATGATGAACCTTCCGTGTCTAAGGGGATCGTTTCCCAACTTCCTTCGTCCCATCTACCATACACTGAGTGCCAGCCAAGCTCCTAAACGGGGTCATGCCCCACGGAAAAAACCGATGCCAGCTACAGCTCTTGTTTTTATGTTTGATTGTTACTGACCTGCATTCACCTGTCGTGGTACTGATTTACTCAGTGGACGCTATACCATTTCAAGTTCTTGTTGGTCTTTTGCAGATGCTGTCCGTTCCAGACTCCATCATTTACGGGTTTCTGTTCCAGAACCCTGTCCAGTCTCCGATGCATTCCATCAGCCACTCGACAGAGTTCTGGATTTGCTTCTTTTATTTACTATGCTGCCATTGGTGCCTGTGAAGCTGCCGGATGTTTGATATCTTTCAACAGTTTCTGCGGATCATAAGTTGTCCCTGTCTTCAGGATTGTGTAAATCACCCTCAGTATCTTGCAGGCTATCACAACCAGTGACTGCATCTTTTTCAGTGGATTATTGCTTCGGGTTGTGTAATACTCATGCAGCTGTTTAAATTCATCCGCATGCGACACTGCTGACTTTGCCGCCTGAAACAGCCAGTAACGCAGTCTCTTGCGTCCTCTGTGGCTGATCTTTGTCTGTCCTTTATGCTTGCCAGAACTGCATGCCACCAGCCCCATTCCACTTAACTTCTGGATTTCCTTTACATCATCAAACCTACTGATGTCTCCCATTTCCGCCAGTGTTCCTGCCAGTATGTTTTCTCCCACACCATTGATTGCCAGGATGTTCTCGGCATAA
Organism: uncultured Lachnobacterium sp.; assembly: GCA_900550545.1. GTDB lineage: Bacteria > Bacillota > Clostridia > Lachnospirales > Lachnospiraceae > Roseburia. The sequence goes on along the minus strand of URSS01000094.1, from coordinate 1,228 downwards.
GGTATTTCCCTGCATTTTTCATGTAAAGCACTTTCAATCTCTGCAAGCTGTTCATCCAGTTTCAGGATCTGTTCTGCATACCATTTCACTGCCTCACGCCCTGCATCCGTTCCATCCGTTAATCCAACACTTTTCTCTGCATAGCTCACAATTTCATTGGCTCTGTTGTAACCGCGTCCTCTTAGTTTTGCATTATGCCAGATATTTCTAATGCCTTCTGCCCCCAGTGCTGTGATATCTGATGGGATAGCTGATACTTTCAGTACTTCCAAAGTAAATGCTCCATCTATTTTTCCAAATGCGTCCATGTATTCCGGAAAATAGATTTTCAATTCCCTGTGAAGACGATTGATATTTCTTATCCTGTCTTCGGTAAGCTGATCCCTGAACATGGAGAGCCTTCTCATGTCTGCGTAAACTTTTTCTGGCAGATAAGGCATTCCGTAGTTTCCATCTTTCACAAGATTTGCAATCAGTTTCGGATCTTTTCTATCATCCTTGCGCTGGCTGTTGTCTTCGATTTCTTTACTCTGCTTTACGGCATATGGATTTACCTGGACAACGCTGATTCCGTTTGAAATCATCCATGCAGCCAACGCAAACCAGTAGTGACCTGTCGGTTCAAGACCCAGCACTATCTGTTTCTTATCATTTTTTGCTGCAAGTGCCAGCCCCCATTCCTTGGCATTCGCAAAGCCTTCTGAAGTATTGCTGAACTCGAATGCTCCACGGCTTAACTCCCTTCCTCTGACATCAATCGCCCTGATATAATGAGTCTCACTGCCTATATCGCATCCTGCTATAAGCATGTCATCCGTAATGAAGGAGAGTTTATCGTTCTTAGCAAACTTACCATTTGTTTCCAAGTCTCGCCAGGTATAGGATCTCAGTTCTTTTTTAATCACCTCTATTTTCCTGATCAATTCTTCTTTTGACAGAAGCTTTATTGCCTGATTTTCTACATTTACTTGCTTTTTTGTTCTTCTTGCTTTAAGCCAACTTATCTCTCGCAGCCTAGCCTTATATGTGATTTCTGTTCGTCGTACCAGAGATTTGCTTACAGCTTCCTTCAGATTCTACCTCACGGTAGACACCCTTGCTGTTCGGCTATACACTTCCCACTATCTAGGAGTATTCGGGACTTGCACCCGTTAGAGCGCGCCCATGGCACGCAAACTTAAAAATCCGCTATACTCACCTATCGTATAGCGGATTAATAAAACATTAT
>URSS01000093.1 GCA_900550545.1 uncultured Lachnobacterium sp. | reverse complement strand
ATCAAAGCTATCTTTTTCAGCAAAGAAACTGGATAAATATTTTCCACCGCAGTATTCAACAAAAGAACGTGAAAGTATAATCATTCAGCTATTGGAACAGTGGAGTGCAGATCAGGTACAGTCAGAGTAGAAATATAATTATGATGTTCCAGAAGTGTAGAAACGGCACTTCTGGAACAGGAAGGAGATTCAAATGGAAGACAGAATAAGACTATCCTATTTCTATGGAAAGGAAGCGGATCAGTTTTCATTTTATAAAATACCGAAGTTATTATTTACCGAAGAGTATTTCAAAAAAATATCAGTGGAGGCAAAGGTGTTGTACGGGCTGATGCTGGATAGGATGTCACTATCTATGAAAAATCAGTGGATGGACGATGAAGGGAGAGCTTACATATATTATTCGCTTGAAGATATCATGGAGGCTCTGGGATGCAGTAACAAAAAAGCAATATCCATAATGAAAGAATTGGACACGGATGCTGGTATAGGTTTGATTGAAAAGAAGCGCCAGGGGCAGGGAAAACCAACCATGATTTATCTAAAACAGTTTATGGTGCAGGATGTTCAGAAGTGTAGAAACTTCACTTCTGAGCAAAAAGCGGCAGTTTCAGAAGTGAAGAATTTACATATCTTGAAGTGTAAAAATGCCATGTCTAGAAGTGAAGAAATTACACTTCCAGAAGTGAAAAATATTCACACTAATAAGAATAATATAAATAATACTGAGTTAAGTAATACTGAATCTTATCTTATCGTATCTGGAAATGATGAGATAGGATCCGACGTACAGGCATATGCAGAACTTATCAGAGATAATATTGATCTGGATATTCTGTTAGAGAGATATCCGTTTGACAAAGAGTTACTTAATGGCATCTTTGATCTGATTTTGGAAACAGTGTTATGCAGGAACAATGAAATTGTAGTGGCATCCAATAAATATCCGGCAGAGCTGGTCAGAAGTAAATTTCTGAAACTGACCAGTTTCGCATATTGAATATGCAATGGGATGTATGAAATCAAATACCACAAAAGTGCATAACATCAAGAAATATCTGCTGGCAACATTGTTCAATGCACCAAGTACAATCAGTGGTGCTAAAGGATATGTTTAAGAAAAATTAAAGGGGGATACGTACCATGGGTATAATGGATTTATTTAAAAAGAAATCTTCTGGTAATGTTGCAAAGGATCGCCTGAAGCTGGTGCTGGTTTCTGACCGTGCAAACTGCTCATCGGAGATGATGGAGATGATGAAAAGGGATATCATTGAGGTTATTTCCCGCTATATGGATATTGACGCGGAAGCTCTTGACGTGAAAATCACAGAGACAGAGTCTGATTCTAACAACGGAATGGTTCCGGCACTTGTTGCCAATATTCCTATCCGTGACATGAAGCATCGTCCGGATCCAAGATAGAGTAAATAAAATAACAGGATATGATAAGATATGAGGGTCAAAAGGTGTTTTGGCCCTTTAATTATTATATTGAATAAAAAGACTTGATTTGATATTAGAGTGTGATATACTTTAATACGTTACAAATAAATAAATTTTAGCAGAGTAGACACATGTGCGTTAAGTGCCGGATGAACAGGGAGTTGTCACCCGGACGAAAAGAAAATCTTGCGGTACATGAGTCGCATCCCGCTGCATCCGAAGATATTAATTATCTCCTGTTGTAGTTCGGTGAGGTCTGCAAAGGAGGTAATTTTTTAATGAAAAAATTCGTTACTTTGTTCACCGATTCTGCCCGAGAGCTTAAATCGGTCAGAACCATCACAACTATGGCAATGCTTGCTGCAGTTGCCGTTATCCTTGGATATTTCTCCATCGAATATGGACAGTTTATCCGTATCGGTTTTTCCGGTATTCCAAATGGTATCGTTGATTACCTGTTTGGACCGGTTGCCGGAGCTGTTTTCCACGGAGCGCTTGACATCATCAAGTATCTGATGAAGCCTACAGGACCATTTTGTCCACAGCTTACACTTGTTGTAATGCTTGCAGGTGTTTTATATGGATGTTTCTTTTATAAGAAAAAGCTTACCATATGGAGAGTGCTTGCTGCGAAGTTTGTAGTAATGCTTATCTGCAATGTCATTCTCAATACTCTGTGTCTGCAGGTACTGTATGGACAGGCACTTATGGCAATTCTTCCAATGCGTGCACTTAAGAACCTTATTATGTGGCCGATAGATTCAATTGTCTTTTTCGGCATTGCAAAGGCACTGGAGCAGATTGGACTGTTCCGCACCTTCCGTAAACCGGAGCTTGTAAAGAATGCATAAATCATGGCAAGCAGAGTAGCTGGTAAGATTAAATTACAGTCAGTAGATGAATTATTGGGAGTGCCGGAGATTGCCGGTACACAGGAAATAGAAATAGGAAGAATTCATTCATTTCCTAATCATCCGTTCAAGGTTCTCGATGATGAAAAGATGGATACGCTGGTAGACAGCATCAGGGAAAACGGCATTTTGAACCCGGTCATTGTTAGGCCGGATAATAGCGGAGATTATGAAATGATATCCGGTCACAGACGATTACATGCGGCTGGTATGTGCGGCAAGGCTGACACAGAGAGGACATCAGATTTCCTGTCTGGATGATTTTATGGATCTGTATGAAAAACCATATCAGAGATCAACGGTGGCGAACCTTGTGAAGCTGCCACATCCGACAATCCAGAAATTTGGAATCATCAATGTGGTTGTAGTGGGAGCATCCAGAAGATTTCTGGCACAGATAACTAGACATCAGAATGAAGTGAAGTATATGTCGGCAAGTCTGCAGTATAGTGACTATTCAGGAGTGGAGGATTTTGTCATTCCATATGACCTTATGGGTACAGGACAGGCACGAAGATTCTTTTCGGGATAAACGTAAATCATTCTTCCACAGGAAGATGTTGTGCAGGGATTATCACAATGGCATACACGGCGTTTTATTTTATCTGCTTTATTGTATTCCCATTTCATTTTCGGGCAGACAAATTTCATCGTGGGAATTTTGCTTTTTAAGTGTGATTTACTACCTTCTCTTTTCATAGGAAGCGAAGGATCATGAGGACAACAGGGAACACCATTTTCGTTGATGGTATAACCGTTATCTTCCATAGAAAGTTTTACGCGGAGAGGAATAAATGCTTTTTCAAATCCAATTTCACCGAAA
>URSS01000092.1 GCA_900550545.1 uncultured Lachnobacterium sp. | reverse complement strand
TGGTGACAAGAAATCCTCCATTCATTTCCATACAAAAGCTCCTATATAGTAGTTTTATTGTCAAGAGTTTATATGTCTTAATAGGTAAATTCCTTTTTTTTCAATGCTACAGACTTGAGTTGTTAATTAGAATTGCACTCAAAGCGACAATTATCTTAATATTCCCCAAATGCACTCCAGTAATGTTAGTGCAGTAACTCCGAACATATAGATCTTCACATTGACAAATTGCAGCATGAAGCCTATTTTATATGATTGTCCATAGTCTACGACTATGGATTGGCTGGAGCATATTTCCGTAATTCTTCCAGATAGCCCTTTCCAAGTTCACTTAATTCCTGATTTTCATTCAGCACATATCCAATATGCATTGTTTCATTTTCTGCAAGCGGAACGGAGATGATATTTTCTCCATTCAAATATTTCGGGAAAATTCCACTTGAAATAGTATAGGCATTCAGTCCAAGCATGAAGTTGACAATAGCCCCTCTGTCATTGACCCGAATTTCCTTATCCACCGGGATGGAGCTGAATAGTTCCTCTGAAAAAAAGACAGATTCATACTCTCCCTGTACAAAGTTTAGCCGCGGATAAGGTGCAAGGTCATGGACGAAAACTACTTTTTTCGATGCCAATGGGTGATCTTTTTGCAAAAAAACATGAGGCTTTGCTGAAAACAGCTCGATAAACACCAGATGGTTTTCCCGGAAGATTTGTAACATACCGATCCTCCAGCAGTTCCATCTGCTGTATCACCTGACGAGCATAACCGAGAAATTCAGCACCATCTTTTGTCAGAGTAATTCCAGTTCTACTGCGGAGAAAAATGGTGATACCAGCCTCTTTTTCCGTTTCTTTGATGGAATTGGACAGACTTGGCTGTGATATAAAAAGCAGTTTTGCTGCTTCGGTAATAGAGCCAACTTCTGCTACCTTCAAAATATATTTTAATTGTTGAACCCTCATTTCTTTATCCTTTTTATTCTTACAAATTCCGATTGAGATTTCACCTGTTTTAAGAGATTTAATATCTGTTATAAAGCATTATTTTTAAGACTGATACATTAATAGTCGCAAAAAGTTATCCTGATTTGCAAATTCTTGTAAGCATGAGTAATCAATTTGATATTTCTCTTGATACATTATTAAAGGAGAATTCGAAGATGGTACAATCTATGGATAAAGAAAGAGCCATGGGTATAATAAAACATGAAAAATCAATTGTGGATTTTTTTAGTTTTGCTTATGGATTTGAAGTGTTGGAAATTTATGTTAATTCATAGACATTTTCTTATCGTAAAGCTATAATATTAAAATCATATAGAACAGATAGACATTGATTTTAGGAAGTGATACAAATGAAAAAGCTAAAAAAGAGATTCATTGTTCCGGCAGTGGTATTTATATTGGGTATGTGTGTGTTAATCGGCGCTATATATGTAGTCGGCGAGAGTCAGGAACAGCAGAACAGGACAAATGCAAAACTCAATGCGATGACATATACGGAGCGTATATATGGCGAGCTTATGGAGGGAATAGGAGTTACCAATACCTTAAAGCAGGTTGTCATAAGTGGTGATGGAAATATAAATAAGTTTTATGATATTGCAGCAAATATGATGGACGATTCGATTCAGAGTATACAGATAGCACCGAATGGAGTTGTGACTGAAATATATCCAGAGGAGAGGAATGAATCCGGTAAGATTGATCTGATAAATGATAGTGACAGGGGAGAGATTTCGCGCTATGCGAAGGATAATGACACTGTAATTATGCAGGGACCATTGGAGCTGAAGCAGGGCAGATATGGTATAGCAGTGCGCAATCCGGTTTATTTGGAGAATGAAAATGGTAAAAAGAGCTTTTGGGGCTTCACAATTGTTATACTGAAGGTTCCGGAAATTTTTTCTGATTCTGTAGAGGCTCTTTCCAATTTTGGGTATAAATACAGTCTGCAGAAGTGTGCTTCGCCGTGGGATGATACGTATGAGTGGGTTTACGGTTCAAAGGAAGAGTTGAACGATCCGGTGATATATGACTTTGACGTGTATGAAGACAAGTGGAGGCTTGAGATTTTACCCAAGAGTGGGTTTTACAATAATAACTACCTGATATACATGTTTATTGGAGATGTAATTATAGTCCTGCTTTTGACAGGGCTTACAGCAGCGTTGATTTCAATCAATGAGAACAGGAAGAATTTCAAGAGACTTGCTGTGACTGATGCACTGACCGGTATCTACAACAGGCACGGCTTTGATGAGCAGGTTGAGCAATATATGAGACAGAATCCGCAAAAGCATTGTGTTGTGGCAATGCTTGATATTGACGATTTCAAGCTGGTCAACGATATGTATGGACATGCGGCAGGTGATGGTGCACTGCAGAAGCTTGCAGAGAGCATGAAGCAATATTTTTCAAAGGATGCCATACTCGGCAGAAACGGAGGCGATGAGTTTAGCATTTTCATGCCGGATTGCACGGTAGTGGAGGTTAAGCCTTTTCTTAAGAAGTTTACAGAAGAAACCAGAAAATTTTATTGTAAAGGTGAAGCGCATACATTTACCATTTCACTGGGCTTTGCGGAGTACCCTGTTTTTGCTGATGACCGTTCACATCTCATGCGGTGTGCGGACATGGCACTTTATAAGGTGAAAATGCGTGGGAAGAACGGCTGCATGGCATATCGTGAGGGTGAGCATGTAAAGAGCCGCGCAAAGCTTGGTTTTGCAGTGAAGGATATTATTGATAATTTGCCGGGAGCTTTTATCGTTTACAGAGCAGATAAAGAAAATGATGAGATTCTGCTTGCAAACAGTGAGCTGCTTCGGCTTACAGGCTGTAAAAATATGGACGAGCTGCTTGCATATACAGGTAAGAGCTTCTACAATCTGATACGCCCAGATGAACAGGAAAGCTGTCAAAAAAGCATATGGTCGCAGATTAACGGAGGACACTCAAATGATTATATTTTCTTTCATATGCAAAAAGCAGACGGCACATATATTTCAGTGCTCGACCATGGCAGGATAGTGGATTCAGTGCACAATGGCAGAGTATTTTATGTGATGATTATGGACTTAAAGTCACTGCAGAGGCACTATGGAGACCACCTGGCGCTGGTGAAGAAGTAGAAATAAGCAGATTGTGAACGCATGTGTTCACAATCTGCTTATTTATTACACTATGATGCAATGACTACGCATACCGCAGTTGTTTTCACCCGATATATGATGCTGTCACTGGAAAGCCGGGAATCCAATGA
>URSS01000091.1 GCA_900550545.1 uncultured Lachnobacterium sp. | reverse complement strand
TGTGGAACAAATCATGACAGGGATATCAATGCAGCAAAGAATATACTGGAAGAAGAATTAAGACAAATAGCATAAAAATAACAATATAGGGCAGGAACTGCCCGAATTAACGCCTGTGGAGATAGTAGATTACGAGGTCTGCGAAGCAGGAAGCCCATTGGCTTTAGACAATGGGTAGTTCACAAATTGGCGAAGGAAGTGTTAATGCAGATTGATGATAAAAGGTATGATGCGGAAATGCAGCAAGGGGGAATTAAGAGAATATTGGAACAATAAAGAACAATCTTCTACATTTTAGTGATTTATAAAAGCATTTTCACATATGAAGGACGAAATAAAGGAGATATTTTGTATGCCGAATATTGTTGAACAGTTTGGAAAATACATCAATAAAATTACACCGGAGCATCCGGAGCGGGCCCGTGCACTGCTTTTGGCCAGTTACCGTGCTTATGGACTCAAACTTCGCCTGGCTCCAACCCGTGAGCTGCCGCCATCCCGCCAGTTTTCGGCACAGTATGTGAACAAAACGGTACAGACTATGCTTTCCCATCCGGAACGGGCGGCATTAGTCAGCGTACTTATGCCGTGTGAACTGTTAGAGACTATGTCGGTGACACCTATGTGCGCCGAATTGTATTCCTGCTTTATCAATGGAGCCTATGCGGAGTCGGCTTTTGCGGAGACAGCTGAAGCGGAGGGAATTGCAGAATCCTATTGCTCTTATCATAAAATACTGTTGGGCAGCGCCTATGCAGGGGTTCTGCCGGCACCAAAGTTTATCGTAAATACATCGCTGGTGTGCGATGCCAATAACCTGACATTCCGGGAACTGGCTGATTATTATGGCATTCCTCAGTTTTATGTCGATGTGCCACCCGAGCAGAGCGAGGACTGTGTTGCTTATGTGGCAAATGAACTGCGGGAACTGAAAGATTTTCTGGAAGAACATACAGGGAAAAAACTGGATGAGTCCTTGCTGAAAGAAACCGTTGCCCGGTCGCAAAAGACGATTTCACTACTCAGGGAGTGCCAGAAAGAAAAGAGTGGCCGGACGCTGCCAAACGATGTCGCATCGGAATTGTATGAGGTTTATATGTCGCACAATGCTTTGGGCACGAAGGAAGCTTACCGGTATGCGGATGAGCTGTTGAAAGATTTGAAGAAAGCCCCTGCTTCGCATGGAATCCGGATTCTCTGGCTGCATACTATGCCGAACTGGCAAGAACCGGTACGCCAGCTTTTTAATTGCAATGAAAATTGTCAGGTTGTCAGCTGCGACATGAATTTTGAAAGTCTGGTGAATATGGATCCGGAACATCCTTATGAAAGTATGGCGCGCCGGCTGGTATACAGTCGGTGGAATAGTGGAGAAAAGCGGGTGGAAACAGCTTTGGAGGCAGCCCGTTCCCTGCATGTGGACGGTGTCGTCTGCTTCTGTCACTGGGGTTGCAAACAGACCATGGGGCTTTCCGCAATATTCAAGCGGGAATTGGATGCGGCAGGTTTTCCGACCTTGATTTTGAACGGGGACGGTTGCGACCGTCGCAATGCCTCAGACGGACAGACTGCCACAAGGTTAAATGCTTTTTTGGAAATGTTGGAGAAACGAAATGGATAATACAATTTATTATGTCTGCAAATATACCCCTAAAGAAATCTTTTCGGGGTTTGATCAGCCAACCGAACGGCTTGACCCGGCTCCCGCCAATTTTGAGTGTGCGGAGAGCTGTACGCATCCGAATCTTTGTGGGTACGGAAAGGCTTTGATTGAGGAAGTTATGAAGAGGGATATCCGCAGGCTTCTTCTGGTGGACTGCTGTGATGTATGCCGGCGCATTTATGATGTGCTCTGGCATCAGGGAAATATGGAATTTTTATTCCTGCTTTCACTGCCACATAAGAATACAGCGTCTTCGGTCTCTCTTTTGGAAAGGGAATTGCAGCGGCTGCAAACAGAACTTTTGGCTTTGACCGGGGAAAATTTTAATCCGGACAAAGCATTACATGCATGGAAGAGCGGTATCAGGGAAGCCGTGCAGCAGACAATAACAGAGCCTCATGTCCGGCTGATCGGGGCACATGGCGGCACATTATTGAAAGAGATGATTGAGCAGCGCATGCCACTTCCGGTTCAGGATGATACCTGTACAGGAAGAAGAATGCTGATGCCCGCGCCGGAGTGCTGGTCTGATACGGCTTATGCTTCGGCATTGTTAAATCAGCACAGGAGTTGTATGCGGATGCAGTTTCGCATTGAGGAGCCGGATGACACTGCGGTAGGAACCATTTGTCATACCATTAAATTTTGCGATTATTATGGATTTGCGTACCGACATATGAGAGCGCAAAAGGAGGAAACACTTTTGAAGATTGAAACAGACTGCACACCACAATCCAGCGGACAGCTGCATACCAGAATCGACGCCTTTGCTGAAACAATAGGCGCCGGTGCAAACCAGATAAAGAAATCAGAAAATATTCATTATATTGCCGGTGTGGACAGCGGTTCCACAAGTACAGATGCTGTAATATTAGACCGGGAGAAGAAGATTGTCAGCTCCGTTATTCTGCCTACAGGTGCAGGTGCTGCTTCCGGTGCAGAAAAAGCGCTGGCTGCAGCATTGGAATCTGCAGGTTTAAAAAGAGAGGACCTTGATGCCGTCGTCACAACCGGATACGGACGTGAAACCGTAGGACTTTCGGATGCATCGGCAACAGAGATTACCTGTCACGCAAAAGGAGCGCATTATCTGTTCTCTGACGCGCGTACGGTGATTGATATTGGCGGGCAGGATTCCAAGGTAATCCGCATCGATGAGAACGGAAATGTTGTGAATTTTGTTATGAATGATAAATGTGCTGCCGGAACGGGACGTTTCCTTGATATGATGGCAAAGACGCTGGAACTTACGCTTCCGGAGATGAGTGAGCTGGGGCTGCAGTGGAAAAATGAGGTGACAATCTCGAGTATGTGTACGGTATTTGCAGAGTCAGAGGTTGTCTCACTGGTGGCAGATAACACGGCACCGGAGGACATCATCCATGGACTGAATGCGTCTGTCGCTGGAAAGACCTCATCCCTTGTCAAGCGGCTTGGCGGCGAGCCGGCATATATTATGACCGGCGGTGTGGCACAGAACCAGGGAGTTGTGAAAGAATTATCAGACAAGCTGGGTGCGCAGGTGTATGTACCAAAAGAAGCACAGCTTTGTGGTGCGATAGGTGCTGCATTACTGGCATTCGGAGAGCGGTAAAGGACAGCGTCGAAGTTTTATGGGACGCAGTCAAGCAAAAAAGAATATTATAACATGGCAAAAAGTTTCTTGAAATAGGACTACCGCAATCCCACTGGCTTTAGACGGTGGGTTAAGGTAGCCAAAAATCAGAAA
>URSS01000090.1 GCA_900550545.1 uncultured Lachnobacterium sp. | reverse complement strand
TCTGATATACCTTCGGTGTTTCTGCCGTATAAAATGTCTTTTCCCCAGATGCAGGCGTTTTCATATTATTGCCTTTTTGTTGGCGGTACATTGAAGATACCGTATTTAGACCAGAACCAATGTGCATACTTCTGTTCCTCCAATCATTTTATCTGAATTGTAAATGTACTGCTTCTCTGACTGTTTTCAGTGTCCTTGAAATAGTGTCAAAAAGAGGTGCTATGCCTGGCTTAACTACCGTATGTTTTGCACGGTCTTTTACATCATGCACTCCAAATCCGTAACACATATTTCTGCCCTCTGCGGAAAAATTCACGGTATCTCTGTCTTTATGTACATTTGAACTGCTTTTTTCTGCATTTATGTGTTCCCGCATTTCAGAATTTATTTTATATCCATCATACTGAAACGCCTTACTCTGCCTACTGTAAACTTCCAACGACATATCCGTGTCCTCCTCAGATTTTCGTATCTAATGTAGATAATAAATCTACATTATCGTATTCCGCTTGAGTATATGCTCTTACCACTGAACTACTGTTTTCTGACATTTCACTAATATACTCATCTCTATCTTTGCGTTTCTCACGCAATTCTTCCAAATATTCTTCATCTCTTTTTCGTTTCTCACGCATTTTCTCTAAGTATTCTTCTTGCTCACGTTTTTTGTCCCGTCTACTTTTTGCTGCTTTTTGTTGATTTTGTGTACTCAATACATCTGAACTTTTATTTGACGAATTAGCTGTTCTCATACCACCACATGAAGATTGCCGATTTCCATTAGCATCATATGTAACTGTCCTGCCTCCCAACTCTACACCGTCACGCTTTGCAAAAGAATATACTTGTGAATTTGCTGCAACCTCTCCGGATAAATTCCATTCTATTTCTTTTGCGAATTCCGGATCATTAGCCATTTTTTTCAAACAGTCATAAGAAAGATTTACGACCACTTTATTGGAATTGCAAGGCACAACACCGCCGTTGGTATTAAAACTTATTTGCGGAAACTTTTTACATAATTTTTCATAATATTCTTCCACACTATTAGAATTGTGTTTTGTGTCACATAATTGTTATATGAATTGCTTATACCTGTCATTGACATATCCGTGTCCTCCTTTGAAATCCTTTTCTGTCCGTTATTCTCACTCAACCTTTTTCCCAAACTTATAATTACTTGGATATTCCAAATTATAAATATCCTCTCCATACGGAATATCCAAAGTATGATTTTCACTTAAAATATATTCCTTATCGCCAATCTTAAAAATGTCTCCGGCTTCATATTCATCAAGTAAAATGCCACCAGAAGTCAAATTCTTGTATCTTGCATCATATCGTTCCTTAGACTGAATTGGGCTTGTTGTTTTAGTGGCAGAATAAAATTGAGTTGCTTCCCTATCTCCCATCTTTACAGTGAAAAAGCCGTTTTTTATCCCTGCATTTTCCATATAGCCTCTTATTTCTTCATCTGAATAAGACAACTGAACATATACAGGGTCTTTTGTCATCATGTAATTCCAAAAGCTCGCATACCTTTCCAACACCGGATCATAAGGTTCACCACGCATAATCTCGGAAACAATAGAGCCTATCCCCTTATTATCTGTGTATAAACAATGCTCCTGTCCGTCACCGGAAACATATTTAAAATACTTATTCTTCCCAAAGTCAATGATATTATCTTCTGCCTTAATTTCATTCAGACAAGCTCCACTGATTTTAGGTATCTGCTCCGCTGTAAAAAATGTTCCTCCGCATTCGTATATATCTCCCTGTTTTCGCACCTTAGAAATATCATTATTCATAGCAGCTAATACGCTACCCGGAATCATTTTTCTTCTTTGTCCCGCTGAAATTGTATATGTACCTGCATCATATGTTGTACTTCTGACAAACAAATCCTTTTTCCCGCTTTGACCAACATTTTGCTTATTAAGCAAGATATTCGTCAGGCTCTGTCTTCTGTTTAAGGATTGTAGTGAATTACTAAAACCAGAAAATCTAATATTCATAGAACCACCTTGTCTTCCTTTACCTGAAATCCTTTTTTCTATATCTTTTGACAACAATCCATTCTACATATTCATTAACTCACTCAATTTCTGTAATAATGAAGATTGCCCAAACGATAAATGCTGTAATTTTACTGTACCTTTTGTATTCCACCATCGTCATATCTTTAGCAGACACAGAACCTATTTTTGAATTGCCCACTATACTTCCACTAGCTTCGCTCTTTTCTCTTACACTATCCGCAAACCTTGTATCTTCCTTCTCCTGATCTTTAGCCGCATTTTTCTGCTGGTACTGATTGTAAGCCCGTGTCATATAGTTCACATTAATTGTATTACTCATAGTAACCTCCTTTGCTTTCTTTATCGGATAAAATAACCTGTTCTCCTAGTCCCATATCATCAAACGACCATATTACGCACACAAAGACCATATTTTTACAAGATGACCACTGCCTTAGTAGAAGCTCTGTATCTCAAACTCTTTGAAATACAATGCTTCCCTGCATTTTCTATATCGGCATGTTGATATTATTACTTTACTATCCTGCACACTCTCTGAGAGTGACTGTATCTATCAAAAAAGAAGCCAGCAGTTTATTCACGCACTGCTGACTTCTTATAATACTACTCATTTTATTTACTTCGCTGCGTCTCAGACAATTTTTTTATTTTTAAACATAACCTCTGTTTTCCCGCCATCCCTTTACATACCACCTGATTCCAACATATACCAGTTGCACGAATAATAAGAGAAATAGCAGATTGATTGGCAATACTTCCTTTATCCAATCCCCAAAGTAGATAGCTATTGCCATACTTACAAGTATCACCATTATGGTAATCATATCCCAACAGTATTTCTTATATAGCCCTGCAATCTTTATTTCGATGAATGCCAAAAGTATTCCCACACCCACCAGACATCCACCGCAAATCAATATTCTTATCAGCCAGTTTATAATTCCAGCAACGACAGGATTGGATATTCCATCACTAATCTGTGCCACGTTCTTTCCTGCCAGTACAACCCAGCCAGCAATGGTCTGTGTGAAAGTTGCGATTGTATCAAAGAATACCACGCAATCAGAAATAAATATTTTTGACCGTATCATCTGAAAAAGAGTAGTTGATACGGAATACCATATCAGCAGAAACATCAATGCTTCATACATGGCTGTTTTTGTTTTATATCTGCCTGCCAGTTTTTCCCTCTGCATATCATACTTTTCCTTAGCTTTCAGATAAGCTGTCTGTTTACAATTCCCGCACTTTTGATAGAGTACCGGCTTTTCAACCGGTATCTCTACTTTTTTCTGATGGGAGAGTGCATAATCCCGTTCCTGTTCTGCCTGTCTCTGCTTATCTCGACATTCCTCTATCATGGCTTGGACGGTGTGTGTTTTCTCTTTCTCGCTCTGCAACAATTCTTTTGTTTTCCTCAAGTCGTTCTTTA
>URSS01000089.1 GCA_900550545.1 uncultured Lachnobacterium sp. | reverse complement strand
AAAGTACACGGTCAATGGAAGTACTATTGAAATAGATAATTTGATCGTATCCAAAAATTATAGAAAAATGGCGCCATTTGATCCGGAAGAAGTTCCAGAACCTGAATCGACTTCTCTCTTTAAAATGGATAATGCTGTTCTTAGCGAAAAAGATCGTAATATTGAGATCGCACTAGAATGTATCAATTATCGGCTTAAAGAAGAAGAAAAGGCGAAGGATACGGTTAATTCCATCAAATTTGATCTTCAGGAAATTAGGCGTAAGGATGAATATCAGTACTGCTATGAGAATTTTGGAGATGATAAAGGTCGCTTTATTTTCCCTTTTCCAACTCAGAGTCCAGAGGAAAAATATACTTTAAAAGTAGAACATTATGAAAATTATACTGCTGAGAGGATTAAGGCACTGAATGGAGGAGGTAAACTTGCAGAGTTTGCGTCAAGTTTTTTTGGCACGGTAGGTTCCGTACTTTCATATTTAATGAAATACGCAGATATGGAGCGCAATGGTGAATATTCTTGTGCGATGAAATCGCACTTCCGGAAATTTGGGAATCAGATGTCCGGAAGTGGAAATCACCTGTATAATTATGCGAGTTTACTCGCGTAATGCTTTATCCAAACCGTATACTTCTCTCATGGATCTGTCATGCTCAGCATCAATACTTGTGATGTTGATGCGATAACTGTCATGAGCTATTCGGTCGATGATTGCGTCAGCAAGAGGACTGGCATTACCACCAAGCTGATCATACCATTCCTCGAATTCATACTGGGAGCAGAAAATCGTTGAAGATTTCTTGCGTCTCCTGTGGAGTAGTTCGAAGATATCCCTCTGTTCTGAATCTGTTGGTTTCAATAGCAGCCATTCATCCAGAATCAGGACAACGGGATTGGCATACTTAGCCATAACTTTTTTGTAGCTGCCATCAGTCCGTGCCATTTCCAGATCAATAAGCAGATCAGGAAGACGGACATACTTGGTATTGAAATACTGCTTACAAGCCTCCATGCCAAAGGCACAGGCCATGTAAGTTTTACCGCAGCCTGTAGCACCGGTGATAAAGAGATTCCGGTGTTCAGATATATATTCGCAAGTTGCAAGCCGGTTAATAAGATCCTTGTTAAGCTTGCGCCCGGAAGTGTAGTTGATATCCATGATACTTGCTTCCGGCTGGTCGAATCCAGCGTTACGGATCAGTCGTTTCTGACGATTGTTTTTACGATTGCTGTATTCGATGTCCACCAGCATACCGAAGCGATCCTCAAAAGGTACTTCTTTAAATTTGGGATCATCCAACTGGTTACGAAATGCATCTGCCATAGTGGAAAGACGCATTTCAATTAATTTATCAATTGTACTCTGATTGGTCATATGTATTTACCTCCGATAGTAATCGGCACCTCTTGTGATGCCGTGTGCTTTATGTGTGGTTTTGGATTCAGTAGTTTCTGATTCCGGTTTCACAGAACCGGTTACAAGGATGTTCTTTATGCTCTTGTAACTGGGCGAAGATGTATAGGATAACGCCTTTTTACAGGCTGCTTCAAGCAATGCATCTGAGTATTTCTCAGCAAGCTTCAGAAGTCCCATACAACTTCGGTAGGTCTGTTGTTCCACACTTTTGGAGGTCAGTATTGCATTGACCACAGTATACGTATTTATGCCAATCCGTTCAGCCCATTTACGGAAGCGGTCGCCATTCCACTCCAGATACTTTTGGTGGTCTTCCGGCATATGTTCCGTGACCGTGCTGTACTGCCCGGGGCGTCCTTTCAGACGACGGTGGGAAGCAATGCGGTTATGATTGTAAAAAATTTCAATGGTGGTATCTGTTACCTTTACATCAACTTTCTTTTTGATGTATTCATACGGAACTGAGTATAGCATTCCGTCCACAGATATGTGATAATTGAACTGGACGGTGGCTGTCTTCCAGTCACTCAGTTCAAAGCGGGTAGCAGGTAATGGCGCAAGTAATGGCTTTTCATCTTCAAGGAATAAGTCCAGCCGGCTGCCCTCTTTCTTTTGAAAGAGCCTTCGATTGAATTGTTCCAGTTTTTCTCTGATTGCATGGTTTAATTCGGCAAGAGAAAAGAACTGTTCATTCCGGAGTGCTGCTGTTATCCAGGTAGAAATATTTCCTACCGTTCCTTCAGCATTTGGCTTATCCTTTGGTGTCCTGACACGGGCAGGGATGATAGCTGTGCCATAGTGCTCAGCCATTTCCTGATAAGTTTCATTAATCTGCTGATCTTTCCAACCACCATTGTGAACAACTGCTGTCTTGCAGTTATCTGGTACGAGGATTCTGGCAATACCGCCAAAGAATTCGTACATATGGACATGAGCAGTGATCCATGATTTCTGCTTCATATCCAAAAAGGCTTCTACATACGCATACTGGCTGTAAGTCATTACACCTACAAATATGTAAGCCTTTAAAATTTCACCGGTATCCGGGTCGATGATTGTTGCAGGATCCCCTGCCCAGTCAACTTCAACCTGCTCACCGGGTTTACGGTTGATATGCATGGTAGCACGATGTTTCTGCTCATCCTGTTGGATGTGATAGCAGAACTGTGAATACATGAGCGGTTCTTCACCGTTGGCACGGCAATCCTCCATGTATTCCGTCCATAGGAGCTTTTTGCTTACGCCGTTACGAAGCAGTTCCTTGCGAATGTAAGCGTAGTCAGGCATCTGCTTGTTGGCAGATACCTTGCTCTCTTTAGAGAACATGAGTCTTTGAAGCTCTGTGTCGTTCATCGAATCATCGAGTGGCCAAGAGATATTTAGTTCTCTGGCACGTTTTTGAACTTTGACGACAGTTTTTTGTGAAACACCACAGCTTGCCATGATGTTACGCTGTGAGAATCCCAATCCGGTAAGCCGGATGATTTCTCGATATTGGGTCATAATCGTGACCTCCTTATAATGAATTTACACTAAAAGTGCATAACATCATTATAAGGTTTTAGGGAAAAATGATTTCTTTTTTACCGGAATCGTGATTCCCTAAAAAACAGAACTCTGATTTCCATACGCCGGACAGGTGATGGATTTCATCCCGGATTATTCAATAGGAGATAGAAATTCACTACACATGGAGGTTTCATTATGGCTGACAAACGTGCCCCAGGGCGTTCCCTGGATGAATGGATGAAACTGGTGACTGAGTGCAGGCAGAGCGGTCTGACGGATGCGGCATGGTGTACTGAGCACGGGATCTCTCCCAGTTCTTTTTACAATGCGGTTACGCGTCTTCGTAAAAGAGCCTGCCAGATACCGGATCCGGTTGGAAAAGCCAATACCCTTGACTTTACATAACAAAATCCCTAAAAACCATGTGGACACAGAGTGAAATCTGGATTTTCCACCACAAATCACCATTTGCACACCGTAATACACCGGTCTGATATCAATAGAATGCACGCTCTGCGAGCATTCTATTGTCATGAACTAAAAAGCACCTCAGATCCCTCTGAGATGCTTGAAAGAGCTGCTGACGGGAATCGGACCCGTGACCTCCGCACTACCAATGCGACGCTCT
>URSS01000088.1 GCA_900550545.1 uncultured Lachnobacterium sp. | reverse complement strand
AGAGCACCTGACTCTTAATCAGGGTGTCCAGGGTTCGACCCCCTGATCGCGCACTAGTGATCATCGTTTTTGCAGACGTAGGAGCTGTGGGGACGGTGATTTTTTTAATCATAAAAAATTATTTTTGGAATACAGAAGAGCAAGACCAGCTAGTTATAGTCAATACCTAAAAGACAAAAAATAGATATTTTTCTTTTATGTTTTGAAACCTAAAAATGAGTAACTTTAACAAACGTAAATCACTTGGATTTTCGTCAAGAAGCTCCTATGGTTTTATATAGCTGCATCTTTATGCAGCTGCTAAAGCAGGTCTTTGATACTGCTTACAGTGTTCTTCTGGTGACCGAAGCTCAAATGCCTTTTCATCACGAAGAACAGCAAATACGATGTTGCAGACTTTATGCATTACAGCACCGATTGCAACCATCTTAGGCTTTTGTCCAGACTTTAATTCGTAATACTTACGGAGGTATGGATTGATGCCCTCTCCATTACGTTTTGTACGAATGGAGGCGAGTGCTACTGCAAAGATAGCACGGCGCGCGATTCTGGAGCCACGTTTGCTCATATGTAACTGAGTGCCAACGAATTTTCCAGATTCATTTACTTCAGGATCTAATCCGAAGTAAGCAAAAAGTTGTTTTGGATTACGGAATGCTGAGAAATCACCTATTTCGCACATGATTGTTACAGCAGTCAGAAAGCCAACACCTGGGATTGTATTTAAAAGTTTAATCTGCTGAATAAACTTCTCGTTTTTATTGAATGTAATCAGCTGCCTAATACGATTCAGTATGGAATCCAAAGCAGAATCAAGCTTTTCAACAAGGTCCAAAGTTAAAAAGATATTGAAGTAGATACTGTCTATTTGACATCCAAATGTCTTTGCAGCATTAGCTGCAGCACAGAGTTTCTCATATCTTTCAGAAGCTTTGGCAAGACCTTTTCGTGAAGCTTTTGATATTTTTTCAATCATGGTCTTCTTATGACCACGAAGTATCTTGTCTGGAGTACCGTACTGGCGAAGAATCATTGTTGAGGTCTTGCCGGTAACATCACAGAAAACGTCAAGATACTGAGGAAACACGGTATGCAGGTCTCCTTTAAGTTTATTGATATGAGCAGAACGCTCATCAGTTAAATCGTAATACTTACGGGTAAGGCTACGCAGTTCAAGAACCAGCTTTGCTGGGAACTGGGAAACAGGAATATCTTTTGATAATCCTAGTTTGGCAATACCTTTAGAATCGATTTTATCATTTTTTACTTTTCTGATATTTCCATTCTTAGTAGAATGTGTAATAATAGGATTGATTATGGACGCGTTAAAACCACAATCAACAAGATAGCAGAAGAGCGGGAAATGATAAATCCCAGTGGATTCTAGAAAGGTGCGACTTTCTAAGGAATACAGCTCTTCTGCTTTTTTAATTTCAGAAACAGCTCGTTCCAAAGAATCCTTATTATTGTGAGTAATCTTGAAAGGTTTCAAGATCACTGTTTCGTCTGGCGCAAGAATTGTCATAAAGCTAAAAGCTGAACCGACATCAATGCCGACGGAAATATAGTTTTTGTTATGCATTATATGCTCCTTCCGATAGGGTTCCATAAAAAACAATGAATACACTACCTGGCGCGTTATACGGGTATAGCTTAATTGCTCCCAACCAGCCTAAAACATAAATTTTCATTGATGGAATGACAGTCTTAAGTTACGGGTATTACTGGACATAAGCCAGCTCCCTAGGAGAAAATCGTCCTTTTCCCTATCCAATGGAAAATAATACCTTATGTAACAGACATAGTCTAGGAGTGAATAATCATACAAAAATGTATGTAACTTATACACGTATCTATGGTTGGAGTGATTATGGAGGAGAATCCTCTTACCAACCAGGATATAGATTAGAGAATATGATGTGGATGACCTTATTGGTCTATGACTACATCATACCAGGAGAAAAGAGAATGGCAAAGAAAATGGATGCCCGCCGGTATATCAGGATCAGGGGAGCGAATGAAAATAATCTGAAGAATATCGATGTGGATATTCCAAGGAATGAACTGGTTGTTCTGACGGGTCTGAGTGGTTCGGGAAAATCGTCTCTTGCATTTGATACGATTTATGCAGAGGGGCAGAGAAGATATATGGAGTCACTGTCTTCTTATGCAAGACAGTTCTTAGGACAGATGGAGAAACCGGATGTAGAGAGCATTGAAGGTCTTTCACCTGCAATTTCCATTGATCAGAAATCAACCAATCATAATCCACGTTCTACTGTGGGAACAGTGACCGAAATTTACGATTATTTCCGATTATTATACGCGAGAGTTGGAATCCCACACTGTCCGAAATGCGGCCGCGAGATTGCGAAACAGACGGTGGATCAGATGGTGGATCAGATTATGGCACTTCCAGAGCGGACGAAGATCCAGCTTCTGGCTCCGGTCGTGAGGGGAAGAAAGGGAACGCACACCAAATTATTGGACAGAGCGAAGAAGAGTGGTTATGTGCGTGTCCGTGTAGATGGAAATCTGTATGAACTGTCAGAGGAGATCACACTGGACAAGAATATCAAGCATAATATTGAGATCATCGTGGATCGGCTTGTAGTTAAACCGGGGATTGAGAAGAGGCTGACAGATTCGGTGGAAAATGTACTGCATCTGGCAGAAGGATTGCTGATCGTAGATGTAATCGGCGGGGAGTCTATGAATTTCAGCCAGAGTTTTTCCTGTCCTGACTGCGGGATCAGCATAGAAGAGATAGAGCCGAGAAGTTTTTCATTTAATAATCCGTTTGGGGCGTGCCCTGAATGTTTTGGACTTGGATATAAGATGGAATTTTCGGAGGAACTTATGATACCGGATCCGTCGCTGAGTATCAATGAAGGTGCAATCACGGTTCCTGGCTGGCAGTCCTGTGCGGATAAGACCAGCTTTACCAATGCAATCCTGCAGGCTCTTTGCAGGGAATATGATTTTGATCTGGATACACCTTTTCAGGACTACCCGAAAAAAGTACATGATGTTCTTATCTATGGAACCAATGGAAAAGAAGTGAAAGTGTATTATAAAGGGCAGCGGGGAGAAGGGGTTTATGATGTAGCGTTTGAGGGCCTGATCAAGAATGTAGAACGCAGGTATCGTGAGACCGGTTCGGAGACAATGAAAGCAGAATATGAGACTTTCATGAATATTACCCCATGTTCGGCATGTGGTGGTCAGCGGTTAAAGGCAAGTGCATTGGCAGTAACCATAGGTGAAAAAAATATTTCAGAGGTGACGGCATTTTCTATAGAGAAGCTTCAGAAATTTCTTCAGGAATTGCATTTGACGGAGACACAGCAGATGATCGGTGGTCAGATTCTGAAAGAGATTCGTGCAAGAATTCAGTTTTTGATGGATGTAGGACTGGATTATCTGACGCTGGCGAGGGCAACAGGAACTTTGTCGGGGGGTGAAGCACAACGTATCCGTCTGGCGACCCAGATCGGTTCAGGACTGGTTGGAGTTGCTTATATCCTTGATGAACCAAGCATTGGACTGCATCAGAGAGATAATCAT
>URSS01000087.1 GCA_900550545.1 uncultured Lachnobacterium sp. | reverse complement strand
ATTATTGAATTTTCAAGGTGCATAGGCACATTTTAATGTGCGAAGTTTGAGTTATTAATAGCAAAGCTATAAGATTTCAAAAATGGAGTCTTATAGCTGTTTTTTTGCGCAAAAATAAAAAACTAAAATTTTTTGCATTTGCCCACTGTATTTTACCCTCTGAGAGTTTCGTTATATGAGGGCGTAAAAAAGAAACTCTGATGCAGTGGCAAGAAGATTGTTTTCGTGCTCTCGATTGAATATAAAAGAAGCATCCGATTTATTTGGAATTGGACAGCATAGACTTAGAGAGATAGTTCGTGAAGATTATGGAAATAAATATCATTTGATGTTGGGGAGAACTATCAGGATTAAAAGAAAACAGTTTGAAGAATTTATAGATAATGTTGAACAGATTTAAGAAATGGACAATGTGCATTTAATGTGGTAAAATTTAATGTGGTATACATTCGAGGCACTCTGATTTAAGGAGGCTCAAGAATAGCAAATAAAACTACGTCAGAAAAAAACAAGCCTGTTAGAAAAACAACGAATGGTGTAAGAACTATTCCTATGACAGCAAGAATTGTTGGAAATGTACGCAAGCATTGGAGAAATGCTTGATTTGAAAGGATTTGATAGAATGATAGCAATAATTGACTACAATGCCGGGAATCTGAAGAGCGTGGAAAAAGCATTGCATTTTCTTGGAGAAGAATGTGTGATCACACGCGATTTTCATGAGATTGAAGCTGCTGACAAAGTAATTCTTCCCGGTGTAGGCGCATTTGGTGATGCGATGGAGCAGTTGAAAAAATACGAACTCGACAAAGTGATTCATGAAGTGGCTGCAGAAAATAAGCCGTTTTTGGGCATCTGTTTAGGCTTGCAGCTTCTTTTTGAAGGCAGCGATGAAAGCCAGGGAGTGGAAGGCCTGCATGTGCTTGATGGAGAAATCGTTCGTATTCCGGATCAGCCGGGACTTAAGATTCCGCATATTGGATGGAATTCCCTGCATTTGCAGAACAATGGAAGGCTTTTTACCGGACTGGAAGAAAATCCATATGTATATTTCGTTCATTCCTATTATCTGAAAGCGAAAGACGAACAGATTGTAAAAGCAACGACACAGTACAGTACCACGATTCACGCATCGGTAGAACAGGGCAATGTATTCGCCTGTCAGTTTCATCCGGAGAAAAGCGGAACTGTGGGATTATCCATTTTAAAGAATTTTGCAGAACTTCAGGGAGGAAAGCGATAATGTTTACAAAGAGAATTATCCCTTGTCTGGATGTGAACAATGGACGTGTTGTTAAGGGAATCAATTTTATCAATTTAAGAGATGCAGGAGACCCAGTGGAAGTTGCGGCAGCATACGATAAAGCAGGCGCCGATGAAGTTGTGTTTTTGGATATTACCGCTTCTTCGGACAACCGTGGAACGGTTGTGGATATGGTTCGCAAAGTGGCGGAGAAAGTTTTTATCCCATTTACCGTTGGTGGAGGTATCCGCACGGTAGATGATTTCAAAGCGCTTTTGAGAGAGGGCGCAGATAAGATTTCCATCAATTCATCAGCAATCAATACGCCGGAACTGATTGGAAATGCAGCCGACAAATTCGGAAGCCAGTGTGTTGTGGTTGCGATTGATGCAAGAAGAAGAGAAGATGGAAGCGGATGGAATGTCTACAAGAACGGTGGAAGAATTGACACCGGTCTCGATGCTGTTGAGTGGGCGATGAAAGCAAATCAGCTTGGTGCCGGCGAGATTCTTCTTACAAGCATGGATTGTGATGGAACGAAAGCCGGATATGACATTGAACTGACCCGCATGATTGCAGATAATGTTTCCATTCCGGTAATCGCTTCAGGCGGTGCAGGAACAAAGGAGCATTTTTACGATGCCCTGACAGAAGGACATGCAGATGCGGCACTTGCAGCGTCATTGTTCCATTACAAAGAGTTAGAGATTATGGATTTGAAAAATTATCTGGCAGACAAAGGTGTGTCAGTGAGACGATAAGGAGAAATCATTATGTCAATGATTACGAATGATTGGCTCGAAGCGGTGGATGCGGAATTTAAAAAGCCGTATTATCGTAATCTGTACCAATTTGTAAAAGAAGAGTACAGCCGGACGGTTGTGTATCCGCCGGCAGAAGATATTTTCAATGCTTTGCATTTTACACCATTGCACGAGGTGAAGGTGCTTATTTTAGGACAGGATCCGTATCACAATGAGCATCAGGCACACGGATTGTCTTTTTCAGTTTTACCGGACCAGAAAGATATTCCGCCATCTTTACAGAATATTTATAAGGAACTGCATGATGATCTCGGTTGCAGGATTCCAAATAATGGATATCTGAAAAAATGGGCAGACCAGGGAGTGCTACTTTTGAATACGGTGTTGACCGTGCGTGCCCATCAGGCAAATTCGCATCAGGGACACGGCTGGGAACAGTTTACCGATGCGATTATTCAGGCGGTAAACGCGCAGGACAGACCGATTGTTTATATGTTGTGGGGCAGACCGGCACAGAGCAAAATTCCGATGCTGACCAACCCGAAACATTTAATTTTAAAAGCGCCGCATCCAAGTCCACTTTCTGCGTACAGAGGCTTTTTTGGTTGCAGACATTTCAGCCAGGCAAATGCATTTCTGGAAAAGAATGGAATTGAACCGATTGACTGGCAGATCGAAGATGTATAGCAGGGGTTCATTTTTAAAATAAAACGCCGATATAAAATTTAGAGTATAGTTGTCGATTAAAAAGGAGTGATAATAATTATGAGAGGAATTTCTTCTTACGATTCGTCGTCAATCAGTATGTTATTTTCGAGTCTTGGCTCATCTTCAAAGTCCAGAAATTCTGGAACTCTTGGAATTAATTTGAGTGATTATGCAAGTATTCGGAGCGGATCTTACAGTAAGCTCATGAAATCTTATTACAAACTTGATTCGAACGATACAAAAACATCCGCAAAGGATAAAACAAATACGTCAACTTCTACATCAAAGGATTCCGCGAAGACACTTGCGAATATTGAAAGTGCAGCAGAAGAGCTGACGGCTTCTGCCAAGGAACTGTATTCTACAAAGTCCAATTCCGTTTTCTCAAAGAAAGCAGATGGAAATTATGATACCGATAAAATTTATGAAAAAGTCAGCAGTTTTGTGGAAGATTATAATTCGTTGCTGACTACAAGTGCGAAGTCTTACGCAAGCCGTATTGAGAGCACGGTAAGTTCAATGAAAAATCTGACTTCCGGAAACAGCAAAGATCTTGCAGAGATTGGAATCAATGTGGATGAAAAGACCGGCATTTTGTCCATTGACAAGAATACGTTTAAAAATGCTGATATGAGTAAAGCAAAGGATTTGTTCCATGGAACCGGTTCGTATGCGTATGGTGTTGCGACCCGTTCGTCATTGATTGATTCCTATGCACAGGCAGAGGCAGCCCGGGCAAACACATATGGAAAGACCGGCAAGTACAATTATAATTACAACAGTGGTGACATTTTTTCGGATGTATTTTAACAGATGGATAACATATAATTATGATATGAGGGTCAAAAGGTATTTTGCCCCTCATTTATGATTAATCAGATT
>URSS01000086.1 GCA_900550545.1 uncultured Lachnobacterium sp. | reverse complement strand
AGAGCTATGAGAAGCACGAAAAGGACGCTGACCGTTTTATCGCTCTGATTGACAAATATGAGAACTTCGACAAGCTGACCATTGCCATGCTCAACGAGTTTATCGAGAAAATCCTTGTGCATGAGCGTGACCGCAAGGGCAGTATACAGACCACACAGGAGGTTGAGATTTACTTCAATTTTGTTGGGCGTTTCGTTCCCCCGGCGTTTGGAGAAGTGGAGCTGACCCCGGAGGAATTAGAAGAAATCCGCAAGCGAGAGGAACGCAAGGACAGACTTCATCAGAACTACTTGAAGCGTAAAGCCAGCGGAGCGCAGAAGCGATACGAGGATAAAATCAAGGAGCGGAAAAAGGCAGAAATCGAAGCCAAGAAAGCCGCCATTCGTGCAGAGGACATTGCAAAGGGCGTGTTCGTCCCTGTCAGCAGCTTACCGCAGAGAGAGCCAATGAAAGGAGTACAATCAGCATGAATATCACTTACACACAGAACGGCGATTATCTTATCCCGAACATCGTTATCCGCAAGACCAAGCCCATCGGACACTACGGCAGACTTCGCAAGGCGTATCTGGAAATGCACCGCCCGATACTGTTCAATGAACTGGTGCTATCCGACAAGCTCTTTGAACATTGTGCCGAGATTGACGAAGCGGCACGAAACCGCATGGAGCTGATCGTGCGGTCACTGGCAGAGCAAAACGGTGTGACTGAGCAACTGAAAGCCGATAATCAAATGGAATGGGTGCGGCAGATGAACGCTTGCAAGGCACAGGCAGAGGAGATTGTGAAAGCGGAATTGATTTATGATTGAGCGAGGAAGTCCGGGCAGAAAACTGTTCGGACTTTTCTCATGTAGTCCAAAGTTGCGGTAGAATTGTTCACGAGTTTTATGGTACAATTTATGCGAATAAAGAAAACGGAAAATTAGAATCTAACAAGAGAATGTGGTTGTATGAAAAAATCCATATTAGTATTTTGGGCAATCGTGTGTCTGTTACCTATTCAAAGGAGGTTTAAGAATTTCAAATGAAACATATAAGAAATATATTGCTGTTGATTACGATTATTTTTGCTTTTGTTATGCAAGCTGAAGTATATCAAAATATGCTCTGGAACTTTAATGGTGCTTATTATTTATCGTCCAGATACACAACTACTAATGACGATATGGATTCATTTTTAGCCAATGCAGAAGATACAGCTGAGAAGCATGGTGTTCATATTTTTTCGACTTTTAATCAGAGAGTTTCTAATTATCAGACAAGACTTTATATTTATGGTGATGATACCGTTGTTCGGGATAGTCTTAAAAGCACAATGGATATTGAGGAAAAAACATATACGGCTTTGATAGGCGGAATCACCGTAATAGAATTTGAAGATTTTAGAGAAGCAAAAAACACAGGCAATGGACAGGAAATAATGGTCAGCTATATCGGTGACGATGATGACATTATTGCCACATATCAAGATTTGGCAAAAGAATATTCTATATCGCAGCCAGAGTTTTGGCAATCAACCGAAACTGATATGATGTTCATTGTTTGGGGCCTGGTTGCCATATTGATGATTGTACTTAATATGATTGAGGTGATACGCAGACAAAAGGAAGTAGTTGTACGAGCTTCTCTGGGCGAAAATGCTGCTGTGATTGCTCTAAAAGCTGTAGTGGCTGATATGATTTCATATGCTGCATTATTCGTCTTAGCAAAGTTGCTTGTTTCTCAATTTATATCGGGAGCGTATGAAGATCATCTCATTTTGGCAGTGTATTGTGCCGGAGCAGTTCTTTCCGTAATTCCTTATGCTGCTTTTGTCCGCTTTGATGTAAAAAAAGCCTTTGCCAATGCTTCAGATAAAAAAGGTATGTTTTATCTTCTGAACGGTCTTAAAGTATTTGCTACTGCTATGACAATTTTTACAATAACTACAAATCTCAGTAGCATTCAAGGTAATTTACTTACAAACACTACTCTTTTAGAAAATCATTATAATGATTATTATTTTGGAGTTATGCAGATTGAACCTCCTTTTGAAGAAAATGAGGAGGAATCCAAAGAGAGCAAATTTTGGAATGACCTTTACGAAAATGAATACAACACTATAAATCCGGTGGTCTGCATAGGCAGCCGGATAAGCGATACGGATAATTATATTTTTGTAAATCATAATGCCAGAGATATGCTACAAGGGTTTTCTGATATGCTTACTGAAGATGATGAAAAAGAGGATATCGTGGTCTTCGTGCCAAAGGGAAGAAATGCGGAATCATACAAAGATATCGCAAAAGAGGAAATTGACTCTCTTACCCAAAATGCAGAAGAACTGCGTGTTGTTTATAAAGAATATTCTGGCAGAGAGCAATTTTATTATCTCAATTCGAACAGAGAAGAGGCTATTGACGGATTGTCAAGAGCAACAAATCCGATTGTTATTTATCAGGCAAATGAGGCTGTTGCTTTGAATGGAAGTTATATCGAAACAGGAACATATAATGGTGAGGTAATCTACGGATGCGATGAAAGCACAATTCGTAATGCTGCGAAAAAATATGCAGAACAGCTTGGTTCACACTATTTTATGCTGACGAATGTCGGAGAGGATTACATTTATAGTCATAGTTTCCTTGTAAAATTGATTAGCTTTATAAGCTCTCTTTGCGTATTAGTATTGCTGTTAGATATAGCTATCATCGTATCTGAAGCGAAAATGGAATTTAGACTTAGCTCTATGGAAATCTCCCTCAAAAAGGTTTTAGGTTATAGCTTTTATGAAAGGCACAAAAGATTTATTTCCGTTAATCTCATAGAAAATATAGCCGTTGTGATATTGATTTGCATTGTTTCGATTTTTATATCTAACGCAAGTGTCGGGATTGCTTTACTAATTGGATCATTGCTCACCATTATTGAAATGGCAATCATTTTCACAAATATTATGTGGGTTGAAAAAACAAATATCTCAAAGTCATTGAAGGGAGGATGTTTATGATTATAATTCGTGGCTTAAATAAAGCATTTGGAGAGAAAATAATTTTCTCCAACTTTAATTTGGAAATTCCGGATGGAAGTTTTGTAGTAATCAGCGGGGATAGCGGCAGTGGAAAAAGCACTTTGCTCAATATGATTGGTGGTATCGAAAAGCCGGATAGCGGCAGTATCATAATCGAAGGGCTGAATATTACCCGGCTTAAAAATAAAAACAGTTTTTTTGCGGATACAGTGGGGTTTCTTTTTCAGAATTTTGCACTGCTTGAAAATAAGACAGTTAAAGAAAATTTAAGTTTGATTAAAAAATCAAGCCGAACTAAAGTATCACTTAAAGAAGCTCTTAATCGTGTGGGGTTATCAAAGGAAGTTAACAAAAAAGTTTATCAGCTTTCCGGTGGTGAACAACAGAGAGTTGCTTTAGCTCGTCTTATGATGAAAAAATGTTCTGTTGTTTTGGCAGATGAACCTACTGGCTCACTTGACAAGAAAAATAGAGATATTGTTATGAGGTTGTTGCACGAACTCAATGAAGAAGGTAAAACGGTTATCATTGTTACCCACGATCAGGGTATTATTGAAGATGAACCTTATGTTGTGAAAATCTGAGAGTACCTCTTAGAAATGTCTTGATCTACATTTTATATAATTTGGGTCAGAAGAAAATCCCTTTAGGAACTAAAGGGCGCACTTCTATACTCTCTGTCGAGAGTAGT
>URSS01000085.1 GCA_900550545.1 uncultured Lachnobacterium sp. | reverse complement strand
GTCTGTATGTATCGGCAGTGTACTGCCTGTAGAAACTTCTGCACTGCGGCATTGAAGGATCGTAACGCCACGGAACTTTGTATGCTTTCCAAAGAATGCCGTCGGCAACAGACACAGAATCTTCTTTTTGGAGAGGTCTGCTGCCACCATGATATCCAGCTTTCCGTCAGACGGAGATGCCTCCGGGCAGAATTTAAATCCGCCACCTTCGTATTTCTGATTCATAAATGCCGCAAAATATGCACGTTCAAACCGATGCACACTTCCGTCATCCAGCCGGATCTCCATCCTCACCGGCTGATCCTTCAGCAGCCGGTTGAGTGCAACCACTGCATAACTCAGCTTTCCAAGCTTTAAGCGGTTTAAGATCTTCTTCCATTTTGAGATGCACACTTCATGGCACACTGCCGCATCAAATCCCATCCCCGCACTGACCAGGAATCGTCTTCTTTTCCCACCAAGTACCAGCTCTCCCACATCCAGTTTCTCAATCTTTTCCGAGTTCAGGATCAACTCCAGTGCCTTTTTTGCATCTTTCGGGATCCCCATGCCTCTTGCAAAATCATTACTCGATCCGGTAGGAATATATCCAAGCGTTACTTTAGACGGATTTTTAATTCCATTGATCACTTCATTCAGTGAACCATCCCCGCCAAGCACAATCATCGTATGCTCTTCCTCATCTGCTGTGATCTCAGTTGCGATCCTTTCCGCATCTTTTTTTCTGCCGGTCATTCTGACTTCATAGGAGACCCGCCTTTTTTTCAGTTCCGGCTCAAGCTGACTCCACAGCAGCTCTCCCTGTCCTGTTCTTGATTTTGGATTTACAATAAAAATGTAGTCCATCAATTTTTCTCCACTTCGCACAATGTACTTTCCAGATATTTTCCAAGCGAACGGCTCATATTTCCTTCAAAATCAGCTTCTCCGTTTCTCAGGCACCACTCAAATACATTTCCGATCACGATCATTCTGATATCGGTCGTAAACTCTTCAATGCTGACATTCAGCTTTACCACTCCTGCTTCGATCGCCTTCTCCACATACGTCTGCACTGTCACGATCGGATAGGGACGCTCTGTTCTGATTGCTGCATTCAATGCCTGGTTCTTCGTATCGTAATACCCCGACATAAATTCCACGCCCAGTTCCCGGCAATACTTCACATAATTCATGTAGACCTGAATGATTCCCTGCTCTACACCACCTGCATTCTCCGGGATTTCCAGCAGATCCGGGTTGATCGTCGGCTGTTCCTCAATATAGTAAGACAGCAGATCATCTTTTGTCTTGAAATGATGATAAAAGCTGCCATTGGAAACTCCGGCCTCCTCACAGATATTTTTAATAGAAAGTTCTTCATACCCTTTTTTCTGAAGGATTTTCTTTGCTGCCTGAAAGATCTTTTCTCTCGTTTCCTGCGATTTACGCTGCTGCCTGGAAAGTTCTACTTTTTCACTCATTAAAATTTACACTCCCTATATAGTCAAGTCTTTTTTCCTTATTTTTCAAGGGATTTTTAGTTCCATATCTCAGATGAATGAGCCAAGAAGATGGACATTTCTCTGTATCTGGTACGAAAATAGAGGGGTTGGGGTACACAAAATAAAACGTCATCATTTTCGTTCTACATGGCCTTGTGTATACCCTCCCATCTACGGCAGCGAACCTCCCGTGTCTACCAGGATCACCCGCATTTCTGCCGGGTCCTAACTTCCTTCGTCCCGCCTGTCCATAACCAGGGTGTCAGCTTAGCTCCTCTACAGGGTCATGCCCTATGGTGATTATTCCTGCCGACTACTGGCTCATTCTTTTTTGTTTTAAGTCTTACTGACCTGTTTAAGTATCAATACCTCACGGCACCTTACGGCGGACGTTTTCCCGACTCGGTCTTCATACTTCTCAGCCTTCCTGTCACAGCTGAATTCAACTCTCCGCAGCTATTTCTGAAAGTTCAATTCAACTGTGACAGAACATTACCTGTTTGTCTCTGCTTACTACGCTGCCTGCAACTGTGGCCTTCTGATATCACTCATCAGTTTCATTGGGTCATAATCCACACCCTTTGTCAGGATTGTGTAGAATACCCTAATAATCTTACATGCCACTGCTACTACTGACTGCATCTTCTTTAACGGGTTTTCTTTACGGGTTCGATAATACTCATGTATTTCCTTAAACTCAGCATTCTTCCCCACCAGTGATATCGCAGCTTCATACAGCACATATCTCAGCCGTTTTCTGCCTCTGTAGCTGATCCGGCTCTCTCCATTGTGCTTTCCGGAATCATTTGCCACGATTGCATATCCCGCCAGCTTCTGCAGCTGCTTCGGATTATCAAAACGTCCAATGTCACCTACTTCTGCAATAAATCCGCTGACTGTAATCAATCCGATTCCTTTGATTTCCATCAGTTTATCAACATATGGAATCGTCTTCAGTTTTTCCTCTATAGTTTGGAGCAGTTCCTCCATCCTTGACACATATACATCCATGTCATTCAGCAGATTCTTCAGTTCAATCCTTGCCGCTTCCGGTGCTTCCTTACTTCCAACGCTATGCTCTGCAGCTGATACCAGGATCTTTGCCCTCTTCATTCCAGTGCCTCGCAGCTTCGCGTTTCTCCAAATCTGGTTTACACCGTTCACTCCAAGTATTCTGATATCCTCCGGCAATGGAGCTTCCTTGAGTATCATTCGTCCGCTGACTGCCATTAAATCCCCATAAACGTCTTTATATTCAGGAAAATAAATGGCAAACCATCTAGCGATTCGATTCTTGATTCTTGTTAGCTCTTCCTGCGTCTGGAAACGAAGATTCGATAAGCTCCTGATCTCCGCATAAATACCGGTTGGTATGTAGGGATAAGAGAAGCGTCCTTCATTGACCAGTGCCGCAATCGTCTTTGGATCCTTACGGTCATTCTTATTGGGATTGTTGTCATCCAGCTCTTTCGACTTCTTGACATGGTGCGGATTCACATGTACAGGCTTCATCCCGCTGTCCTGCAGGAATTTCCCCAGTGCAAACCAGTAATGACCGGTCGGCTCCATTCCGGGAATTACAGCTGTTTTACCTTGCTTTTCTGCGATATCTTCCACCCATGCCTTGAACATCATGAAACCCGCCTCAGTATTACTGAATTCCAGCGGCTTCTTTGTATATTCATAGTTCCGCCAATCAAATGCCCTGGCAAAATGAGTTTCACTGCCGACATCAATTCCAACAATCAAAGTTTTTTCAGTTATGGATGCAATTTTTGCGTTCTGTGTGTTACAATTCATTATAGATACCTCACTGTTTTAATAAGATTTTTTACTAACCGTCCAAAGTCAGTAATCTTATTTTACTCTGAGGTATTTCTTTTTCTCAACCTTCTTTCTTGGAATTCCCTATATTTGAATTATACAGGAAGCTCCACTATTTATATGAATCTCTTCTTTTCATCAGCCACTTCTGATCTATGCATTTCACTTCACCATCAAAACGAATATGAAGATGTACTCCGCCAGATCTTGGACTAATTTTTTCTACGATTCCATTTCCAAATCGGGGATGAGCAACTTCATCTCCAATTTTATAATGGATAATTTCATCCTTTTGCTTCTGTGCTTTTTGCAGACGTTGATAGGTATCCCGGATTGGCACCGTCTTATCATGGATCCGATTTTTTAATACCTTATCGTAGTCGTGATCCCTTAGTGCTTCTCCTGCCTTATAATAAGGAGTCGGAACTGCCCCTATAAGAGAGCAGCAATACTTCCACGCACTCCCGTGCGTTCCTGTCTGCCATTGATATTTTTCAGGTATTGACATGTTGTACTGCATATAATGTGCATATTCATGCTTAAATAAATCGATACGATCTTCTTTAGACAGTG
>URSS01000084.1 GCA_900550545.1 uncultured Lachnobacterium sp. | reverse complement strand
GTGGAATAAAATACCATCGGGTCCACCCCTGCCATGCCTGACGCAGCCGGTAGAAACTCAAACATACAACATGAAATCGAAAGGAACTAAAAAATGGCTGTTTTCTTAAAAGAACTGTATCAAGCTACCAAAGACCTGTATCATCTGCATCTTTTGGCGGGCGCAGACGATCTGGACCACACAATCAACTGGGTATATATCTCCGAAGATATCACCACCTCCACCTTTTTAAATGGTGGCGAACTCATTATCACTACAGGTGTCACTTCCTCCGAAGACAAAGACTGGCTCAAGAAGTTTATTATAGAATTAATATCGCACAAAACAAGTGGTCTTATCATAAATACAGGAAAATACATCTTTGAAGATGATATCTCCGAGGAAATTTTGCGACTTTGTCATGAGCATCATTTTCCACTTTTTACGATGCCGTGGGAAACGAAAATTTTTGATATTACGCACAATTACTACAATCGCATTTTTGAAGATGTGCGAAACAACGATAAACTGACCGCAACTTTTGAAACAATTCTGTTCGAAGACCAAATGTCCGAAAGTGCTCTTTCCATTCTTACCGATGCCGGATTTATGGAAGACAATCTGCAAGTTCTATATATTGATACAACACTTTCACAGAGTGCCTTGCGCCTTTTACACAGCGCATGCAAACGTTTCGGCAACTACCACATCTGCGCAGGAAAGGAAAGCACGATTGTGATTTTCTGTACCTCCATGCAGACTTCGACCGCCTGCCGGCAGATTCCAGCCTCTTTGCATGCACATTTTCCGGACCTGGAATTCCACAGTGGCTGTGGCAGTCTGTGCACGGACATAAAAAAACTGCGCACAGCTTACCTGCACGCAGTTTCCGCAGCACAAATGGCTGCATGTTCCAATGAACGCTTTTTCCATTATAATGATTTTGGATTTTATAAACTCCTTCTCGAAATTCAAGATACCGGTCTGATGAAGAACTACATCCGCGAATACCTTGGCACAGTCATGGATTATGATCAAAAGCACCATACGATGTTAACAGAAACATTGCATGAATACCTGCTATACGGGGGCAGTGTACAATTAGTTGCGCAGCATATGTTCTGTCACCGGAATACGATCAATTACCGCTTACGCATCTTAAAAGATGACCTTGGCTATTCGCTGGACGATGTCCAAACCCGCTTTGTCCTGCTGTCAGCGTATCAGCTCCACACCTTCTGTCAGCAGATTTTAAAGTTCTAACGAGCATGCATCGATTTCACGCAGTTCTTCTTCCGTGAAATCTGCACTTCCAAGAACTTTGAGGTTTTCAAGAATTTGCTGCGGGCGGGAAGCTCCAATTAGTACGGATGTAACAACACCATCGCGAATTACCCATTTCAAGGCCATCTGTGCCAGGCTTTCTCCTCTGGCTGCTGCAATAGCATTCAACCGGCGGATGCTTGCCAGCCGTTCCTCGCTGAACTGATCCGCATGAAGGAAACGTCCGTCCGTATTCACACGGCTATCCTTTGGAATCCCGTTTAAATAGCGGTCCGTGAGCATTCCCTGAGCCAACGGGCTATAAGAAATGATTCCTTTCTTCTGTTCGGCTGCTGCCTGTTTCAATCCGTTGCGCTCAATAGTACGGTTGAATATATTATAAGAATTCTGATTGATTACGAACGGGCAATGCAATTCTTCCAGTATCGCTGCCGCACGTTTCATCGTCTCTCCATCATAATTTGACAGTCCCACATACAACGCTTTTCCGCTTTTTACAATCTGGTCCAATGCTCCCATCGTTTCCTCAAGCGGTGTCTCTGGATCCATGCGGTGATGATAGAAAATATCCACATAATCCAATCCCAGACGTTTCAGGCTCTGATCCAGACTTGCAATTAGATACTTGCGGCTTCCCCAGTCCCCATAAGGTCCCGGCCACATATCAAATCCGGCTTTCGTGCTGATAATCAGTTCATCCCTGTATGCGCCAAATTCCTCTCGAAGAATTTTTCCAAGATTTGCCTCTGCACTTCCCGGCTGTGGTCCATAATTGTTCGCCAGATCAAAATGTGTAATCCCATGATCAAACGCGGTAAAGCACATCTGCTTCATATTCTCATAGACACCAGTATCTCCAAAATTGTGCCAGAATCCCAAAGAAACTTCCGGCAACTGTAATCCGCTGTCTCCGCAGCGGTGATATTTCATTGTCTCGTAACGTGACTGATTTGCTTGATACATAAACATGCTCCTTTCATGTAATAATTAAATTTTGTTTTATTTTACAAAAAATTTATCATAAATACCGAATCCAAAGATAAACAAAATGATCAGTGGCAAAATATAGGTGATGTATCCACGCATCCAGTTTTGTATCTTCAGGCCTTTTCCGGTATTAGCTTCCTTCGTATAATTGTTCCATCCCCAGCCATATTTGCTGGCGCAAAAAAGCAGGTATACCAAAGACCCCAGTGGAAGGAACAGGTTGCTGACCAGAAAATCTTCCAGATCCAGAACCGTTCCACCAAAGACATTTAAACCGCTCCACTGCCACAAATTGTATCCAAGCACACATGGAAGTGACAATACAATGATCAGGATCAAATTTACAGCACAGGACTTTCCTCTGCTGCATCCGGTCAGTTCCATTCCACAGGAAATGATATTCTCAAATACGGCCAGAATTGTCGAAAAAGCTGCAAAGAACATAAACAGGAAAAACAGGCTTCCCCACAATCTTCCCAATGGAATATGATTAAAAATATTTGGCAAAGTAATAAAAATCAGGCTTGGTCCGGATGTCTGATCTACATGGAAGGTAAAACATGCCGGAAAAATAATCAGACCTGCCGTAATCGCTACAAATGTATCAAGCACAGCTATATTTAAAGATTCTCCCAGCAACGAGCGCTCCTTGCCAATATAACTTCCAAATATCGCCATCGCTCCAATACCCAGACTCAATGTGAAAAATGCCTGATTCATAGCTGCTGTGATTGTTTTCACAATTCCGATTTCTTTCATGCGTGCAAAATCCGGAAGCAGATAAAAGGACAAACCTTCTTTTGCGCCATCCATAAAGAAACTGTTGATGGCAAGCACTACCATAATGCAAAGCAACGCGGTCATCATTACCTTTGTCACCTTCTCAAGCCCATTCTGCAGACCTCGCGAACACACAAACACGCCTGCGCATACCACAACAACCATCCAGAATCCCATGATCTGTGGCTTTCCTAACATCTCCGTAAACTGATCCGATACGCCCTGTGCATCCAGTCCCTCGAACTGTCCTCTCACACTGAGATAAAAATAATGAAGCATCCAGCCGGTTACTGTGGTATAAAACATCATCAGCAGATAACAGCCGATCAATGTTATATAACCATGGATATGCCATTTCTGTCCCGGCTTTTCCAATGCCTGATATGCCTTAACCGGACTCTTCTGGCTGGCACGCCCTACCGCAAACTCCATGGTCATGATTGGAAGTCCCAAAAGCAACAGAAACAGGAGATAAAACAGCACAAATGCGCCGCCACCTCCCTGGCCTGCTGCGTATGGAAATTTCCACACATTTCCTATTCCGATGGCACATCCTGACGAAAGCAGGATAAATCCTAATCGTGATTTAAGTTTTTCTCTTTCGTTCATACAATAAAATCTCCTCTCGTTGGATCAACTACCATCAAGTTTATTGGCATCGAAAACGAAAGTCAAGATTTATCCCTGTAATTATTTGAATAATTTGATGAATTTCTGCCATACGCTCAGTTTTTCATCATCTGTGGCTGTCTCTACAGTTTCTTCTTCTTTTTCGATTGCCAAAAAACAGCTGTCAAAAAGAACACATTTTGCCGGAATTGCAGCTTTTTTAGCAGTTTCCAGAAGTGTAAGCATGGCATG
>URSS01000083.1 GCA_900550545.1 uncultured Lachnobacterium sp. | reverse complement strand
GCATCGGGGAAGCCTCATTGATGATCATCCGGAAATCTTTTGCCACCGCTTTCACGTCTTCATTTAATGCCTGCGGAAGTTCCGGTTTCGGCTTCGGTGCCGCTGCTTCTTTTGCATCGGATGCATACACAACACGCTCCCTGACCGGTGCTTCCCACGCTCCGTCCTCCAGCTGTTTTTCAATCGCACGGATGCGGTCCAGCAAGGCGTCCTTATTCTGATCCATTGCCGGACGGCATAATTTGATCAGGGTTACTTCCAGCAGAACCCTCTTCTGTGTCGCATATTTCAACTGATTCGTCAGATCCGAAAAAATGCGGATGTAGCGGATCAGTGTATCACTGTCAATCATCTGTGCTTCTTCTTTTAACAGTGCCAGATTCTCCGACGATACATCCAGTACATCTTCCATATCATCCGAGCTCTTCACCAGAAGCAGATTCCTCAGATACCATGTGAAATCTGCCGCCAGCTGAGACAATTCTCTTCCCTGCATTACCAGCTCATCTACCGTCTCGATCACCTGATGTACATCCATCGCAAGCAGCTGTCTTAACAGCCGGCTGAATACTTCCGTATCCACCGCTCCCAGCACTTCCAAAACATGCTCGTATGTCACCTTCTGCCCAAGATAGAATGCAATACACTGATCCAGAAGACTCAATGCATCACGCATGGAACCATCCGCTGCCTTGGCAATATACGTCAGTGCCCGGTCTTCCACCTCTACTTTTTCTGTATCCATCAGTTCCCGGAGTCTGGCGGCAATCGTCTCCGTCGTAATTCTCCGGAAATCATATCTCTGACAGCGGGACAGAATCGTCACAGGAATCTTGTGCGCCTCCGTCGTTGCCAGAATGAAGATCACATAGGAAGGGGGTTCTTCCAGTGTCTTCAGAAGTGCATTGAAAGCTCCGATCGAAAGCATATGCACCTCATCAATAATATAAACTTTGTACTTTCCTTCTGTCGGACGATACGTCACCTCTTCCCGGATCTCACGGATATTGTCCACACCGTTATTCGATGCTGCATCAATCTCGATCACATTCATTGAAGTGCCTGCTGCAATGGATTTACACATCGCACATTTCCCACAGGGACTTCCATTCACTGGATGCTCACAGTTCACAGCTTTTGCAAATATTTTTGCAACCGTTGTCTTTCCTGTCCCACGCGTCCCACAGAATAAATACGCATGCCCGATACGGTTCGCCTTGATCTGATTCTGCAATGTTGTAACTATATGCTCCTGTCCTTTTACGTCCTCAAATTCTGCCGGACGGAATTTTCTGTATAGTGCCGTATATGACATGTATTACACCTCTTGTAATTTATTATTTGGAGATGATGCCAGGGTCAAAAGGTCTAAGCCCACATGAGCTTGCTCATAGGTGGGTGAAAGACCTTAGGACCCGCCCCGATATGAGCATAAAAGTGGGATGATAATCCCACGATATGCGAATATTGGGTAGGATTGTGGGAGTGCGTAGCACGGAGCAATCCGTAGGCATCAAAGTCGGGGGCTTTTGACCCCGACATCTTTGGAGATTTATTTATCGCCAAAACTGATTCCGATCATTCTTGCCTCCTGGATCAGTCCACACTGCGGATCAACATATTTCAGCTTTCCTGCCACCTCTTCCAGTGGAATCTTCACTGTCTCGCCATTCCGCATGGCAACCATATAACCATACTCTTCATTCAGGATCAGCTCTGCTGCTTTTGCTCCGACTCTTGTTGCAAACACACGGTCATATGCACACGGAGATCCGCCTCTCTGAGTATGTCCCGGAACGGTGATACGCACCTCTTTATCCGTCTCTTTCTGAATCTGCTCCGCCAGTTCATAAGCAATCGAAGGATATTTTCTTTTCGCAAGCTTCTCCTTATACTCTTTCTTTTTCAGCTTTGCATCTTCCTTTGAAATTGCACCTTCTGCAACTGCAAGAATCGTAAATGGCTTGCCTGCTTTTGTACGTCCGTCGATTACTTTCGTGATTGCCTTAATATCATAAGGGATCTCCGGAAGAAGAATGATATCTGCCCCACCTGCAATTCCTGCATGCAATGTCACATGTCCTACCTTATGCCCCATTACTTCAATGATGAATACACGGCTGTGGGAAGTGGCTGTTGTATGGATCCGGTCGATCGTATCGGTTGCAATATCCACTGCACTCTGAAATCCAAATGTCATATCCGTTCCCCAGAGATCGTTGTCGATCGTCTTCGGAAGTGTCACAACATTCAATCCCTCTTCACGCAACAGATTGGCAGTCTTATGCGTTCCATTTCCGCCCAGTATCACAAGACAGTTCAGGTTCAGCTTGTGATATGTATGCTTCATCGCCTCTACCTTATCAAGTCCGTCCTTATCCGGCACACGCATCAGCTTAAACGGCTGTCTGGAAGTTCCGAGGATCGTACCTCCTCTTGTCAGGATTCCTGAAAAATCCTTGGAAGTCAGCATGCTGAAATCCGCATAGATCAGTCCTTTATATCCATCCTTAAATCCATAAATCTCAACATCATCTCTCTTAGAACAGAGTCCCTTTACAACTCCACGCATCGCTGCATTCAGAGCCTGACAATCTCCACCGCTTGTCAACATTCCTATTCTTAACATTCATGCATCCTCCTTCATTGCTGGTTTCACACTTTCATATGATTCGCTTTATTCTTCATGGGCATTCTTTTCATGGATATTTTCTTCATGCATATTTCCTTCAGCAGCATTGCCATTCAGCACTGCAAAATCCCGCAGTGCTGAATGCCCCTTTAACAGAATAAATCAGGCAGCCGGATTTCCCAACTGCCTATTATTATAACCCATTTGCAAATGTGCCACAAGAACCAACCTCGATTGCATTGATTTTAAACCATCCTGTATCCATACAGACAAAACGCCGAGAAACTGCCTGCATGATTTTCTACAGCTTTTTACGGGATTGCATTGTCACCTCTATGCAAGAAATTCTTCCAGTATCTGACGGATCGCCTCCTCCCTTAATGCAGGTTTATCTTCCTCATTCAACCGTTCTTTCAGAACTTCCCTCACAGCCTGCCTTGCTTCTGCTTTTGCCGCCGCATTCACTTCCACTCCTGCTATGGAATCCGTCTTTCTGCCTGACTCTGTTCCCTTTTCTCTGACTGACTCTCTGTCATATCCTGTACCTGATTCCATTTGCGGCTCAACCCGACGTGGTTCACCTTCAATATTGATTGGAAGTTCCACCGGTTCCTCACGCTGCTTTCGGAACAATTTTTTGTTCTGAACCTTTTTCTCCCTCTCCTTCACCTCCGGCTTTGCAGCTACAGTCTCCTCCTTTTTTTCCGGCTGCTCCGCTGCTCCATAATTTGCCGATGCGATCACATTCAGTTCCTCTTTTTCTGTTACCCTTTGTCTTCGCTGCCGGACTGCACAGGTATTATCCAGATAATCGATCATATACATTTTTACCCCATGGATTTTATACGGCTCATCCGACATCCGCCTGATGACTTCCAATAAAATCATTTCCGCTGCTCCGACAGCTATATATTGATAAACGGATTCTACTGCTCCGTAATAAAGATAATCGGCCGACGCTCCTAACAACGCCAATATACCAGAAAACCATACCGTCAGAATCTCTATCTGTCTCCATGTATGGATCTTAAAAAGAAAGCCTCTGTATTCATATATGTATTTTTCCACAAAGGCATCTGTATTTTCTACCGTGTCATGTACCATACACGCATGTTCATATTTTGCTTTCACAAGCTTTATCAGTCGGTGTGTACTCTTGGACATTGTTCCTGCTGCCCGGATCAACCGATTCAGCGTTACCTGATTTACAAGTTTTGCAATCACTCCCAGTATGCCCATCGCTGCCATCAGATATCGAATGACATTCGTATTCGCTATTACTTCTCCTATCATAGCCAACCCTCCTAATTTTTCCCACTTTCCATAACCCACAGAGTTCACAGATGCACGGTCATGTACGATTGGGTT
>URSS01000082.1 GCA_900550545.1 uncultured Lachnobacterium sp. | reverse complement strand
GGAGCTGAATATACAGATGAAACCAATACCGAAAAAGAAAAGGGGGGAAATGAGCCTATGAGAAATGTAAACCTGGAAGAAAACGAACTGACTATTACTGCTATCTTCCAGCAGCACACAAAGGAAGAAACAATCCAAACACTGAAAGAAGCTTTGGAAGTTATGGAACAGGAAGAAAGTGATCCTGAGAATGATGAAATGATTGAGATCATCAATTCTACAGTTGGAAAATTACAGCAGATCGAAGACAAATACTACTATTCTCTGGATCTGAATTATTATCTGAATAATTTGGAGAACGATGCCTATGAAGCTTAATCAATTTGCAGTCTACCGAGTAGATCAGCAGACAGAAGGAAAAGTCCTGTGGCATCTGCCATATCAAGAGGCAAGACAGCAGAATGTGTCGATTACTGTCGAAAATTACCGATTAGTCTCGATTCATGAAATGCAGGAAAATGAAAAAGTCGCTGACATCTGGAAACGAATGAAAAAGCAATGCGAAGTCAGTGACGTGCTCGTATTGAACAAGAATGGAGAAATCAGCTGCTACTATGTAGATGAAAACTATCCACAGTATCTGTCCGGATTCATTCGTATCAATACATCCGGTGCACTGATCACTATGGAAACTGAGAATTATCAGATCGATGGGAAAAAAGGAAACTGGATTGCCACAGACACCATCATTATTGATGGAAAACAGTTTTATTTGATGGAACATCAGGTATACCGAGATCAGGCCCAGGGTGTTATCCTGGATGCCTATGGAAAAATGGTTGTCGAAGAATGTAAGAAATTCGACGAAAAGACAAAACAAAAGATTCATGATTACATCCAACAGCAAGTACCGCTAAATCCGGTCGAACAGCTAAAACAAGATGGTAAAATCCGTCTGGAACATTACCAGAAATTCTACCAGAACGGCACTTATGAACGAAGCAGAGAATCTGGTACAGAAGCTAACTATGATATGGTGGACGGTCTGGTGAATAATCAGAAGAAGAATCAGGAAAAGACCTCTGATGCTAGCAGCAACAATCAGACCTCCCGAAATCAACAGGATGGAAAATCTAAGAAACGAAGATCCGTGATCAAACGTCTGCATCAGAAACAGATTGCCATTGCTCGCCGGTCCGGAAAACCGATACCCAAATACCTGGATCAGGAAATGGAAAGAAAGCGGGGGTAGAATATGCGAAGGTTAAAGTGTGAAAAAGAAACGATTATTCTGACCAATGAAGATGACGGATTCTATGATGTGTATACCTTCAATCAGAGCTTGCAGAAACGGTTACGGGCATTCGCTGAGAAGTATCCGGATGATTGCTGGTTGAAAGGATCTTCGGAGGATGGTAGTGAAACGTATATGATTAAAAAAGGGCGGTTATCATTGAATTTAAGACCACCCTATTCCAAGGATAGAATTCATAAAGCAACCGAACGAATTATTGAAGAACAGAAAGAGCAATCGAAGGATTCATAG
Organism: uncultured Lachnobacterium sp.; assembly: GCA_900550545.1. Classification (GTDB taxonomy): domain Bacteria; phylum Bacillota; class Clostridia; order Lachnospirales; family Lachnospiraceae; genus Roseburia. The sequence goes on along the minus strand of URSS01000082.1, from coordinate 2,563 downwards.
AATGCGATTTAAGAGAAAAAAGCCTCATGACCATGAGGAAAAATGAAAGCAAAATACGTTAGCTGATAAAGTGTATAGGCTCAAAAGGGAAAGTGCCCTTTTGGGCCTTATTTTGTGCTTTGCTATAAGTAATACCACAATTAAAGGGCAAAAAATAGCGTTTAAGCAGGGTGTAACGGAAGAACTGAAAGCAACGGATATGATGAGATGGATAGGATTGATGAATAACATTCGAACCTGTGCCGATGAGATTGTATTGAATGATATTGTGTATTCCTAACGGATACCAACCGAAGAAGAACTGCTGTCAAACCGATGGCAGTTTTTCTTTTTCGGCAAGTATTCAAGAAGTCATTAAGTCGTGAGTATAATCGAAGTGGTAGAAAAGTTATCTCTTATATCGGTTGTAACTTTTTATGAACTCTATTGACAAGAAAACTTGGTATGTGTATGATTAAAATGTGCAAAGAAAACTTGACATGGAGGCGTTTTTATGAAAAAGGACGAAATCTTAAATGCAAGCAGAAAAGAACATCGCAATAAGGACTTGGCTGAAATGGAAGTGGTATATCAAGCCGGAAGTCACGCAAGCAGAGTTGGTGCTTTAGTGTGTTGTTTGCTTTCGCTGTTATCTTCTGTGCTTGCTCATACTATGATTTACAGTCCGTGGGTTATATACTTCAGCATTATTGCAACACAATGGTTAGTTCGTTTTATCAAAATGAAGCGAAAGAGCGATTTGGTCTTGACTGTTCTGTTTTTTGTGCTTTCCATTTTGGCACTTGTTGGATTTGTTAGCCATCTTTTAGAGGTGAGAATATGAAAGAACAATTACAACTGAAAAATCACTTAAAGGAAGTTCGCACAGAAGCAAATCTTTCTCAAGCTCAGCTTGCAGAAATGGTAGGGGTATCAAGAAATACCATTAGTTCTATTGAAACAGGACAGTTTAATCCAACTGCAAAATTGGCTCTAATTCTTTGTATTGCATTGGACAAAAAATTTGAGGAACTATTCTATTTTTAGGAGGTCATTATGGAAAATATTATAATGTTGATTTTGGGAGTGTTCATATCTGTTGTGGGAATTGTAAATATCAAAGGCAATATCAGCACAATTCACTCTTATAACAGGCGAAAAGTAAAGGAAGAAGATATACCAAAGTATGGAAAAACAGTCGGCACAGGAACGCTGATTATAGGAATATCTCTTGTATTAGGTTTTATTGTTTCGTTTTGGAGTGAAATAATTATAGATTATATCATTCTTCCAGCAGTTATTGTCGGATTAGGCTTTATATTGTATGGACAGTTTAAATACAATAAAGGAATTTTTTGAGAATCAGGGAGGTATAAAGATGGAATTGAACACAATATCAGGTCTGGCGATAGCGGGAGTTATCTGCTCCGTTGTCCTCTCGATGGGGGTACCGATTGCTTTGTTCATTGCAGGAAGGGTGAGGCTTAAGGCAAGGATTTCCTCGTTCTTTATCGGAGCAGGAACCTATCTGCTGTTTGCCATGCTGTTGGAGCAGCTGCTGCATGTTCTTGTCATTCAGTTCTGCGGACTGAACGCACAGAGCAGGCCATGGCTTTACTATGTGTACGCGGCTTTGGCTGCAGCGGTTTTTGAAGAGACCGGAAGACTGATTGCCATGAAGTTCTGGATGAAGAAATGGCTGGATTTTCCAAATGCACTGATGTATGGAATCGGGCATGGCGGTGTGGAGGCCATTCTGCTCGGAGGACTCTCCGGAATCAGCAATCTTGTGTCCATGCTGATGATCAACAGCGGAGCCATGCAGAATACGCTGGCGGCACTTCCTGCTGAGTCTGCAAACCAGACCGTGTCACAGCTGTCGGCCCTATGGACAACACCGGCACCACTCTTTTTTGTAAGCGGAATCGAAAGAATCAGTGCCATCATTCTGCATATCGGGTTGTCACTGCTGATCTACCGGGCGGTAAAGGCAGGCAAATGCAGGACAGCGGCTTTTACAGCGGTTCTTGCATATGGGATTCATTTTATCGTGGACTTCTTTGCCGTGGCAGGTCCGGCGCTTCTTCCCATCTATGTGATTGAAATTGGTGTCTTTGTGATGGCAGCCGGAACTCTTGTTATGGCGTTGAAGATGGGGAATGATGGAAGAACTGTAAATTCAAGTTTGCAGAACTAATAGAGAAGTAACATATAAAACAATAAATATGGTCAAAAAATCATCGACATCCGACCTACAGCACGTTATAAAATAGTTAATCTAATAAGAAAACCAAGTGATCATTGTTACGAAGCTGAATCGTAATGGTGGCCAACTGAGTGAACTCGATGGAACGGAATGGTTATATCCTCCGGGTGCTCCGAGCACCGGACGAGCACCGAAAGGTGCTTTACAGAGATGAAAACAGGTTTTCTTATTTTGACAGGGAGTAACAGAATAGTTAGGAAAACCAAGGATTTCCTTGACTTAGGTTGACTAATCATTGTATGTATTTACAGTGGTATCTCGAGCTCCTAAGACTCTATTGTAGGTTCGATTCCTATAGGAGACGCTCATTTTTAGCGG
>URSS01000081.1 GCA_900550545.1 uncultured Lachnobacterium sp. | reverse complement strand
TTGATCCGGTTACCCAGCAGTATTATCTGCGTGCGAGATTTTATAATCCGGTAATTGGACGGTTCACGCAGGAAGATACTTACTATGGAGACGGACTGAACCTGTATCAGTATTGTCAGGCAAATCCGGTTGGCTATGTGGATCCGAGCGGGCATAATTGTGGAACTACACAAAGCCGCTATAATTCAGACGAGGAACAGCATCCGAAAGCGAATGCGGCAGGGACATATCAATCTGCTACAGAGAAAGGAAATAGTAAGAGTGGTAGTTCTTCCAGATATGATAGAACAGGATATCAGTCGAAGGGAAGAAGCAATAATCTATTTGGAAGAGATAGGAGTACAAGAAGGACAACCAATCTGACTGAATGGAGAAGAAGTATAAGCCAACAAGATATTCACAATGAGATGCGACTCTTCTTGGGAGATGATTATGTCAAGATAGATTCTGGTAAATGGAGAAGCCTTGATGGAACCAGACAATTTAGAGTAAAACCAGATGATTATTTGGGAAATCATGGAATAGGTCAACCGACCGTACCAAATACACCTCATGTGCATTTCGAGTTTTTGACTCCAAAAAGTAATGGAAATGGTTTTGATGTAATAAAAAATATTCATGTACCTATTAAGTGATTAGAGTTGGAGAATGGAATTATGATTGAAATGTTTAGAAATAACACGATGTCGTTTCTCCTAAAAGTAGATACACAAGGTATTGAAGAAATGCTGAAGTATATCAAAACAGTTTCAGAAAAGAGCGAAGAATATATTCAAATATTATATTTAGGACAGGAAAAAAAATTAACAATAAAGCTTGATTCTGATGTGGATGAAATGATAATTCGTGAAGATGTAGTAGAAATGTGTATGGATGAAGAAGAATTAGAATATTTTGAAGAGAGATTGAAAAATTCTCAAATAAATAAATGTTTTTATCCAGCAGAAATTTGTGAACGAAGGTATAAGAATAAGTGTGTTACCATATATTGTGATATTATTTCTTAAGTGTGAGATATAATAACTGGTATAGGCTTGAAATTTAGGAAGTGGCAAAAGCCAGCAAGGATAATCATAACGATTTCCTGGAAGTTAGAAAATGACACAAACTAAAATGTAACATGTAATAATTTTGTAACATTTTCCTTGACGCCTCCTAAACATCCATGTTACAATGGCGCTCACCAGGGGGGTGTTAAGAGGGGATGAAATATTCCCTTAATACCTAAACAAAAACACATAATAGGAGATGTTTCGTAGCTACTATGAGCTATGGTGCATCTCCTATTTTTCCGTTACATGGTAATCCCTACAAAACTGTTCTAAAGCATAACAAATTTTTGAACAGCAGAGAAAGTTATGCCATACCACATTTCACCCAACGGCTCTGCCGGCGGATGTTTTCTGGCTTATGCTGTCTTTGGCGGCATAAGCCCTTTAACCTGCACTATTTTCGACCCTGCTTATTTTGGCAGTATCTTAAGAAATCATGTCTTTCACATTTCCCCAACAAGGCTCAAATCTTCCATTATGGGCAACTACCTCGACTTCGCTCTTAAAATCGCACACAGGGGCAACACAGGCTCTCACAGGGGCAAGAGAAAGTTGGGGTGTGTGTCAGAAAAGTAAATTTGTGCATTATTACTTGTTTTTGTCTGTTTTGGTCTTTTGGCATAAAGCCAATTCTGCTTGTTTTTAGAGGTTTATATAAAAAATCTGCTCCAAAATCAAAAAATCAACTTGCAACCTCTTTTGTTCAGAGTTAACATCACACACCACGAAGGAGATTTCTTCTGCTTCGTGTCCTGTGTTCTGCAGGATGTATCCATCTCCATGAAAGTCAGCGGTGTTCCTTTGCGGAATACTTTGTGCCTGACCAGAAGTGGATAGGCTATACCACTCTTGCACACTTGGTTGCTGAAAAGATGCGTAATTCCGAGAAAGATGCTTAATAGTTGAGATTGCCACTATTTTGCCAAACATTGAGATTGGAGTTGATTTTATGGTTAAAGAAAATTTTATTTATGTGGGTATCGATTTACACAAAGAAACCCACACAGCAGTTATGATTGACTGCTACAATCAAAAGCTTGGAGAGATTACTTTTCCAAACAGACCAGCCGATTTTCCTAAGCTGGTAACAAAGGTTAAAAAATGTAATACTGATGCAAAAGAAGTAGTCTATGGTCTGGAGAATGCTTATGGTTACGGCAGACCTTTAGCGGTGTGGCTGATTGATAAGGGGTATTTTGTAAAGGATGTAAATACCGCTATCTCGCATCGACAGGCAAAGCACCGGGGTGCCATGTATCGCAAAAGTGACAGTGATGATGCGGAAGCCATTGCACTTGCAACATTAAACATGCTTGATAAGCTTCCGGATGCTTGTCCGAACGATGCGTACTGGTCACTTGGACAGCTGGTGCACCGCAGGGACAATATCATGAAGCAAAGAACGAGATTAGTCAACCAATTGCATGAGCAGTTGTGTATTGCATATCCGTCTTATAAGCAGTTTTTCAATGACATCAGCAGACCCACTGCACTGTATTTTTGGGAGCATTACCCGTCTAGAAAGTATTTGAAGGGTAAGAGTGTGGAAGACCTACGAACAGAACTTGTTCCGGTCAGCCACAATAGATGTTCGACCAAAAACTGTGAGAAAATCTTGGATGCGGTAGCAAGTGACAAGGTAAAAAATAATGCTTACCAAGATGCCAGGGACATGGTGACTCTTAGCATCGTCAGTGATTTACAGCACTATGACAGCCAACTGGCAGAGGTAGACAAGATGCTGGAACAGATGTATAAGATGCTTGGCTGCACGCTTACAACTATTCCCGGAGTAAATGTTATCACAGCAGTTAAGATTCTTGCAGAGATTGGTGTTATCAAGCGTTTCGGCAATGCCAATAAACTGGCACAGTTTGCCGGAATTGCACCGCTTCATCTATCCTCCAGCGGTAAGGGGAAAGATGTAGCTACCAAGCAGGGGAACAGACGATTGCAGGCTACGATTTACTTCCTTGCAATTCAGATGGTGCAGGTATCCTCAAAGGGTACACCACGAAATCCGGTAGTACGAGCATACTATGAGAAGCGTAAGGCAGAGGGAAAAACAAGTCAGCAAGCACTGATTTGTATATCCAGACGATTAATCAGTATCATTTATGGAATGTTAAAAAACGGTACGGAGTATCGCATGCCGGTAGTGGAAAATGCTGACGAAAATAGGTAGTGAAAATGGCAAATATATGGTAGAATTTTAAGCAGATGAAACAGTCGGCTTTGGGAAGTTTATTCTTTTTTTAGTAGATGGGCATCGGCTTGGATAATTATAAGGGAAAAGAGTTTATGTCAAGAGTGGTACTAATACAACAAGAGTAGGAAGATGGATGTCACAAGACAAATACAACAAGATGGTTGCATCAGGAAAAGTTCAGATGTCTGGAGACAATAAAGTCCATGTTGCTAATCCTGCAGATATTAATGCATTTGGAAAACAAGCACCTAAAGGTTCTATATATGTTGAATTTGATGTTCCTAGCAATACTATTTCGAAAGGTGGAACAGATGGCTGGGGAATTATAAATGGACCAGGTTCTTTGCTTGATAGATTAAATGCAAAAAAAGGATTACCTAGAATTACAGAGATGCCAAATGCTACTAATATAACGATAGGAGAACATAAATAATATGAGTGATTATAATTATGAGATTATTAAAGCATCTGTTATGCAGTGGTATGAGAAAGTCTTATCTGAATCAAAGAATAAAGATGGAATTATTATGTCAAAAAATAGTGATGATGCATTAGTTATTGACTTTGATTTTCTAAATTGCATAGCACAGCTTTCGGTGACTAATTCACAGTATGTTCCATATCAGTTTGTGTATTTTGAAGCAATAGATATAGAAGCAACAGATTTAGAAGATATAACACCAATATATAGTTTTCATGATGATGATTCTATGCAAAAAGATGAGGTGATTGGTTCTCTAGATGAAGCCTTGTTATTTTGCACAAATTATAAAGCGAAGTAGTATGCAGATTTATTACGCCTCCATTTAGCAGAAGAAGTCGAATGGAGTTGGAAGTGATAATGAGTACAGAATATAAGAGTCGAGGATGCACTTGGACTATATTCTCTGAAACGCTATTATGAATCTGCATACAAGAATACCGGAGGTATTCTTGGTGATATGTGGCGCT
>URSS01000080.1 GCA_900550545.1 uncultured Lachnobacterium sp. | reverse complement strand
GTTTCTGCTGCCATCTGTGCAGCATATGGAGTAGATTTCTTTGAACCTCTAAATCCAAGACCACCAGCACTTGCCCATGATAAAGCGTTTCCTTCAGTATCTGTAAGAGTTACAATTGTATTGTTGAAAGATGCCTGAATGTGTGCCTGTCCGCGTTCAACGTTTTTCTTTACGCGCTTTTTTGTTGTTTTCTTTGCAACGTTCTTAGCCATATCTAAACTAACCTACTTTCTCAAAATTAATTATTTCTTCTTATTTGCTACAGTTCTCTTAGGACCTTTTCTTGTTCTTGCGTTAGTCTTTGTCTTCTGTCCACGAACAGGAAGTCCTTTTCTGTGACGGATACCACGATAGCATCCAATCTCCTGAAGTCTCTTAATATTAAGAGCGATCTCTCTTCTTAAATCACCTTCTACAGTCTGTGTCTCATCGATGACTGCGCTGATTCTCTTAACCTCTTCGTCAGTTAAATCTCTAACACGAGTGTTAGGATCTACATTAGCTGCCTCAAGGATACGGTTGGAACTTGTTCTACCGATTCCGTAGATGTAAGTTAAACCGATTTCTACACGTTTTTCTCTTGGTAAATCTACACCTGCAATACGAGCCATGTGTGTTTACACCTCCATAAAATTTTCCTGATTGTTAATAGTCATATGTATATCTGCAACAATATACGTCCTCCGAACCCATTCTCCACGCAGCTACGGTTGCACGTCCTGAAATGTGTGCATTTCAAATGAATTTCCATATTCGCATATTTGCCACCTGCCACTCGGTATTATAGCAAAATGACCAGAGATGCATCTGTTTATTATGAACAGCACTATATAGCGCTGCAGCCGCACATAATTACTTTGAAAATCATACGATTTTCGTGTTGTGAAAAGAAAGTCCACAACGCACAAATAACAGGGTTATTGTTACTCTCGTAATTAACCCTGTCTCTGCTTGTGCTTTGGATTCTCACAGATAATTCTGATGCTTCCTTTTCTCTTGATGACTTTGCACTTCTCGCAAATAGGTTTAACTGATGATCTTACCTTCACAGCAAATCCTCCTTTCTCTATAAAAGCCCTATTTCCATAGGTTTCCACCCATTCCTAGGTACTTTTTCCAAAAGTGTCCGTATAACATTATACACATCCACTCCATGGAAGTCAATATGTTTTTATTTATCTCTCCAAATAATTCTTCCCTTTGTAAGATCATATGGAGACATCTCAATTGTAACCTTATCTCCCGGCAGAATACGGATAAAATTCATACGAAGCTTTCCGCTGATTGTTGCCAGAATCTGATGGCCATTCTCGAGTTCTACTTTAAAGAAAGCGTTTGGAAGTTTTTCTACTACAACACCTTCTACTTCAATTACGTCTGCTTTTGACATTTTTATTTCCTCCTGTTTGAAACATTCGATTTCCTGTTGTTAAAAGAGTTCCAGATATCCAGCCGCTTTTTCATCTTCCGTAAGCGAAAGAATTTCCGGCTTGCCTTCTGTTATAAGAATCGTATTCTCATAATGTGCAGATAATGAATTGTCTTCCGTCACAACGGTCCATTCATCATCCATCCAAAGCACATCTGCAGTACCGATATTGATCATCGGTTCTACCGCAAGTGTCATGCCCGGCTTCAGTTTTATTCCATGACGGAATCTCGATGGTCGGTAATTCGGAATTTCAGGTTCTTCGTGTAAATGGCTTCCTATTCCATGTCCACACAAATCTTCAACCACCCCATATCCAAATTGCGCTGCGTAATCGCCTACCGCAGAAGAAATATCATAAAGATGATTTCCTGCTGTTGCCATTTTCATGCCTTCAAAAAAAGATTGTCTGGTTCGCTCAATCAGTAATTCAGCTTCTTTGCTGACCTCGCCAACAGCAACTGTTCTTGCCGCATCCGAATGATAACCTTCATATATTACACCTGCGTCAAGACTGACTATGTCGCCTTCCTGGATAATCCTTGATTTCTTCGGAATTCCGTGGACCACTTCTTCATTTACAGAAACGCAAATGGAAGCAGGATAGCCACAATAATTCTTAAAAGAAGGTATACATCCGTAGCTTCGGATCATCTCTTCTCCCAACCGGTCAATGTCTAAAGTAGACATTCCTGGCTTAATTTCTTTTCCAAGACATTGATGTACTTCCGCAAGAATTTTTCCTGCCTTACGCATCAATTCTATTTCTTCGGAAGTCTTAATTGTTACTTTCATTCTTATTCTCCCAGAATAGCAACAATATCTGTGAATACATCATCCATCGGTTTTGTTCCATCGACAGATTTTAAGATTCCCTGATTTTTATAATAATCAATTAAAGGCTGTGTCTGCTCATGGTATACAGATAAACGCTTCTGAACCGTTTCTGGCTTATCGTCATCACGAAGTACTGTATCGCTTCCACACGCATCACATTTTCCTTCTACCTTTGTAGGATTGAATACGATATGGTAAGTAGCTCCACAATTTAAGCACGCACGACGTCCTCCCATACGTTTTACAATGTTCTCATCCGGAACATCAACATCGATTGCGTAATCCATTGTCTGATTGATCTTCTTCAGTGCTGCATCCAATGCTTCTGCCTGCGGAATTGTTCTTGGGAAACCATCTAAAACAAAACCATTCTTGCAGTCATCCTGCTGAATACGATCCATAACCAGATCACATGTTAATTCGTCCGGTACAAGTGCACCCTGATCCATATAAGTTTTTGCTTTCTTTCCTAACTCAGTGCCATTTTTGATATTTGCACGAAAAATGTCACCTGTTGAAATATGAGGAATCTGGTACTTTGCAGCAATCTGTTTTGCCTGCGTTCCTTTACCAGCTCCCGGAGCCCCTAACATAATAATTTTCATATATTTTTCTCCATTCTCTAAAATGCGCATTATATTATGAATGGAGATACTTTATTCAGTATCTCCAAAACATAACTAATCGTTCAAAAATCCTTTGTAATAACGAACTCTCATCTGTGATTCAATCTGCTTTAATGTCTCAATGATTACACCAACAATAATGATGATGGATGTACCACCGAATGATACATCAGCCTTAAATACACCGTTGAAGAAAATCGGAATAACTGCAACAATGGAAAGACCAATTGCACCAATAAAGACAATATAATTGAGTATTTGATTTAAGTAATCACTTGTCGGCTTACCCGGTCTGATACCAGGAATAAAGCCCCCGGCACGTTTCATATTGTTTGCAATCTCTAACGGATTAAATGTAATCTGTGTATAGAAATATGCAAATGCAATAATCAATACAAGATAAACTGCAAGTCCGATTGTGTAAATCGGCTGTTCTGGATTACACCAGTTAGACTGTGATAATCCCTTTAAAATCTGGCTGCCTACGCCTGTTCCATTTCCTTTTCCAAGAAAACTTGCAATGATAACCGGTGTCTGCATCAGTGACTGTGCAAAGATAACCGGGATAACACCACCAGTGTTTACCTTCAGAGGTATATAGGTCTGCTGTCCGCCAACCTGTTTACGACCCTGAAGTTTCTTGGAATACTGAACTGGAATTCTTCTTTCAGCATCCTGTAATACAACAACGAATACAACCATAGCAACAATAATTGCAATGATGATCAGTGCTGCAACAATACCCTTAGGAATCGATTTATTAGCAATAAACTGAGTCCAAAGAGTTCCTAAATCCTGTGGAATACGTGAAATAATATTAATTGTTAACACAATTGAAATACCATTTCCAACACCCTTCTCAGTGATTCTCTCACCGATCCACATAAGTACTGCAGATCCAGCTGTCAAGCCGGTAACTACCATGATAACAGTAAGAGGACTGTTGCTTGTCAAATATCCACCACGGTAAAATCCAATTGTCATTGCGATAGACTGAATCAATCCCAATACAATTGTCAGATAACGAGTGATAGAAACAATCTTCTTTCTTCCCTCTTCACCATCACGCTGCATCTCTTCCAATTTCGGAATAGCAATTGTCAAAAGCTGCATAATGATGGAAGAAGTAATGTATGGGGTAATATTCAAAGCGAAGATGGACATATTTAAAAATGAACCACCTGTAATTGCATTAAAGAACCCCAATCCATCAGCTGCCTGACTAGTAAACCACTCCTTAAAGACATCTCCGTTGACACCCGGAGCCGGAAGCTCGCTTCCGATTCGGATGACAACCAGCATGAAGAAAGTAAAGAGAATTCTGTTACGAATATCTTTTACTTTGAACGCATTACGAAGTGTCTCGAACATTAGATCACCTCTGCTTTTCCACCAAGAGCTTCAATTTTCTCCTTAGCACTAGCACTGAACGCGTTAGCCTGAACTGTAAGCTTCTTAGTAAGTTCTCCATT
>URSS01000079.1 GCA_900550545.1 uncultured Lachnobacterium sp. | reverse complement strand
GAATATCTGTTTCAAAATATTTTCCAATTCTTTCGTCTGTTTCAAAATTTACATAAATCGTATTCTTGTAATATAATGATCCAAACTCACGCATTTCAAATGTTTTTCCAACCTGACGTGCACCATAAATAAGCAATGGCATTCTTCCATCTGACATATTTTTCCACTCATATAACTTAGACGTTATTTTACGTTTCATGCGTATGCATTCTCCTTCTTCTTCCTTCTTCTCCAAAATATTTTGGTATATTTTAATGTATTATATTACATCTTTTCGTATGAATCAATGTGTTTTTTCACATTTTTATTCATATACACTATCATATAAATCATACTTACGCATGCGCAATAGCCTGAAACATAAACAGATCTTCATTTTGGCACATAGTCATATTTTGCACCGGCCTGCTGTACTGATATTCCGCTTTTTCATAAAAGCCAAACTTCGGATAAAACGCAAGCACAGAATCATTCGCATACAAAAACATCCCGTCTGTCCGGTCTTCATATTCCTGCATGATTTTCATTCCAGAATCCATTCCGCTACCAGCCCAGATCCAGCAGCCAGTTATTCAGACTTCTCTCCCTCTCTTTTTCATCGCTAATCTCCTTGAGACCGGTATACTCTCCCCTGATATTGCCGTCCACGATAAAAAGCACCCTGCCGCATTTTGCAGCCACTTTCGCATCATGCGTTACCATGACGATCGTTGTCCCCTCGTTGTTTAATTTCACCAGTTCATCCATAACCTCATTGGAGGAAGTACGGTTTAATGCGCCGGTCGGCTCATCGGCAAAAAGCAGTTTGGGGCGGTTCATCATACTTCTGCAGATACACGCCCTCTGAAGCTGTCCGCCGGAAACCTCGTTGATATCGTTATCTGCGATCTCGATGATCCCCATTTTGCGCATAAGCTGCTCACCTCTTGCCTGCTTCTCCTCCCTGCTTTCCTTTGACTTTTTACTTTCTGCTGCCGGAAGCACGATGTTATCGAGAATGGTAAGATTTTTCATCATATACATCTGCTGAAAAATAAATCCCATCTCATCCAGCCGCATTTTTGCGAGTTCCTTCTCGCTCAGTTTCGTCAGATCCTTTCCTTCAAAAAGCACCTGACCGCTCGTTGCCCGATCCATGCCCGAGATTGCATACAAGAGCGTGGATTTTCCGGAGCCGGATGGTCCCATGATTGCAACCATTTCTCCTTCTTTTACTTCAAGATTTACATTTTTTAATACATTATTCTGCCTTTTATCAATTACATAGGTTTTGCAAAGATCTTTTGCACAAAGCAATGCTGCCATAAGATTTTCCTCCGTTTACTCTATATTGGTTGTATCGTTACTCTTAATCGTCCGGATCTGTAAAGCCGTCATTCCCGATGCCAGAAGCGTCATAAGGAAAATAATGCCCGGATACAGGAAAAAGATTTTCCACGGACGGATCACATAAGCGACTTTTCCTGCCCCCATCATTCCGAATATTGGATTACCGATCAGATACGTTGCCGGAATCGAACAGATTGCTGCCAAAATAACAGCCACAAGCGTAACAATGCCGAATCGTATCATATGCCATTCCATCACCCGTTTGTTACTAAATCCCATCGCCTTAAGCACCGCGATCTGGCTTTTCTCGTCCGCAAGAAATGAGCGCTCCATCAGAATGCATACAAGAATTACAACGATCAGTGTGATTCCAAGAAGCAGATACTGTACCGATTCCATCGTTGATGCCGCGCCCATACAATCATCACAGTATTCTGTGGCATTCATCACTTTTTCATTGTCAAAAAGCTTTTTGATCTTATCTTTTCGAACCTCAATCTCCTTTGCCGACGGATGATCATCAAAATCGATCTGATAACTCATAACATTCGCAATATAGGTAAAATCGGTCGGTGCGTCCTCGTGAAGCCGTATGACTTCTCCAAGCTGATTCATGCTTTGAAAATAAGCAACCACAACGCAGTCAAGTGTCTCTTTTCCAAAATCAATCGTTATGGTATCTCCAAGTTTCGCCCCGGTCAATTTGCTGACTGTCGGTGTAATCGCAATCTCATTTTTGTTTTGCGGAACCACCCCTTCGGTATATTCGTACTCGGATGCTTTCGTATGGATTCCCTGCTGACAACTGATGGAATAATCTTTCCCATTAAAGCGAATCTTATTTTTGTACTGCGTTTCCACACAAAGCTTCGCAGGCATTCCGTTTTCCTGAAGCAGTGCTTCCGTTTCTGCAAAGTACTCCTCGATCTGTTTTCTTCCATCCGGATTCATACTTTTCATCGCTTCCGTCAGATCAGTGTAATACAGATCACTTCGCGTTCCGAATGTTGTAACAAATGTATCGCTTCGCATCGTTGATGAGGTATTGACAAATACAAGCACAAAAAGCGTACACAAAAAGAATGTGATTATGATCGTCATATACCGCCTCGGTGCACTGAACACATCATTGACCGCCATAAAGAAACCTGTGCTTCCGTGGCTTTTGACCAGGCGAAACGGCGATTTTTTCTTATAACGTTCCCCCGTCTGACCGGAACGGATCGCATCGATCGGAGAAGACTTCTTCACCAGCTTCGTGCAGCGAAAAGCATACAGCAGAATGACAATAACGACCAGAATTGCCCCCAGAACCGACAACAGGAAATGGTTATCCGCCTCTAGAACCATATTGCTGCTGACCGATCGCAGTAACAGATCAGAAAACGGGATACTCATAAAAAATCCCACAAACGCTCCTATTACTGCCAACATCAGATACTTTGTCAGGTAGAGACTCCGGATCTTGAAATTGCTGATACCGATTGCTTTCATCACACCGATCTCACGAAACTCCTCAAAGATCGTAAACGAGATGGAAAACTTTAATACGACAAACGACACGATGATCAGGCAGATACTTAAAATCAGCATCGTAAACGCAACGATCATATCCATGACATAGCACATTTTTATCAGCGAACGTGCGCCGGAAAACATGATACCCGGAGCCTGTGAAATAGCGGAAGCAATCTCCGATACGCCCGTCTCATCCTTTAGCTCGATATAGCTGATCTGTCCCTGATATCCATTGTAAATGGTTTCATCCGAAAGCAGCTTCTCAATCTCCTCTTTATTGAAAAGAAAACGGCTGTTGCCCATCATGGAAGACCCTAAAAGCGCATCCTTTGCCATACCGTCAAGCGTTACCGTAAAAGAAATGCTGTTGTGCGTAATCCTTATTTTATCACCGGTCTGTAAATGATTTTTCTCCATAAAATCACCGGTTGCATATGCATGCCCCGGCTTTATCTCCGTAATCTGCTTATTCTCTTTGTCAAAGAATTTAAGCCGGCTGTCCTCGATGGATTGGTAGATGGCGGAATTCTTTGCCTCCAGTACTTCTCCATCCATACCGGTCAGATTGGATTTTTCTCCGAATACAACCGGCTCAATGCGATAATCCCGAATTGAGTCCATCTCATGCAGGATCTCATCCATGGTCGCTTTGCTGTCCGCGCCCATCGAGATGATCACATAATCACCGATTCCCGCCTTATCCAGATAGGAATCGGTTCCATTCATGACGGAAACAACATTGCTGATTCCGCTCGCCACAAACATCGTCGCCAGCAGAATAAAAGAAAGCAATATTGCATTCATTACCTTTTTTCTCTTTAAATCTTTTTTCAGAATACGAAAAAACATTTTGCTTTTCCTCCCCTCGTTTGATGTACTCATCTTACAGGAGAAATTATTAAACAATCCTTAAATGCGCATTATGCCTTTCGCACAACGACCGTCGCGCAGAAATCATCGTCTTTGATTTCCGCAAATACTTCACCGTCCATCTTTTGCATCAACTGTCTGCTGATATACAGTCCAAGCCCCGAACCGTCTGCCGATCCGACATTGCTTCCGCGGTAAAAAGAATCAAACAGATTTATGAGTTCTTCCTGTTTTAAGCTGCAACCGGAATTTCTTACCGTGATCAATCTGCAGTCCTCTTCCTCCGAAAAATCAATAGAAATACTCTTTCCGTCCCCGTATTTGATTGCATTTTCCAAAAGGTTCTGCAGCACCTCGATCAGCCGGTCCGCATCTCCTTTCAGCAACAGATCTGTGTAGGATGCAATCTTAAATCCGGTATGTAGATTGTGCAGTTTTTCCTCATAAAGTCCACGGATTGCATTAATCACATCAGACAGATACACTTCCCCCTGATTGACGCTCAGTTGCAGGAAATCCTCCCTCGATGCAAGCGTGATCTCATTGACATATTCCTCAATCTCTTTTACATTCTTTTCTATTCCGCTGTACGCTTCGGCGCGCCGCTCCCCGGTCGTATAAAGTTCCTCCGCCAAAGCCTTCGCATACAGCCGGATCGCAGATAGCGGTGTCCTGATGTCATGTGTCAGCGACAGGATCAATGTCTTTTTCTCTTTTTGCAGCGCCAGTTCTTTTTCTTTGTTGTTCTCCAGTGTTTCGCGCAGCATATCCATTCCCCATAGGAATCTGCCTAAGAATTTGCTTTTT
>URSS01000078.1 GCA_900550545.1 uncultured Lachnobacterium sp. | reverse complement strand
CATGTAGCGTCAGCCCATTTGCTGAAAGCAAATTATGCATGGGCTGATGTTCAATAGAATTGGAGGCATAGAAATGGAACGCAGACCAAAGCCGGGAGAGAAATATCGGCATTTTAAAAATAAACTGTATCAGGTCATCACCATTGCGAAACATTCGGAGACGGGCGAAGAACTGGTTATTTATCAGGCATTATATGGTGACTTTGGTGTGTATGCAAGACCGCTTGCAATGTTTGTAAGCGAAGTGGATCATGAGAAATATCCGCAGGTGCAGCAGAAGTACCGGTTTGAATTGGTGGAAGATGAAAATCAGACAGCAGAAGATTTGGTGGCAGATGCAGTTGCAACGGAGAAAGAGACAGAAGCAAATACTACGGATGATACAATTGTGACAGATGCGAACACAGATGCAGAACCGCAGGTGGAGCCGAAACTGATGGAATTCTTAGAGGCCGACAGTTTTCAGGAAAAATACAATATTCTGGTTTCCATGCAGGATATTATCACGGACAGCATGATCGATACCATGGCTGTGGTTATGGATGTGGTAATCCCGGAGGGGGATATTGAGAAACGTTATGATGATTTGAAATATACGATTCGTACGAGACAACAATACGAGTACGCAAACAGGCTTCGCTAGTGAAGCCCGTGTGCGCTCATATAACTGTTGTGGTATTTGCCGGAGTTGGTGACATCCTCTCCGAACCATGCTGGTGGAACGAAACTGTTTGCTTCTTCCACGGTATCAAATTCCACTTCGACGAGCAATAAGCCGCTTAACTCCTGTTCAAAGACATCGAGTTCAGCGGTTAATTTTTCGTTTAAAGGTATGAGATAGCGCTTTTTGGCAATGAGCAATCCGTCAATTTTCGGGAGCAGATGCGCGTAAGCTTCTTTGGTCAACGGCAGGTTATATTCTTCCCGGACCATAAGGCCTTCACCTTTGTAGGTGAGATAATACGTGTCGTTGGAGCGGCGGATGCGTACCACCGGACTTGTGCACAGATAGCCCTGCGCGATTTGCTTGCATTCATAATTCTCTAAATTTTCCGGAAGTGTTTTTACCAGATATTTGCGTTCGATTTCCATGAGGACCTCCTGTTGTTTAAGAAAAGGGTTATTCACATTTTATGTTTTCATTGTAATAGATAGTGGTTGGTAAATACAAGAAAAATATGTAACATTGTGGAAAAGCATTGTGGGAAACAGCAACGAAGCCAAACAGGAAAAAGTGCAGAGGCAGGTTTGACAACAAGCAGGCAAATTCATATAATTTTGTTAAATACGAATAGGAACAAATAATATAATGGAGGAAATAAGTAATGAGTAAAATTGGAATTTTTATGGCTGACGGATGTGAGGAAATCGAAGGACTCACTGTTGTAGATATCGCAAGAAGAGCAGGCATCGAGATCGACACGATTTCTATTACAGGAAAGCCGGTAGTGACCAGCTCCCACAAAGTTACGTTTGAGACAGATACAACAAAAGAAGAGGCTGATTTTGCAAGCTATGACGGTATTGTATTGCCGGGCGGTATGCCGGGAACCATTCATCTCGGTGAGGATGAGACAGTAAACCGCGTGATCAAAGAGTTTGCAACAGCAGGAAAGCTGGTAGCCGCAATCTGTGCCGCACCAAGCGTATTAGGACAGGCCGGCATCCTGGAAGGAAAGAAAGCAACCTGTCATCCGGGCTTTGAAGAGAAGCTGACTGGCGCAGAATGCAAGCTTGATCCGGTTGTATGTGATGGCAATATCATAACCAGCCGCGGTATGGGTACTGCAATCCCGTTTGCGCTGGAAATCGTGCGCTATTTCAAGGATGATGCGGCTGTGGAGAAAGTAAAAGGCGGACTGGTTTACGCCTAAATCACAGCGACAATTAATTACCTTTGCTGCTGAGAGGATTGCTGCGCGTCTCGAAGAACTGATTGTTGTCGATGCGTGCGCGATCCTTTTCGTTATACATACTGCTTTGGCGGATTGCCGGGATCTCATCGTCTTCCTCGGAAAAGTATTTTGGACCGGCGGTGAATGGATCGGCATCGGTTCCTTTTAATAAGGAAGCATGTGGATAATGGTTGGATTTATTTCGACTTTTGCTTTTGCCCATGCGTAGGACCTCCTGATAGTGATTTTTTTGGGGGGATGGGAATAGTATGTGCAGAGGTGGGGTGGAGTATGCAAAAAGGGAGATGACATGACACGAAAATCATGTTATAAACCAATCAAAGCGTTCATTTATATAGAATTTCTGGCATATGATGAAGATGCTATGGGAAATTTAATTACAACAAATCTTGCGTTTAGAGAACTGGAAAACGAAGCGGTGGAAACAATCAATGTATTTGCAGGATTGAATATTCAACCTGACGAAGAAAAGGAGGTTACGGATATGTGTAAAGCGTGGGATGATCATTATAGGAGCGGTGTTCAGAATGGAATACAGCAAGGAATACAGCAAGGAATACAGCGGGGAGAACATGCAATAAGAATCGAAGCGATTGAAAATATGCTTTCGCTTGGATTAACAAAAGAAAAGATTCTCACAAAATATTCGGAAGAAGAATATGAAGAAGCAGAAAAAGCGATGTTAGTTGAAACATAAGAAAACTGGTGGTCACGAAAGTGTACGACAAGCGACACTTTATTTTATGCAAAAAGGAGAAGGGCAAATGCTCTTCTCCTTTTAAATAGCTTCGTAATATGAATATTACTGAAGTAATGATAATACACCCTGATTAGACTGGTTAGCCTGAGCAAGCATAGACTGTCCTGCCTGAGCAAGGATGTTGTTCTTGCTGTACTCAACCATTGTCTCAGCCATATCTGTATCACGGATACGTGACTCAGCAGATGTGGTGTTCTCAACAACGTTGTCAACGTTAGCGATTGTGTGCTCTAAGCGGTTCTGAACAGCACCAAGTGCGGATCTCTGAGCAGAAACCTTAGATACAGCATCTGCGATAGCGTCGATAGCATATGTAGCAGCTTTACCAGAATCATCCTTAACGTTGATTCCCTTGATTCCAAGTCCTGCAGCACTCATAGAATCAATATCCACATTGATTTTATTTGTCATGTCTGCATCTGCACCTACATGTAAGCTGAAAGAAAGAGAATCTTTAACTTCAACAGTACCCTGAGTAATTTCAAAAGTTCCATCTCCATTATTCTTTACAGTAGCACCTTTATCTGCGCCAATAGAACTTGCATCCTGAAGTTCCTTTGCCATTTTATCGTATGCTTCTTTCAAAGTAATATCAGTATCACTATTAGAATTCTTTGGAACTGCATAATAAGTTCCATCATCGTCAGTTACATACGATCCATTCTTTACTAAAGAAGCAATGTCATCTGCGGTATATTTTGTACCATCATCTTTAGTAGTTACACCTACTGTATATGTCTTATCTGCACCTGTTGCAGTGTCACGAATTTTAATAGTAGCAGCATCCGCAGCTGCCTTAATCTTGTCTTGAATGTTTTCTACTGTTGAAATACCTGTATTATCAATCTGTCCAGTTTTTCCCGTATCCTTGATAGTATATGTATCTCCAGCTTTTGCAAGAGTTGCATTTGTTACTTCATTTCCATCAGTATCTTTCCACTTATTTCCAGCTCCTGTATAAGTGTATGTTTTTCCGTCATGTTCTAAGGTATCACCTTTTGCCCATGTAGGAGTTGCAGCAGCAGGGGTACTCATATCTAAAGTTGCAGAACCTACAAGAGTAGTTGTACTTCCGTCTGCTTTAGTCGTTAATGTAGCACCTTCTTTTAAAGTCAATGTATCTTTGGTTGTTGTAGTATTGTCATCAGCAAACCATCCATCAGCAGCTGGTGTCTGTCCAGCTGGTGTTGTGCCTGTTGTGGTTACATATGTGTAGGTCTTTCCATCTTGTGTAACTTTATCACCCTCAGCTGGAGTATATTCCTTAATTGAAGTGTAATCCGATGTTTTTGAAGAATCTACAATATTGTACTCTGTTCCACCAATAGACACTTTACTTCCAACAGAAAGTGCATCTGCTGTAAATGTAGTTTTTCCATTAACTGATTCGCCTAACTTTCCAGCAAGACCAGCATCATGAGCATTTACATTAACCTTGGAAGAACTTCCGTCAGTATTACCCTTTAACAGATAAGTCTCATTGAACTTAGTTGTCTCAGATACACGATCGATCTCAGTTGTTAACTGGGAAATCTCATCCTGGATAGCAGAACGGTCAGACTCACTGTTTGTTCCGTTAGAAGCCTGTACTGCTAACTCGTTCATTCTCTGTAACATAGAGTGAACTTCTGTTAAAGCACCTTCAGCTGTCTGTACTGCAGATACACCATCTTCAGCGTTTGTAGAAGCCTGATCCAATCCCTTGATCTGCTTACGCATCTTCTCAGAAATTGTAAGTCCTGCTGCATCATCTGCTGCACGGTTAATCTTGTAACCGCTGGATAACTTCTCTGTTGACTTAGCCTGTGTAGATGTTGTAACGTTGAGCATTCTGTTGGCGTTCATCGCCTGCATGTTGTGTTGTACTACCATAATATTTACCTCCGTGTTGTCTTTCCTCCCGAACTCCGTTTCGGGATGATATTATTTGGTTTCGTCCG
>URSS01000077.1 GCA_900550545.1 uncultured Lachnobacterium sp. | reverse complement strand
GCGAGCGGAACCATTTTTCTGCCATCGTACTCCCCAATCAGGATCGGATAAAGCTTTCGGATCACACGATCCGGCGGACAGGTCTGCTCTTCTAAAAGGGTTTCCGGTGCATGGACCAGCTGTGCTGGCTTCCAACCGGATAAATCAGCGCCCGGATACTGCCAGCCTTCCGGCTCTTTCCGCAAATCCCGCACCTCTCCCAAAAAGAGGTTGTTTTTCAGCAATCCGCCCGGATGCCACAATGTCTGCCGGTCGCTTTCAATCCATTCCTGTCTTCCGTCTGCATCTGTCAACGTCAGCTCAAACCAAAGCTTCGGCAGCCCGAAAATAAATTTTCCTTCGGCAATCCGTTCTGTCTGATGATACCAGCCATTGCCCAGTCGTACTGCAAGTACATTCTCTCCTGCCTTTAAATACGGAAGTAAGTCAAAGCTTAAATACCGGCAGCGGTGTGCGCTGCGCTCCTCCCATACCGGATACGTTGTTTCACAGCCGAGCACCGACGCGTAGTCTGTCATCGCCGGCATCAGCTCCTGATCGCTAATCCTTTTTCCATTGATATAGAATAGAAAATACCCCAGTCCGCAGATTTCCAGACGGGCGCTTTGAAAGCGCTCTGTCCTATCCAGCCAGAAGCTTCTTCGAAACAGCGGCGCTTCACAGCCTGCGCCGCCGCAAATCCAGTGTTCTTTTTTCAATCTTGATTCTCTCCCGCAGCCCTTGCCGCCCCAATATTAGAAAACATGCCGCCCTGACATCTGCTTAGATGATAGAACGGCATACACACTCTTCTAAATATTGGAAGCCTGTTTATTACTGACTTACTGTCATTTTCCCCAGGATTTCTTCTACTTCCTCTACACTCATCAGAAGGTCTTCCGCTATTTTGGATACAGAATCGCCTTTTTGATACTTTTTAGTTACCAACTCGACCGTTTTTTGATTAGATCCTTCCAGACGTCCTTCTAAGCGTCCTTCTAAGCGTCCTTCTAAGCGTCCTTCTTTACGACCTTCTTTACGTCCCTCTTCCAGTCCTTCCTCGCGTCCTTCTTCTTGACCTTTCCTACGTCCTTCTTCCAGCCCCTTCTCCATGGCTTCCCGAAAAATCTCCTTCGACCGATAATTCAACACTTTTCCTCCCATAACTTCCGTAACCTCCTTCTCCACATTGTCATATTTCGATGCCAGTTTTTCCACTACATTATTCGCCAGTTCACACAACGCGCCGCCGGTAATTGGCTTCATACGCCCGCTTTGGCACTCCTGATCCAGCCGTGCAGCTACGTTCTCATATTCCATCCGCAGACTGCGAAGCCGTTTTTCATCTCCATTAATTTTTCGAAATTCTTTTTCATACCGAAAAATATAAAACGGGATCAGCATCCACAGCTGTTTTTCAAAAATTTCGTTCAAAGTATAATTTTTTACTTTCAAAATCGGAATTTCGTAAAATATTTCCTTTTTCCCAACGCAAATACAAATTTTCAACTCATCCGGTGTATTCGAATTGCTCCTCAGATAGATCACTGCAGAATCCGGAAATTTCACATACAGCACGCCGTCCCGGTATTCCTTATTCCTCAAAGCAATCTGCGCATCATATTCCCACATCCGAATTTCCATTGTCCCATCCGGTGTGCTCTGGCATTCCAGATGATACCGTTTGGAAATTCCCTTTAAAGAAATCAATGTCAGGTTGGAATCCGTAACCCGCTTCTCCTTTTCCCCCTCCGGATTCCTCAAAAAAATCTCGTTCTCATTCGATACCACTACTTCCCGCCCGGTATAATTCGTGCCGAACAGCTCGTTAATCAGTGGAACCACCAGCTCTGGGCAGTCCTGCAGCAGCGTGCGGAAAGTGTCATCATAAGGTGTATTGATTGTCTCCATCTTTTGCCTTTCTGATACATTCATCATATACCAGGAAGACTTCTGAATATTACGGTACGGCAGAGCCGCCAGTCCGGTGTGGCGAGAGCCACCTGTCCGGACTAACGGAGCCACCTCATTTTGTTTATTAAGTTTACTTTGCCATTGCTGGATCCAGTCCATATATTTCTCTCATAGAGAGGTCTTTAGACGGGTCAACACTTTCAATATCGATCTTATAGGAATCATACGATATACGATCCATGATAGCATCGGCAAGAGTACTTTCACCATCACAGATTTGCTGGTACCATTCACTTTCACGGAACTGAGAACAAAAGATCGTTGAAGATTTTTTACGTCTTTTATGTATCAGTTCAAAAAGATTTCTGGCTTCAGCTTCTGTCAGTTTAAGAAGCAGCCACTCATCAATGATCAATACTATTGGCTTGGTATATTTCTTCAGGACAGTTGCGAAAGTCCCATTGTCCCTGGCAGTCTGTAAGTCCAATAATAGATCGGGAAGTCGTACATACCGTACTGAGTAATAGCGCTTGCATGCTTCCATACCAAAAGCACAGGCCATATAAGTTTTACCACTCCCAGTTGCTCCAGTAATAAAGATGTTCCGGTATTCTGTAATGTATTCACAGGTTGCCAAACGGTTGATCAGTGCTTTGTTCAGCTTTCGTCCAGAATGGTAATCGATCGCTGCGATGCTGGCATCTGGCTGTTCAAACTCAGCCTGACGGATCAGTCTTTTCAGACGATTGTTTTTACGGTTGCTGTATTCGACATCAACAAGCATGCCGAACCGATCTTCGAATGGAACTTCCTTCATTGCAGGATCATCTATCTGGATGCGGAATGCATCTGCCATAGCAGTCAGACGCATTTCAATAAGTTTATCGATTGTACTTTGATTTGTCATGCTTGTTTACCTCCATAGTATCTGGCTCCTCTGGTTATGCCGTGTGGTTTTACTGCCTGAGATGATTCTGATCCGGTATCAGGTTCATCCTTTGTTGCGGCCAATAGATTTTTGATACTTTTATAGCTGGGTTTACCGGAATAAGAGAGCGCCGTGGCGCAGACCTGTTCCAGTTTTTCTGGCGAATGTTTTTCTGCCAGTTTCAATAATCCCATGCAGCTTCTGTAGGATTGCTGTTCAATCCTGCCGGAGGTAAGTATTGCATCGACAACCTTACTTGTGTTAATTCCAATCGAATCAGCCCACTTACGGAACCGTTCACCGTTCCATTCCAGATATTTCTGGTGTTCCGGTGGCATATGTTCTGTCACTGTAGAATACTGACCGCTTCTTCCATAGAGCCGTCTGTGAGAGGCAATACGATTGTGATTATAAAATATTTCAACCGTTGTATCTGTTATACGCACATCAACCTTATTTTTGATATACTGATAAGGCACGGAGTAGAACATTCTGTCTACTGCGATGTGATAGTTAAACTGGACGGTGGCTTGTTTCCACTCAGCCAGTTCAAAAGGTGTAGCAGGCAACGGCGCCAGTAATGGCATTTCTTCCCCAAGAAATAAACTGAGTCTGCTACATTCCTTTTTCTGGAATTTACGGGCATTGTAGGCATCCAGTTTTTCACGGATTGAAGCATTCAATTCTGCAAGAGAGAAAAACTGCTCATTGCGAAGGGCTGCTGTTATCCATGTGGATATCTTTCCTACTGATCCCTCTACATTCGGTTTATCCTTAGGTTTCCGGACTCTGGCCGGAAGGATGGCAAGATTATAATGTTCTGCCATCTCATGATAAGTTGTGTTTAAGGCAGTGTTGTACCAGTCACTCTTTTTATGATTCACTGCGGTTGTACAGTTATCAGAAACGAGCATAGGTGTGACACCTCCAAAGAAATCAAACATCTGGACATGAGCTTTGATCCAGTTGTCGATTTTCTCATTCATATATGCTTTTACAAAAGCATACTGACTGTAAGTTAATACACCTACAAATATCCATGCATCTGTGATTTCTCCGGTGTCCGGATCAATGATGTGGGCAGGGTCACCGGCCCAGTCAACTTCAATCTGTTCACCTGGTTTTCTGGGGATATGCATGGTAGCCCTGCGTTTTTCTTCATCCTTCTGGATGTAGTAGCAGAACTGAGAATACATTAGAGGCTCTTCGCTGCTCATGCGGCACTCCTCGCAGTATTCTACCCAGAGAAGCTTTTTGTTTACGCCGTTCCGCAGAAGTTCTTTGCGGATGTAGTCAAAGTTTGGCATGCGTTTATTCGTTGCCGATTTATCCTTAGGAAACATCAGCTCCTCTAGTGCGCTGTCGGTCATGTCGAAATCCAGCGGCCATGAAAGATTGATTTCCGCTGCCTTTTTCAAAACTTTAGCGACTGTGTTTCTGGATACACCGCAACTCTGTGCGATGTTCCTCTCACTGAATCCTAAGCTTTTCAAGCGTAGGATTTCACGATACTTGGTCATAACTTACGACCTCCTTTATCTGTATTCACACCAAAGGTGTGTATTTACAGTATAAAGGAAATATATGTAATAGAGCCCAATAAGGCGGCTCTGAATTACCGGAATATATGGCACTCATTCTCCGGAATGGTGGCTCTCAAAGTCCGGACAGGTGGCTCAGAGATCCCCGGAATAATCACGGAGGATGCGGCAGGGTGGCACAGCGTGCTGTAAAACGCGGACACTGCAGCGGCTGCGCAGTCCTGTGGCCGGCTACAGCAGAATGAGTTGGCGGGTATACTCGTGAACCGGCAGCTGCCCGGTTTTTGCACAGCGTGCAGTCTGCGTCAGATGTGCAGCAAGCACATCCTTTTCATAGAGAGCGAGTGCTTCCGGAGAAAGGCTGCGGGCTGCAGCAGCGGGGCGGGAGATGAGCGGAATGCTGCTGTTTTTCTTAAGGACGGACAGCAGGGGAGACGCGCTCTTCCGAAAACCGAGAATCCGGGCGTAAGGTGTATAGTCGTTATCACGGGCAGCAAGGAGCATTTCCTGCGGAATAGAGAGCAGAATCCGGCACAGACAGCGGCTGATTTTGCTGTAGGTGATTTCGCGGGTCTTGAGTCTTACGCAGAGATCGTCCCAGTCGGTAAAAGAAAGGCGGTTCGCCTCGAGCTTGTCGGCAAGCTCTTTTCCGACCTCAGCATACGTCCCAAAGGAACCCGGAGCGGCAGTGAGCAGTCGATAGTGCAATGGACTGGATAAGTCATTGGAGAATAAAAACGTGTTCTGCGATAAAACTTCCTCCCAGAGCGGCAGCAGGGGCTGCAGTTCGGGATAGCACTGCAGCTGCGACAAAAGAGCCTGCTTCCCT
>URSS01000076.1 GCA_900550545.1 uncultured Lachnobacterium sp. | reverse complement strand
CTTGTCAGCTCATGCCATGATACATCACTTATGGACTTTGCCAAATGATGATTTTGGGATTTTCGTATTTTTTTCCATCAGAAGTAATACATAACTCCTTAATACCTAAATCTATTCCGGTATTTTGATTTGTATGTGGCAGTTCCGTGTGTTCTGTTTCCACTAAAATTGATACATAATATTTTCCACTCGGAACTTGTGATATCGTTGCCGATTTTATCTGTCCACTAAAATTTCTATGCAGTTTTGCTTTTATACCTTTTAATTTAGGCAGTTTTACTCTATTGCACCCGAAATCTACTGTTATATTGCCATTCGTAAAATTTGTTGTATATGACTTATGATTATCGTGTTTACTCTTAAACTTCGGATAACCTGCATGTTCCTTAAAAAATTTTTGGTATGCAGCATCCATGTTGTAAATCGCATTTGTCAGAGCAAATTTATCCACTTCTTTCAGCCATTCATATTCTTTCTTTAATTGTCTGTTGCAGTAATTGTTACAGTCGGTTTTACTAACTGATTTTTTCTCTTTCTCATATACTTCTTTCCGGTATACCAGGGTCTGATTATACACAAAACGGCAACAGCCAAATGTTTTTGCAATCTGTATTTTCTGCTCATTATTAGGGTATATTCTGTATTTATATGCCTTTAACATCCACTGTCGCCCTTTTTCTCAACCTTGATTTTCTATATATCTTTTCAGCATTTGCAGACAAAAATAATATGATATTGTAATAGGTATTTGTGTCTGTTTTTAGATTTCCATGTTCCCATGCCATGAGTATACAATAATTTCTGATTTTTGGCTACCTTAACCCACCGTCTAAAGCCAGTGGGATTGCGGTAGCCCTATTTCAAGGAACTGTTCCCTGATAAGGTCAAGCTTCGCATCCGTTTCTCATTGGACAATCTGAAATTGGACGATGATGTGTTGAATATCCCGCTGTTCATGGCAGAACAGGCGGATCGATTGATTGGATTGGCATTGGAACAGGGCAACGCACAGTAATAGAAGTATGGAGAATACAGATATGGCTATTAGTAAAAGACTTGACGGCAGCAGTTAAAAATATTTGTATTGTAAAAAGCAATACATAGTGGTACACTATAAGAAACAGGAGGTGCATACTATGGCAACAAAAACTGCAAATGTAACAGCGCGAATTCAACCGAATATAAAAGAGCAGGCAGAGGCAATTCTTGACAGACTTGGAATTCCTGTATCTGTATTCATAGATATGACTTACAGACAGGTTATTATGCGTGATGGAGTACCATTTTCACTAGATATTCCGGATAAACTTGTTACAAGAGATTCTATAACACAAGCTGAATTTGATATGATGATGCAGACCGGGCTTGCACAGGCAAAAAAGAACGATTCTGTATCTGTTGATGAGGCTTTTAATCAATTAAAGTCGGAGATATAGTGCATGAATGAAAAAGGGCTTTTCAGCTGAGAATTATAAAATCAGGTGGAAAGCCCTTTAACTTTGTTATCTGGTTATATTTCTAAACCAGATGTATTTTTTATAATGTATGTATACAGCTGGCAGCTTCACAAGCAGATAGAGCATATTAGTGGGAAAGAGATACAGGGAAAATAGCAAAAAAATTAGTACTTTTGGCATGAATACTTGTTAAAAATAGATAAAGGGCTTATAATGTAAGCCATACGAAACACGAGAGAAAGGGAGAAGGCAATGAAACAAAAAGAACAAAAGAAAACAACTTCCATTAAGACAAGGCTTCTGGGAACGATTCTTCCGGTTGTCATAGTGATAGGGATTGTATTGGTAGGTATGTCATATTTTGTATCAAAGCAGATAATCACAGAATATGCCACAGATTTGTTGAATTCATCCATTGAAAATCAGGCAAATGAGATTGAAGCCTGGCTGGGGGAAAATCTGGCAGCGTTCCAGATGGCAAAGGAGACAATTGAGGGGCTGGATGCAGATGATGCACAGCTTCAGGTCATATTGGACAGATATTATGGCTATGATGACGACTATCCAAATGGACTCTACATTGCAGATGCTGATGGAAAGCTGATGAAAGCAGGCGAATCAGATAAGACAGAGAGCAATCCGACGGATTCTGTATGGTATAAGGCAGGGCTTACCAGATTAAACATGGGCTTTACTGACGCTTATACAAATGCAGATGGAGAGGCTGTTATAAGTGCGTCTGGTATCTTAAATGATGGCTCAGCGACTATGAAGGTTATATCAGCAGACTTGTCATTGCAGCGTATCAGTATTATCGTAAACAGCTTTGTGCAGATGGATGATGCGCAGGCAATTCTGGTAGATACCAAGGATGGCACAATACTTGCAGCCCGTGACAGCAGTTTGATTTTCTCAAAGTTGAGCGAGTCTGATGACAGCTTTTATAAGAGAATTGAAGAAAAAAGAGTATCCGGGGATTATGCCATGGAGGAGATTGATAACAGGATGGCTGCCTGTGCAGAGGTATCTGGAACAGACTGGCTTCTGGTATCCTATGTTCCAATAGCTACAGTTTATTCGGGACTAAGCACTGTCAGAATGGTTATGATACTTATCGGAATAATTTCTCTTCTGATATTAGCTGTTATCATCGAGCGTACAGTCCATATGGTCATAAAGCCTGTAAAAGAACTGACCAGCGTAATTACAGCCATGACAGATGGAGATTTCACAGTGAGCGTGGATGTAAAGAGCAATGATGAAATCGGTGTGATGAGCCAGTGTGTACAGCACTTTATCCAGTCTATGAGGGGTATGATTTTGTCCATTCATGGAGTATCGGACAAGCTGCATGAGCAGGCGAATAACAGTAGTCTGATATCGGGTCAGATGTATGATGCATCCAGAACCCAGAGCCAGTCTATGCAGGAATTAAATAATACAGTCGAGCAGCTCTCACGGTCAGTTAATGAGATTGCAGAAAATGCCACAACTCTGGCAATGGTGGTTTCAGACACCAGAGAAGAGGGCAGTCAGGTTGATTTGAAGATGAAGGACACTGTGGAAGTGTCAAGAAAAGGCAAGTCCGACATGCAGAATGTGGGCGATGCAATGCAGAATATCAATCAATCTGTGCTTAAACTGCAGCAGGCAATAGACAAGGTAGGAAAAGCTTCTGAGGAGATTACAAATATCACAGGTGTAATCAGTGGAATTGCTGAGGAGACTAACTTACTTTCATTAAATGCTTCTATAGAGGCAGCAAGAGCAGGAGAAGCCGGCAAGGGATTTGCTGTTGTAGCGACTGAGATAGGTCAGCTTGCAAAGAACAGTGCAGAGTCGGTACAAAATATCGAAAAACTTATATCAGAGATAAATGTACTGGTAAGGGATGCTGTATTGCAGGCGGATGACAGCGTGGAAAATATCAACAGCAGCAGCGAATTAGTCGGTGACGCCTTAAAGACCTTTGATGTCATATTTGACAATATTGATGAGGTAAGCACTCTGGTGCGTCAGATGATTGAAAAAGTAGAAAAGGTAGATGAAGTAGCAAACAATGTAGCTGCCATTTCGGAGGAACAGGCAGCTAGCTCAGAGGAAATATTGGCTACATCTGATAACATGGTAGAGCATACTAACAGTATCACAGGAAACAGTGAGACAGTAGCAAGCGATGCAAAGGAGCTTACCACTTCTGCAAAGGAGCTGGCAGATCAGGTGGATGCATTTAAGGTTGAAAAGGAGGGATACTAGAATGAAAAAGAAACTGGCATACATGTTAAGCATATTGTTATTTGGAGTATTCCTGGCTACAGGCTGTGGCAGTCAGACCGCAAGTGTAGGCAGCAGTAATGTAAAAATTCTGCTCAGCGTAAATGCAATGGATGATTTCAGACAGACGCTGGTAGACGCAGCCCAGCAGGAGGCTGATGCTCAGGGAGTACAGCTTGATATTTTTGATGCGCAAGATAATATTGAAAATCAGGTGGAGCATATTAAAAAAGCAGCAGCAGAGGGCTATGACGCTATCCTCTGTGGCTCGGTATCGACTGATACTGTGGTAGAACTAAAGGCAAATGCGGGAGATATACCAATTGTATTTTTCAATAGCTGTCCGAATGAAAAACAGTTATCTGAGGGGCAGTACATATATGTTGGATCAGATGAGAGCGTGGCAGGTCAGTATCAGGCAGAATATGTGCTGGATAAGTTTGCTGACAAGGATGAGATAAATGTAGTGATTTTCAAAGGACCAAAGGGACATTCTGCTACAGTTGGAAGAACCAGAGGTGTGAAGAAGACCTTGGAGGCAAGCGGCAAGAAAATCAACTATGTATTTGAAGATTATGCAAACTGGGATGGGGATACAGCAGGAGAAATGTTTGAACTTTTCCTAAAAACAGGCTCAAAAGCAGATTGCGTGATTTGTAACAATGATGGAATGGCACTTGGAGTAGTAGAGGCATGTAAGAAAGCTGGTATTGACCTGAACAGCCTGCCTATATTGGGCGTAGATGCTACTGCAGATGGATGTACTGCAATTGAAAATGGTGATATGACATTCACTGTATATCAGTCAGGCAGCGGTCAGGGCAAGGCTGCGATTGATGCAGCACTTAAGCTTATAAGTGGCCAGTCTGTACAGGATATAGAGGGTGCAGCTGATGATGGACTGTATGTGTGGGTTCCATTTGAGAAAGTGGATAGTAATAATGTAAGCAGCTACAAATAAGTAGATATTGCATTAGAGAATGGAATCAGAACAATCGCATTATATCGACAGGTGTGTATGCATTTCCTGTAGAGCTGGCAGCGAAAGTTGCAGTTCATACAGTTAATAGATTTCTGCAGGATAATTCGGACAACTTTGATTTGGTGGAATGGGAGCTGTTTGATTCACATACTGAGGCGGTATATGAAGCTGAGGTTGATCGACTGTATAAAATGATATAATAAAAGAGTAAAGGTGTGGTAAGTAAAGTAAGGAGAATAAGGTATGAGCAAGGTTGAAATTACGGGAGTATTTGAGGATGTACTTGGAAATTGTGCCCCGTAGACCTTGCAAAACCTAGCAAAACTACGCGGTATTTATTAAATTATGAAGGAGAACTTTACATGATTAAAATACTTTTCATCTGCCACGGCAGGACTGTGGGTAGTCAGTAAAATCAAGGCTTTAGGGGGCATTACGTGGGCATATCATGGCAAGTGTAGTAGTGGCAGACTACAGTAATACTACGAATGAGGGAATGCAAATGAGCCGATGTAGAAGTGCACATTTTAACGGTAGTAGCAATCGTTGAATAGTCTAGCAGTATCGTGTAAAATGAATATCTTATTGGATACGGAAATATAATATTAATGCAGCCGCAAGCTGTGATTTGAACTTATATTTGACCTTGACAGGCGGCACATTTGAATGTATACTTTAAGTAAAGTAAGAGA
>URSS01000075.1 GCA_900550545.1 uncultured Lachnobacterium sp. | reverse complement strand
AACTGCAACACGACTATGAAAATATGGTCTCTGGTATGTCTGCAATTTTTGATTCACTGAAGAAAGGAGACAAACATGAATCGCTTATGTAAACAATATATCTCTCAGGTAAAGCTTCTACTTCCTACCATTGGAAAATCAGAGAAAAATTATTTGACTACTCTGACAAGTAATCTGGAAGATTTCTGTGAAGACACCTCCCCTCAAACAATGGATGACTTATATAAAGAATTTGGTTCTCCTGTAGATACTGTAAATTCCTATATTTCTACACTTCCTACAGAGACTTTAATAAAACGAATCCGAACAAGTAAATATATAAGATGTCTCATCGTAACACTAATTATTATGTTTGCATGTATAATTTCTATTTTTGCTATTACTTATTATCAAAGTTTTCAAGTTTTTAAACAAGAAGCCGTTTATTTTACTGATACAGATATTAAATAAGGAGAAAGAATTCCTATGAAAAGAAAAATTGCATTATACTTAATTTCTACTATATTTTTATTATGCTCAACTCCAATTTCAACAAAAGCCGATACTATCTTTGATACTTGTCACAATACCCCATACACGATACAAACAGTCATAACCGATGCCTCTCCTTCTGCCAATTTAATGCCTTCTTTAAGCAGAACATCCCATAATATTACCAAAACCAAAACAACATATATGCGTGATTCTTCTGGAGTTGTATTATGGAGTGTTTCCATTACTGCTACTTTTGCCTATGATGGTACAACCTCTCGTTGCATTAGCTGTTCTCCAAGTGCAAATGCTCCTGCGACAACTTGGTCAATTAAATCAATATCATCTTCCAAGAACGGAAGTTCTGCTACTGCGTATGCAACAGCAACTCATTCATCGCCTAGTTCCTCCAAAGATTACACACAAAGCGTTACTATTTCATGTAGCAAAAATGGTACTGTTTCATAAACATCAAATCCATAGTTTTGTATTAGTATTTAATAAAACTTGATTCCAAAATAAAAAAGTGTGCGTTCGTCGCACACTTTCATTCCCGATTCTTCGATCCTTTTTCCAACTATTCTTCAATTGTAACAAACGGAAATTCTTTTGTCAGATTTTCATCCATTTCCATCATATTTAACAATCGGCTGGCTGCCCCCGATGGATGATTGGTTCCTGTTTCCCATGCCTCAACAGTTTTGCAGGAAACTCCAAGATAACTGGCAAAAGTTTTCTGCGACATGCCTATACTATTGCGAATTTTTTTCACTTCACTTGCATTATATTCTTTAACAGGAATAACTGTTACCACTCTTCTTGTTAATTTTTTTTCATAACTTTTTGAATCTTCTACAGCCTCATTCAATCCCGTCATGATACTTTCATACACATTACTCATACATCCGTCTTCTTTCAAATCACCCTATTCAATAGGGTTGTGTCAAGTACTTTTAAAATATCACGTTTCTTGGAATCTTGAGGGAACTCCTCTTGATATGTCTTCCAAAATTCCATAAATTAATGAATGATATAAATGTAACAAACCCCAATATCTTTTGTCAACAGAAACACCACTTTTACAGAAAAATTTGACTCAATATAAAGAAAAAGTAGTACCAATCGAAAATAAATAATCGAACTGGTATTACTTTTTCAAAGGGATTAAAAATATCTGAAAGAAAACAGTACTAAAAAACACTTTTAAAAAACCAAAAACTTGATCTCTGCCAAAAACTCCCGCAACATATTATTTGGCAAATACAATGGTGAAGATCCCGCTGCGATTCCGCATGCATCTTTCAATCCATATTTCTTTGCAATCTGTTTTGCACGGAACACATGAAAATCATTTGTTACAATTCCGACCGAAGCTCCTTCTTCCATCAGTTTCTGACTGTTTGTAACATTCTGTTCTGTCGTCAGTGACTGATCTTCCAGACGGATACGATTCTCGCCGATTCCCTGTGTTTTTAAATATTGTGCCATGCCCTCGGCTTCCGACCATGGTTCGTTCTTTCCCTGTCCTCCGGAAACAATGCAGATCGTATCAGGATTTTCTTCCAGATACTCCACAGCCTTATCGAGACGATATTTTAATACAGGACTCGGTCCATTTTCACGCACCTGCGCACCAAGAACAATAATGTAATCCAATCCGGCTTTCCCCTTCGCATGCATCTGGCTGATAACACATCCTTCCACAAGAACAAAAGAAACGATTCCAATGCACACAACGACCATACCAATGACTTTTACCACATGTGGTACATTCTTCCAGAATTTCATCTGAAATGAAATTCCCAAAAGCAACAGAACAATTCCGATCCCTACCCACATCAGGAAAAAACTTGTCCCGGAACCTGTCGAACGTACAATTACTGCGTAAATGACACAAATAACTGCCAATATGAAAAATATCCAAAATGCCACTGATTTCTTTTTCATCTCCTAATACCTCACCTGAAAACTATATTCTGTTTCCTCCATCGAAATTTTTCTTCGATCCATACCCTGAATTTCAATATACCGGTCCTGCTGCAGCTGCTGGATGATCTGATCAATCTCCTCCGGTAATCCCTGCAACTCGGCACTGACCGAACCATCATATTCATTTCGTACCCAGCCGGTCACACCGTAGCGCTGTGCCAGATGGGACAGGCGGTACCGAAAGCCTACGCCCTGTACATATCCGGTAAATCGAATATGTTCTCTTATTTTACTTTCTGACATATTTTTTACCCCATATTTTCTAACCAGATTATGGTATCACACCTCACTATTTCCTACAATATATAGTTTTTGTTCTTTTCGTTATGATTTGATGCAAGCTTTTTTATTGAAAACCGTACATATATCATATACGATAAAATTACAGGAGGAAAAAAAATGCTTGATGCCGATATTATTACCCTTTTTCTAAAGCGTTTGGAACGTGCGATCACAGAAGTCCAAAATAAATATGGAAGGCGCATTCTTGCCGTATGCTACCATATTCTGCGCAACGTCCCGGATGCACAGGAAACCGAAAATGATACTTATTTTGGTCTCTGGAACTCGATTCCACCACAAAATCCCGACAATCTGGAAGCATATACATTAAAAATTGCAAGAAATCAGGCACTAAAAAAATGTGAATATAACCATGCCATGAAGCGAAATGCAGGTATGATTTCCATCGATGAAATGACCGGGGAGCTGACCGGAGCAGGCGAAATCTCCGATGCTGTTCTTGTGTCGGATCTGACTGCCTGCATCAACACTTTTTTAGGAACCATCAAGGAAGAACAGCGAAAAGTTTTTATTCTTCGTTACTGGTATTTTCTTTCCATCAAAGAAATTATGGAAGAATGTGAAATGAGCAAAAGCAAAGTGGAATCCATACTTTTCCGCGTCCGCAATTCACTGAAGGATGTACTCACTGAAAGGGGGTATCTGCTATGAAAAACCACAAACTGTATAAGGCAATCACCGAAATAAAAGATGATTATATCTTAGAATCCAAACCCCAGAAAAATACCTTTTACCAAATGCCTGGTCCCTCCAAAAGAACACAGATATTAAAACGCGCAGTCGCTGTTGCCGCTGTTTTTGCTGTTCTTCTGCTTGGAATCGGCATGGCAAATCCGACCTGGGCGCAAAAAGTACCGTTACTTGGAAAAATCGTACAATACTTTAGAAATGATGTTCCGGAAAATCCACCGGTTTCCGACACACCAACCGAAAATACGGAATCTGTCGTCACACCTGCACCAGATTCGGAAAAAACGTCACAATCCACTTCCGAAAATAAGTCACAAAAAACGGATTCCACAGAAAACGAAAACACAGAGACCGGTACAAATACGCAGATTGTGATTTCTTCCATAAAAATTGATTCCGTTTCCAAAACCATTATTGTAGATTTGCTGATTCCAGAATCCGAATCTGCAAATTCCACAAACTATTGGATTGAACATATGACCACGATGAAGAGTCGGACTTTGGAAACAGAAGATGGCCTTTCCATCCGGCAATACGGCTTTTATACCGATGATGCAGCATGGAAAAATCCAAAATTATATCGCGGCTTTCAATCTCCGACCAATACCAGCCAACCTTTGGAGAATGTAAAAACAGAGGGAGAAGTGACGCAAATAGATGAAAAGGATTTCGAAGCAAACATCGAAGGCAGCGACATCTCACTTCCCGTGCAGCTCACCCCATATGGTGTAACCATCCGCCCGGATGCAGACTGGAGAGAAGACGGACATTTTTACTACGTTATCGCTACCGATACCGACGGCAGGCAATATTATATGTGTAATCTGCCTTCTGTCGATGACCGAAAACCTTCCGAAAAAAAAGCGCACCCACTTCCTGCACCTTATGCAGATATGGATACGCTTGGTGATAACCTTTCCGCTGCCTGTGAACTGGATCATTGCGGAATCCAATACATTTTCAACGAAACCATTGACCTTAACACGATTCAGGAGATAGAGGTAAAAAGCCTCTATCCCTGATAACTCTTATATAATTTTTCAAACGCTGTAAAAGACCGCTCGATCATATCATAATCCACACAGTAGGACACACGCGCATATCCCGGGCAGCCGAATCCGGTTGCAGATACAATCAGAAGATCCTGCTCCTTAGCGCGCTCGCAGAATGCATCTGCGTCCGGCTCCAATGCTTTGACAAACATGTAAAAAGCGCCCTGTGGCTTAAAGCATTCATAACCGATCTTTGTCAGTCCATCGTAGAGCAGATCGCGGTTTTTCTTATACAATTCAATATCCCCGGTGTTGCCGACACAGGCTGCAATCACTTTCTGAAACATGCTCGGTGCACAGACATAGCCCAGCGCACGGCCGGCTCCGGCGATTGCCGCATAGACGGTTTTACTCTCGGTCACTTCATCCGGCACGATCACGTAGCCGATACGCTCGCCCGGCAGTGACAGAGATTTGCTGTAGGAATAGCATACCAGAGTGTTTGCATAATATTTTGTCACATACGGTACTTCCACGCCATCGTATGCGATCTCGCGGTACGGTTCATCCGCAAGAATAAAGATTGGTGTGCCGTTTTCTTCGGATTTTTTTGTCAGAAGTGCGGCAAGTTTCTGGATCGTCTCTTTCGAATAAACAGCTCCGGACGGGTTGTTCGGGGAGTTGATGATCACGCCTTTGGTGTGTATGCTGATAGCTTTTTCCAGGGCATCAAAATCAATCTGGAAATCGCTGGTATGCGGCGGTACCACGACAAGTTTTGCGCCGTTGGCTTCCACAAACACGCGGTACTCCGGGAAAAACGGTGCGATCGTGATGAATTCATCTTCCGGTGAAGTGGTAAGTGCACGGAAACATACGGACAAAGAAGCGGCTGCTCCCATGGTCAGGTAAAAGTTGTCTGCCGAAAACGCAGTCTCATACGTCTTGTTCAGGTAATCTGCGATTGCCT
>URSS01000074.1 GCA_900550545.1 uncultured Lachnobacterium sp. | reverse complement strand
CGGTCTATATAAAGAATATCAGAGGTCTTGGGTATATATGGAATCAGGAGGTAAGTCAGTGACGAAACGACATCGTAAAAAGTGGGTTGATGCCTTGTCACTGGTGCTGCCGGTTCTACTCTTTTTTGCGGTATTGAACTGCTTTACCACCTATTTATATTATCAGGATTATCAATGTAAAATGGATATCCTGACAGAAGTTGCGGCGGGCGCAGAGACCACCGGCATGGATGTTGCCGCAGGATGGCTGAAAGGAAACGACCATCAAGCCAATGAACAAGGTAAGCAATTATTAGAGCAATACGGGTACTGGGAAAACAAAGGGACTTCGTTTTATGTGCGCTTCCGGCAGAATATCATGATAACCGGCTGTACAAGTGCAGTGCTATGTCTGTCTTTGCTAACGTTCCTGTTTTACCGGAAGAAAGCTGAGGCGAAAGAAAGTCGGAAACGATTGGAGCAGCTAGAGCAAATCCTGATTGCATTTCGGGAAAATCACTTTGAGGTAGTGCCGGACACAGAAGATCATGTCGGGCAGGAAAGACTGAAATTTCAGCTTGAAGCAATCGGACATCATATCCAGCTGCTGCAAGAGGAAGCCAGAGCGGAGAAGGAAAGCACAAAGGAAATGGTATCCGACATTTCCCATCAGCTGAAAACCCCGGTTGCAGCCTTGGATACCTGCTTTAGCATATTGCTGCGGAACAATCTGAGTGAGACGGAGCAACAGGAATTTCGCATCCGCTGCCGGAGTGCATTGGACGGATTGGAAACATTGTTGCAGTCTCTGCTGGAAATATCCAAACTGGAGACAGGTTTGATTCAGCTTGATCAGAAAACACTTCCCATTATGGATACGATCATCTCCGCAGTAAACCGAACGTATCCAAAGGCAGCGGAGAAAGGGATAGAACTTATTTTCGACTGCAACGAATCACTGGAGCATTGTGCACTCATGCAGGATAAACGTTGGCTTGGAGAAGCAATCATTAACGTTTTGGACAATGCCATCAAATACAGCCCAGAACATTCAAAAATCACGATCCGTCTACAAAAAAGAACCGGCTTTGTGAGAATTGAGATCGAGGATCAGGGAATCGGAATCCCGCAGAGTGAATACCATAAAATATTCCAGCGGTTTTACAGAGGGACTGCGCCGGAAGTCCGCGAAAAGAGCGGAACTGGCATCGGTCTGTATCTGTCCAGACAGATTATTGAGCAGCATGGTGGGACAATCACGGTAGCCTCCGGCAAAGTCAGAAAAGGAAGTACCTTTTTGATTCAGCTGCCGGAGAATGGACTTTCGTAGAGATGATGAGCAGAAGTCTTTCAAATCTGTAAGACTTCTGCTCTCTTTTTGAAAGTGAAATGAAAGGTTCCTTTGATACAATGCTGGTAAATAAGAAAAGGAGGCCATTGGAGTGGGCGTGATATTAGAAACGAATCAGCTTTGCAAATTTTATGGGACGGGGGAAAATCAGGTCAAAGCCGTCAATCATGTGAATATCCAGATTGAGCAGGGAGAATTTGTCGCCATTGTCGGAAAATCCGGCTCCGGAAAAAGTACCCTGCTGCATATGCTGGGCGGGCTGGATACACCAACCAGCGGCAGCGTGATCTTGTCTGACAAGGACCTGTATTCCATGAAGGAGGATCAGCTTGCCGTTTTCCGGAGAAGAAAGATCGGATTTGTATTTCAGGCATTCAATCTGGTATCCTCCATCAATGTGTGGGAAAATATCGTTCTTCCGTTGGGGCTTGACGGAAAAAAAGTGGATAAAGCTTATGTCAATGATATTATCACCACACTGGGTCTTGAACACCGGATTCATAATCTTCCGAATACCCTCTCCGGAGGACAGCAGCAGCGCGTTGCGATTGCAAGAGCCTTGGTAAACAGACCGGAGATTTTGTTTGCGGACGAGCCAACCGGAAATCTTGATTCCAAGACAAGTGACGAGGTGATCGCGCTGCTGAAAATGAGCGCAAAAAAATATGGACAGACGATTGTAATGATTACCCATGATGATGAGATCGCGCAGGTTGCTGACCGTATTTTAGTCATCGAGGATGGACAGGTGGTGGATTTCAATTGAGGACGATCAGCAAAATTGCATTCAGCAACGACAAAAGAAATCGGACAAGAAGTGTCCTCATTATGACGGCAATCTGTCTGACCACGATGCTGCTTGTTATCATCAGTACTGTGGGAAATGGGGTAATTCGTTTACAGAAAAGTCAGGCTGCAAGCTCATACGGAAGCAACTACGGCCTGTTTATCGCCGCAGATGGTACGCAATTAAAAGAAGTGGAACGCAGAGCTGAGATATCTGATATCGGCATCATGTGTACGGAGGGCATCCTGAAAGGAAATGAAAATGGCGGCTTTGTCAGTGCGGATGAAACGGTCAGGAAAATGCTTCCCTATAATCAGGAATATGTGTTGAAGGAAGGTACCTATCCGGAAAAGGCGCAGGAAATTGCCGCAGGACGCGCTTTCTTTGATGCAGTGGGATACCATGATGTAAAGGTCGGAGACACCGTAACATTGGAGTACCGTTCCGGCATGCAGTCGGAATACGCACCGGTGGAATTTACTGTCAGCGGGATTTTATATGACCGGGATGAATATACCATCGAGGCTTCCTATGTTGTATTCGGTTCGCAGGATTTTTATAATGAGCGTGTTGCGGAGGGTGACAGGCAATATAATATCTATTTTACCTTGAGCGATTCTGCAAATGTATCTATGAATAATGTTGCGCCTGTTATAAAAGAAATCGCGGATTCCTGCGGCATTGACCAGAAAAACGTGATCATCAATGACCTCTACCTGCAGTGGGTATTGCAGCCGAGCTATGAAATGATTGTGGTTTGTGGAACCCTGATCCTCGGAATCGTGCTGTTTTCCGTTGTGGTCATTTATAATATCTTCCAGGTCGGGATCGCCCAGAAGGTTCAGGAGTACGGAAAAATCAAGGCGCTGGGTGCAACCAGAAAGCAGATGAAGCAGTTGATCTTTCGTGAGGGCATTCTTCTGGCGGTTCCTTCGATACCGCTGGGGCTGCTGTTTGGTTTCCTGATTGCAAAAGTCAGCTTCAACTGGCTGGTGGAGCAGGGAAATCTGGTATCGTCCGGAATCAAGAACCATCAGGTGCCTCTGTTTTCACTGACAATTATGCTCATCTGCATTTTTGTATCGTTTCTTACGGTCGTTTTGGCTCTGCGCAAACCCATGAAAATTGTTTCCCGGATTTCACCCATCGAAGCGACACGGTATCTTGGCGGCTCCAAAACGCAAAAACAGGGCAGACGAAAAGGCAGAAAAGATGTC
Organism: uncultured Lachnobacterium sp.; assembly: GCA_900550545.1. Taxonomy (GTDB): domain Bacteria; phylum Bacillota; class Clostridia; order Lachnospirales; family Lachnospiraceae; genus Roseburia. Next base: position 2,309 of record URSS01000074.1, on the reverse strand, counting down.
ACCGTTTTCTCCATGGCAATGGCAAATGTGACAGGCAATCCGAAAAGAACCATTGCTACGATTCTTACCATGGGGCTTTCCTGTGTATTGTTTGTAATTATCTCTAATTATGTTGGGAATATTGACACGGAGCACGAGGCGCGGATTGCAATCAACCATGGACAATTTGAGTTGCAGCTGGATTATTCCCAGAATTATGATGAAGCCTATTCGGAGAATAATCTGGACACAATCCTACAGAACAACCCACTGAATGATTCTTTGATTAAAGAAATCAAATCCATCCCCGGTGTAACGGATGTACTGACGAGAGAAATCGTCTCTGCAGATCTGAACGGAACAAAATTTCCGGTTGCAATCGTAAATCAAGAGGATTTTGAAATGATGCGCGGGGATGGCGATATCGGTTCCATGGACTATGCACAGGCTGTCAAAAACGGGGATGTTTTCTTTGGCTGGTCCACGTGGATGGAAGCTGACGGGTATTCTGCGGGTGCACCGATTACATTCAACTTTGATAACGGAAGCGGAACCTATACCTATCATGGAAAAATCGCAGGCTCCTTTGTAAGCGCGGACACTTATCTGGTCATTCCGGAAGAAGTATACCGCTCTGTAAATCCGAAAGGGACATCTTATGGATACCTGTGGGTGGATTGTGCTAAAAAAGATGTGGCATCTGTAGAGCAAAGCCTGAATGACCTGCTCTCCGATACTTCTCATATCAAGCTGAACACCTATCACGCAGAATTGCAAACCGCAGAATACGCAAGCCGTATGATGAAGCTTGGCTGCTATCTGTTCATGGCAATTGTCGGTCTCATTGGGTTTATGAATCTGGCAAACACCATGATCATCAATATCACCACGAAGAAGCAGGAATACGGTGTGCTGCAAGCGGTAGGCATGACCAATAAGCAGTTGAATCTGAGCTTACAAATACAGGGCTTGATTTTTACGGTTGGCACCATCTGCGTCGCACTTGCTGCCGGTCTGCCCCTTGGCTATGCACTGTTTTCCTATGCGAAGCATAATGGGATTTTTGGAATGAACGTTTATCACGTTCCTCTTATCCCGATTCTTGCTATGATTTTGCTGGTCGGTCTTTTGCAGATTGTGCTTTCCCTCGTTTTAAGCAGTAATCTGAAAAAGGAAACGCTGGTTGAAAGAATAAGGTATCAGGGATAGCAAGTAGCCAAGCTGTCACTCGGGCAATGAGTGACAGCTTGGCTTGCGAGTATACGTCAAAAGATTCTATGGAGAATATTATGCGCATCTTCATATGAGTGTCGGAAATGAGAAAGGTGAAGTGTTTGGAGGACATCTGAACAGAGCTGTTGTAAGTGCAACTTGCGAGCTCGTTATTACGGTAATTGATGGAAAAATTGACAGAGTTTATGATGAAGAAACAGGACTTAATGTATTCAATTTCTGAACACTTTTTGGTTTTTCATAATAGTATCTACAACTGTTGTTATTTTTATTTGTGGTCGATATTATTTTGCAATCCAGACATACAGGCAGGAGGTTGCTGACCATTTTAATGAACTGGACGAAGATAACAGAAGACTTGTTGTCAGGGGAGACATCAAACAGTGGAATCAAATGTTGGCAGAGACAGCACATAATGCAGGAGTTATTACGAATGAGAAATTTGCGATTTTTCAAAATGCCGGATATATGGGACTATATGGTGGACTAGATGTTGAAGGTATTTTGGCAGCAGTTTATCAGAGTGTGTTTGGTGGAGATGTATATCTGTCATTAGAGGAAAAAGTAGCTAATTTATTATTTAATGAAATTGGTAACTCGCAAGTTGTTTAATGGAGAATGTATGAAGAAGAGAATAACGCTTATTGTTTTTTCGGTGCTAATAATTGTTGCTTTATATGTGTTGTATTGTTTTAATTATATTCCACATAAAAAATATACAAATGCAGATTTCAATATAGAAGCTTACAAGAGCTATATTGATAAAGACAATGATGGTATAGATGACCAAACAGATATATTGAATAATGTAAGAACTTATATTGCTAAAAAGCCAAAATATAAAAGTAAATATTATGAAACTGGATATCCAGATGATGAATATGGAGTTTGTACTGATGTAGTAGCTTTTGCTTTAAAAGATGCAGGATATGATTTGATGGTATTAGTAAATGAGGATATAAAAAACAATAAAGAATTATATGATATAGATGCCGTTGATAAAAATATAGATTTTAGAAGAGTTAAAAACTTAAAAGTATATTTCGATAATAATGCAATAAGTCTTACTACAGATATAAATGAAATAGAAGAATGGC
>URSS01000073.1 GCA_900550545.1 uncultured Lachnobacterium sp. | reverse complement strand
CAAAAGGATCTGTAAGAAAAAAAGGAAAGAAATGGTACTACCGCTTCTATGTAGAAGATGCAAGCGGCAATCTAGTTCAGAAAGAATACGCTGGAACAGAAAGCAAAAGTGAAACGGAAAAACTGCTCCGTCAGGCAATGGACGATTACGAAAGCAAAAAATTCATTGCAAAGTCGGAAAATATTACAGTTGGAGAATTACTTGATATATGGGCAGAGGAAGAATTAAAGACCGGTACTCTCAGTAATGGGACAGTCCAGAATTACCTCGGTGCAATTACCAACATCAAGAAGCATCCAATTTCAGAGAGAAAGTTGAAAAATGTAACATCTGAGCATTTACAAGCCTTCTTCGATCTGCTTTCCTTTGGTGGCACTTATCCAGATGGTTCAGAAAGAAAAGGTTATAGCAAAGATTACATTCGTTCTTTCTCGGCAGTATTACAGCAGTCATTCCGATTTGCAGTATCACCAAAGCAACATATCACTTTCAATCCGATGCAGTATATTAAGCTGAAATACCAGACGGATGAGGTTGACCTGTTTTCCGATGATGACATGGATGGCGATATACAGCCAATTCCACGAGAGGATTATGAAAGACTGATTGAATTTCTACAGAATTACAATCCACCGGCAATACTTCCAATCCAGATAGCTTATTATGCAGGACTTCGTATCGGTGAAGCCTGTGGTCTGGCATGGCAGGATGTAAATCTTGAAGAACAGTGCCTTACAATCAGACGCAGTATCCGCTATGATGGTTCAAGGCATAAGAATATCATCGGACCGACCAAGCGAAAGAAAGTAAGGATTGTTGATTTTGGAGATACGCTGACTGAGATTCTTCGTAATGCCCGAAAGGAACAGCTTAAAAACCGGATGCAGTACGGAGAACTTTATCACAAAAACTACTACAGAGAAGTAAAAGACAAAAACAGAGTTTACTATGAGTTCTATCATCTGGACGGAACAGAGAATGTTCCAGAAGATTATAAGGAAATATCCTTTGTCTGCTTAAGACCGGATGGAAGTTTGGAACTGCCAAGCACGTTAGGAATTGTTTGCAGGAAGATTGCTCAGAAACTGGATGGATTTGAAGGATTTCATTTTCACCAGTTGCGACACACCTACACAAGCAACCTTCTGGCAAATGGAGCAGCACCAAAGGATGTGCAGGAACTGTTAGGGCACTCAGATGTCAGTACCACCATGAATGTCTATGCACACTCTACAAGAAAAGCCAAGCGGGAATCTGCAAGGTTACTTGATAAAGTGGCAGGCAATGACTAAATAAAACTTTCCTTTATTTCCCTTACGATTATCTCATAAGAGCAAAAATAAGGGAAAGTTAGAAATATATTTCGGCAAACTTGAAATTATCAGTTGGATAAATGATAAAATTGTTCTTAACTTAAATCAAGAGTTGTATAGCCAAACTCGTTGATATGTCTTTGCAAATTATGAAAATCTATCATGTTTTTATTTTTCCAAAATAGCCCTTTTTTATTAAACAATATTTTAGTATGTGCGTATGTGCTATACAATTCGATATATGGCGGTTCGGCAGTGATATTTCTTTCTCCGATACAGTTTTCTCTACTATTGGGATATTTCCGTTTGAAATTTATAGTACATTCTTTGTATGTCAACCAATGCAAATCACTAAATTTTATTCCATGCTCATCAATAGAAACAATATTCTCGTAGGAGACTTCATTAACCTCAAGATGGAAATAATGATGTTTTGATTTAAAATACTCGACAGCTGCATTGATATGTTCCAGAAAAAATGCGACTTGTTCCTCCGTCAAACTACATTCCCATGGATAGTTGTTAGCCATTCCTGTTTTCCCGTATTGATATGCTGCCATACTATATTTTATTTCCGGTTTTATCCATTTTACAATCAGAAAATCGTTTTCCTCAAGCAATATTTCAGCGTTTCCTGTTGAAAGAATTTGTGCTTTTATTGCCTCTGTTTCAGCTGTCATAAATAAAGTTCCTTTCCTAACAAATACCAATTTCTTAGTTTTAAAAACGCTTGATAACATTTTATATTCATTGTGAATCTTCTAAATACACTATACATCTGTTAACATCTTTTGGAGAATAAAAAACCGGGACTTTCTTCTTCATAAATAACTCTTTGTCACTTTGAAGCATATTCTCTAACTCTGGTTCTATTCCTTCTTCGTAATCTCCATAATGCCCGATCGTGAAGCGGCACTCATGTTCCATATTATCTTTTGTCTTAAATATAATATGAGCTTCGGTATAGGGCTGGTTAAAATCATTAACTAACATTACATCTTCGATGATCCCCTCGACCAGATTCCATTTTATAATCACGAAAAACCGATTGACCAAATAGATGATAGGAATAATTGCAAAGAGCAAAGCTAAAAAAATCCACCTGTTAAAAAGTCCGGCAATGATTCCGGGGATAGCCGTTATAATCACCGCAATCATACACCTTTTACATGTTCTCTTTAATACTTTACTTTTGTATTTCCCCATTATCTTTCAGCTTTCCTTACAATTTCACTATCATGTCGGATTCATATTTTATAATCATTGAAAATCAAAGTATTACAAACACTACTACCAAACATCCAACGAATCCCACGAACCACGGTATTATAAAAGATAGAAAATTTGCCTTATTTTTTCGAAGCAGAATCATTGCGGTTATCATTATGGCTAACCATGCGAACATAATAAAATATCCAAATGGTACAAAAAACATATCCTCTACATAATCTTTTGTGCCGGGAGAAGTTTCAGGAAAAGCAAGCACCCACCCCAGTAATGCTAAGTAACTACCAAGCGTTCCTTGCAGAAGCCCTAGTATTCCCAAGCATATTTTCTTGATTGCATTATTCATAATAAACACCTCCAAACAAAAAATAAACTACCGGACCAGTCAAAATTTAAAGAACCAGAAAAGCTTCCCGCCATATGGATTTTTCTTACTGAGCAATAGTGCTGAAACTGCATGCAATAATAAAAATGCACCGCTTATGGCCGTCATCACCAGTTCAAACCGTGATAAGACCGACATGGAATTATCATTATAGCCTATATAAACATTCTTACTGCCCAGAATGCTGCAATTTCCCTCATACCAGAACACATTGGCACCATTGACCGGTGAATCCGGCTTAATCTGCAGCACCGTATAAGTTGACCGAATGCCTTTCCCATAACGTGATTTGTAATTTCTGACAGCATTTCCGCTATATACCTTGACATGATTGGAGCTCTGCCGGGAGCTTTGATATGTTACAGTTCTCATCGAGTTTTATAGCTGATAAAGAAAGACTGAACGCCTCTTGTAATTGCCCATTATAAAAGGAGGTTTCCGCATTTGAAATTAATTCTGCAAGTTGATCTTTTTTGTCCATTGGCATCCAAATCATCCCCTTACGTAACATCGGTTTTTTTCAGTTCGTTTATTAGCTCTATATCATAATCATTTGGAGCATCACTGAATGCTTTTTCTGCTAAAGTGACAGCTTCTTTTGAAATCGTAACCTCATTAGCTAAAACGTTCTCCAAAAAATTTTCAAGAGCCACCCGTTTTTCTCCATATTTCGCCAGTTCTTCAGCATCTTCCACAAGAGCATTCACAAGAGAGTCGTCATGAAATTGCATAGAGATATTTTTGAAGAACATATCATATGCGTCTTTTACCATTTTAATCTCCTCTCATAATTAGCGATTAATAGGAAAGCCAGTTACTATCCCTTCACCGCCTGGTTCAACAATCACTCTAATATCTAAACTATGGTTTTGTCCTTCAACAGTAAATCTAACTGGTCTACCATTTCTTGTGGTAAGAGGAGCGTTTGGATCTGGGCCACCAATAGTTTTCGGTGCATTTCGACCACTTCCTGGACCTGTAGCTTGTTGCCAAATTGATTTTGGACTATTCGCAACATCTTCGACAGCCTTAATAGCATTATCATCGGACCAAGTATCTGGAAAAGCACTATTGCCAAATCCGCGATTTGGACCGTGCCCAGGATCATCTGGACCTTCGCCTTCAAGAATATGTCGTCTTCTATTATCACTAACTTTACATTCGGTATTGTGAACCCATACGGTATTTCTTCCAACAAAATATGTATATGAGTTTTCAACCTGAAAATTATATACATTTACAGATATTTCGAACTCTTCAATCTTATACTTTTCGATTAATAAATCATCACCATTAACGCTAACAAGCTTATCACCCACAAGGAGTCTACCAGCCTCAATAAAGCCTCTGCCCTGCACATAAAATGGATGATTGTCTGTGGTGATGACTTCTTCACCATTGATTACAAGATGAACGAGTTTGTCCACCTTGCGGACATATGTTTCAAGGACAGTTTTTTCACTTGTTTCAAGCGTATCAGGATCAGTTGAAATAACCTTATCACCAGGATTTATCTTTTCAATAGCGAGCAGACCAGCAGTTGTAAGTACCAATGTACCAGCAACAAAGCACGCCATATTCTGAGAAGCAGCACCTGAGAACGAAGATACCAAGCTTACCCCCATCTGGAACTTGTTGTATACATCGCTCTGATGCATTTTGTTGTTAAGTTCCGTGATTGGGTTATTAGGATCAATCATCCCCAATCCTAATGATACCATGTCAAAACCATCCATACTATTAGAAATGGCACCGCTGATTTTAGAGGTTGTCTGGATTGCGTTTCCTAATTTAGAACCGCAGGTTATGAATTTGCCGGCGATTCCGCCTACGCCGCCCAAGGCACCACCCATTATGGCACCATCTAATGCACCTTGGGCAAATCCTTCTAGGAATGAGCCTCCTGTTAGCATACTGGTAATTCCGCCAATCAAGCCACCGGTCAAAGCACCTTTTAAAGCTCCGATAAGAATGCCAGTGCCTATACCCTGTAAGCCAGGAACACAAATGCAGCCAACAGCCACTACGATTTCAATTACCAGAACGATCTCTTTCCAGTGATCTTTACACCACTGACCGACCTTTTTCAAACCTTCGCAAAATTTTTCCCAGTCGGTCTTTTCGCAGTCAGGCTTAAGATAAGAGTATTGTTTGTAAAAGTCCTTCTTAACACGTGAGATTTCGGATGATGCCGAATTATCACGATCTACCGTCAAGTTAATAAACTCATCGACTTCTCTTTGGGTTGCTTCGAGACCCGCAATCTGCTGTTCTTGTGTCTGAGAAGAGGTTCAAAAACAGTTAACTTCTAAATCAACTGTTTTTTGAAAGGTCGTTTCATCAGATTCTTATAGCAATCCAGCAAATAATCTCATAAATAATTGTCCCAGTCGCAAATATGCACTTCGTCCGGTTTGATATTGGTCTGTCACATCACGACATTCTCCCATCGTTCTTATCAGATCATTTTTTATTTCCACAACTGCCTGACAATCTGCCATAAAACAGCCGTTTTCAAAATGGTGATATAAACTTCGATAATCCAAATTAATTGTTCCACAAGTTGCCATACAGTCATCTGCCACACTCATTTTTGCATGACAGAAACCAGGAGTCCACTCATAAACACGAACACCATGTTTAACTAATCCATGATAAAAAGAACGAGTTATATTATAAATGAATTTTTTATCAGGGATACCAGGTGTGATAATTCTTACGTCTACCCCTCGCTTAGCAGCCAGACATAACGCATGCGTCATTTCATCTGTTATGATTAGATATGGAGTCATAAACCAACAATATTTTTCAGCTTTATTTATCATACTGATATAAACTTCTTCTCCTACCTGCTCATTATCCATAGGGCTGTCTGCATAAGGTTGAACAAACCCAGTTTGCTGTGCCGCATAATCATAGTGGAAAAGGTATTTACTAAAATCAGGATCATTAGCATCCTTAGCACTTACTGCATTCCACATTTCCAAAAATGTCACCGTAAGCGACTGAACAGCATCTCCTTCTAAACGAATACCTGTATCTTTCCACTGTC
>URSS01000072.1 GCA_900550545.1 uncultured Lachnobacterium sp. | reverse complement strand
AAACTGGTGTAGCAAAAAGAATCATATCTGCGGCAGCAATTTTATCAATTGTAGGGTTCGTATCATCCTTATCAACGCATCCCTTAGAGCATTGACAGACACCACATCCCTTGCATGGTGCGATGTTAAGTTTGTCAGGTTCAATGATTTCAATTTCATTTTTTTCAGATGCTCCTTTTACAAAAGCCTCAATCGCTGTAAGAGTGTTTCCTTTTCTTGCACTTCCATTTATAATGATTACTTTCATCTCGCAAAGCCTCCATTCTGCTTATCATATAAGCAAATAAGTTCTAAATAATAATTTTTCTCACATAGCCACATTATATCATAGTAAATATGCCTATGCGATAACATTTATTGCTTCCTCATCCAGCATGTATCTGACTGTCAGCCTGAACTTTAAATGGATGATTTTTAAAATCGTGAAGTCTCTCAATTTCTATCTCCACAACTTTTTCATCATTACCTCTCATTTGGGTGGAAATTTTTAATTTTGGGTGGATGAAATAATCATTTTTTTAATGATTTTCGGTGGATTTTTCCACCCAAAAATGAAAAAAGCAGTAATGAATTTTCTTAATCATTACTGCTTCAAACAACTGTTCTCAGGGGGAATCGAACCCCCAACTAGCGCTTAGGAGATCCGTCATTCCGAGACTGGCATACCGCTGCTTAAACTTCTGATATCCTTGAAGTTTAAAAATAAGCTTCAGATTTTTGGATTTCCGTGACAGAAATGATCCGGCTGTTAGAGATAGCAACCTTGTGGGTATAGCGTCCAAGATATTCGATTGCATTGCCAAATCCATTGAATGTTTCTTTGATATAAGGGCACCAGTCTTTCTGATAGAGGGAGTCTTTAAAGGTATTCCAGCAAAAGTATGCTTCCTGCTCGGAGAGGGAAAAGGGGACTTTCAGAATCCCTGACTGGTACAAGGCATTCAGATGGTATAGGAATTTTCCCTTAAATTTATCCCGTAACACAAACACGGGGATAAAAAACTTTCCTTTTGATTTACGGATCTTCCCATCCGTTGTAATGCCGCCGGATACGATGCAGTGGATACTATGTAAAGCTTTACATAGTATCCACTATGACAAGCAAGTAATTCCGATATGTACTACCCTTATAATGTACCGACAACAGAAATTTTAGTTTCTCTATCTCTAAGCCCTTCCCCCTTTACAGTAACTTTTATTTCTCCGGGTTCATATCCAGCCCTTACCGCTATAAGGGCCCTTCCATGATACGTTCTGTATCTGCCATCTGTAAAATTTTCATTTGTATTGGGAACTGCCGATCCAAACCCCTGTAAAACACCACTTCCCTCTACCTGAACGGTCAACATTTGATCTGCCGATGCTTTTATTATTCCGTTCTCACCGATAAGAGAAACCTCAATAAAACATAAATCCTGCCCATTGCTTCTTATTTTCTGCTTGTCGCATGCAAGCTGTATCATTGTTTTTCCAATGGCGGAAAACAGCTCTGCCCTGTCAATTTCTTTACCGTTTTCATCATACACAATGGCAGAAAGCGTTCCCGGAACATATTCAATCCTTTTAAAGACTGCCTTACACTCCTTCACCTTTGCCGAGGCAATCCTTTTTCCATTACAATATAACTCCGCTTTTGGTGCGGATGTATAAACGGTAACATTGGTTTTGCAGCCTTCGCAGCCTTCCCATGACCAGCTTTCCACCGCGTCCGTATTCCGCCACATAGATGATGCCCGTTTGTATTTGCCGTTTATAACCGGATCAACCGCAATGACCGGTTTATCCTGCAATCCCCAGATTATCCTGTTCCATCCCGTCTCCGGTCTTTGCATTCCGCAGATATCTATAACGCCACATCCTGCCAGTATTGCCAGTCCGGGATAGATGTTCTCACCGGTTTCTTTTTTAACATATCTGATTGTACCAAGCCCGGTCTCCCCAAGGTAGTCCCAGCCCGTCCACATAAAATCACCAATCAGGTTTGCACATTTTTTAACTAGCTGCCAGTTTTTATACAGGGAAAGGGGCAGAGTTTCCGACCCTACAATACACCGTTCCGGATGGTTCTGAGCTTCTTTTTCATATCGCGAAGTCGCATAATTATATCCCGGTATATCCAAAAAAGGATCAATAATATCACAAACTTTATCAGCTGCCGGTTTGGAAGCCATCTTATCAATCACGCCTCCCATCTTATTCATCAGAACATTGTAAAGCGCACTGGTCGGCATACTGTCCATAGCCATGCTACCATTTTTATTTTCCTTTCCGTTCTTTTTTTCCCCATAAATGCCACTGCCTTTTGCTGCCATAGACGCCAGCATTAAATTAATCCCACAAGTGACAGCCCTTGTTTCATCTGCTCGTCTTACATAATCTGATATTTCCTTACAGAGTTTCTGTCCTTCCAGCGTACCAAGCTCGGAGATTTCGTTTCCGATAGAGTACATAATCACCGAAGGATGGTTATAATCTTTTCCGATCATAGCATCCACATCCTTCTTCCACCACTGTAAAAACGTATCTCCGGCATGGTCATATGGATTTTTATGAATCAGCCAGTAATCACAGAGTTCATCCATAACATAGATTCCCAACTCATCACAGGCATCCAGCATTGCCTTTGAGACAGGATTATGGGAACTTCTAATTGCATTAAATCCCGCTTCTTTCAAAATCTTAATACGCCTGTATTCTGCATCCTTAAATCCGCAGGCTCCAAGAATCCCATTGTCATGATGGATACATGCTCCCCTTAGCAAAGTCTCCTTTCCATTTACAAAAAATCCTTTCCCACTCCATGCCAAAGTCCGTATCCCAAAGCGTATCGTCTCTTCATCTATCTTTTGCTCTTTTTCTTTTAACATAACTTTACAAGTATATAAATGTGGATTTTCTTCATCCCATAAAACAGGATCTTTTATGATCAAATCCAATTTCCTGCCTGTTCCCGATGCAACAGCTTTCATTCCATCCAGAATCTCAACCTCAACATCTCCCTCTCCGACTATATCTGTTAAGACCTGCACCTGACCGTTTCCTGTTGTTGTAACCCTAACCCCTTCCGGTTTTATGTAGGATTGCCCCGCGATCAGCAGATTTACTTCTCGATACACGCCGCCTCCTGAATACCATCTACTGTTTGGTACCTTTTCGTTATCCGCAATGATCTCAATTATATTTTCGTCTGTCTGAGATAAATGCTCCGTCATGTCAACGTAAAAGCCAGAATATCCGTATGGCCATTTTGTAATAACCTGATTATTTACACTGACCTGTGCATTTTGATAAACGCCCTCGCATGACAAAATCATTGTCTTATTTCGCCACTCCTCAGGCAACACTAATTTTTTTCTATAATAATACTTTCCACCATCAAAATATGCACTTGCGCCACCAGTCAACACATCCTTGTTTCGCTCTTCCGCCAGCATCGCATCATGAGGAAGGTTGACTTCCTGCGTCTTTGCACTACCATTCTTTTGTAATAACCATCCCTTATTAAAATCAACTTTTTTCATCTCTACCTCCTTGAATCTTATTATTATATTTTACAATATAATAATCCGACATTTTCCTGATATATACAATTTCTTTTGCCGACAATAAATTGTTTGCACATTTACCAAATCCGACATATAATAATTATGTAATAATTTCTGAAATTTAGGTTGCCAATAAAACATTCGAGGAAATACTATGAATCTGAAAAGTAGTATCAACAATTTTGTAGAAAAAAATAACTTCTTTCCCGGACAGAGTTTGAATTATGACCAATATTTATTCATGCATAGCGGCTTAGCTTCTACTCTTAACAGTTTTCATCGAGGATTACAGGACTTAATTTCTATATCTGCATGGACAACTTCCATAGAAGGTATACAACATATCGCCTATCTTCCTATGAACGTGAAACAAATTCATTGTGCTAAAATTCAATTTTCAAATGGAATGCAGACTACTGCACATTCTCATAATTATGTAGAGCTTATCTTTGTTATCGAAGGTACGCTTTCTATGCAGATCAGTGGAAAATCCATTACATTTCATTCCAATGAAATATGTCTTATTAATACAGAAACAGTACACTCCGAATATCTTTATACTCAAAACACCGTTATACTATGTTTAGGAATTGATGATCTCTTTTTTGACCAGTATAGTATTTCATCACCATCTGAGGATTATACATTTTATCTCAAAAAGCTAATTAATCAAAAAAGAACTGAATATTTATATATGCTTTTTTCACCTATCAAGCAAAAAATAACGAGAACCGCTTCCACTTTTGAGTTGATTATGCAAGAATTGATGGACGAACTTCCCGGCAAGAAAAGGCTTCTAATAGGATACGTAGAACGCATTATTGATTTACTTACAAAAGAATATCAAATTCATATTGCACAAATTGACAAAAAAGAGTTACATGCAGCAATTGTAAAATCCATATGCGAGTACATACAAAATACATTACCTACAGTCTCTGTAAATGATATATCTGAAAAATTTAATTACAATCCCGATTATCTAAATCGTCTATTTAAAAAAGAGATGAAAATGAATTTATCAAACTATATTCAGGAAAGTAGAGTACATCGGGCTTATGATTTGCTTATTTCAACAGACTTATCAGTTGAAGCGATCAGCCATCAGGCAGGATATCATAATATTGGTTTTTTTTATCAAAAATTCAAACAAATATATGGTGCAACACCTCATAATATACGTAAAAATTCTTTAGGTTAGAATCGATGATGGGGTAAACGAAAAAGCAGTTTTGACATTCCAGTGAACTGCCTCTTCGTTTACACCATTTTCGATTTCTCCTTTGTTTCGGTAATCTTTTACAAAGGAGGTGACGGTTTCATCATCCATGCGGATAATGCGGTGATTGCTGATGGCAATTCGATGGGTATACTTTCCAAGACAATCAAGCGTCTGTTTGGAAAGGATGGCGTAACGGTCAGAAAGATTCCGTTTGTTTTGAAGGATCTCAAGAAACCGCCGCTGATCTTTGTAAGAGACCTGCGAAGGCGTTTTGTGAAGGGTATTCTCGATATAATTGAGATAAACAGAAATATAAGTCTGGTAAGATTTCATTGTATGGTCGGTAAGACCACGAAGAGAAATCATTTTTTAATAGCGTTTTAAATAATCCATGAAATAACCTCCTGATATAAGTGAAAGATAAAGTAACATCACAAAAAACAGGTGGTGATTTTCACGTAACTGGGGCGAGCCGTCGCGCTAGCTGCGACTTGGTACAATTTAAATATGAAATTGAGCAACAAATCGGAATTTTCATTACCCAAAATGTGGCATAATTTGGAAAACACCAAGTGCAAAACCAAACACGATTATTCCTATTGTTACCATTATCTGTATTTTAAGAGACATATCTTTTTTAGGTGTTCTAACTTTTTCAAAGAATAATTTCATATTGCTCTCCTCTAAATACCGATATTTTAAAAGACTTTGCCAGCTCTGTCACTGTCTTGATAATGGCTGACGCCTGGTTATCCTCTATCAGACAGTTATCAATAGGCACGATTGTATGTGTTCCTTCGCTGTATGTTCCCGCAATGACTTCATCCTTCAATCTTCCAAACACTGCATGGACTTTATTACTATAATGAAAAGGATAGTACATTCCAGCAACATCATGGATGTTTTTGCAGTACTTTCCGATATAGCTCTCCACCAGCTCTTTCTTGGCCGCCAGCTCTTCTTCATATGTGGTCTGTCCCATATGACAAGCTCCACATTTCTCTACATAAGGACATTTTTCCTGTATTATGATAATTCCTCATCTTTCCTGTGCAAAATTCTCTTTACTCATTGTGCCATGATTTCCCTGAAATGTCAAAAATACAATTATGCCGGGAAAGTCAGTCTCATCTGGTTCCACACTACATTGCCATGAACTGACTCCGATACCCCTTCCAATACCAAGCCAAACTTTGAATAATAAGGAATAAGCCTGTCCTTGCAGGTTAAGACCAGTCCTTTTCTTCCCTGCGCCCTGGCATCCTCAATGGCTCTCCGGATCAGTTCACCTGCATAGCCTTTTCTACGATAGGAAGGAATCGTATTCACACC
>URSS01000071.1 GCA_900550545.1 uncultured Lachnobacterium sp. | reverse complement strand
GTATTTTAGATAGATATGATGATAAAGTTATATGGCTATCAAGAAAAAAAGATGTAGAGAAAATAATAAAGGCGGTATGATAACTTCCAGATTTGTATGTATGGTAAATCTAAATTGTATTTTAGCAATATTTCCTGAGTGGGGGCAAAAAGCGCCCCCACATATAATAAACAAAGGGTTCAAGGGAAAAATCCCTTGCTAGAACGGCATTTGGATGGAGACATCTCTAATGCGTATCTAGCCGTCGCTGGGGACTGATATATAAGAAGGAATATTGTTTAAGCAGGAAAAGACATAGAAGACTCTGGCTATATCGCAGGATATGTGCCTTGAAAGAATTGATTTGTGATAGATAGAAATATTTGAAAACTACCATTCAGTAAAATCTATTCCATTTTAGTAAGTCTTGAGATAAAATATGTTCTGTGAATTATTCACAAGATAATATTTTAAGGAGGCTTGGCAATGAACAAGGATTTTGAACGCTGCTGTAGCTTTCTTGCAGACATGATTATTAAATATGCACCAGAGATAAAAGAAGAAGTAGAGGTGTGTATGATGATCAAGGATTCAATTGATGACGAGAAAGTAAGCAGGCAGAAACAATTTGACCGGTTCTGTTATTACTTAGGTGGGATAAAACAGCTTCTGGACAAAAAGGCTGCATAGGCAGCTGGCATCCTGTAGATAATATGCTACGGGATGTATACATATATTACGGGACTTCATTCATGGCGAGTGGAGTCTCTTTTATTTTGCATTGTATAATGGAAAAAGTTTTGGTTGAGCACCGGTTGGAATGATGATAAGATTTAGTTGGGACAAATAGTGAACACATGTGTTCACATTTCATAACTAAGAAGTAATGGATTGGAGAGGTGCTTATGGCAGATAAAATTGGAACTGATGAATATGGGGAAATACTTATATATCAGACTGATGATGGGCAGACAAATATAGAAGTTAAAATAGAAGATGATACAGTGTGGCTGACACAACAGCAGCTTACTGAATTATATCAATGCAGTAAATCAAATATAAGTGAACATATAAAGCATATATTCGAAGAAGGGGAGCTGGATAAGGATTCAGTTGTTCGGAAATTCCGAACAACTGCAGATGATGGAAAAACATATAATGTTACTTATTACAATTTAGATATGATTATATCTCTTGGATACCGAATTAAATCAGTGAATAGAAAACTTTTAACTGGAGCTGGTTCTGTAAGTCATAAACAGGCGTTGGAGAAAGCAAAGTCAGAATACAGAAAATATCAGGAGATTACTTTGACACCAGTCGAAAAAGCATATCTTGAAAGCATTAAAGAGGTTTCCAAGGAAGTAAAAAGGAGATAACATCTGATGAAAAAACAGCAGAAATGTTACATATATACAAGAGTTTCCACTTCCATGCAGGTAGATGGTTACAGTCTTGATGCACAGAAGGACAAGCTTAGAAAATACGCAGAGTATCAGGAAATGTCTATCGTCGGGGAATATTTTGATGAGGGTAAATCTGGCAAAAGTGTGGAAGGCAGACCACAGTTTAAGCAGATGCTTGCGGATGTAGAAAGTGGCAAAGACAATGTTGATTATGTGCTGGTATTTAAGCTGTCACGATTTGGAAGAAATGCTGCAGATGTTTTATCGTCATTGCAGAAAATGCAGGATTATGGAGTTAATCTTATCTGTGTAGAGGATGGGATTGACAGCTCTAAGGATGTCGGGAAGCTGATGATATCTGTGTTATCTGCGGTTGCAGAGATAGAACGTGAGAATATCCTTGTCCAGACAATGGAAGGCCGCAGACAGAAAGCGAGAGAAGGCAGATGGAACGGCGGATTTGCGCCATATGGCTATCAGCTGGTAAATGGTGAACTTATCATTGCAGAAGATGAAGCAGAGATTATCCGTATTATATATGATAAATTCGTCAATACAACGATGGGAATGGCTGCGATAGCTGCATTTTTAAATAACAGTGGTTATAAGAAAAAGCTTCGCCAGAATAACACAATTGAAGGTTTTTCTACATCATTCGTCAAGGGTGTGCTGGACAATCCGATATATTGCGGTAAGCTTGCATTTGGCAGAAGAAAAAATGAGAAGATTCCGGGAACAAGGAATGAATATCATATCGTAAAACAAAAGGATTACTTGCTAAGCGATGGAGTCCATGAGGCAATTATATCAGAAGAAATGTGGAACCAGGCACACAGAAAGCGGCAGGAGACAGGTGTTTTACAGGTAAAAACACATAGTCTTGAGCATGAACATATTTTATCAGGGATTATTAAGTGCCCTGTATGTGGAAGCGGTATGTATGGCAATGTGAATCGTAAGAAGCATCCGGACGGAGGCTATTACAAGGATTATTTCTATTATGCCTGCAAACACAGGAAGCTTGTGGACGGACACCGCTGTACTTATAAAAGACAGTGGAATGAGGACAGAATCAATGCGGCAGTTGAGGAAATTATCCGTAAATTTGTAAAGAACCCAAAGTTTGAGCAGGAAATCCGTAAGCAGATAGGAAGCAGCATTGATACTTCGGAGCTTGACAGAGAATATGATGGATTAAAAGACAGACTGAGCCAGACAACCGGGGCGAAAAACAGGCTTGCTGACCAGATGGATCATTTATCTGTATCCGATAAGAATTATGACAAAAAATATAATGACATGCAGGAACGTTTGGACAAGCTATATGATGAAATCACTGATATTGAGAATGCCATGGAAGAAGTCGAAACAAGACTATATAATATCAGGCAGGACAAAATCTCAGAAGATAATGTTTACCAGTTCCTTTTATTCTTTGATAAGCTGTATGATAAATTTACAGATCTGGAAAAGAAGACATTTTTGAAGAGCTTCCTATCTGATGTATTTATCTATGAGGAAGAGCAAAAGGACGGCAGAATATTAAAAGGTCTCCGGTTTAAATTTCCTATATATATGAATGGCAGAAATGTATTAGGCGTGGATTGGGACAACGAGAGTACAGATGAGACTGTGGTAGGACTACACAGAAAGGATATGTAGAAATCCTTGAATTTACGCACTTTGTAGAGTTTTTCAGCTTCAACAGGATTGCTGAAAATCACAAGGAAAAAGAGCTTGTGAGGAAGGTGACTGTTGTTGTAGCGTTAGACCTCGGTTGTGGGAACACAAAGAATTCTGAATATGAAAGTAAATAGAGAACTATCAGAAATGCCTTTGTCTGTGCGGATAGTATCTTGATTCCGGTACAGGCGGCATATCTTCCGGTAAAAGGTCTGGAGCAGCTTATTAAGACGATTGGAAAGGTAAAGCGTCAGATCAACCCGAAACGCGGAAGGTGTGAGCATTTATCAGCACGATCCGAATGGAAAAGTGGCAAGTGCTTATGATTGACATTTGTTTTGACTGCAAATATACTGAAGACAGTGGTAGAAATTTTTAGATAAAAAGGAGGAATGACAATGGAAGCTAACTATAAAAAGAAGCTACTGAGTATGTTTCTTGTGCTCGTACTCTGCCTGTCGATGATACCGACATCGGCGATGGCTGAGGAGGCAGCAGGCGGAAGTGCCGCGGCCGGGCAGGAGGAACTGACGACAGGTGACCCCGCCGGTGCAGAGACACCATCTGAGTGTCTATCTCTCGATGCGCCGGAGAGTATCACCTATACCGAAGACTTGACGATTACGGCAAACGTAACTACGGAAGGCGCAGTTACCTACAAATGGTTTGAGGATGATAAAGAGCTGACCGGTCGGACAGGAGAGACCCTGACGCTGAAGGATACTCCGCGCAAGAGTCCTTATACTACAAATCCCGAGCCTGCGGAATACGGGAACGTGGGAAAACATACCTTCAAATGTGAGGCATCCATTGATGGCGCTACCGTCAGCAAAGAGGTCACTGTGACCGTGAAACCGGCAGATCTGTCGAACGCGGAACTTACGATCAGCGGTGAGGACGAACTGGCTTATGATCCATATAGTTCAGATAAAGATAGCGGTTTGGTGCGTCGTATCGTATTTGATCTGTGGTATAACAACAAATACCTGACCGTACAGTCTACTAATCCGTGGGAGGAACCGATCGATGCATCTGACTATACAGTTACGGGCCATAAAGGGGTAAAAGATGCCGGTACCTATACACTGACTGTCACCGGACAGGGCAACTACACCGGCACAAAATCCATCCAGTTTGTGGTAAAGCCGTGTGAATTATCAGATAAGGCAGCAACCAGTAATTTAAGAAAGGAATATGACGGTACGACAGATCTGCCGCTGGATCAGTTGGATTTCGTTAGTTTTCTATACGAAGGAAAAAACAATATCATATACTTTAACAGAGGCACAGATTATACGGTAGAGGGAGCGCAGTTTGAGAATGCAGATGCCGGATATCCTAAAACGGTCATTATAAAATTCCGAATGCTGAATCCGAACTATAGCTTTGCGGGTGGCCAGAGGGAAATAGAAATTGTCAGAAGTCAGCAGGATGCCGGCAATTCAACGCAGGAGATAGTCAAAGCGGCGGCAGCTGACCAGTCTGTGGATCTGGAAGTAATGAACGGTCATGCAAAGACTTATAACGTTGATCTCGCGGAGCTGATCCCCGAATTGACTGCTCCGAAGCGGTATGGTGACATCACTTACGGTCAGCCGGTTGTGCAGTTGAATACAGGCTACTATGCTGCAGGTGGTGCAAAGGTCGAGAACGGCGTGCTCAGCCTGCCGATCAAACAGGTAGATACAAAGGCTGAGGGCGAGATCGGTACAGTTAAAGTAGTAGTCAGCACGACAAACTATAAGGATATGACGCTGACGGTCAACGTCAAGGCAACGAATAAACTTATACCGACCGGAGCGCCGACACTGAGTAAAGCCTCACTCACTTATGGTGAGACGTTAGGCAATATGAAGCTCTCCGGTTCAATGAAATATGAGAATGCGGCTGTTGAGGGGACATTTGCATGGGATACTCCAGACGCGAAACCGGCTGCGACGGCTGCATATGCTGCAAAATGGACATTTATACCGAATGATGGCACCAGATATCAGACAGTAAAGGGTACGACAGAGATTCCAGTGAATAAAGCGACACCTGCGGGTGAGCCGGTTTATACAAGGATTACGGCTGCTGGCAAGACGGTAACGGTCGCGGCACTTGCAGCCAACCCGGGCTGGCCAGCGGGTACGGTAAAATGGGTTGATGCAGACGGAAAGCAGTTGGACGACAGCACAGAAGTCAAGGTAAATACCGCTTACCGCTGGTTATTTACACCGACAGATACGAATAACTATAACGAGGCAACCGGTACGATCGTACTTTATCCTGTTTCGAGTGGAGGAGGTAGTACAGGTGGCAGCGGCACGACCAAAGATGACACGGCCGGAGGCGGAACGCAGACGATCACAGTTCCAGTATCTTCGAATCATGGAGATATGAAGATTGAGGCGACCGTTAAAGGTAGAGCAGCTACAGTATCTGTAGACAGCAATCAGATCGATCAAGTCATCGCAGATGGTGCAAAAATTGTCACAGTAGATCTTTCCGGGCTGGAAGGGGTAGATAGTGTGACATTGCCGGTAGAGATCGTATCGAAGACAAGTGCGGCAAAACGTACCGGATTGACGGTCAATCTGCCGGATGGTGCGATTGCACTGGATCAGAAGGCATTGAAAACCATCGCATCCGGTGAGGATGTGACAATCTCTATCCAACAGGCGAAACTTACCGATGCATAGCGCAAGGCGGTTGGTTCACTGGCACAGGTGGCAGCCGTTGTGGATGTAGATCTGTATGTAGGAGCAAAACAGCAGTCTCGTTTTGGTGGCGGCGTGCTGACGATCTCGATTCCATATACGCCAAAGAAGGGTGAAGACACCTCCAATCTGGCAGTATGGTTTATCCGTGATGACGGCACGATAGAGAAGAAAAGTGGCAGTTATGATGCTGAGAGCGGATGTTTTGTGTTCAAGACGAAGCACCTCTCACGTTATCTGTTGGTAGATATCACACAGACACGTACGGCAGTCAACCATTTGACAAAAATCTGTGTATGGATGCAGGAAGTGATGTTTTTCCGGAAATTTTTCGGAAAATAAAAGGTAACTGTGAGGGTACTGAACAGTTACAATAAAAGAATAAAAAGTGGCAGGTGTCACAACGAAACGGAGAAGGTAATCAAAGCCCCGGTGTTTTTCTCAATCAAAGGAGAACACCGGGGTTTAGTTTTGCTCTAGTTCCGCCCCGAATGTGCCTCAAAAAACAGTTTTTACATCTGTATTGTAATTCCAACAAGAAAGGATTCCTCACCGGGAATAAGATCGAGATCACCGCCATGGCCTTCAATGATTTTTCGGACAGAGGAAAGCCCG
>URSS01000070.1 GCA_900550545.1 uncultured Lachnobacterium sp. | reverse complement strand
TTATTATTGAATTTTCAAGGTGCATAGGCACATTTTAATGTGCGAAGTTTGAGTTGTATTATTTAAAAATTCATCTCTGACTTGATTTGTATATTCTTAATCTGCTTATCATCATAAATAAATTTTTCTTCTTGTAATAATAAATATTTATTTAATAATTTATCCAATTATATTTTATCTTGAATAAATTTTTCAATATTCTCTTTAGATACATTTAAGGTAAACTTTCCCAATGCGACTTCTAAATCTGACCAATTTGGGTAATTATCTTTCTAATCTTTTTCTATTTCTCTTTTTATAATATTATCATCACTTGCATTCTGCCTAAAATAAGGGTAAGAACTCTTATACCCACTTTCTAAGCCAAATCCTAAATCAAGCCCATTTCCAAATAAAAATGTTATATTCATCTTTTGTTTCTCCATTCAACTTATATTAAAATCTATAATCCAATAATTAATAACTTATTTGCGCCTACATCCCCTCAATATAGTCTCTATTTTCAATACCTTTATCCTATCTCTTGAATTTTCACTATGTTCTACCTCCCTCTCCCAAATAACAATAAATACAATACCTACTGTCCTTCTCATTGTCTAAACCTAAGTAATCAATACGTTTTCCAGAAAATATTGTGACTGCATCGCATCATTTTAGTACTTTTCTCCTATATATTATCTAATTATATAGCCTCATCATTTCCTTGTAAAGTTATTTTAATAAAACAGTATTATTTATTCCAAAAAGAGGAGCCGATGTATTGCATCAGCTCCTCCAAACAACTTTATAATATTCTATTATTCCACACCCACGCATCCGATCACATCCACGTTCCAGTCTTTCAACATACGCAATTCTTTCTCAATCTCCTGATAGATGGATGCATTTGTGATTTCCACCAATACCACATGGCCTGCCTCTGACGCCTCACGCATTGCAGCTGCATCATAGCAGATGTTCTCACCATAAACAACCTGGACTCCTTTTTTGTTCAAACTATCAACCATACCTGTGATGATACGCTTGTCCACTCTTTCGATTTCAGATCCGGTGAGGAACAGTTTTGTAATGTTTTCATTTTTACAATATAACTCAATATTAGATACGGCCAGCTGCACAGAAGCCTCTTCTGTCAGAATCTTCTGGTTACGGTACTTCAGGCGGAGTAAAAATCCGGTAAGGCCCTTTGCCCCTTTGTCCTGTGTCAATACACCAAACTGGCGTAATTTGTAAAAGCGGACCAATTCCTCCGCTTCCTGCAGCTTGTTGGATAACACAGCCATACAAACCAGATATAATGCTGCAAGAAACGCACCCATCACAAAGCCAAGTACAATATATTTCTTGCTGAGCACCGGAGCCGAAACTGTCACATCAGCATTTGCGCTTTCATCATCCTGTGACTCTTCCATCTCATCGTCCACTACTTTCAACTGATCCTCTGTCATCGCAGAAGTCAGCGTTGTAATCTGCTCACGATACGATTTAATCAATCCGGTCACTGTATCCTGCGAACTTGCCAGATCCGAATCCGTCTGTACCTGATAATTTTCAGATACAAGCACAAGCTTATGGCTTCCAATTCGATCCGCTACATCCTCATATCTTGCTTTCAAAGCCTTCTGAATTTTCCCAGATACACTCTGCAGCCCCTTTTCATCTGTATATTTAACACGAACAGAAAAAGTATTATCAGAATCAGAAGATGCGGAAATCAATTCTGCAAGATATTTATCCTCCGCCTTTGTATTTACGCCATCCCATATTTCTTTTTGATTCAATCCATTGATAGCATAGTCCACATAAGCATTCGTGACTGCTGAAGTGTAATCCTTTTTGTTATCTTTGGAATAGTTGTATGTATAATCCGAATCAATATAATACTGCAGTTCCAACACATGTTCCTGATACGGATCAATATTCATCAAAATCGAATTCTGCATATATGCACTATTCTTGTCCAATAAAACCTGCAGGCTCTTGACATCATCAATCTGCTGCTGTTCATCCTTTGTAAAGGTGACTTCCTGTGCATCATTCTGTGGCTGTTGCGCCGCCTTGTATGCCTGCGCATCCTTTGCATACTTCACACCCGGTAACAATATGGCAAAAAGCACCGCACATACGATCAGGCATTTCCATCCAAGGATTACCTTCCAAAATAAATGACGAAGGGATATTTCTCTCACTTGATTTTCCATTTGTATACTCTCCATTTTTATTTTTTCAACTTGTTTTATTGTACTTCATTTATTAACAAAATACAATCATTCACTTCATTTTCAAGTCTATTTAAAAACCCATTCATCTTTGATCTCATTCATTTCTTCCGAATCGATGGCTACCTCTTCCCAACGCCGTACTCCAGCATAATCTTCCGTAGCCCCGATCAACTGCTGCATTTGAAATGCGATTGAAACACACGCCTTGCGCATATGCAAAACATCTTTAAAAGATAATCGATTTTCCGTATTCTTATATAACACATCCGCAAGCAAAAGCAGGCAATCGTCCACTTTTCTAAGATTTTCCTCATGCAAAATCGGGCATTTTACATAGAATAAATTATGCAAAGTCCATGCTGCCGAAATCAATCCCGGCATCTTGCAATAGCACAGAAGGTTTAAAATCTCATCCAGCATCTTTTGCGCATACACCTGATCCGGATGTGCCACAATATAATGAAATGCAGCTATCAGTGCACCAACCGTCAACTGTCGGTCTGAAGAACGCATCTCCAGAATAATCTGCCTTGCAAGCTCTTCACTGTCTCCGAGCTCAACCTCCAGCTCCTTCGTACTTAGATCCAGTGTCTGCATTTCCGCAATCATCCTCTGTAAATTTTCTCCACACTCAGAAGGTACTGTTCCCGCATTACGAACAACTGCCGCCATACACTGAAGCATTCTTTGCGCCCGATAGTTGTACTCATCCCTCGCCACACTTCCTATTAATGATAGGGACATCTTTGTTTTCAGAATATCCCAGTAATCCTGAATTCCAGTCAGCAGACAATCTGCTTCTTCACTGCTCCAATATCCACGCTCCATATTATCGCACACTAAAATGAGTTCATCTAAATATGGAATTTCTTGTAATGAAAGCTTGCAGCCTTGCTCATCCTCAAACTGTGCCGCCATACTTTGCGACAGAAACCACCCCTTTACGGAACGTGCCGGAATGTGCACATCTATACATGGCATATTTTCAAACGCAAATACATGCATATTTGATAACCTAGGAAGTCCATTCTCCCCAACAAAATTCCATATCAGTTTCGCATATCCCTGCCTCTGTTCTTCATTCAAAAGTCCCATAGAATCAAGAATCTCCAATCGCAACACTTTCGTCTGCCAGACGTATCCATACTCCAGTGGAATCTCAAGCAGCTTTGCAATCGTCGCAGGGTGCACCACGCACAACTCTTTCAATGGTCCCAGTTCTTTCTTCTTAAAATAACAAGCAAAGAGATCCATGCCATCTCCATGTCCATGCAGCGTCTTGTGTTCCACTATTGCAGTCTGCAACATCTCATCCAGCATCTGCGCCTTGATCCGCTCCGACACCTGCTGTGTAATCCCCATACAAAGTAACGCCATTGGGAAAGAAACCGGCAACGCCTCTTTCTCCATCAGCGCTTTCAGCATGCGAAGTGCCTCACCTTGGTTTTCTTCCGGACAACGTGTCATAAACCGAATCAGAAGTTCCGGCATATTGCCCAAAATCTGCGCAAGTATCCCGCCTGGTACACCTTCCCTGTCCTCAATCTCATCCAGATTTCTGGAAAAAGCGTGAATCAGTCTCGGTACAATCCGTTTCGCATCCTCATTCGATAGCACAGACAGATACTCCCTGTCCACTAACGTCTCGATTGTCTTTTTTCGCGACGCATTACACAACAAGAACACACCCAGAAAATTGTTTATTTCCAGCACAGCCTCCATCCATGGATGTTCCCATTCTCCAAGCAACGTAACGTATTGACATTTCATCGGCAGCGCCAGCCGATCCACCAAACGATAAAACCGATACGCACTCATACATCCATTGGTACCAACCCCTAACGAATGAAGTTCACAATTTAAACCAAATGCCTCTTTTTCCTCATACTTATCCACATGCCACCGAAGCAAACCATCTGATGTCCGATTTTTCCACATCGACCAATCAAACACTTCTTTGTAATGCTCAATTTCGTCCTCAATAAGATTAATCGTCTCCTGCTGTGCCTCGTACACACCCATATGATTCCACACACCTTGCGCGCATAGTGCATACAACTGTAACGCGCAAGCCTGTAATGACATATAGTACAGATAATTTTCCGGTTGTTCCACGCCCGCCTGACGAATCTCCTGTATCAGACGCTGCAATTCGTCAAGAACCGCTTCCGCCTCATCCAACTCCACACGGATTCCCAACACCTGCAATCGCAACTCATAATCTGTCTTGTCCAATTTACAGTGTCCCAAACATCTGCGCATTGCTGGAATATCCATATGAAAAAGCGCCTGTTTCACCTTCTCTACTTGAAGAATCTGTGTTCCATGCCACCGATACTGTGCATACGGCTTCAACAGATCATAGACCATATCCCATTCCGAATCCATGCCTGCTTCCCGATATTCACGAAGCAACGCCATACCAACATCAAACCATTTTGCAAGTAACTCCCCTCTTTTGTCAAAAAGTTCTTCCTTGTCCCACGTTGCAAGACTTTCGCCATAAGATTTCCATATCTTGTAAATATTTCGCACTTCATAGTCCGAATAAGAATTCATACTTTTCTCATAACGCCACACCAGTTCATAGCAAAATGCAAACATCGTATCAATATCAATCCCTGTATGGCACTGCAATAGTCCGACCTCTGATGTCTTATTCGACAACTCCGTACACACCTCATAGGGTGGAATATACCAATGCGGGTATGTTGCCCGTTCCTTACTCCATGCCTCCGTCAGCATCAAAATATCGTCCTTGCGCTCCTCTGGCTTCATTCCATGTTTCCACCGCACATCCTGATACTTCAAATTCCAACTCGGTATATAAAACTTGGATTCTGTCTGATCCACTTGCCGATAAATATAAGGTTCGCGATTCTCGCTCCTCTCCTGTCTGGTATGTAGGCGCTCTTCCTGATTTCTTCGCTGCTGCTCGTCCAACAAGATCTGCATTCCCATCGTAAGATTTTGGACTTCTCCTCGTATACCAAGCACCTCGCTATGCGTATCCATCAACAAAGAGCGTCCATACTTGTCAGGCTCATTACGCATGATCGAAGTTTCAATGATTTTCATAAAATGTCTCTTACAATTCTCACGATTACTCTCATCAAGTCCCTCCAGCATATGATCCAGTTCCTTCTCCAAGGCATCCATCCATGAGAAATCATCGATGCTACGCATCATCTTCGCAAGTGTCGTCATACTTTCCATGTCAAAGACACGCGCACGAAGTTCATTCTCTTCCGTCTTGTAATATTCATATCCGGCAACATTCTCTCCTGCCTCAACAAACATCTGAATAAACCGCGCTTCATCGATTCCCCTAATTGCAAGTTCGCCCAATGCGCCTCGGACTCCGCCGGTGATCATAGATTGAACAAGATTTGTAATGTCATTTTCCATAAATATTATTTTCTCCCCTTTGAACGTCAGCCCATGCAAATATCCTGCCTATCGCGCACAACCATTAGCTGCTTCTTATTTTTTCTAAGTACATCTAAAAGCCGTTTCTCCACAATGAAAAAATTATCTACATAATCCAATTCGTATAATTCTGCCAATTTGATTGCTGTTTCTTCAATCGTCGTAGCATTTTCCTTTTATACGTTTAGCATCAAAAACCCTTATTTTTCAATGCTTTACACAACATACAGAAATATAATTATGTGCCAAAATTGTAAAAAACTCCTATTAATCCCCAAAATGATCCATAGCATTATTTCCGACTGCTATGGCTCAAACTTAGATGATATATATGATAAAATGTGCACTCATGATTTATTTCCATTATACAATTTTTCGTATAATTAAGTACATTTATGAGTTACCTCATAAACTCTGACTTATTTTTTCTTTTAATTTGCTCGTGCTTATTCCTTTTGTATATGGGATATACTCAACCACAACTCCATATTTAGAAAGTTCTTTTTCTGTTCGCAAATACATTTCAGATCCTTTCCAATCATCTCCTGAAAATAACACATCAAAATGAACTCTTTCAAAAGCCAATTTTTTATCATTTGCTTCTTCCACCGAAATTATATCTGCCTTCTTCTGGGTGAATATTTACGCTTTTCATGCAGTTTTCTGCAACGATAGAGTTGAAGTGTTGTTTGATGAGCCTTGTTGCCGCACTGTCTTTACCGGCTACCTGCCGGGTGTTCAATGCTACGCCAACAAGGAACTTGTCACCGAACGCCTCTTTCAGGGATAGGCTTTGAGGCGTCGTTTGCTTGGTACCGCAACCTGCCAATAAC
>URSS01000069.1 GCA_900550545.1 uncultured Lachnobacterium sp. | reverse complement strand
TGGGTACTGCGAAGTACAACGGCAGCATCAGCAGCATGACCTGGAAGTCCGGGAATGAAAGCACCGTCCGCGGTTACAAGTTCACCTACGACGGACTGGACCGCATGCTGAATGCCACCTACGGCGAGACAGCAGGTATCAGCACGAACGCGAACCGTTTCAGTGAGAACGTGACGGGCTACGACAAAAACGGTAACATCAAGGGATTGCAGCGTTACGGGCAACTCTCTTCAACCGCCTACGGCATGATAGACAACCTGACTCTCACCTTGAACGGCAATCAGTTGAACCGCGTGGATGATGCGGTAGCGGCTTCCACCTACAATGGCGGCTTCGAGTTCAAAAACGGTGCCAATGCCGCCGATGAGTACTCTTATGATGCCAACGGCAATTTAACTAAAGATTTAAACAAAGGTATTAGCGGCATTACATATAATTTCTTAAATTTGCCGAATGCAGTAACGTTCAGTGACGGAAGTACCATCACCTATACTTATGGAGCCGACGGCACAAAGCTGAGAACAGTCCATAAGATAGGCAGTACAACCACAACGACTGACTATTGCGGCAATGTGATCTATGAAAACGGAGTCCAGAAGCTGCTTCTTACCGAAGAGGGTTATATTACTTTGAGCGACAGCAAGTATCACTACTACTTGAAAGACCATCAGGGGAATAACCGGGTAGTCATCAGCCAGAGCGGCACGGTAGAAGAGACGAGCCATTACTATCCTTTCGGCGGGGTATTTGCAAGTGCAGGCAATGTTCAGCCTTACAAGTACAACGGTAAGGAGCTTGATACGAAGAAGGGTTTGAATTGGTATGATTATGGGGCGAGGCATTATGATGCGGTGTTGGGAAGGTTTATAACGGTTGATGCTTTATATGACAAACATTTTAAAGTATCTCCTTATGTCTATTGTGGAAATGAGCCTGTCGGTCGCATTGATCCGGATGGAAATGATTGGCGCGTGCAAACCCATTATAATCGTGAAACGGATAAGATAGAATATAAAATTACGGTAAGAGCGGCTTTGATAAATAATTCTAATAATAAGGAGCTTGATATAAAGACTTTGGCTGGACAAATAGTAGAGCAAGTGAATGCCGCATATACGATTTCAGGTGATGACTTTGTTTCGACTATGGATATGCAATTGAGAACTGTCAACTCGGTGGATGATATAAAGGACACTGAACACGTTTTGCAGATTGTTGATCAAGATATGTTGACAAAAACGGATAAAAGTGTAGTTATGGCTGAGACTTATAAAAATAGTCTGGATGTGAAAATAGGAACGAAAGCGGTTTCTAATATGTTGAACAATGATGATAACCGGACTTTTGCTCACGAACTTGGTCATTCAGGAGGATTGGGGCATACAATGAATGTGGAAAACTTGATGACACAGAAAAAAGTTATTCAAGATTTTGATGGAGATTATCTTAAAGCAACTCAGTTAAACCGTTCTCAGATACAAACAGTCCGAGATAATTATATCCATAACAAGTTGAATAGGCATATTCCTAACTGGAGGCAAAAACTTAAAAGAAGGCAGTAATATGAAGACACGTATATTTATTTTTATAATCATACTTGCCATGCTGGTGGCGTGCATTGGTCATTTGGACTCAGAGAATGATTTCATGATTCGAGTAGGTACTGGTTTTAAGGAGCGTACCGGTAAAGATTATATCCAATGTTGGGTGAATGACAGCCTTGTTTTTAATGGACTGTATGTGAACAAGACGGATGACCAAATATTGGACTACCATGAAGATTGGCTTGGAATGGAAATCACCCGTTTCGATAAAAGCGGATATGATAGTTTAAAAATAAAGATACGTGTCACATCTCTGGATACGGTATTATATTGTGGAAAAAGGGTCATAGATAGTACGTTCCGATACCGGATTGATAATATTCCCAATATTGTAATTTCATGTAGCTCCAACGGTGGTATTTTGTTGTGGGATACTTTACGTACACCTGATTATTTTTGGCTCGAATATTGATATATTAAGAATCTCTGATTCTATAATCTAAACAATTCCCTGCTTATGTTGGATGTAAGCAGGGAATTTCATATAGGAGCATGCTGACTTGGAGCGGTACGCTTTCCGTTACCGGTACGACGTGACATCCACGGTCTATACCTTTACGGACAAGCCTGCCACGGTGACGCATACGCACACGGCAAGCGGGAAGGACAGCCGGACGGAAGCATACACTTACAGCTATGACCATGCGGACAGGCTCTCCAAGGTGGAGCATACATTGGGAGGGGCGAAGGTGACGCTTGCTGCCTATGCTTATGATAACCTTGGTCGTCTGCAATCGAAGTCGCTGCACGGCTCCGACGCGGACAGGCAGGCTTACGCCTATAATGTACGCGGCTGGCTGACGGGCATCAGCGGAACGAAGTTCACGCAGAATCTGTATTATAACACCGGCAACGGGCCTGCCAAGTATAACGGCAGCATCAGCAGCATGACGTGGAAGGCAGGAACGGCAAGCACCGTCCGCGGCTACAAGTCCACTTATGACGGACTGGACCGTCTGCTGAATGCTACTTATGGCGAGACAGCAGGCATCAGCACGAACGCCAACCGCTTTTCGGAGAACGTTACGGGGTATGACAAGAACGGCAATATCAAGGGATTGCAGCGTTATGGCCAGACTGGTGCCAGTGCCTACGGCCTGCTTGATAATCTGACTTTCACCCTGAACGGCAATCAGTTGAGCCGTGTGGAGGATGCCGTGAGTACCGCGGCATACGGTACAAACACTGCCTTTGTGAACGGTGCAAGCGCTGCAGGGGAGTATGCCTACGATGTCAATGGTAATTTAACGAAAGATTTGAATAAGGGAATCACCGATATTCAATATAATGTATTAAATTTGCCCAGTACGGTATCGTTCAGTGATGGTAGCACGATTACCTATACTTATGGTGCTGACGGCACGAAACTGAGAACAGTCCATAAGATAGGTAGTACAACCACAACGACTGACTATTGCGGTAATGTGATCTATGAAAACGGTACTCAGAAGTTGTTACTCACAGAAGAGGGTTACATCAACCTGGCCGGTACCCAGCAGTATCATTACTATCTGAAGGACCATCAGGGTAACAACCGTGTAGTGATCAACCAGTCTGGCACTGTGGAGGAAACTAACCATTACTACCCTTTCGGTGGTGTATTTGCCACTGCAGGCAATACCCAGCCTTACAAGTATAACGGCAAGGAGTTTGATACGAAGAAGGGTTTGAATTGGTATGATTATGGGGCGAGACATTATGATACGGCGTTAGGAAGGTTTACGACTAATGACAGATTTGCCGAGAAGTATTATTCGATGTCTCCGTATCAGTACGGGGCGAATAGTCCGGTTGTTAATATTGATGTGAATGGAGATAGTATTAGAATTTGCACTGAAACTCAGTCCTTTGGTCACACATGGATTAGTGTTGGTGAAGGATCTAATATGACTGTTTATAGCTACGGACGATACAATGGAACTAATAAAGGGCCAGATAGAAGCTCTAATTCTTTAGGAAATGGTTCCGGTGTTCTTTTAAAGTTAATGGGGGATGAAGCAAAAGCTTACAATGACAAAAAAAGCAGCTGGTGGAATGTCTGTATTTGTAGTAACAGATGTGGCAGATGAAAAAGTTGCTAATATTTTAGACGAAAAGTTTAATTAATATGTCAACTACAATGCCAGATAATCCTAAAAGTGATTATTATAACAGTTCTTCTGCTCGTATTATTGATGAATATAAGCTGACAAGTAATAATTGTACAACAATGGTATCTGACGTGTTGAATAAAAGTGGGTCAAATGCTCTGAAAGGGACAAGGCTACAACAAACAAGTAATTTGGGAACATGGACTACTATTCCTATTGTCAACAGATTTGTTCTTCCAATATCAATGCAGAATCATTTAGTGAGAATATCCAAACCAGGAGGTGTAGTTTATAAAACAAGATAGATTATGAAATGGCTTAGAATTGTGTTTGTTGCCACATCAATAATTCTTTCATTATTAATTATATACGCAATTATTAATTGTGAAATTAGTTATAAATATGAGATTGAAAATCGATGTGGGGATAAGATTGATATCTTATGGGTTGAGGAGTGGCTAAAAGAAACGATTAAAGTGTGGAAGTTTTTTCTATGCTATGTAATCATTAATATCTTTTATTTAGTAGGAGGATGTAAATTAAACTGTGTCAGCAAGGAATAAAGTATTAACTTTGCTAACACAGTTTTTTTTATGAAAGAAGAATTTGATTTCGAGAGTATCAAGAACAAGGCCATTGAACAGCTGAAAGCCGGCAAGCCTTTGTTGGGTAAGGACGGCGCCTTTGCCCCACTATTGGAAAGTATATTGAATGCAGCCCTGGAAGGAGAGATGGATGCACATTTGACAGAAGAAGAACGCCAGATGGGTAACCGTCGTAACGGAAAGATGCAAAAGCAGGTTCAGACTCCCTTGGGCGAAGTAACCGTTTCCACTCCCCGTGACCGTAATTCGAGTTTTGATCCCCAGTTTATCAAGAAGCGTGAGACTATTCTGGCAGAAGGTGTTGCTGACCGTATAATTGGCTTGTATGCAATGGGAAACAGCACAAGGGAAATCAGTGACTGGATGGAAGAAAATCTTGGGAATCGTGTTTCGGCCGACACAATCAGTTCCATCACAGACCGTGTACTTCCGGAGATAAAAGCATGGAAATCACGGATGCTTGATTCTGTTTATCCTATAGTCTGGATGGATGCCATTCATTACAAAGTAACGGATGAACGTGGCTGCGCGGTAACCCGTGCAATCTATAATGTACTGAGCATTGACAGGGAGGGACACAAGGAGTTACTTGGAATGTATATATCAAGGAATGAGGGAGCAAACTTCTGGCTCAGCGTGTTGACAGACCTTCAGAACCGTGGAGTTGAGGATATTCTCATTGCCTGTATAGACGGTCTGAAGGGGTTTCCTGAAGCCATTCAAAGCGTTTATCCTAATACAGCCGTACAGCTTTGTGTAGTACATCAGATACGTAACTCCATCAAGTATGTAGGATCCAAGAATCAGAAGGAGTTCTTAAGGGATTTGAAATGTGTCTATCAGGCAGTCAATAAGGAATCCGCAGAAAATGGGCTCCTCAAGCTGGATGAAAAATGGGGTGAACAGTATCCTGTCGTTATCAGATCCTGGCAGGACAACTGGGATAAGCTGTCCGAATACTTCCAGTATACTCCGGTCATCCGTAAGCTTATCTATACCACAAATACCGTTGAGGGGTATCACCGTCAGATCCGCAAGGTAACAAAAAACAAGGGCGTGTTCCCATCGGATACAGCCCTTGAGAAACTTGTTTATCTTGCATACCGCAATATACGTAAGAAATGGACCATGCCACTGGCCAATTGGGCTACCATCTCGCAACAACTGGCTATAAAGTTTGGAAACCGGTTTAAATTATTGTAATTTTACGCTCGTCGGGACGGGTGGTCCCGCCCCTTGGCGCGGGCCGTTCCCCGACCGATGAGTTTTCTAGAGATAAATAATGCGTGACACAGTTTATTTTACACTACCCGATTTCGGTGTAAAGATACTCTATATCCCCACTGAAATCCCCATAGTTCTGATACAAAAACACGACATCCGCACAGTTGTCGGAAATGGTACATTCTGATTGAACACCAAGAACCCTTGCTAATTCAGGTCGTAACCCTGCTGTCATTTTTCCACCAGCAAGCGAGCTTGGAGAAAACAGATACAGGATAATGAAGATGAACTTCTTCCGCTGGGTAACACTGTCAATATTCGGTGGACATCCTCTCTCATTCAGTAACTCAGCAAATATTTTGTAGATTTCATGGATAAGGCTTTTGTCTTTCAAAATCGGGGCGGTCAAGGCGTTTTCTTCCTCTGAAAGTTCTGATTTCTCGATACGAATCTTTTTAAGACGAATTATTTTGTTAAAATCCAACTCCATAACACGATTATTTTAAAAGTAAATAGTATATTTGCATCATAATCGTGTGAGGGAGGATTGAGTGGTCGTGCGCTTGGTTCTCCTTTTTTTATTTAACAGACTTATCCTTTTCCTGAATAACCCGATTTTTCTCGTTCACCTCCCTACCCCACATCATAGCGGAATAGATGGCTTTTGCATACAAAAAGAGTTCCTCACGACTGGCAAGGAATCCAACTCGAAGGGCTGCACATTTCGCATCAGTCCAGACATTTTCATTTCTACTCATTGGTTATTTGTTAATTTTATAAATCTATTACGTTAATAGTTAACATACATATCCGCTTGCTAAACCATGTTATAAGATGGCTGAACAAAGGCTCGTAATTTGCATAACTCCCACAAATCCGTACCTTTGCAATGTGTTTTTCATAGTATTAGATTAAGGTTAATAAAAAAGATTGGCTGTCTGGGATAGATAGCCTTTTTTTGTATCTATCAGTCCCCTTTGTTCTCGTCCCTATACTTATGTTTCCAATAGCTATTTAAACAGTTATATACAGTAACGCAGATTATCAAAACTGTTATAACAAACCAATACCAATCAAATTCCATATCCTACTTTATTACATTCCACTCACTTTCCATAATCACATAGTCACACTTGTTGCATCGATGCAGATAAGTCGGGAACGGAGCCGTCGTATAATCTTCGACAGCTATTTCTATACTGCCACATTCCGGACACTCAATTTTTACCTCTTTAATACCGGAATAGTCCCAGAAAGATAGTTTCCCTTTCACGTTCTCGATAGGTTTGGAGTAAAGGATAGGATTAGCCAGTACCCAGTTATAAACTCCTTTCTCTGCCCAGATGGAAGAGTGATTCACAACACAATCCACAATTTCGACACTTCCAATGATAGCAGAATTTACATATCCATTGCCGCAAATAATCTCACTCTGGAATCCAAGTGAAAAGCTATCCCATTGCCTTTTCGTAAATACACTATTAGGATTAATCATTTCCATGGGGACGGCGTTTGAATGAATCAGCACCCTCTGCCCTAAGTATTTCTTAGGGCACGGCCAAGTTCGGTTCTCAATGTCTTTAATACTGTGGACTATTAAGGATGCCCAAGGTTGTTTTATGGTTATTGCTTTCATTCTTGATTTTACAAAACTTATCACTAACTTTGCAGAGTACAAAAAATAATCTATTTCTAAGAAATTATGAAAAAATGGTTTGCTAATATTTTATTATGTATTAAAAATACTTGGAATAAGTATGTACTCGTTGATGTACAATTATCCTCCTCAACAAAAGAAATACAAGAAAAATACATCAAACAGAGAGAGAACAAAGATTGGACACTATATTCAGAAAGAACATTTATAGAACAACTTTTCTCTACCCGCTTCAATTATTTTATAGCTACATTTTCATTATTAATGGCAGCAGTTGCCAGAATTGAAAATTCCAAGTTATTACTAATTACCCTTTTTTTATCTGCTGTAATCCTAACTTTAATGAGCTTAGCCATCTATAGAATATATATAAAATTAATCATAATATTAAAGATGCTATACCAATTAGAAGATTACCAAGTCTTTAATCTTGTAAAAAAGGAGGTGGATAGCCTGGACAATAAGATTTCTATACCAGTAAATGCCATTATAGGAGTCATAATTCCTTTTATTGGGAGTTTATCTTTTTGGGGATATTTCACTTATCAAATAATTTCTTCTTCAAATTATAGCATAATCATTTAATGGTTTAAATCACTCATATTAAAAATTACGACATTATTCATCATATAGATATAAAAATTAAACTATGATCCGCATTCGGATGCTCCATACCTCCGGCAATAGGAAAGTGAGTGCTTGCCGCACTTGGAGAAGGATGTACAATCCGAACGGGGAATTGTCTGGTGAATGTTCATACGGCATCATTCATTAAGTCGAACAATGTGGGTGCGCTGACCTCCATCTCCGCTTCATACAGATATG
The DNA here is from genome assembly GCA_900550545.1 of uncultured Lachnobacterium sp. Classification (GTDB taxonomy): domain Bacteria; phylum Bacillota; class Clostridia; order Lachnospirales; family Lachnospiraceae; genus Roseburia. The sequence goes on along the minus strand of URSS01000069.1, from coordinate 354 downwards.
AAAGACTGTCTTTCCAGTAGTCGTAATTGAGTTCAGTAGACAGACCTTTCCTCCCCAGATTGATAGCGCAATAGGGAACGGTGCCGATACCTCCGAACGGATCAAACACCAGTTCACCCCTGTTTGAATACCGTTCAATCAATCTTTCGACAATATTGTATCTTCATCAATGAAAGATTCCTCCCATGTTTTGAGGACACGTTTTGCAAGGTACATGTTGAGCATCTTTTTCGGGTCAGATGTCACATACCTGATTTCTGTTTTTCTTGTTTCTATCATAACTAAATAAATTCTTGATTTGTAGCTAACACTTGAAAAGGGACCCGGGTAGCATTTGAAACGTGTACCACCCGA
>URSS01000068.1 GCA_900550545.1 uncultured Lachnobacterium sp. | reverse complement strand
GAACAGAGGTACTGATGTCACAGGTGTTGATAATATTGTCAGCATAATAATTACTTTAAACTGACTGCATACAGAAAAAATTATGATAAGCATCCCGATGGAGAGAACAAAGGAAAATACATAAACCTTGAGTTTGCATATCTGGTTGATTTGGCTGTGATAGATATGAAATTGCGATATCGTATTGTATATATGGCTCTGGATATTGAGCATCACACAAAGTTGCAGCTCCTGCGTATGATGGATAAGTTTAATGAGGATGGATATCAGATCGTTCGGGATTATCTGGATTCTTTGAGTGAAGTACAGAGAAAAATTTGCGATAGTGAGATTAACCGAAATAAAGGAAATATATATTGCGGTGACATTGTAGATAAATACGATGGCGCTTATCCAATATGTGCTTTTATTGAAATAATTCCTTTTGGAAGATTGGTTGCTTTTTATGGCTTTTGTGTGGATAGGTTTGCAGATAAGGAGATGAAGAATAATTTTTACAGGCTTTTGACTTGTAAGGAGATTCGAAATGCCTCTGCTCATAGCAACTGTATCCTGAATGACCTTAAAGCTAGGACAGCTGCCCATAAAACGAATACCGATGTTACAAATGAGCTTATGATGATTCCTGATATGAATAGCAATTTTAGAAAAAATCGAATGAGTAATGCTAGAATTCAGCAATTAGTTACTTTGTTTTATATGCATAAGACGGTGGTTGAAAGTGACGGCATTATACAATCTGAAAGTGAAGAACTTCAGAAGATAATAAAAAGATTTGATAGGAATTATGACTATTACAGTACAAACCCTATGATTAAAGGTACTTTTGATTTCCTAAAATTGGTTGTTGACAATTGGTTTAAGACTGTGTAAAATATATAGCACATAGAAAAAGTTTGACTTTTGCAGAGCGGCATTGTGAAAACGATGTTAGCTCTGTTTTTCTTTTTTTCGATAAATATAAGTGGATATTAAAAGATTGATCGGTTTAGAATAGGTTTCGTTTACTTTACTTAAACCGATAATTTAACTGATTGAATTTGCAATATATACTTTTGCTATATGTTATATTTACTAAGCATGTGATCCTTACCAAGGGAGTCAGCTATGACGCATCAAAGATGTTGGAAGACATCCGACATCCGGGAGAGCAGCTAAAGGCTGCGTAAAAGAGTAATAAAGAACAACCATAATGATTACAGGAAGCGTCCACCGAAAGTCCCATTGCTATATTTATGCCAATGATTATTGTCAAGGTGTGTTTTCCTGCTCCGGCAGGGCGAATCTTCCGGGAACCCTGAAGGAGACGATCGCAGAAAGTTTATGGAAACACAAACACTATGAAATAAAAATGGGGGAAAGACGATGAGAATACTGGTAGCAGAGGATGAACACGATTTAAATGAGATTATTGTGAAGAAACTGGTTGAGGAGGGGTATAGTGTGGATGCCTGCTACGATGGGGCGGAAGCAATAGACATTTTATCCTATACAGAGTATGATGCAATTCTGCTCGATATCATGATGCCCAAAGCGGATGGATTTCAGGTGCTTACTGCGCTTCGATCATCCCGGAAAGAAACACCTGTATTGTTTCTGACTGCGCGGGATGCGATTGAAGACCGGGTAAGGGGACTGGACAGCGGTGCCTGTGACTATCTGGTAAAGCCTTTTTCATTGGAGGAACTGGCTGCCAGAGTACGTGCTGCGCTGCGAACCGCGCATGGAAAGAGTACCAATATACTTACGGTAGGGGATCTGATGCTGGATAGTGGTACAAAGAGTGTGACACGTGGCGGAAGGAGCATTGAGCTTTCGGCGAAGGAGTATGCCTTACTGGAGTATCTGATGCTGAATCAGGGGATTGTCTTATCGAGAGAGAAAATCGAAAATCATATATGGAATTTTGATTATGAAGGTGGTACAAATGTAGTAGATGTCTATATCAGCTATCTGCGAAAGAAAATTGATGAGGGGCAGGAGATGCGACTGATCCATACTGTCCGCGGAAGGGGATATGTACTCAGGGAGGGGAATGCGTGAAAAAACGATCCATCCGTATGAAAATCACATTATGGTTTGCGGGAGCGCTGATACTTATAGTGAGCCTGACGTATGGTGTTGTATTGTCTGTCAGCCGTCAGGTCATGCAGAAGACCGTTCGTGACGGGCTGATTGAAACGGTAGAAAGTAATGTGGGGGATATTGAATATTATGATAGTCTGGATGAGATGAAGCTTGCAGACGATGTGGATCATTTTATGGTCTGGAAGAACGGTTATCTGGAAGTAGATGATGATTTTTTGAATCAGGTTAACGGAATCTATACCGCATTGTATGACAGTGAGAAAAATCTGCTCTACGGAGAGAATCCGATCGCTTTGGAGAGCAGGGAGCTCCCGCTTGGAAACGCATTGATCCGCAAGCTTTCCCTGCAGACAGGCAGATATTATATATTTGACAGAAAGCTTGATGGAGAGGGGCTGGATGGTCTCTGGCTCAGAGGCGTGGTGTCGGAGGAACAGACAAAATTAGAGATGCTGGCAATCACAAGGCTTTCGCTGATACTGATGCCGGTATTGATGGTGCTTGCATTGTTGGGCGGCTATGGGATCGCAGGAAGGATGCTGCGTCCTGTCCGGAAAATCTCTGAGACAGCGGAAGAGATCGTGAGTGGAAACGATCTGAAGAAGCGGATTGATGTGGGCGAGGGACAGGACGAGCTACATCAGCTTGCGACAGGTTTTAACAGTATGTTTGCGCGTCTGGATCAGGCTTTTGAGATGGAAAAGCAGTTTACATCGGATGCTTCGCATGAACTTCGCACACCGGTTGCAGTCATTCAGGCACAGTGCGAGCTGATGCGGGGAGAAGAAAAGCCGCTGGAAGAGTATCAGCATGCAATGACGGTCATTGAGCGGCAGAGCCGGAAAATCTCAAAATTAATTGAGGATCTGCTTGTTTACAGCAGGCTTGAGCGGAAGACGGATAAATACCCAAAAGAATATATATCCGTTTCGGAAATTGTATCGTCGGTCTGTGAGGATATGGCGCTGATACGAACCAATGGAATTACGCTTACAAGCCAGGTGCAGGAGAATATCAGCTGTCTGGGCAATCGCATGTTGCTGACACGGCTTCTTGTCAATCTTATTTCCAACGCATATCGTTATGGAAGAGAAAACGGCCATATAGAAGTAAAGCTGGAACAGAAAGCGTCAGAGCTGAGGCTTTCTGTTGCAGATGACGGAATAGGGATAGCACCGGAGGAACAAGAAAAGATCTTTCGGAGGTTTTATCAGGTTGATGCGTCCAGAACAGGAGAGGGAACGGGCCTTGGATTATCTATGGTGCAGCAGATCGCAGAATTCCATAGTGGAACGATCGAGGTGGAGAGTGTTCCCGGAAAAGGAAGCCTTTTTACATTTTCCATGCAGCTCTAATGTTGCTCTAATCTTTTCCGTGTATATTGAACTCATAACAAACAAGGAAAGGGGCTGACAGTATGAAAGCAAAGAAAAAGGTTACAATCGTTATCTGTGTGATTGCGCTGATAGCTGTAATGGGAGTGGGAACGGTATATGCGGCGGGAAGGATTGCGGAACAATCGTCAATCGGAGCCGGAAATGCAATCAATTTTGCATTTGTAGATGCCGGAGTCGATCCGGCGAGTGCGATCGACGTGGAAGCTGAATTTGATTATGAGCAGGGACAGTTTATTTATGACGTCGAATTTATAGCCGATCATACGCAATATAATTACTGGATTAAGGCATCCAGCGGCGCTGTGGTAAAGAAGGATGTGAAGCTGCTTCCGGGCGCGGCAGAGGCTGCACCGACAGAGACAGAGGCATCGGGGGCTGCATCCACAGAAAAAGAAGATACGAAGAAAGAGGACACACAGAAAACACCGGTGAAGACGCAAAAGGAGACCACTTCCTCTGCTGCAAATCCGAAAGAAACGACAACCGGGGAGACGAAGCCATCCGAGACCAACGCTTCGTCTGCAGTGGATAAAACCAAGAAACAGGAAAAAGCCGATGTCGGAATCGACCGCGCAAAAGCGATTGCTGTCGGTCATGCAGGCGTGAAGTCATCCGATGTTGTGTTCTCCAAAGCGAAACTGGAACGCGATGACGGAAAGCTGGTTTATGAGATCGAGTTCTACAGTCATTACGCAGAATATGATTACACCATTGATGCGTCATCCGGTACGATTCTTGAGTACGAAACAGACAAGCATGAAATCGATGACGATGACGATTATGATGATGGCGATGACGACGATGATGACGATGACGACGATGATGACGATGACGACGATGATGACGATTGAAACCGATGAATGGTATTAAGAGACTGTCAGGTCCGGTGAATAAAACCGGATCTGACACTTTTTCTATAGCGTGGACTGAGTGGTGTTATCATGTTGAAGCGGATGAGTCTTTTCTAAGAGAATAAAATATTTCCATTGACAGATAGATAATACGATAGAGCATATTATAAAGTTAAGTGGGATATCCCACCCAACTATGCCGATGGAGGTGTTGATTATGACAGCTGTAAAAGACTATACAGTTCATATTGATAGCAAAAAGAGAGTTACCCTTAGAGGTGCTTTATATCAGTACTATAACGTAAAAGAATAAGATAACGGTTGCATTATGTTGGAACCTAGAGAACTTACAGTTCTGTAAAGTATTTCAGCTGCTACATTAAGAGATATGGACAAAGCAAAAATATTCGAGCGTAATAACATGATTTCGGGCAAAAAGCCAAAATAAAATTAACATTTTGCTCGAAACAATGTATACTTTGAGCAAGATGGGAAATCCTAGTTTCAAAGGAGATGTGTATTTATGAAATCTTGTGAACAATTTGCAATTGAATGGAATCTTTCTAAACGCACAATCAATAATTTGTGCAACAAAGGAAAAATCCCAGGAGCTATAAAAGAAGGAAGAAAGTGGCTTATTCCGGATGATGCGGTAAGGCCTGTTGATAAGAGAGTATCTTCAGGGAAGTATGCAAAAAAGAAGGTTGCTAATAATAAGTTATTACCTATTGGTATTTCTGATTATGTCAGAGCACAGGCAGATTACTACTATGTAGATAAGACTTTGCTAATAAAGGAGTTATGCAGCTGCTATGGAGAAGTTAGAGGAAACCATGCGACGGATGGAAAGTTATATTCTTGGAAAGTAACCGGTTATATAGAAAACATATTTATATTATCAGTTTAAAAGGGCAGGTATACGCAGTATCTGCCCTTTTGATATTTGCAACGATCCTGTTGCTGTATTTTATCGCATGCTGGCCGATAAGCGCCTTTCAAAATATCTTGAGAAACGATGGGAGAACTGAGATGGACGAAATATTGCGCATCAACAATTGCTTGCTTTGGCAAAAGAAGGAAGAACCATGGTCATTGTCACACACGAGATGCAGTTCGCCAAGGCGGTAGCGGATCGTATGGTTTTCCTGAAAGTTGTCAAGGAGCGGCTGCCGGTGAACTGAAAATACACCTGAAAGGATGCGTTTCCCTAGCTTAAAAGCCGTAGACATTAAGTGATAAACATGATACATTTATGGAGAAGAGAGACATATAATCTTTTCCATATTTTTTTGGAGAAAATTATATGGGTAAAATAAATATGCAGGATTTCGCAAGATTCCAATGATTAAGAAAGTGCATGATGTGCTTATATATCAGAGAACATACCATAAAGACATTGCGACTCGGTTTTCTCCGAGAGAAGGATTTGAGGATCTGGTATTTACTTCTAAGACGAACAATCCTATCAATGTAGCTAACATCAAAGATTCTATCAATTATATTGTAGATCGAATTAACAGAGAAAATCCCAAGCAGCTTGATCAGAATGCCACTGCGCTCACAGCTAGGTAGCCCGGATAATAAAAATAGTTTCGCAAACGCCTAATAACAGCATCAGTAAAAGGAGGAATCGACGAATGAGACAACGAAAAATGAAACAACGGAAATCAAAACAAAGCAAATCATTAGCAAAAATCCTGACCTTGGGGATTGCCGCAGCTATGGTCGTGTCATCCATGAGTGCACCTGGTGGATTGCTCGCGCCGGAAACGGTATACGCGAGCGACAACACCGGGACGGCAGAATCCGGAGATCAGGGCACAGAGCCACAGGAGGAAACAATTCAGTTTGATGTGAGTATAAGACCAAACGATAGCGCTACCGTATATGTTATGCAGGTGACAAATCTGCCAGATACTGATAAGGTGAGCTATCAGTATAGTATCAATGGCAAAGATTATTACCCATTGCAGACACTTCAGACGCAGAAGACATTTGGCGCCAATCAGACGGTTGATCTTCACGTCAGAAAGGTCGGATCAGGCGATAAGATTTTGGCAGCTGGCAATCGTGAGATCACAACTCCGCGCGCCAGCGACGTTCCGACGATTTCCGGTGCTAACAAGTTTTCGGATCGCACGGAGGTGACGATCACAGCGACCACCGGTGCGAGCATTTATTACACAACAGATGGTACAGTGCCAACAAATGGATCGCAGAAGTACAATACACCGATTACGCTGACAGAGACGACTACGATCCGGGCGATTGCGATAGAAGATGGTCACATCATGAGTGATATGGTCGGAATGGCATTTACGAAAGAATCATCCGGCGGCAGTAGTTCGGATGGGGGCACTTCCGGTGGAAGCAGCTCCGGCAGCAGTTCATCAGGCGGTTCCACCAACAGCGGATCTGAAACTGCTCCGCCACAGGAGGATAACAAGGACAAGACTACGACTAAGACTAAGACCGAAACCAGAGAAGATGGTACAGTTGTGACCACGACTGAAATCCGGGCAGAGGACGGTTCCGTACAGATCAGAACCGAGATCAGAAATGAAAAGACAGGAATGAATATCGTGGTCAATGTATCGAAGAATGCCAAAGGTAAGATCACTTCAGCTACCGCAGAAATTCTTGATAGAGGTTTTGGCAATGTGAAGATCTCCGGGGAGGCGCTTTCAGAGATCGTAAAGGCAGCAGGTACAAAGAAGGTAAAGGCCACGATAAAGATGCTCACGAAAAACGACTGGGTCATCCGGAAAGTGACGGTCAATGTAAATACACTTTTGAAAAGAACCGTGAAACCTAAAAAAATGAAGATCATTGAGATAGATCCCGAAACAGGTGAGAAGTTTGTGGTCAGTAAAATGCCTTTCAGGGTAGCGGCAGATGGAAGCGTTGAACTGGATCATAACGAGCTGGGTCACGGAAGCTATGAGTTAGTGACAGCCGACGAGGAAGCGGCGCTCACGAAAAAAATACTGCGGTCGATCAAAGCCACGAAACAATCAGCCACCATCCGCGAGAAGCAGGGGACGTACTTTTGGTTTAAGAAAGGGGTCAACTGGTACAATGTTGATAAAGTGACTTTTTCGGTTCTCAATCCGGATGTGGCGCGCGTTAGCTCAAATGGCAAGATCACGGGTTTGAAGCCCGGAAAGACAGTCGTCAAGGCGGTTGTCAGACTAGAAAACGGTCAGTCAAAGGTCATAAGAATGACCGTAACCGTAAATGAGAAGAAGTAACGGCTGTTGGAACTACGTTACTGGAATGAGGCACGATTGAACAGTAATGGGATGCCGGTGTCTGGCTGACAATCACCCTCCTGGGGCTTGTGGTTTTTCAGTTCTATGGTAAAGTAGGTACAGAAAAAACGAAGTCTCAGGGGGGAATTTTTATGCACATGGCAGATGCGCTGGTCACTCCGGCTGTGGCAGGTACGGCTGAACTGGAAGCAGACAGAGATGCGTATGAGACAGCGGCAGCTGTATATCAAAAATTTTGGAGATCTGGTAAACACAGCGGCCCCTATACATGTGAAGCAGGACTCACTGGTACATAATGTGCTTGCCAAATTTGTCACCATGCCGGGTGAAAAGGAAGAGTACACAGCAAGAGGAAAAAAATTCAGACTAAATGTGGCAAGCTCAGCGGGAATGCTTCCGGCAGGACCATTTATGACGACCTATTACGCTACAAAGGCGTATGCAGCCAGCTTTACAAGAGCAGTTTCGGAATGAGGAGATGCAGGCATTGTATCAGCAGTATCTTGTGTCTGGTCCGGTAGAATACGTGAAAGATATGTTCGAGAGCATTGGTGTTGTGGAGGCAGATAAAAAAGCAACCATGTTTTATTCCATCATGTTTTTCTATTATAGTCTGTATGATGGAGCAAAGGATAAAACAAGAATAAAAGAGCAGTTTGAAAAAAGTATTAGTAACATTATATAAAGAAATGGAGAAAAGGAAAATGAAGGAAAATATTATCATTCGATTGTAAAGAGAAAATGAATACCATGAGGTAGAAAATCTGGTAAGGGAGAGTTCCCGTATATGGAGAAGGAAAAACTTCCGGGACAGATTTTCTAAAATGTAGCAAACTTCATCAAATCTTTATTTTTCCCTGATAGATTATATTTCAGTAAGAAATGAAAT
>URSS01000067.1 GCA_900550545.1 uncultured Lachnobacterium sp. | reverse complement strand
TTGTCTGCCGAAAACGCAGTCTCATACGTCTTGTTCAGGTAATCTGCGATTGCCTGTCTCGTCTCGATATCTCCCTGTGCAGAAGTATATCCGTGCAAGGAAATAGAATCAAGTTTCTGTGTCAGGTCACGTATGGTCTCATTGACGCAGTCCGGCGCCGGTACGGTCGGATTTCCGAGGGAAAAATCATAGACATTTTCCGCTCCCACAATTGCCGCGCGCTGCTTACCATACTCAAATAATTCACGGATTGCCGAACGCTGGCTTCCTAATTTGTACATATCTTCTGCTACGAACATTTTATTTTCCTCCTGTTTTTTCAGTAATTTATATACTACATTTCTTCAGACAATCTCTGATTATAATCTTATCTTCTTTTACCTTTTTTAAACTATGATTCTGGATGCTTCTGGCTTGCAAGGTAATTTTCATACTCCAGCCGGCTCAGCCGCTCGATCTCCTCCCAGAGATTGTCCGCCGACATGCGCAGCGCGCCCTGACTCATGACCGTAAGCTGCTCCAGCCCGTCATTTGTCGCAACCGTGACACGGTACTTGTGCCCGATCTCATGCACGGTGCGCTCGATAAACGCATCCGCGGTCTCATCGGTTTTCGTATAGACCACATCCAGATTGTGATATTTGCTTTTGGCACCCGGATGTTCCTTGCGCTTATAGGCATCAAACACCACCAGCACCGGGCAGTTCTTGTATCCCTGATAATTGCTTAAAATATCTAAAAGCTTGTCCCTTGCGGAATCAATATTGACACGGGAAAGTTCATTTAAGTCTTTCCATGCAAAAATAATATTGTAACCGTCCACGATCAGATATTCTTCCTGCGGTCCCTTCGCCAGATAGATCGGATTGCCTTTCTTATCGTATTTTACCACATTCGGTTTCGGCGCATCGGATTTCTTTTTCAGCCACTTGCGCCGTTCCTGATCTTCCATATCTTCGCGGCTCATGCCAAACTCACGGGCATAAATCTGCTGCAGCTCCTGATCCAGTTCCCAGCCGGTCTTGCCGGAAGACTGCTGCCGGTGCACCGGACCAAAACTCTGCCCGTCGGTCTCATAACTGCGCCCGTCCGCAGGTGTCTGGGTTTCCTCCTCCGGCACAAACTGCCGCGGCAGATGCATATAATTATCCACCTGATCCCACGGCACGATAAATCCGGCACCATGCGCACAGAATACCGATCCGGTCGGATTTGCCGTATCTGCTTCACTGTCGTATCCGGTTTCCGCGATCACTTCCTCACTGTTGTGACAGACATCATAACCGGAAAGTTCCAGTGTCAGATGCCCGAGTCCGCGGGTATACGCATGCACCTCACTGCTGTAGTCCTGCATTGTTGCGACCGGAACCGTGCCCTGCAGCACGGCGTAGTCCATGCCGTTTCCGGTGCCGAATTCCGGCGAATCAAACTTGCCTGCACGTTGCTTTAAATCGGTCATGGCACGACCGACCATCTCCTGCGGCACTTCAAGCGTAAATGCGTATACCGGTTCCAACAGCACGCTTTCCGTGCTCTTTAACCCCTGCCGGATCGCGCGGTAAGTTGCCTGCCGGAAATCACCGCCCTCGGTGTGTTTGATATGGGCACGTCCGCTTAAAATCGTGATTTTTACATCGGTGAGTGCTGATCCGGTCAGTACGCCCGGATGCTCCCGCTCCATAATATGTGTTGCGATCAGCCGCTGCCAGTTGAGGTCGAGCACATCCTCACTGCACACGCTCGCCACCTCGATTCCGCTGCCCGGTTCGCCCGGCTCCAGCAGCAGATGCACTTCCGCATAGTGGCGCAGTGGCTCAAAATGTCCCACACCCTCCACCGGCTTTGCAATCGTCTCTTTGTATACAATGTTGCCCTGTCCAAAGACAACCACAACACCAAAACGCTCTTTGATCAACTGCGTCAGGACTTCGATCTGCACCTGTCCCATCATCTGCGCATGAATTTCCTGCAGCTGCTCATTCCAGAGGATATGAAGCTGTGGATCTTCCTCCTCAAGCTGCTTTAATTTTTCCATCATCTCCACGGCATTCACTTCGTTCGGCAGATAAATCCGGTAGTTCAGCACCGGCTCGAGTACCGGCACACTGCTCTCCTGCTGCGCGCCGAGTCCCTGTCCCGGTACGGTTGTGGTAAGTCCGGTCACAGCACAGACTTCCCCTGCCTCCACCGCCTCCGCGGTCTCAAATTTTTCTCCGGAATACAGACGGATCTGGTCGACTTTTTCCTCCAGACCATCATAGGAAATCCGGTCTTTGACATGCAGCGTGCCTCCGGTCACTTTCAGATAGGTCAGCCGCGCTCCTTTTGCATCTCTGCCGATCTTGTATACACGGGCAGAAAATTCGTCTTCATACTCCGGTGCCCTGTGGTATTTTGCAAAGCCTGCAAGCAGTTCTTTCACACCCTCAACTTTGAGTGCCGAGCCATAGTAGCACGGAAACAGTTCGCGCTTTGCCACCGCATGCGCCAGATGCTCCTCTGCAATGCTGCCCTGATCCATATACTCATCCAGAAGTGCTTCGCTTCCCATCGCAGCTTCCTCGAAAAATGCTTCTCCGCTGTCCTGTGTAAAATCCACACATCCATCGGACAGTTCGGTTTTTAACTGCTGCTGCACGACCTCTTTGTCCGCACCTGGCAGATCCATCTTGTTGACAAACAAAAAAGTCGGAATGTTATAGTGCCGCAGGAGCCGCCAGAGTGTCCGCGTGTGTCCCTGCACGCCATCGGTTCCGCTGATAACAAGGATTGCATAGTCGAGCACCTGCAACGTGCGCTCCATCTCCGCGGAGAAATCCACATGTCCCGGTGTATCCAGAATTGTTATACCAACCGACGATTCGCCATGCGAACTCTCATTCGGCATTTGCAGCCAAAACCGCGCCTGCTTGGAAAAAATTGTTATTCCACGCGCCCGCTCCTGCGCATCCGTATCCAGAAATGCATCCTGATGGTCCACACGCCCCAGCGCGCGGATCTGCCCGGTAGCATATAACAGTGCCTCCGACAGTGTGGTTTTTCCGGCATCGACATGCGCCAGCAGACCGATATTTATATTTTTTGCGGGATTTTTTCTGCCCATAAAAAAAGCCCCTTTCCATGTATCATAATCCAATAGATTTATGATAGCACAGAAAGGGATAGATTTCATTCCAAATGCCTACTTTATTTAAACTTTCTCCAGCAGATAATATTCACAGTCAACATAAAGGATAACCGTATGACTCTCACTCGATATCATAATATCCGCAGAAGGCCACGACTGGGTAGGATCGTTTTTATTGATTCCTTCGATCTCTACATCCTGTAGGGATTCATTGACGATCATGTCATAAAGTTTTGTCCCCTTTTCGACGGAGTCACTTATATCATATATGGCATACATTTCTTTGATACTGCTCACACTGTAGACCGGATCTGAAAGTTCACATTGATATCGTTCATATTTTTTTATTCCTTCACTGGAAAATGTATGCTCATTGATCACAATATGATCGCCTATGATGTCATGCCCATCCGGATAAATCGCGTAATCATTCTGAATCTTTGTAAAACCAAGAAATTTGCTGACTTTCCACTCTCCAAATAAAATTTCCCTGATTTTTTCCTGTGTATAGGTTGTATCGATATATTCCGTATCACTTTCCTCTGTGGAATCCACAGCTTCGGTTGTCTCTGTATCTGCCGCTTCTGTCTGCATCGTTTGGGCACTTTGTGCCTGACGCTCCTCTGTGACTGTATCGTGTATTTGCGTACAGCCGGTCATCAAACACAAACATGCCACCAGACTTGCTGCCAAAATTTTTCTTTTCATTATACACCTCCATGTTTCAGCCTGCATTGATCGCATAAATTCCAAGCGTTCCATTTTTATCCTGATCAATCCATACATTTTGTCCCTGCTCACCAATTTCCAGCATCACGCCCATATAATTATAAAATGGGTAGTTGCCCACAAAAATTTCTTTGACATTCTCTTTGAAACGATTTGTATTCATCAGGGTATCATATGTCTCCATCATTTCTTTTTCATTACTAACCGTTACACTGCCAGCTTCATAATTAATTTTCACTGGATAATCCATCAGCTTCGCAAATGCCTCTTTATCATCCACTGCTGTCCTGATCTGTTGCATAAATGCGTCCATTGTCTCTTTCGTGACTTCCACACCACCATATTCCCCCATTCCAACATAATAATCTGCTTCCTCTTCTTTTGTCTCAAAGATTGTCCCTGTACTTTCAAACAAATCATTTGCTTCTATTTTTTTCCCATCAATAATTCCCTGTACACTGATATAGGGATACTCCCCCTTTGATGCGTAACCTTCCAACAAACTGCCATCCTCACTTTTTACCATAAACCAGCCTGTATTTTCTCCTATTGCCCCCTGCAACTTCTTTTGGATCGTTCCATCTGCTGATTGTACATGCGCTGTCAGATCTTTTCCATTTCGCGTAAGCAATACCTGCAATCTCTGATTGTGTACTGTTTTTCCATCAAATACCATGTGCATTTTGTCGGAAAGAACGTGATCCAACTGTCTGCCCGCCTCCATATTCACCGGATGTATTTCTGCTTCCATCCCATTTACATCTTTTGGATTTGTCAAAAAGCAGACGCTTACAACAACGCATACCAGAAGTGAAATTGCAATTTTCCCTCTGCCCGGCTTCTGATAAAACAACACATTTTTTATACGCGGCTTAACGCCGATCCCTCCGAACGCAAGTGGTCCTGCCAGTCTGTGGCTTCTGCCACTGCCACATAAAAGAAGTGCCTGTGCATATTCCTTCCTCTCTGCAAATGACAGATTTCCGATAACATGTTCATCACAGGCATACTCAATATCTCTGGCAAAAATCCAATAGGCAATCCACATCAGCGGCTGAAACCAGTAAATCACAAGCAGCACATAACCGATTACTTTCCACCAGTGGTCCCCGCGTTTCTGATGTGCCCGCTCATGTCTGATTACATATCGCTTCGTCTCCTCATTCATGCCCGATGGCAGATAAATGCGTGGATGAATCAGTCCCCATAGGAATGAAGTATGAATACTGTCACATTCCCAAATCTGCTGCTCCACTGGTACCGCAAACCGCAACTGATATTCGACACGGAAACTTCCAACTATTCCATATCCAGTCAGCACAAGCATGCCAAGCAGCCAAATGGTACTTAATAATTTTTTGTCGCTTGTTTTTCTGTTATCTGTCCAGAAATTTTTTGTCTCATCCTGTTTTGCAGCATACTCCTTTATTTCTTCCACCTGCTTATCGGCTGTCTGATTTTGATCTGCCAGATTATTTATTTGCGGTTCTGATTTTAAATTTGATGTTTCTTTATCAGTGTCCCCCTGTCGTACCACATCAAACAGCGATTCTTTTGGCACAACAGAAAGCGGACTTTCCACCACAATTGGACAAATCAGACGGATGGCAACCAGTGCCCACAGAATTCCCATCACCCAGCGTGGACTCTTTCGGAAAAGCAACCGCAGGACAATCACTGCCAGTATTACATATCCGGCACTGATTCCCCGTTCACAAATGACTGTAAAAATTTTTTCCATATCACTTACTTTTCCTCCGCTTCCTCAATCATTTTTTGGATCTCAGCAATTTCCTTTGAAGAAAGTTTCTTCTGCTTTGTAAACGCGGCAATAAACGCCGGAAGCGAACCATCAAACGTCTCCTCCACATACTGTGCACTCTGCATGGAATAGAACTGCTCTCTTGAAATCAGAGATGTCACCGTTCCCCGGTTATTGACAAAAATGCCCTTGCCACACAGACGTTTTAAAACCGTATAGGAAGTTGTCTTCTTCCATGTCAATTCCGCTTCACTTTTCTTTGCCAGTTCGGAGGATGAAATCGGTTCATTGGTCCATATAATATCCGCAAATCTGGATTCAATTGGTCCCATCTGTAACTCTGTCATATCAATTCCCCTCTTTTATTCTACATGATGTAGTATATCATTATACTACATCATGTAGAATACTTTGTCAATTTATTTTCATATGTTTTATCTCAAATAAAAAAGTCCACAGTTTTTTCTGTGAACTTTCCTGAATATATGCTTTATTTTATAGTTTTCCCTTGTGAGCCATGATAAACGATTATTATACCGTCGTGTTCACACCATTGATTGTGGCATGTTCATCCTCGTTCATTGGGATTACCAGACATTTCTGTCCGTTGATCACCTGCGACTTAATCTGTGATGCCTTCTCCGGCTTCACGCGCAGTACCACATCATATGTCTTTGTCTCGGCAATATAATTGTCGATTTCTTCCTGCTTTTCAATGAGCTGGGACGTGCGCTCCGCAAGCGCCTCGTCCTTTTCGGTAAGCTGCACGGTCAAGGTGCCAACCTGATCTTCCAAAGCCATCTTTTCAACACGAAGTTCATTCTGCGCCAAAGCTTTTGCATCAATGACATGTTCTGCCACCGGAGGCTTTTCACCAAATGCCTCATCTACTGACTTCTCAATACGTGCAGCCTTCTCCTCAGAAACATTGCTGTCGGTAAGCAGTTTATTTACAACCTGTTTATCAAGTACAAACACTTCATCCTCGTCGTGCGTTTCATCAAACTCATCAATCATTTCACTGAGGTTCTGCTGCATATCCAAAAGCACTTCGTCTGTATGCTCATCCTCTGCGCCCAGAACATTGCGGACAATAGAATGGAACGCCATC
This sequence comes from uncultured Lachnobacterium sp., assembly GCA_900550545.1. Classification (GTDB taxonomy): domain Bacteria; phylum Bacillota; class Clostridia; order Lachnospirales; family Lachnospiraceae; genus Roseburia. The sequence continues at coordinate 1,925 of URSS01000067.1, read as the reverse complement.
TTCTGCTCCGTTGCTGTGCGCTCAATACCGCAGCCAAGTCCGTTTGCCATAAATTCCGAATGTGGCTCCTTGGTATTCTTCGTATAGAATAATGTTGTATGAATATCCGTACTGCGGTCATTAAATGCAGGAAACAAAAATGCAGTATCCACAGCTCCGACCACCCAGTCACGCACACGCGGTCCAATGCGATGTTCTTCTTCCAGAAATCCCAGTCCCGGTTTCGACAAATCTACCGGACAGATCGCACAGATCAAATATTCATACACTTCCTCTGATTCATCGAGATTATTGTTATCGCTTGTTCTGGTCATAACATCATACGCATCATGGAACAGAACAATCAGATAATTGCCGGCATGATCATAAGTATCGATCACAAGATCATAAAAAGTATCCAACAGATTGTCGTCTTCCAGCTTGGAAGCACGGAGTGCCATAAGAATGTGCTGACGTCCACCGACTTCTTCCTCCTCAATCGGGAAATTCAGTTCCAAAAGGTTGTTTCCCAATGTGCCGGACAAAGCCTTGTTGGCAATCTCCAGATATTTGTAATATTCATCTTCCTCCAGGTTCAGAAATGTATTTCCGAACTTGCAGATCTTGTTGTGATTTCCATCTACATAGCAACCGCACACACGGGTAAATGTAGCTGCATCCTTTTTAAATCTTCTCTTTAATTCAAGTACTTCTTTTTTATTCATGTTTCTTCCTGTTCTTAATTATTCGTCTGCGCTTCTTTCTCAATGCGCTTCTTTAAATCCTCAAAAAGTGAAAGGAATTCTTTCTCCACATCAGCCATCGGCTGAAATTCATATTCTGGCGAACTCATCAAAACCGGTTCTACCGGAAAAAGTTTCTCATTCATAAAATGATCAAATTCGTAATACAGACAGGCATCATCAATATTCTTTACAAGTTCTGCCTCTTCTCCTTCCGGCACATAACCAAGAAGCTGTTCGTATATCATTGTCTGCAGCTGACTTTCAATCTGCAGATACATGGTCATATTCTTTTTTACAGGTCTCGTAACATCCGCAAGATATGCTTCACTTCCATCGTGCAACAGACATGCAAGTGCAACTGTCGGCACATAATTTCGTGCCAGTGCTTCTCTCGCACACTGGATGCAATGCTGTCCTACCGAGAAAAACTGTGGAAAATGCCCGTTGGCCCGCACCATCATGGACAATGCATGTGCAATATCCTCAATGCGGATTTTGTCTGCCTCTGGCTCAAATGCGTTAAATTGTAGTCCTGTAAAAGTTGTCATGCAATCTTTCATATTTATTCCTCTATTTATCAGGGACATCAGCCCATGCATAATTACCAGCTAAGTACTTCGGCTCCGTCTTCTGTTACGAGAACCATAATCTCCCACTGTGCAGATGGCTTTCCATCTTCCGTATATACTTCCCAATCATTATCTTCATCTATGTAGATAGCAGCGCCACCCATATTTACCATCGGCTCAATCGTAAAGATCATTCCCGGAACGAGAAGCATCTCGGTTCCACGCTTAGAATTATATCCAACCCATGGCTCCTCATGGAATTCAAGTCCAACGCCATGACCGCCAATCTCACGAACAACGGTATATCCATTTGCAAATGCATGATCGTGCACTGCCTGTCCCATATCTCCCAAAAAGCCCCATGGCTTTACTTCTTTGAGTCCAAGCTCCACGCATTCCTTGGTAACTTCTACGAGACGCTTTTTCTCCGGACTTACCTCACCGATACAGAACATACGGGAAGAATCTGAAAAGTATCCATTTAAAATGGTGGAACAATCCACATTAATGATATCGCCATCTTTAAGGATAACATCTTCCGAAGGAAAACCATGACATACCTGCTCATTTACCGAAGTACATACACTGTATGGACTGTCTCTTATACACATCTGACGCTGCCGACGAAGAG
>URSS01000066.1 GCA_900550545.1 uncultured Lachnobacterium sp. | reverse complement strand
GGACGCACTACTCTCGACAGAGAGTATAGAAGTGCGCCCTTTAGTTCCTAAAGGGCTTTTATCACTTCGACAAACTGGAAGTTATCGCTTTACTTTTGTTGTATCTTAGCCAAAATACTTTCTATTACAAGTGTTACTGTTATAAAGGCTCCTACAAGGGTATAGTAGTTTAAGCCATACATCAATGGCAAAAGAGAAATAACTACCGTAATAATGGAAAGGACAAACAATGCTTTGAGAACACCTTTCTTCTTCAATGAAAACAATGAAAGTAAGAAGATGGCAACAGTAAGTGTGGCTGTAATAAGTGGAGCAAAATTTGCATAGCCAAACGGTGTAAGGCTAAAGTATGAGAATGTTTCTTTTACTCTTTCTGTTTGAGATGTTGCAAAAATACAAACTGCTCCAAAGGGTAATAATTCTAACACTATTGTTAAAGCTGGCAAAACCGCTAAGCAGACTTTCTTCATGTTGTATATCTCCTTTACAAATTCCGATTGAGATTTCACCTGTTTTAAGAAATTTAATAACTGTTATATTTTGTTATTAAATTCTCCGCAAACCCTTGAAAACACTGGATTTGTCGCAGGTGAGCTTTCCCTTATTGTTTCCCTTGTGTTATATCGTCCCACCAGTGTTTACGAACTCTGATAAGGGCAAATACAAGGGCAAAAAAATCCTATAAAACAGTATAACACAAAATAAAAGTGACATGGTGAACTGATTGAAATGCTTCTGATTTTTGCAACAAATGATTGATTTAACGATAAGGAGATTTGATACGATGAGAACAATATTTGCAGAATACAATCCCAAGCGCAACAGTATTGATGTTTATACCTCTGTTGGCTATATGCTCCGCATTGACTGTTGGGAAGCTGAAAAGGACTTAAAAACCACATCAGGATCAGACTGTGCATTAAACGCACTCGCCATTGATGATCCTCTTGAATATGCAAGATTATATCTTGATGGAAATTTGCAGATGTGGGTAGATGCGGAAGACTCATTAGATATTTTTTAATTTTTAAACAAATACAACAGTTTAAATAACTATTAGCTACAATATTTCCGGAAAATTCATCATAGGTTTGTATAAACGCAAAGAAACGGCGGCTCTGAAAATCAAAGTCGCCGTTCTAAATTGTCTGGTTTTTCTTTTGCCGTCATGCGGCAGATAATCAATTCATTCTATTTTGAACTTCTTTTATGCTACCTGATGTCTGCAATAGGAATGAATCGCCAAGAATGTAAACACAAATAATTCAATTCCTGCCGAAATCAAAATAACATGCGGTGTCCAGAAACTCATTCCACCGATATTCAGATAATTGAAATTTGCAAGCTGAGAAAGGAAATTGTTCTGCATACCAATTCCGGCAGATGGAAGTATGGTAGAGAGCCATGTTGCTCCCATCGCCACATAAGCAAAAAGCGGCATGAGAAGAACTACGATAGAGATCAGCAAAACTGTCAATGTGTCTTTACATTTTGCAGACAGGAACAACGTACAGCTAACCGTTGCTAATACAGAAAGTAAGCCCGCTGCTGCGAGAATTATCTGCAACTGCCCCAGATTGATGTTTGGCAGGTTACAGTCAGGTAACGCTGGAAAAAACTAATTCCTGAATTTAATTCTTTTTTCATGATATCTGCTCTCCTTAAATTATTTACAACAATCCCCGTCACCGCATCCAAGGCAAGTAAGGGATTCTATAAAGTGTTTGTAATTCATCAATGTCTCACAATTCAAAGAATAGTGATGCCATTTTCCTTCCTTACGATCATTCACAAGGCCGCATCCTACCAATATCTTCATATGATGGGATAAAGTTGGCTGGGTAATTTCAAATCTTTCCAAAAGTTTACACCCGCACTTTTCTCCATCCGACAGCATCTGTACAATTTCCAGCCGGTTCGCATCGCCCAAAGCCTTGCATATCAAAGCCACATCCATTGCATTCATATTGACACCTCACATTGATCATTGTCTATGTTCAATATAATATATACATAGATATTTGTCAATGTATGTATTTTAAAAAAGAGAATCAAGTTTTTGATTCTCTTCATACATTCATTATAGCTTTTATCATCCATTTTATTTGCCCCAAACAGCCGCTGCATTCGACCTTACAAGCAGTTCTTCCACAGGCAGACCAATCGGACAAATATCATGACAAGATAACGACTTCCCGCATCCCTCAAAATATTTCTTCTTATATTCAGCAGAAATCTCATTCAAATGAGTGCTTTCCTGTTCTTCATTCAGAATCCGAAATGCGTTGACTGCAGCAACAGCGCCTGCGAAAGTCCCATTTGCAGAGAAGTTAGGACACACTTCAAGGCAGCAGCCACACATCAGACAGCGTGCCGACTGGTATCTCGGTTCATGTGTCCACGAACTCATATAAGCTTCACTTTCAAGCCAAAGGTTCAGTTTTTTCAAATTTTCAAACAGATTTGACCGGTCAACGATCAAATCTCTTACAAGCGGAAATTTGCTTAAAGGTTCCAAGGTGATTGTAGAACCTTTTAACGTATGTAGAAATGTAGAGCATGCCAGCCTCGGACGTTCGTTAATCAGCATGGCGCAAGCCCCACATTTTCGCACCATACAGCTACATTCCCAGCTGATGGGAGTAACTATATTTCCTGAGTTATCTTTCAAAGGGGTTCTACTGTTCAATTCCTTTAGAACAGTGGCAACAGAGCTGTTTTTGCTTCCGTCAAACTCAAATTCCTGCCAATAACTGTCTGATTTCTGACTCTCCTGCCGCCTGATTCTTATTTTATATACCAAGTGAATCACCGCCTTTCTGGAACAGGTACAAAGGAAATCTGTATCTGCTTTCCATCAAATCTGGCTACCGTTGTTTTAAGGTAATCATCGTCATTGCTCTTCGGATAATCCTCCCGCCAGTGTGCACCACGGCTTTCTTTTCTTGCAAGAGCACTCTTTAGAACTGCCATGCCAAGCAATGGAAGATTTCCTGTCAGCGCTTGTACCGTTTGAATCCCATTTAACAACGTATTCTCATTTCTGACAACGCCCATAGTCTCCTGCATCACTTTGTTTAATTGCTTTATTTCTGAAATTTGAGACGCTGGTGGAAAATCTATCTGTGTCGCACAAGATAGATCTACTACATCTGCCTGTTCGCATGCTGATTTTGCCGCAACACGTCCTCCGTATAACGCTCCTAACAGAGAATTTCCACCAAGACGGTTGGCACCATGATATTGGGCACAGCATTCTCCGGCAGCGTAAAGATTCTGAATCGGCGTTCTGTGCTGCTCATCCACCAGAATGCCTCCCATAAAATAGTGAATTCCCGGTAAAACAGACACCGGTTCCTTTCGTATATCTTTATGCAGATAGGTCATACAATCGTCTGCCAGACCAGATAGCTTATTTGAAATAATCTCCTCCGATATTTCCGTCATGTCAAGAAATACCTCTGATTCATGGCTGACCTTCCATATCTCTCTGGCGGTAATATCTCGTGGCATCAGATTTCCAAGCTCCGGGTATTTTTCCTCCATGAAATACCATTGTTTTCCATCTTTCATGGCAAACAACCTGCCACCTTCCCCTCTGGCCGCCTCGCTGATGAGCATGCGTTTTCCACCACATTTCACAGTTGTCGGATGATACTGGATCATCTCGCCATTTGCCAGAGGAACACCAAGCCGGAACAATTCTGCGGTGACTTCTCCTGTATTGCTCAGCGAACCCGTTGTATTTCCAAACAATCCGTGCATACCACCGGTGGCAACAATAACCGCATCCCCCGGTAATTCCACAGTCTCCTGACTGTATTCATCCCTGATTACGCAGCCACAACAAATATTGCCACACAGACGAAGTGTTAGGAAAGAATGATGGCTGAACCGTTCTACCATACCAGATGCTTCTTTCCTGCGAACAGCGTCTATCATAGCTGTCATGATCTGCTTCCCGGTATCGCTCTGTGCAAAAGCAGTCCGTTTCTTTTTCTGCCCGCCAAAATTCCGCAGATCCACATCATCATAGCCACTCATGTTAAATTTAACTCCAAGTTTTAGCAGCCAGTGCACCAGCTCCGGTGCTGCCTGTGTCATTCCCCAAACTGCATTTGGATCTGCCAGACCACATGCTGCCTTTATTGTATCTGTAAAATGTTCTTCGGGACTGTCGTTTTCATCTTTTGTATTCAAAGCTGCGTTGATACCGCCCTCCGCCATAACAGACTGTGCCCGCTCTGACGGAAGGGAGGAAACCAGTTTTACATTGCATCCATTTTCCGCTGCCTGCAAAGCCGCTGAAAGTCCTGCCAGTCCAGCACCTATAATAATAATTGTCTTACTCATAGATATTGCCACCCAATATAATAGAAAATAACTGCGCCCGCTATAAACAGAAGGAGCACCGAAAGAATCAAATAAATATCACCCCTTCGTTCTTTATAACTGATGATTCCCAGCGATACGAGCAATGGGCGGATATTGATAAAAATATGAACAAAGATTGCCGCCACGAACAAAAGCTGAGTTACCATCTTTACCGTTGTAAAAGGGAACAAAATATATGTCCCATTCTGCACCTTTCCAAACAAGCCAATATGGAAGAACAGCAGGATCAGTATTGCCAGCCCACTGGCTCGTCTCGCCCAGAATATGGCGTTCTGTTTCAGATACATTTTTCCGGATTGCTTCGCTGTCTGTAAACTCTGAACTGTCAGGATGACACCAATCACCGTATGCACAACAAGAATACCAACACCAATCCATGCAAGAAGTTTCCCTGCACTACTTCCAACTCCGTTCAGCATAAAGCTGCCCATGATTCCATGAATCATAAAAATGAGAAGCATTAAAACAGACAAAATCGTATTCCATTTTCTCATAAATTCCCGCTCACCTCATTTCTTCGCTGTCCATGATCATATAGTCCATCTGTGTTAGCGTTGTAACGTCAATAAAATCATCCGATGCCAGGAATACATCATACTTTCCACTTACCACTCTTGATAGCATCATTGTGTTACTGTACTCTTTCAGATCTACGGAGAAACCGGCCTGTTTCAACCTGTCACAGAGTTTCTTAGCATAACTGACAAGCGGATAATCCGTCTCAGATACATATAACCGAAAACTAATGTCCGTTTTCATGAGATCTGTTTCATTTGTTTCCGAATCGTCCAGTGCCAATTCTTTTAATTTATTCCGGGTGTTCTCGTTGTCGAGACCATCTGACATCATATTAATACCGAGAACATAAGAGCCTTCCAACTGTGCGGAGGCTTGAGCCGCCTTTTTTGACTTCGGTGTTGCTCCTGTGACTGCATCAATCATAGAGGGCGGTGAGTGCAAAAGTGCACCGAAACCTGCAAGAAAAACAATTGTAACTGCTAACAGAATCAATTTCCGTTTCACATTGCCACCTCGTTTCTTATTTTTTTAAAATCCTCATTGCGTTCAAGACGGCAATTATGGTAACGCCTACATCACCAAATACAGCTTCCCACATTCCAGCTATACCCAGAGCACCAAGGATCAGGAACACACTCTTAATTCCAAGGGCAATCACTATATTCTGCATGACAATTTGCTTTGTCGCTTTTGCCACATCAATCGCATCCACCAGCTTAGATGGTTCATCTGTCATCAGAACCACATCCGCAGCTTCAATGGCCGCATCTGAACCAAGACCACCCATTGCGATACCAACATCCGCACGAGCAAGGACAGGAGCGTCATTGATACCATCACCAACAAAAGCTAATTTGCTTCCCTGTCTCTTTTTACTGTCTAAAAGCTCAACCTTTTCCACTTTTTGATCAGGAAACAGTTGTGCATAATATTCATCCAACTGCAATTCTTCCGCAACAGCCTTTCCGATTTTTTCATCATCACCAGTAAGCATGACTGTTTTTTCCACACCGATATGTTTCAAATCAGAAATTGCTTTTTTGCTGTCCGGCTTTACTTCATCTGTTATCAAAATGCATCCGGCATATTGACCATCTACTGCTACATAAACCTTTGTACCAACTTTTTCACAGGCTGTGTACTCCACATGCTCTGAATCCATAAGTTTCGTATTGCCAGCATAAACTTTCTTCTTTCCTGCCATGGCACTGATTCCATATCCGGAAATTTCCTTGTAATCAGAGATAACTGATTGGTCAATTTCTTTTCCATAAGCAGAGAGAATGGATTTTGCAATAGGATGGTTAGAAAAGCTCTCTGCCTGGACCGCATACTCCAGAACCTGTTCTTTTGAAAATCCATTTGCAGGCAGAATATCAGTCACATTGAAAACACCCTTTGTAAGTGTTCCAGTTTTATCGAACACAATAATGCTGACATTATTAAGCGCCTCTAAATAATTACTTCCTTTTACAAGAACACCTCGTTTAGATGCCGCACCAATACCTCCGAAGAAAGTCAGCGGGATTGAAATGACCAATGCACATGGGCAAGATACCACAAGGAAAACAAATCCTCTGCGAATCCACTCTGTCCAACCTCCACCAAGAAGGATCGGTGGCAGAATTGCCAGAATAGCTGCTAAGATTACAACAACAGGAGTGTAATAACGTGCAAATGTAGTAATGAAATTTTCTGTTGGTGCTTTTCTACTGGACGCATTCTCCACAAGATCAATAATCTTTGAAGCAGTAGATTCACCAAATGCTTTCGTTGTCTTAATCGTTAAAACACCCGTCTGATTCATACAACCGGAAAGTGCTTCGTCTCCTTTATGAACGCTTCTCGGAACCGATTCTCCAGTTAAAGCCCTCGTATCCAGCATAGAATCTCCATCCAATACCACACCGTCTAATGGGATTTTTTCACCAGGCTTTACAATAATAATCTCGCCAATGGCAACACTTTCAGGAGATATGGTAATCAATTCTCCGTTCCTTCTGACTGTAGCACAATCCGGACGTATATCCATTAAGTCTGATATAGATTTTCTGGAACGCTTAACAGCCAATGACTGAAAAAATTCACCTACCTGATAGAATAGCATAACAGCAACTGCTTCTGGATATTCACCAATGACAAAAGCCCCAATCGTAGAAACACTCATCAAAAAATGTTCATCAAATACACGCCCCTTTGAAATGTTCCTCACAGCCTGCCATACAACATCTCCACCAAGAATAACATAAGAAACAATGAGAAAAGCTAACTCGATAGGCAGTGGCACTTTCGCAAAAACAGTCAATGCCATACCAATGGCATAGATTGCTGCACCAGTCGCTAAACGAACTGTCAACTTCTTATCCTCATTGTTATAGGATTCATTGGCCTCCTGCTTTTTTTCCGGTATATAAGATTCCTGTACAATTTCAGAAACTTCCACATCTGGCTCATGGCTATGAACAATCGTTTCAATCTGACTGGCTATCGTATCTGCGGCTGTCTGAGCAACATTGATTGTAAGCGTCTGCTTCATCAGATTTACCACTGAGGATTGCACTCCATCCAACTCTCCGACTTCTTTTTCAATTTTTGCGGAACAATTTGGACAGTCCAACCCTTTTAATAGAAATATGCGTTTCATGATAATCTCCTTATAATTTGTTTAATTGTTCAATTACTCAACTATAATGTTAAAAAATATTATTTCTGCCAAAGATGCTCAAATCCCTTGTCAATAATCTCTTTCACATGATCATCTGCCAGCGAGTAGTAAACTATCTGTGCTTCTTTACGGAATTTTACCAGATTCGCTAGGCGTAATGCCTTTAACTGATGCGAAATTGCAGATTTTGTTACCCCCAGTAGCACTGCAAGATCACATACACACATCTCACTCTGTTCTAGAGCGTGTAAGATTTGTACTCTAGTTCCATCTCCAAATAGCTTAAACAAAGAAGCCAACTGGATATAATCATCTTTTGGCTGCATCTTGGATTTCACATCATTCACAATATCCTCATGAATTACATCGCAATTACAAATATAAGACGTTTTTGACATATATTCACCTCCAAATAATAATAGTTGAACAATTACTCAACTATTATTATACTTATTTTTAAATTTATGTCAATAAGCTGATGTTAGTTCCCCATAAATTTTACAATTAAAACCAGCTCTTTATTCTTTTGCTTTTCCAAAATAAGAGTGCCTTCAGATTTATTCAACCTTTGTGGCACTCTTGTTCCAACCTAATATCCTCTGGCTTCCCGCCAGCCTTTTACATACCACCTGATTCCAACATATACCAGTTGCACAAATAATAAGAGAAATAGCAGATTGATCGGCAATGCTGTCTTTACCCAATCCCCGAAATAGATTACCATTCTACCAGCTTTTTAATAGCGTCCTGCACGCTCGGATGATCTCTCACATCCGGCATATAGTTGAGAAAATCTACATCAATCGTCTTTCCGGTAAGAAGATCCACCTGGTCATCCTCCAGGCAGTCGGTTCCCTCTACATGAAGATTCACTCCGATTGCCGGAACTCCATTTAACCGTGCCGGATCCAGTTTCCGGTAAATCCGGATAGCATCTTCAATGGTTGGAATATCCTCATAATATGCTCCGATGCCATGAAATTCTCCACATTCTGCCACAGTAAATGTGACCGTAAGATCTTCTGCTTTCTCTTCCAGTTCATGCAGAAATTGTGGCAGGCCGGTAAATCCGAACGTATCTACAAAATGTGCGCTGTTTTCTCTGTTTTCATGCAGTACCACAATGTCACTGACAGAAAGAGAATGTGCCTTGTAGTCTGCCGGGTGGTCAATATTGAACTTCGTATAGATGGCTTCCAGTGTTTCCACCTGGGTTCTTCCCCGGAATTCAGACAATTCCCCCATATACACCCTGTCTCTTATACACATCTGACGCTGCCGACGAAGAGGATAGTG
>URSS01000065.1 GCA_900550545.1 uncultured Lachnobacterium sp. | reverse complement strand
ATAGAAAGTAATTGAGAACAGAACGATATTACATGTAAAAAATAACATGAAAGCAAGAAGGAGATGCAGCAGCCGTTCTTAATGAAAACTTAAGTTGTTTTTTTTATCGTATATGATAAAATTTCTTTGCAAAGGAGAAGATGGTCATATGAAAAAAATAATTTATGTAATCATGGTTACGTTGTTACTACCTTATTTCGCAATCATGCAGCCCGTCAGCATAGACGCTAAGACAACCACTTATTGCGGAGCATATTCGAATCTTGTGGATGCAAAATCGCAAAAGGAAGTTCGAAAAGTAATGCTTGATGCCGGACTTTCCAGAAAGAATGTGGATGCATGGCTTGCGGATGTAAAGACTTATAATAAAACCATTAAAAATACGGGACTTGTCAAAAAAGGTTTCAAAAAGATGACAAAGAGTCCTCAGTATGATGAAAACAAAATCATGGAGCTTTGGAGCAAGAAGAATGATCTGTTTATTGGATACAATTGCAGAATCACAGCTTTTGATCTTATGAAAGATAAAATCAAAGTTGATGAGAATGCAAAGGCTAATCCGACGGAACTCTTTATGGATCAGGATGCGCTTAAGAATGCTCCGGAAAAAAAGTTTACCAAAAAGCAGACAGCAACATTTGAAAAGTTATTTTCCACAGTGAATACAGAATATACAACAGATGTTGACACACATGTGAAAAAAATGCAAAAGAGCCTGAAGGCAAAAGGTGTCACTATTTCTAAAAAGACAAAGGCATCATTGATAACGGTTGTATTTCATTCCAGCTTTGGCAAGGAAGAAAATGAATTGTTTGTCGGGCATGCCGGAGTGCTTGTTCCGACCAGGGATGGAAAACTTTTATTTGTTGAGAAACTGTCCTTCTCTCTGCCATATCAGGTGATTAAATTTGATAACCGGAAGCAGCTCTATCAGTATTTGATGGGGATGTATGATACGCAGTGGGGACAGAAAGAAGCGAAGCCTTTTATTATGGAAAATACCAGACGAATGAAATGCTGATGCAAAGATCGATAGAAAGCGATTTCAAATTATAATTATAAAAGAGACGAGTAGCATAACTGTGACAATAAAGTTATGCTACTTCTTTTTTATGTTCACAAATGAATTGACTGATTTTGTTATAAAAAATGCAGTAAAAAATATTCTTGATACAACGGAAAAAGGGAATGTGTTTCGTACGATGTGGTAAATTGTGTGAACCGCTGCCAAAGTTATTACAATGTATAAGTGAAAGGCAGGAAAAGCTTTTCAAAATTCGTGTACACGGGAAGTAACTAATATGACAATTCAGGAACTGGAACAGTGCATTTTGCTTTATGGGAAAGATATTTACTCATTTTGCATGCACCTGGCAAAAGAAAAAGAGAGTGCAGATGATCTGTATCAGGATGCATTTTTAGAAGCAACCAAAAAGATAGCATCCATTCGGTATGAGGATAATCCGAAAAGCTATCTGTTATCCATCGTAATCCGTCTATGGAAAAATCGCGTGCGCAAACGGGCATGGCGCAGCCGGATTGCTCCACAAGTGGCAGAGGAAGCCATGGAAGAGAGTACGGCTGTTTCCGAAAGTGATGTGGTGGAACGGGTTGTGAAAGAGGAAGAAAAGGCGCATTTGTGGAAGGCTGTCGATGCTCTTTCGGATGTGTACCGGATTCCGCTTTTGCTCTACTATATGGAGAATCAGAACGTGGCGTCCATTGCTAAACTTTTGTCTATTCCACAGGGAACGGTAAAAAGCCGGCTTTATAAAGCCAGAAAATTGTTGGAAAAAGAATTGGAGGATTACTTTTCATGAAAGAATTGGACGAATTGTTAAAAGAAAATCTTCTGCCGGACTGTGTTCCAGAAAAAAGCCTGAATGCATCCATTGTAAAAAAGGTAAAGGAGACACAGAATATGAAACATAGAACATTGAAATCAGGCGTAGCAGCGGCAGCTGCAATTGGAATCCTTGTTGTTGGATCTGCGTCGGCATATGCGGCATACCGATATCTTACACCTTCACAGGTGGCGGATCAGATGACAGAGGATGGAGCATTAGCAAAAGCATTTGAGAGTAAGGATGCGATTACGATCAATGAAACACAGAAATCTGCAGGCTACGAAATTACTCTTATGGGAATCGTTACAGGAAAAGATCTTTCGGTTGTGGTGAATGACGAAAACAGATCTGTCATCAGCACAAAAAAAACTTATGCCGTCACAGCGATTACAAAAGAGGATGGGACACCAATGCCCGGACAGATGGATGACAGTTACCAGACGTTTTGCGTTTCGGCATTGATCCATGGAAAAAGCTTTATGGATGTCAACAACGGAACCTTAGGAGCGGGGGCACAGACATTCGTGCAGGATGGTGTACAGTACCAGCTTTTAGAATGTGATGATCTCGAAATATTTGCAAATATGGGGGTTTATCTCGGAGTAGTAGAAAGCTTTGGACAGGAATCTCAGGCATTTACATTGGATGAAAAGACAGGGGATTATGAGGTCAACAAGGCATTTGACGGCATGCAGGCACTTTTTATGCTTCCGCTGGATAAGTCAAAGGCAGATGATAAAGCGGCAGAGAAGTATTTTACTCAAATAGAGGAGCAAAAGGATGATGAAAATGCTGCTGCACAGAATGAAACGGATGAGATGGCTGGAAAAGAACAGATTGAAAAAAGGCTGGACGGTGCGAAACTTATTGAGAGCGAGACTAAGACGGTAACGCCAGATGAAGATGGAATGATTTCCATATCTACACCAGATGAAAAATTATCTTATAGTGTTTCAGACTGGATCTATGATGTTGGAGAAGAGAGCATTATTGGAGAATCTGGAGACGGAACAGAAGAGGGAACCAGAATAGAGACATTGACAAAAAATGAGGATGGAACCTTTACTTATCAGGCTTATCGGCCTGCTAAGGCACAGTTGAAATAAAAAACAGTTGCTAGTACATTCTCAATACGATAAAGTATAATAGAACGTCAAAAAAGTAATATTATATTTTAAAAGGAGAATGAAGTTATGAAAAAAGTAAATGGAGGCTACATCGTCAAACAGTTTGTCATCACGGTGATTGCGGCTCTGATTATTGGTGTTGCAGCATGGCTCGCATTATCAGTACGTGCTGGACAGTTTTCAGAACCGACATTGATTGTATTTTCTGTAATGGCCTGCTTTTTCGGGGTGGCATTTTGTGGAATACGTCTTGCATGGGGCGGATCTGGAAAGAAATCCCAGAAAACATTTGATGCAGGACTTGAGGAGCATCATTTTCAGGATGTGAGTACATTTAAGACATCGAATGCTTATCTGGCAATTGATGGCGTGGATGGAAGAATTGCATATGTTTCCAATCACAATCCGTTGGAGTTTCAGATGGCAGAAGTAAAAGATCTGCAGAATATCAAAACAGACTTGATGAAAGGACCGCTTGGCGGCGCCACAGCAGTATACTTTTCATTTATATACAATGGAAAGAAAACAAAGGTACATACATTTCTTTCCAATCAGGCATACAATCTCAAATCGAAAGAAATCATGGAAGGTATCTCGAAAGCAGATATGTATGTTAATCTGTTAAATGAATTAAAAGCAGAAGCAGTGAATGCTTAAATCGGATATAGGCTGACGTTCGGATAAGGGAATATAAATAATGTGAATGCAGAGCTGTGCACAAAATAAATTGTGTGTCAGCTCTTTTTCACTGTATAGGAAAAAATGCCAGGCATCATATGTCTAGTGTGGAAAATACGACAGTTCTCGCTTTATGTCGTGGTTTACATTGGATTGCAAGTGTATGGTTGTCGATGAAAGGAGAAAATTATTTATGGATCAGAAAAAGACGGGATATTTTTTTAAAATATTGCGCAGCGAAAAACAGCTCACACAGGAGCAGCTTGCAGAACGTTTTAACGTTTCAAGCCGGACGGTGTCGCGTTGGGAGACGGGAAGCAACATGCCGGATATCAGTGTGCTTTTGGAACTGGCAGATTTTTATGAAGTAGATATCCGGGAAATCATTGATGGAGAAAGGAAAAGCGAGAAAATGAATGAAGAATTAAAAGAAACAGTAATGAAGGTAACCGATTATGCAGATGCAAACAATGCAAGGATTTTAAAACGTGTACGGATCATAGGAATTACAGGTGTGATTGCAATGGTGACTGCAATGATTATGGAGACTTGTGGTGTGGCTGTGTCTCCAATCTGGGAAATGGTGAAGCAGGATTTATACGGCTGGACACTTGGCACACTAATAGCAAATGTCCTTTATACGACCGGATGGTTGAAACGTATAAGTGAGAAAAAGGATGTTAGAAAGAAGATGCTAATTTCTGGTGCAGTATGTGCAGTGATTGTGATCATGTCATTTATTTTACAAATTGTTTTATAAAACATAAAACTTTCTTGCCGGGTTAAGACAATATATTTATGTAAGGGCAAAACCCCTTAAATCGATTTAAGAAAAGGACAATGGATGAATAAGCAAGAATTTGAGCAGTTTGTCATAAAGGATGGAAAAGACATTCTGCGGTTCTGCAGGATGAATGCCGGCGATACAGAGAGCGGAAACGAACTGTATCAGGATACAATGCTGACGTTGCTGGAAAAGCGGAATAAATTAAGTATAGAACGAAATATAAAAAGTTATGCGTTGTATACGGCAATCCTGTTGTGGAAGAACAAAAAGAAAAAATATGCAGTTCGTAACCGGATTCTTCCAATGAGCAGTCTGGAAGAACATGTGGAACAGGGCGGGCAGCTGCAGGCGGATGAGGATGAAAAATCGCCTGAGCAGCAGATGCTAAATCAGGCAGAAATCGAGGAAATTCAGAGTATAGTGGCGAAGCTGCCGGAAAAGTACAGAGTGCCAATATATCTGAGTTATTCTGCCGGAATGAAGATGCAGGAGATTGCAGAATGCCTGCAACTTCCCCTAAGCAAAGTAAAGACGCGGATACGCAAAGCAAAAGCATTGTTAAAAGAACAATTGGAGGCAATTGGATATGACGGATAAAAGACTGGATCAAATTTTAAATCAGGCCCTTGCACCGGAAATTTCAGACGTAGAGATAGTAGTCAAAAAGGCAAGGAGGAACTATTATATGAACAGAATTGTAAAGATTGGAGTCTCTGTGGTAGCATGTGCAGCACTTCTTATTGTGGGAAATGCGACGGTTGGTCATTTTATGACTCATACATCACAGACAAACCAGAAGGATGTGACAGTAGAGGATAATCCTTTTGTAATCTGTGCACAGGCGGCAGAGATTACAAAGGATAACCCGGCTTATATCAAAGAATCCGTAAGTGATACATTTGGTTTTATGTATGGTGACAATGAGGGGCGTGTCGGATTTATCATGGAGATGCCTCTTTCCGTAAAAGGAGACAATATTAAGAATGTAACGTATAGCATCGAAAATGGTTTTTTTGAAGTGGTCGATACTGGAAAAGAAGATGATATGATTGTTGACGCAAAAGAATACAAAGATGCCCCTTCATCGTTTGCCACGATCGAAGAAACAGAGGAGAGAAAAGTACTTACGCTTTACAGTATCGGTGAAGAAAAAGCGGCAGACAGCGAAGCCGAAGCAGAGATAAACCAGAGGACGCTTTTTTCCTATACTGTTGCATATGATAAGCAGACAAGTGATAACACAGTCATCAATATCTGCGGAAATCCGGTTTTGTCGGAGAAAGATATTGCGGCTTTGAATGCAAGTTCAGATCCGCAGAAAACAGCTGACATGTATGATAAAATTTTTGGAAATACGATAATCATTTGTACGGTAACTTTTACAGATGGTACTACGCAGGAGCAGGAGATAGGGATTGGCGGAGCTGTTATGACCTATGAAGAGATGGGTGAACAGACGGATCAGCCGGTCGAAAGTCCGGAGGATACTTCACAGAAGCAGGCATTCGTGAAGTTACAGTTGAGATAGTGTCAGGTTTTCTATGAAAACTTGATGTGTAGGGGCAATGCATCTTTGATGCATTACAATCATCAGCCCATTTGCTGAAAGCAAATGGGCTGACGTTCAAGAGTAGTGTTTAATGTCTGGAAAAATGAAGTGAGTGGACATAGTGTGAAAAAAAGAAGTATAATGTCTGGAAAAATGAAGTGGATGGACATAGTGTGAAAAAAAGAAGTATAATGTCCGGAAAAAATGAAGTAAATGGACATATGTGAAAAAACAGAAATGTAATATCCAAAAAAAAAGAGAGATTGGACATATGCGGAATATACGGTGAAAAATGTCATTTAAACTGGCATTTTTTTGGACAAAATTATAGAAATTCGACGCATATGTCCAATATAAGAAAAAACCAAGGACATTATTAATAAGGAAAATTATATATGTCCAAAAAGTGAAAATGATGAGGACATAATAATAAATTTTTATGTATATATCCAAATGGCGCAAGGTGGTTGCGGACCACGACTATGAAAGGCCCATTTTCTTCTGAAACAGGTCTCCGATAATTTGCGCAGTTTCCGCTACACCAAAGTCATCGGATTTGATACACAGATCGTAATTTTTTACATTACCCCAGTCTGTTTTTGTAAAATGTTTGCAGTGAACCGCACGTTCGTGGTTCGCTTTTTTTACTTTTGCGGCAGCTGCTTCTGGAGAAATGTTGTCACGCGCTGAGACTCTGGCTGTTTCGGCGGTAGCATCTGCACTGACGAATACATGGTAGGCGGTAGGCAGATCTGCCGGCAAATACAAAAAGATACCAAATGCCACAAATACAGTGCTGGCGAGCACCATGATAATGCGGATTGCAAGATTTTCTGGTGTTGGAAGAAAGGATACCATATAGTTGCAAAAACAAAAGGTTGACATATGTTTACCTAAATGCTACAATGAGGTAAACAAAAGATTACCAAACAGGAAGATGAAAGGAAAAGAGGGGCATTATGGAAGAAAAAACCGCGCTTTCACAGGGCGAATGGAGAATTATGAACCTGCTCTGGGAGAAGAAAAACCGCACAATCATGGAGATGGTTGAGGATTTTGCAGGGGAGACGGACTGGGACAAGCATACATTGATTGTTATGTTAAAGCGCATGGAAGCAAAAGGGGTCGTCGCATACGAAACAATCGGACGCACAAAGCATTATTATCCAGTCGGAAAACAGGCGGATTTTGTGCAGCAGGAAACAAAGAGTTTTTTGGACAGAGTATATCGGGGAAGTTTTGGAGAGATGCTCACGACAATGGTAAAGCAGGAGCAGCTCAGCGAGCAGGATCTAAAACAATTGCGGCAGCTTTTGGAGGATACAGAAGAGAAAGGATAAATATATGGGAAAGTATGTGTTAGCAGCAGTTCTGGTTTCTTCTTTGCTGATCTTGCTTCTTTTATTTGTAAGGAAAGGGCTGCGCAGATTTGTGGGAAGTATTGGCGTTTATGCACTGTGGCTGTTTGTGGCGATCAGCCTGCTTTTGCCATTTCCACAGATAGTTTATAAGACGGTAGCAGGAAGAGAACTTTTTCGACAGCAAAGCAGATTCAGTGTAATGAATCTTGTGGATCTTGTGCAGAAAAATCAGAAAGTTGTGGATAACAAATCAGAAAAAGAATATAACGCAGTAAAAAAGACATCTTTATCCACGAGGAAAACAGCGCAGAATAAACTTTCACAACAAGGGGATGCGGTCGATGAAAGAAATCAGACAGATCCTGCACGATTAAAGGAGGCAGAGGTACGGTCATGGAAGGATTATGTGAAAACCTATGGGTTATATGAGGTCTGGCTTTTGGGCTTCTTGCTTATCGTGGTCAGACAGTTTGTGCAGGAAAGAAAATTCCGGAAATATCTGTTGGAAGAAAGAAGTTGTGTATCCGTACAATGCACAATGGAAAAAGGCAGCAGACGGATCTGTTATGCAATACCGTGGAAGGGAAGTCCGTTTTTGTTTCGTTCGCGTGGAATAAAGTTGGACATTTATCTTCCGGAGCAGATACTCTCGGAAGATGAGGTTGTTGATTATGCTGTTTTGCACGAGTCAATGCATCAGGGGCATGGGGATATCTGGTGGTCGTATTTGCGGAATTTGCTTGTCGCACTCTACTGGTTTCATCCGCTGGTCTGGCTGGCAGCAAGGTTGTCACGGGAAGATTGTGAACTCGCATGTGATGAGGCTGTGGCAGCACAATTATCGGAAAATCAGAAAATTGCATACGGGAAAAGTCTGTTGTTTGTCGCGGCATTACAGCATAAACCGGGCTTTTTCTCAGTAGCAACAAATATGCAGGGGGGTAGATCACAATTGGAAAAACGAATTCGTTGTATATGCGGCAAACCAAAGAAGAGTAAGTGTGTCACGGCACTGGTACTTGTTTTGGCAATCGCGGTCTGTGGATGTGGCATGACCACTTCGACAAAAACCAGTTATGCAGACAAAGAAGCAGACCAAGAAGCAGACACAGAAACAGGCACAGAAATGGACACAGAAACAGTAACGCAGAGACAGACCGTGATGGATATTACGCTTGAGGTACCAAAAGGTCTGACACTAGAAAGTTATAGTGAAGAGCTTGATGTTTATGGTGGATGCCTGTTGAAACCGGATGCGTATGTTGGAGGCTATGCGCCGGATGAATGGAAAGCAGCCGGGTATGTTATGCGCTTTTCTACACAAAACAATGATGCAAGTCTTGGTGTTTTGTGGCAGGGGGATCAGATTTCGGATGTCACCGTCATGTGGAATCACACAGTAGTAAAAAAGCTGGGAAAACTGTCTGGATTAGCAGCTTCGGCTTATCTGATACAGACGGAACATGATCTGTACACGGCGAGGGAATGGAGCGAACTGGAAAGTACAGAAAATGCGGAACCGGTAAGCCGCTATTGGTGCATTATGATGGCAAGGAGGGGCGATGCATATGGGTATGCGATTGCATTAAATGCAAAAAATTATACGAAGCAGGATGCAATTGACTTTGCGAAAACTGTACAGTACGACAAATAAAATGATTAAAGGGTCAAAAGGTATCATCGATGCATGCTTGCATGCAATTCG
>URSS01000064.1 GCA_900550545.1 uncultured Lachnobacterium sp. | reverse complement strand
AAGATAATTTAATGTGCAGTTTTGAAGGGTCAATTACTTCATAGGGGTGTGGTGAAGTGGTATCATAGGGGTCTCCAAAACCTTTGGTGGGAGTTCGATTCTCTCCACCCCTGTTAATTAAAATATATCGCTAAGGCTTTTACGAAGCTTTAGCGATTTTTTTGCAGTAGAATGTCTTATAAGATTTTATACGGAATAGTCAGCAATTTTATTGTCAGCGATTTTAGAGAGAATTTAACAGCATGTACAGACAAAAACATGAATGCAATGAGCAGCTTCGGGAGTATCTGAATGGCTGCCTTAAAGATGTTATCCAAGAAGCAGTTGCTGCCGGAATCCCAATACAGGCGATAGAGCCGGAGGTTGTAATTAATACAAGGGCAAAGTCTTTTTGGGGACGATGTACGGCAGTTATCAGCCGGTCTGCAGCATCCACAGTATATAGAATAGAAGTTACGACAAGGCTGATTGGTACTGATGAATCCAGTATTAAGAATACACTGATGCATGAAGTGATTCATACATGTAAAGGATGCATGAATCACAGTGCTCTTTGGAAAAGGTATGCATCAATTGTTAATGAGAAGTATGGTTATAATGTCAAGCGTGTTACATCATCCGAAGAAAAGGGGATTGATGGGCTTGAATCATCAACCGGAGCATCTGACATTGCTGGTGGCACTGGTGATGGTTCATTCGGCAGAAATGCAATCAGCAGGCGCAGGACAATGCCGGTAAAGTACATTGCGACATGCACGAGCTGTGGCAGATCGCAGGGCTATAAAAGAGCCGGCAAGGTAGTTACAAGACCTCAGAATTACAGGTGCAGGTGCGGAGGCAGGATTGTTATCAGAAGTCTTTAACAAATTGTTCTATGGCATCCCGCAATTTTGGATGACGTATAACAAAATGAATTGCCGGTGAATTACATTTGGATATAAGAACCCAGCAGCCTTCATGTATGTGTATCTGAAGATTACGGAATATATGCGATGAGGTGATATTAAGAGAGTAATTACTGTGTGAGGCGGCATATTCCCGGCTTTCTTTAATGTGCCGGCAGTATTCGTTATAGTCATAATAAATATTATTATCGTGAAACATCCCTGAGAGTGAGAGCATTACCGGGTATTGTTCAAACTCTTCAGAATTTACATATGAAATATCAATATTAACAATATTATTCTCAAGAATAGTTTCAACGGATCTGCGTTGCAGGGCAGCATATTGCAATATACGCTGTCTTGTGGCCGGATCCGTATTATTATGCTCAAGTATTGAATTGAGAAGTGAATCGCTTATTGTATACAAAGGTGGAGATGACATTATATCACGCCTTGTTCCATCGGTGGTTATATATGACGTGAGGAATGCCTGCATTTTGGCAGAGTCGATGCAGGTATATATGTTCATAAGCGGGAGTGCAGTATCAAGAAGGTTTTTTGCGCGTGTGCGGCCATAATTGATGTCCTCTTTTGTTTTGGAGATGTAATAGCGCCCGTCACTATGGTGTCCGGATATTGCTTCACCACTGATGACTGCTGCACCCGATACACGCAGAAAATGTAGAAATACATCATTCTGGCATCCTTTAAGATAGTAAGGAGATACCTGGCCCGTCATATATAGAGGAATCCAGCTTTCCAGCCCAAGAATAAGCTCATCAAGCGAACGATCCAGATTATGTACAATATTTATATGGAGTCCCTTTTTTAGGAGCATGGCCATGCCAAACATCCATTTCTTAGCAAAATCAAGATCTTTTGCCATCTCAGCCATCGGCATATCACTGTACATTGTTACATCAGCATCCGAGCGAGATGTGACTGTAGCTTTCAGAAAATCAAGTTCGCAGCCCATCATTTCATTTATTCCGTAACAGAAACGGGATGTACGGAGTTGAAAAGGCATTGCAGGAATAGTTAATTTATCAAAATGAAAAATCTTGGTGTACGCATTCAAATCGAATTCATCAAGACTGTCAAGAAAATGACTCACACTGTTGAATGCAGATGAATGCTGCTGATTGGTCAAAAGCCAGTCATATATTTTTTGATAGCGGATATTATGGTCCGATATATCGGAAGTACTGCATTCCAAAAGATCAGCAAGAACATTCATGTTGTGTACGGTTGTCAATTCACCGGCAACATATGCTGATACGGCAGATGCAAACCCTATAGCGTCTGAAGGCTGTCTGGCTCCGTTGCGGAAGCGGAAAAGTGTTGAGGAATCATAGTTGGTATATGAACTCAGTCTGCTGATGCTTATGTCAAGTACATCAACGAGCACACGGAAATTCCGCTGAAGATACTGCTTATCGGCATTAGAGCCTGAGGCATAGTCTTCGCACTGTGTGAAAGACTGCATTAAGCTGTCATAATCAAAGTTATAATTATTATCTGACAGGGATTTGTCATAATTACGCTCAAGTGCAATATCGTGAAGTGCTTTACATATTTTGTCTAATGTATCGGAGTCCGGGGCGGGAATGCGTTCGCCGGAACGATATCTGCTGAATGTTGAAGCAGATATTGATGATTTGTCGCAGATATCTTTTGCCATGCAGTCAAGTTCTCTTATGTAATCATTAAGCTGGTCACAAAATCTCATATTGCCTTGTCTCCTTTGAAGGTTCATATACTGATTATACAGTATAAATGCATAGTCTTAAAGTTCATATCTGCATTAGTTTCCATTATGGCAGTTGCCATATCTGTCAACTTGGTTGCCGCAGATTATATGTATTTATATAATTTACATAAAGAATACGAAATGGAGCAATCTGGTGATATGTCAAGATGATTTTTGAAAAGATTTTGATATGTATTTCAGATAAAAGGGTAACTTTAATAGACCTAAGAGAAAAGTGCTCTTAAGCAGGGTGTATTTTATTCATTTGAAGTATCCAGCGATACGCCGGAGTACAGTTGGTTTCTGGCCAGCAATCCATAAACCAAACGAACGAATTTACGTGAAGTCAGCGCGAGTGCTCTTTTGTGTTGATGTTTGGAAACTTCGTTGTACTTCTTTCGATAGTACGCTCCGTACTCAACGTTGTGTTTTCTCATACTGTTGGCGGCTTCGCCAAGATAGTATCTGAGATAACGGTTACCAGCTTTGGTCATAGGAGTATCTTCACCATCAAAGTCACCTGATTGGTTAGAACGCCAACAAAGACCGGCATATTTAGCAAGAGCATCAGATGATGTGAAAGCAGATATATCGCCAATTTCAGCAACGATACCACCTGCAAAAACAGGTCCAATGCCATCAATGGATTGGAGAATGATAAAGGCATTAGGATTTAAGCCTTTAATTTCTCTTTCAATGGCTATATCAATTGCTTTGATTTCTTTCTTGAAGGTTTCGATGCAGTTGAAAGAACTTGCGATAGAAACATTCAGCGGCTCATACAAGGCTTTATCAAGGCGATAGGAGTCTCTGGCAGCTTTCTTTAGAAGGTCTGCGGTTTTGCTTATATCTTTAATGCGGTTGCGACTTTTATCAGCGAGAAAAGAAACCAATTCTTCCTCAGAAGATTCGATGATTTCTTCGGGAGAAAGGTATTCTGTAAGCACACTGGATGAAGTTGCACCATAAATGTCGCAGAAAGGCTGATTGTCCTTTTCAAGCATCTGTAATTCACTGAATTTCAGATACAGATTGGAAACCAGATAAGCCTTTTCTCTGGTGATACACTCAACCAAATGTAAACGATGTCTTGTAAGGCGTTTTAAAGCCAGAAACTGACTACCACGCCAAGGCTCGGTTTCAATGTTACCGGCACGTGCATAATCAGCAATGACAAAAGCATCAATAGGATCTGATTTACCAAGTCCAATGTAAGACTTTTTGTAATTAGCCGTACATTTTGGGTTGAGCACAAAAATAAAAGGTTTAAAAGGCATTAGTTCTTCACAGGAAGAAAGATAGTTTGCGATATGTATGCTGTAGACAGAGGTAGACTCCAAAGCAGCAACAACCGTATTCAGGTCAGGGTGTTCTTTTAAACACTCTAAAATCTTCTG
This sequence comes from uncultured Lachnobacterium sp., assembly GCA_900550545.1. Lineage (GTDB taxonomy): Bacteria > Bacillota > Clostridia > Lachnospirales > Lachnospiraceae > Roseburia. Next base: position 5,729 of record URSS01000064.1, on the reverse strand, counting down.
AGCCAACTCTTCGGCACCAGGCTGATTATTAGCAAAAGAAGAATTGATATATTTATTTTTATAGAAATCCAAAGCACAAACATAGTTGGATTTTGAACTGACGTCAATACCGACGTAAAGCGTAGATAATGGGTTAATCTTAATCATGATATCACCGCCTTTCCGATTATGTATTCTTGGCACCTGAAGGTAAAGGTTTATCCTGGGAATCATATGCTGACCGAAACCTCGCGTAATAAGCATTCACTCTGGCAGCTCTTTTGCTGGTGCTATACGCCAGAGGATGAAACATCTGTGTAAGCGGAATATGACATATGATTCAGGCTGCATGCTCCATGAGCAGTCACCAGAAACTGGGCTGAAAGGTGCGAAAGCAGTGCCTCTAGACATCAGACTCTGCTGATATCATACCACAGAATAGCCTATATAACTAATAACCAATGTAGATGAGATGGAAAGGGTTTATCCCAGGTGTCTCAGATCATCTATAAATCTATAGAAAGAATAAGTGCATAACCATTGTTTCTACTGGCTATACACTTATTATACGAGGAGACCTGTTATGAAAATACTAATTGTAGATGACGAAGATATCCAACGTCAAAAACTTGTTCAGCTTATTTCCGAAAGCCCGCTTTCTTTTTCTGATATTTTATGTGCACCTGAGGTACCGACTGCCATAGATATAATTGAAACCCATCATCCTGATATCGTGCTGTCTGATATACGCATGCCGGTAAAAAACGGACTTGATCTGGCACAGTATGTCAAAGAAACATATCCTGAAATACTGGTGATTTTAATTACAGGTTACTCTGAATTCAAATATGCCCAGGCTGCCATCCGGTATAACGTATTTGATTATATTTTAAAGCCTATAGATGCTGAATCAACATTGTCCTGTATACGCCATGCAATAGCAAAACTTGAAGCTGCCAGACGCCGGGAAAGTAACTATGAAGTTCTTCGTAGCTATTTCAATGAAAATGAATCTTATATCCGAAAACAGTTTTTACAGGAGCTGCTTTTCTGGTCCTCTCCTATGTCTGAAGATCAATTACTTGTGCAGAAAAATCTGCTTCACATAGATATCAGGGACTTCCGGCTCGTTGTTATCAAATGCCATTTTTACATTGATTCAATTTCTAATCAGATTGAAGAAAAATACTATTATTCCCATCTGGCAGAATTAGCCATAAAAAAGCGGGACAACAATGCTCTTCTATATAATATTGGAGATGCGATATACTGGATTTACCCTTCAGAAAGCGACGGGTTTTCTAATTATGCCATGATGAAGGATATGGAACTTCTGCTAAATGAACTGGAAGAAAATGATGTACTTTTTCAGATCAGCATAAGTAGTCTGTCTAATAATTTTAATCATCTGAATACCCTGCGCCGTCAAATAACGATATGTCAGTCCCATTACGAAAATCACCCTAATGATTCCATTATATTTTATGATGATTTAAGCACGAAATCATACTGCCTGTTCAATCTTCACGAAAAGGCGCAGTTCCTTTCTACACAGATCTTAGCCGGCAATGTCAAGGAAGCGGCAAAATGTCTGGATAGCTTTTCATCTGATTTATCAGAAAGTAAAAGCATCAGCGAAGAAATCTTTTTCTTCCTGCTTTCTTCCCTTTCCTTTACCTTACGGGAAATAACACAGATTCATGAATTAAAGGATGAGATCCTTAATGAATTGAGTACATTAAAAAGAACAATCGGGAAAAGCTATTCTATCAATCCTTTTTTTCCAATTGTTACATCCATGTGCAGGCTGGTCAATTCCCAGTATCAGGCGAATGGCAATACAATTGTTGAACTGGTACTGAAATATATAAAACAGAACTATAATCAATCCATCAGCCTGACCAGTGTATCTGAATATGTACAGCGTAATCCCTCTTATGTAAGCCGATTGATTCGCCAGCATACAGGAAAAAACTTTACCATCATCCTGACTGAGCTCCGAATTGAGGAATCCAAACATCTTCTGAAAGAAACCAATAAAAAAATAACTGAAATTTCTGATTTAGTAGGATATCCTAACCAACGATATTTTAACCGAGTTTTTTCATCCTACATAGGAATGTCTCCGAATGATTACAGGAAGATTACACAGACATTTAATTAAAACTAACCGATCTGATTCCATTCAGACCATATTTTTATCCAACAGAGGTGACAAAGTATGTCACCTCTGTTCAAACTGTAGACAAAGTTCCTTCCTGTGAGGGAGCTTTTCTTGTGTCATGACTGTAAAAATTATGTACTCTATGGGCCAAGGCTGTCACCCTGCCCGGCGTGTCCACAAACAGGCCATAGGTTTCATGCACTCCGTCTCCCACCATAATGAAGTTGTGTTCTCCATACAGGGAATTCGTGTTCTCGCAATGATTCGGATTATCGCTGCAATTGCTGATGTAACGCCAGCCCCTCTTATTGATGCCACGCACATTTTTTCCAAGCCCGTACACGATTTCATCCTCTTTCAAGGAATAATGAAAACCGTCTTCTTTTTTCTGAAAAACACCATCGCACCATGCAGAGGACGCGATCTCCTTTACCACAGCATCTGTTTCAATCGGTTCTCCAAAGATATAGTTCCTTACCATCGTTCCTGTCCCTGACTAGACCTTCACTCCACCAATCATTAATCCTTCCTTTATAATATTTTTCTAAATAAAGGGGGGGGGTTATCAGCATGTTCGTTTCCAGGAGTGTTCCGAATTATCTTGGTAATCTCGCTTCCCTTTCTGTAAGTTTTGCCTCAAAACCACATGGTGAATCAAGATACCAATATGCTACAGAACACACATCATCCTGTCGTTCAAACAATCCATATGGAGATAACCCAATTTGCTGCATTGTTACACGGATATCTTTTTCAAAGCATATAGGATCCATAATATGCCACCTGTATAGTCCACGCATAGGAGGACAGTCATCATTAAAGTAACAGGATTGATACAGAGAATCATTTTTTGAATAAAAAGGATAGCCTATAAACGGAGTACAAAAATTCTGTTCCTGGAATTTTCCATCTTTAAATCCGGCATAGCTCCATGCACCTCCGAAATAATCTTCCGTTCCTGTACCACAGATCGTAGGATATTCCACATCTCCATCAAGGTAAAATTTCATTTCACCCTCTCCCCACCAATAACGCTCCAAAGCAGCAATTCCAACATAAGTTCCTATATATTGTCCCCGTCCACTTACATTGTCAAGAATTGTGTAATCTTCTGCCTTGATGGTCAATGGCTCACGTCTCCATTGTGCATAAAAATATCCGGCATTTTCAGGTACCTCCTTCAGGTTATAATCAATCTGATAAAAAAAGCCTCCAATATCCGCTGGATGTTGATTTTCAATTGTTATTTTTGCATGCTTTTTAAATGGCATTGGAAAATAACAATGAAATCCCCTTACAGGATTTACTACTATCGGTAAAGAATTTACTGTACAATCTACGCCAAAGCCACAGCAAAAGAAATCTCCAACCGGACACTCTACAGATGGCTTTTCTTCTTCATCCCAATAAACACGCAGAACGAGGTCTCTTAAAACAAAGCATCCTTTCTCTGTTTTATTTGTTACCGTAAAAAAAATATGCTGAATGGTTCCAGGACCTTCAATATCTGCCAGGACTGTAGTTTTTCCCATAGGAAGTGATGTACAGGGTGAACCTTTTCTTCCCTTTCCCAGATCTCCTGCCGCCTGTCCTCCGGCTCCTTTTTTCCCTTCCTTGTTCTCACCTGTGATTGATCGTGACTGACCACCATTTAATATCATAATCTGATTTAATCCTAACATCATTTATTCCTCTCCTTCTATTGCGATACCTCCTGCAAATGGTATGTTTTCCCACCTGAATCTTCCCAGAAAATTCATTGGAGATACCTGTGTTTCGTTGTATATGCCATTATGTCTGATTCCAAGAAATTGTGTAATATACATCACTGCAAAGACCCCGGATGCCCATGCGCACTTTCCACATCCATTGCTTCTGCCAACCTCGCCTTTTTGACTTTCCACACTATATGGCCACCACCACCAGCTTCCGTCAACATCTGCCAAGCGAAGGAGCTCTGTCATCCTGCCTTCTCTTCCTCTGAATGATTCCTCATCTTCAGCAGCGGACAGCGCACTTATAAACCCCGGGAAGGTGGCACCTGACATTCCACCCCAACGAATGCCTTTAATCTCTGCATCATAGGTGGGATTCTCCGTCACTGTGAAATTCACGAAATTTCTATAGGATTCATCGAAATAATCACAATATCCATAAAACGGCATTAAGGTCGTATCGCTCTCTTCTCCATCATGCATGAGAAGATTAATTTTTTTATCCCTGATGACATCCTGCAGGAATATAAGCGCTGTATCAAGAAAGGGCTTTTTATAATTCTCTTCTGAAATCCACCTCTTCTGTGACTCTTCAACGCCTCCAATACCCTCAAGATATTGTCTTTTCCCATCTACCATTACTGTCATTTTGTCTTCAATTGCAGCTTTTAACTTTTTTGCCTTTTCTGCATAATAAGCCTGTTTTTTTCCGTCATGAAAAACATAACCATATATCTCAGCCATGCTTTGAAATGCTTTCCAGACACAGATGTTGCTTCCCGTATGATATTTTCCCAATGCCAGTGCATCTGAAATCCAGATACTCGGATATAGTGAATCTTCCGCATTCTCTACATGTTCTACCTCATCCATAATCTGATTCATTTTTGAAAACATTTCCGGCTTGTTTTTTAAAAAATCTGCCTTCCCTGTGGATTCAAAGATAATACCTGCTAAAAGTATCCCAGCCAGTGAATTTCCCAATGAATGTGTGACTCCACCTTCACATTTATCGCCTTTAGGTCTCACACCGTAATGAACGAACCACTCGGCACCTTTCCAGGCCAGGTCAGGCTCCAACAGGCAGAAGGGAAGGAATGCATAATACATATCCTTCATCCAGATCTGGCGGGTTGCCGGAAAGGAACCCCAATTAGAACCAACCACTTCACCTTCTGCATTCATTGCGATAGCGTTAAAACACTGCATTACAGATCTTTCAAACAACGCACCTTCCATTGGATTTTTTTCCACTATCAGTCTTCCTATTATATTTCTGAAATAACTGTGAGTCTGATCAAACCAATACTCACTGTTTAATCTGATGTTTTCAGCCTCTTCATATCTTCCAGGTGCATAAATAACCGATGGAATCCATATTTTTTCCAAAGGATTCAGGGTAAACTCTGATTTTTCTCTTCCACTCCCCTGCAAAATACTGACTTCGTTTCCAAACAGTTCCTCTTCCGGAGCAATTTCCTTAAAAATACGGGCTGTCCCATTGATCTGTCTTGTACTGAGATTTTCAATGCATATTCCATATACAAAAGCATTGCTTCTCTCATTTCCATTTTCACTTACAGGCGCATAAGAAACAACAGATACCTTTATGTCTTCAAAGCTTAAAACCGTTCTGGGAAATATATTATCAACGAAATCCATAATGTATTCTGTCGCTTCCTCCGGTATTTGCTTATGTCCATTGATAAAAATTTCATAAAACAGCGAAACCGATGAAAAGTCTTTATGCATCCACACACCCGGAATATCATCCGTCAGATAACATCCCCTGTAGAAATTTGCTGCTTTGATTTTACCAAATTGCTCCATATTAATAAGTATTTTATTATTTGAAATATCAAAGGTACATC
>URSS01000063.1 GCA_900550545.1 uncultured Lachnobacterium sp. | reverse complement strand
TAACGCTCGCTTTAGATACATTCATGTACTCAGCAACCTCTACTGAACGAACTGAACCATGTTGCGCTTCAAGAATAAATATGGCTTTTAGATAGTCTTCTCCGGAAGAATGAAGTCTTTCTTTTGCAGCCGCCTCAGCCACACTGCTGGACATTATTTCACATGAACAGATGCAATGTCTACGTAGCTGGCATCTGTGTAGAAGTCATAGCCAGTTATCTTATCAGTATTCCACAGAGCCAGATCGTGAGTGCCGGTTACAGGCACCAGAAGATTCTGATCTGCAATACCATTCAGAATCATTCCATAGATTTCCTGCACACGCTGAGAATCAGAAGTGGAGTCCAATTCTGCGAAAATTTCAGGATTCTCAAAGAAAGCAGAGAACTGGCAGAGGATCGGATCACCCATAGCGCCAGGAGCCATATTGCTCATATCCGTTGCAGGGTCAAAGGAACCGCCAGCAGTATTGTAGAAGGTCAGATCATATTCGCCAGCCATCAAGGCTCCATACCAGGTGTTCATGTCTACTGCATCAATAGTAACATCGAAGCCGAGTTCTTTAAGAGAAGCTGCAATAGAAAGAACTGCATTGTCAATACTTGCAAGGCTCTGAGAATAGTTGAAATGAATGGCAAGAGAAGTTCCGTCTTTCTCCAGGATACCATCATCATTGGTATCCTCATAGCCGGCTTCCTTCATGAGCTGCTTTGCCTTTTCCATGTCAGTAGGATAGGTCTTAACCTCCACACCGCAGTTGGGCTTTTCATTCGTAAAGAGGGTTTCGGCAGCAGTCTCCAGGCCATCGAAAACAGAGGTTTCCAACTCCTGCTGATTAACAGCGTAGGATACTGCTTCCCTTACAAGAGGATCATTAAAGGGAGCCTTATTCAGGTTCATACCCAGATAACGAGTTTGGTTGGTGCTGTCATCCATGGCATGACCGAAAGCGGCATCCTGGGAAATTTCCGTGTAGCCTTCTGCGCTAAGTCTGCTGGAGCCGAGAATTGCATCGATTTCACCGTTGCGCAGAGCAAGAATTTTTGCAGCATTATCAGGAATCACTTTGACCTTGAACTCATCCACTTCAGGAGCTTCGCCCCAGTAGTAGGGATTGCGGATAAAGGTATAAGTGTCCCCCTCGACCCGGTCAAACATATAGGGACCAGTACCCATAGTTGCACTCACGCAATTCTCGTAAGCCTTTTCTACGCCGCCTTCAAAGGCTGCGGGATTCACAATACCAAGAGGCAGCGCCATGGTCAGATTGTCAAGAGCAGCGTAATAAGGGGTCTTCAAAGTCATTACAAAGGTTTTTTCATCCGGGGTTTCCAGCTTGTCAAACAAAGTAGTAAGCTTACCGAAGGCACCATTCTGGGGACCCAGATTGGTTACTACTGCTTCAAGGGTCATCTTTACTGCCTCGGAAGTCAGAGGAGTACCGTCAGAAAATTTGACACCATCACGCAGATGGAAGGTGTAAGTCTTGCCGTCATCACTGATTTCCCAGGTTTCAGCCAACTCGCCCTGGATCTTCCCGTTATCATCATAGCTTACCAGAGTGTTGTAAAAATTACGACTCCAGAATCCGGCACCGTAAGTGCTGGATACCATAGGCGTGATAACAGGATAGAAGCCTACAGAAAAGTCCCAATTCTCGGTGACAGTGATTGATACCGGCTCTGCATCGGTCTGAGAGGTGGATTCCTCCGGATTCTCGTCAGGGTTTGTGCCGCAAGCTGCCATAGCAAGGCACATCACAAGTGCGAGTCCGAAAGCTAAAAGTTTTTTCAGTTTCATGTACAAAATCTCCTTTATTTGTTTTTATAACATGCTTTTCAGCAGGGTATACATATTTATTGAATGGTTTAGCCCAGATATGGAGCAATAGAATGCAGCAGAAGCTTTGTATACGGATGTGTAAAGCAGTCTGTTGAACCGTGAAATGTACGGTCTTCGATAATCTTACCGCAGCGCATCACCATCACACGGTCTGCAAGATATAGCGCAACGTCCAGGTCATGGGTAATGAAAAAGCAAGTCATTTTTCGCTCCTGATGGAGTCGCTTCAGCAAATCAAGAATATGTTTACGAACCAGGACATCCAACCCACTGACTGCTTCATCAAAAATCAATACATCCGGTTGAGCAGCCAACGCTCTTGCAATACATACACGTTTTTGTTGTCCACCGGATAGCTCATGAGCTTTTCGCAGCTTGATTTCTTCGGGAAGCTCCATCATGGCAAGAAGATCATTGATTTCCCGTTCTTCTTCCTTTTTGGTGAGTTTTCTGAAATTGCGAATTGGCTCTGCAATGATTTGATATACCGTAAAGCGAGGGTCCATTGCTCCCTTGCCATCCTGAAGAATCAGCTGTATTTTAGATCGCAGTACCTGCTTTTGCTTGCCCCGGCAGAGGGAAATGTTTTTTCCTTCAAACAGTACCTCTCCAGAAGATGGAACCAGAAGACCGCACATGAGCTGAGCCAAAGTGCTTTTACCAGATCCGCTTTCTCCTACCAAAGCGCAAAATGAACCATCCTGAATAATAAAATCTACATGATCAACGGCCAGAAGCTCGTTGCTTGTGCCTTGTTCGTGAAATTCTTTTGATAGGTTGTTGACTTTAATCATGATTCCGCCCCTTTCGTGAAAACACAGGAAAGGGAGTAAGCTTCAATCAGTGACTTTGTATAAGGTTCTGTGGTATGATCGAAGACAAATTGAACTTCACCGGATTCTATAATTCTTCCTTCTTTCATCACCAACATGTTTCCGCCTAATTGAAGAGCTGTTGCGAAATCATGAGTTACCATAAGAATCCCAACTCCATTTGCTTTCATCTGCGAAAATAAATCTATGATTCCATTTCTGTGAATCACATCCAAAGCAGTTGTCGGCTCATCGGCAAGCACGAATTTTGCATCAAGCATCATAGCCATTGCGATAATGACACGCTGAAGCATTCCTCCGGAAAGCATATGGGGGTATGCTCTGTATACCCTGTCAGGATCATCTAACCCTACATCATGCAGAAGCTGCAGAATATAGTTGTAACGCTGCTGGCGGGATTTGTCGGAATGAAGCCGTAGTGTTTCATCCATCTGTCTGCCAATACGCATAGAAGGGTCCAATGCAGTCATTGGATTTTGCGGGATGTAGACAATCTGGTTTCCGTATATTCCTCGTCTCTGCTTTTCTGACGAATTCAAAAGATCAGTCTCGCCGAAGAAAACGGAACCCGACACCTTAAATTTTTTAGGGTCCAATAAGTTTAGCACCGCACTACAGGTCATTGTTTTGCCGCTGCCTGATTGGCCTAACAAGATTAAAGACTCTCCTTCTTTGATTGCAAAGGATATTTCAGAAACCAAGTTATCCGAGCCTGACCGCAGTTTAATGCTTAAACGATCGATTATAAGTGACGACATCATAGGCTGTCCTCCTCCGGCGTCAGAATATCACGGAGTGCTTCTCCAAACAAATTGAAGCCTGCTGCCGTTACGAAGATGCACAAGCCTGGATAGATCAGCAATTCCGGATGAGAGTAAAGCGCTGTCCTGGCATCATTTAACATGGCACCCCATTCCGGTGTGCCGGAGGGAAGGCCAAGTCCGAGGAAAGCAAAGCTGGAAACCATAATGATGGAAGAAGCGACACCAGTGGAAACATACACAAGAAACTGTGGCAGAATGTTAGGAATCAGATGTCTGAAGACCAGCTTTCCTGTATTGCACCCAGAAATCCGGGCTGCCAGGATATAATCTTTACCCATTTCTTGAACGGAATAAGATCTGACAACACGAACAAACCAAGCCCAGGTCGCTATCACAACAGAAACGGCAATGTTTTGGAGTCCGTTCCCCAGAACGCCTATGACAGCAATAGCAATGATAAGAGAAGGAAAAGCAATAAACACATCACAGAGTATAGTAATGAAATGGTCTGCTTTTTCTCCAGCACAGGCGCTAAAAGTACCGACAATCAGACCAATCACAGACAAAATCAGCAGCACAGGTAAACTGATTCCGATGGAATATCTGGCTCCATACAGCAGCCTTGATAAGGTACACCTGCCCAATTGATCTGTTCCAAGAGGGTATTCTGCGTCAGGCTGTGCATACTTTTGCGATAAATTCACCAATTCAGGGTCGTGAGGCGAAAAAGCAGGTGCTGCAATCGCAATCACAATCACAATAGCAATCAGGCACAGACCGATGATTGCCTGCGGCCTTTTGAGTAGCTTATGTATCATTTTCTTCCCTCACCATCCATGGACAAAGCAGACGGTTGATTATGTCTGCCATGAAATTTGCGACAACAAAAATTGCTGCAATGACGACTATACAGGTAGAAACTGCAATCGTATCTGCTGCAACCACACTGTCCACCAGATAAGTTCCGATTCCCTTGATTGAAAAAACACTTTCGATTACAGCCCCTCCGGCAATTAGAAAGCCGAATTGCTGAAAGAAAATTGTAACAACAGGCGGTAAGGCATTTCGCAGAATGTGACATACCAGAATTCTGTTGGCAGATAGTCCACGGGCTTTTGCAAACCGAACATAATCAGAAGATAATTCAGCCAGAAGAGAGGAACGCATAATTCGGATGAGTGAACACGAACTGGGAACCGCCAGGGCAAATGAAGGAAGTAAAAAGCCCCTCCAACCTGGACTTGGTAAGACACTGAACCATTTCAGATGAATCGCAAAGAACAGTAGAAGAAGGAATCCCAGCCAGAAAGTTGGCACACAAATACCGCAGATAGTAATGCCTCTGGTAACCTGATCGAAAAGGCGGTTCCGCTTTCTGGCGCAGAGCAAACTGATTGGAACGGTGAGTACGATAATCCATAGAATAGCCATCCCTACAAGAGATGTGGTCGTAGCCAGATACTTGTGCAGATCCTTTACAATCGGTTGATGAGTGGTCAAAGAAGTCCCAAGTTCTCCTGTAAACATTCCGGAAAGCCACTGAATATATCGCACAGGGAGAGGTTGATCCAATCCCATTTCCACCCGAATCATCTCAATCTGTTCCGGCGTAGGATTGGATACGCCTCGGTGTGCAATAATTTCTGCAGGATCTTTTCCGGACCAAGCAATCAACAAAAAACTCAGGACGCTGACTCCTATCAGCACAATGAGGAAGCTAATGATCCTTTTTCCAATATATTTCTTCAAATAATGCACCTCCTCACATCAGAAATCAGTTAGACATAGTTAACCAAATGCCTTTATGTTACCCTTCAGTGCGGTCTGCATCTGAAGGGTGACCTGCTTAGTAGTTAAATTTCTCTGCCAGATTGGACTTTTCAATCATCTTTCTATATGTGGGCGACTGTTTCAGCAGATGAGCATGTTTTCCACAGGCTTCTACCGTACCTGCTTTCATAACGACGATCTTATCTGCATTTTCAATAGACTTCAGTCTGTGTGAAATAACAATCACGGTCTTGCCTTGAATCAAATGATTTAATCCAGTCTGTATCTGGACTTCTGTTTCCACATCTAACGATGCAGCAATCTCATCCAGAATGATAATTGGAGCATCCTTCAGGATTGCTCTGGCAATAGACAGACGCTGACGTTCTCCACCGGAGAGTTTGGTACCGTTTTCCCCGATTATTGTCTGGTAGGTGTCTGGTAGACGGCTGACAAACTCATTGCAACCAGCCAGTTTTGCAGCTCGTATTACTTCTTCGTCAGAAGCATCCAGCCGCCCAAGGCGAATATTTTCCATAATAGAAGTATTGAATAGAATGACTTCCTGAAAAACAATGGAGACATACTTAAACAAGCTATCAGTGTGAATTTCTCGTATGTCGGTTCCTCCGATTTGAACGGTGCCGGAATCTGCATCATATAGTCTGCTGATGAGCTTAAGCATTGTTGTTTTTCCGCAGCCGCTGGGACCGACCAATGCGGTTACCTGTCCTTGCTCCGCCGTAAAGGATGCATGGCGAATCACCTGGGTGTCTTTCTGGTAGGAAAAACAAACGTCCTTTATTTCTACATTGAAATCTGAGAGGACTGCCTTTTCTCCACCCTGAAGTTCATGATTCTTGATTTCACCAATCCTGGCGATCCTTGCATCCAAATAAAAGATTTCCGTCAGATAGAGCAAAACACCACCCATGGCCCCGCTGAGTTTCGCCGCCATAATAATATAGCCCAGAAGAATCAGGATACTTACCTGACCGGAGGCAAGCATCGAAAGGCCAACAGTTGCCGTGATTCCAATAGGAAGAATCGATAAAGTCTGGCCGATTGTAACAGGAATCGTCTGGGTGATCTGGGCTTTCCACTGAAGATTTTCTGACTCATCCAACTGCTGGTCCATTTGAGCTTCTACTTTTTCTTTCAACCCATAGCTTTTAATTTCCTGATTCAGTTCGATTGCATTCTGAAAGCTTTCGGAAATATCTCTCAACTTATCATAATGTTTATTTACATCTCTGACCTGCAGTTTCTTTGTCAGGAAAAGAACCGAAGCAGAAGCAAGAACGGGAAGCAATACACAGAGCCCTAATTTCCAATTCATGATCAGAAGGGCTGCGCTGATAACCAAAAAGTAAATTGCAAATCCTATGGTATTAGCCACTGCGTTCGCAAAAGCATGCTCAATCGAAGCCACATCTGCCATGATTGTTTGAGCAAGGTCAGACAAATTGTGCTTTGAAAAATAGGATAGGGGCAGCTTGGAAAGCTGTTCCGCCAAATCAATTCTTAAATTTGCAGATTCCTGGTAGGTTTCATCATAGGTCGTTTTATAGTTATAGTTAATAACTAAGTACATCACCAGGGTCGCTACCAGCATAAACAGGAGATATACCACCGGTTTCCCGGTGTTTCCATGCAGCAGCCTGTCTGCAAACAGAAAAACACAAATCATCGGCGGTACAAAAGAGACATAATAGAGGAAGAATGACCAGATTGATTTTACAAGGCCTTTCGCACCCGAATCACTAAGCTGGAAGGCATTTTTTAGATATGTCTTCATCATGCCAACCTCCACTGATTTGCCTTGCAGTATACATCCTGAAAATCTTTATAACGTCCATTGTAGGCCATCAGCTCATTGTGGGTTCCTTGTTCCACAACTTTTCCATTCTGGACAAACAGGATCTGGTCTACATTCTGAATAGAGGACAGCCTGTGTGCAATCATGATAACTGTTTTGCCTCTCATCAGTTTTTGGAAAGCCTGCTGCAACTCGTATTCGTTTTCCGGATCTGCAGCTGCAGATGCCTCATCCATAATGATGATATTCGCATTCTTTAGAATAGCCCTTGCAATGGCGATCCTCTGCACCTCGCCACCGGAAAGGTATACGCCCTTTGCCCCGATGACGGTCATCTCTCGCTGGGAGAATTTGTCAAGAATAGATGTGCAGTTCGCTGCGTCAAGTGCATCCATAATCTGCTGCCGTGTTGCCTGAGAATTTCCGATTCGGACATTTTCGTAAATTGAGGTCTTCAGTAATTGACTGTGCTGGAAGACAAATGCTATGTTCTGAATGAGAGCTTTTTCAGAATAACTCTGAATGTTCTTTCCACCAATCAGAATCTCGCCGCCATCAACAGGATAAAATCCTGAAATCAGCTTTGCAATGGTAGATTTGCCTCCGCCGGAAGACCCGATAAGCGCATAAGTTTTATTCTGATGCAGTGTCAGGTTAAAATTCTTCAGCACGAAGGTGTCATCATATTTAAAGTCAACATGACGAAATTCAATATCGAAATTTTGGAAGTTCTCTTCGCTTCCATGCGGAAGCTTTGCCTGATCCATTGAAGCAGTCAGCTCATCAAGCTGATTCAGCGTATTTTGTGCGCCAAAGTTATCCTGCCCCGTAAACATAATCGATGTGAAAGAAGTAAATACAGCTCCGGAGAATACAGCAAAGAAAACAATCTTTGCCAAGATCAGCATGGCAGGTTCTCCATAGCTGATGAGTACAACTGCGGCTGGTACGGCAAAAGCATAAAACACGTTGAACAGAACCTGGAATCCAACATAGGGATTCTTACAACTGAGGCTATACTGATAGACGTACTGTTTGTACTCCTTGATCGAGTCAATCAGAGTTTTGTAATACTGTACAGTTACACCGAAGATTTTTATGATCTGCATTCCTCTGACATATTCTACTGTTGCCGCACTCATCTTTTGAAGTGCCGCTGAATAGCCAGACAGAAATTCAGTACCACCGGACATTTTACGATACTGAAGAACACCAATTACAGTTGTAAGGATCAAGAGAATACCAAGGCGGTAATCAATTGCAAACATCAGCACAAACATTAACACCGGCGTCATAACAGCAGTGATGTTGTCTGGAATCAAATGGGCCACTGTTTTGTGTGTTTCTGCTGCGTTATCATCAATAACTTTTCGAATCTCTCCAGAACTGTTGTGGTCAAAAAAGGAAGAAGAGGCATCCAATAATTTATGAAGCCCATTTTTTCTTAAGTTTGTTTCAAGCCGGAAGCCTAAATAGTGGGAACACGTTGCCGATGCAATGTTGAGGATGCCTCGTAAAATCATAAGTGCGACTACGATAATTGCATCATACATGGCCTTCTCATATGCAGGGATAACCAGAATGGACACAATGGATTGCCAGAGAAACCAATAAGCTCCCATATATGAGCAGACGGCAGCGGCAGACAATGCCATAGAAGAATATGCCCAAATTCTTTTATCCGGGACATATTGCAACAGTTTTTTATATAAACTACGAATTGACTTCAAATCCGAGCCTCCTTTTTGCTAAAAACGGTTTGACACACATCAACTCTTTCATTATAATTAGTTGCGGGTAACTGTAAAGGACAAAACAGATATAAAGTCTGAACAAGGTACTAATAAATCTAACCGAGGTATCTTTGGAGGGGCCAATGATAGAAGTTAAACGAGAGGATTTCTTTGTTGAATCGATAAAGAATCCAATAGAGTACGGAACATATTATAAGATCAATCAGAAATATGGAATCGGATTTCAATGGACGAATGAGGTTCACCACGATTTCGTCATTACAGTGACAGACATACGATTTAATCAGGAAACCATGGTTGGAGAACATATTGGGCCTGGATATGTACTTGCTCTCTATATTAGTGGCGCAGGAGATGAATTTTATCCGTATCAAAATGTTTCTCCGAATACATTGCGCTGTTATGAACCATCTGAAAAGTACAAAGCTATTTATCATCCTCAGATTCCATTAAGATGTATTACTGTGCAGTTTGACCAGGAATTTATTGATCAGTATCTCCAGGAAATTTCCGGTGATCTTGAAGTGAACTTTTCTGATTTCTTCAAAGAAAAAGGGAAATTCTATTTACCAAATGTCAATCGTGCTATGCAAAGCCTATATGAGTATCTGCTTTCCATGAAAGCGTCCAGAATTACAGTAGAAGCAAAAATATATGAAATCATCTCGATTCTTGCTTCTTATTTGAAAGAAAACAGACTAAATGAAGAGAATGCCCGATCCATCAACGAAACAGATTTACAGGCATTAGATGAACTAACGCATTACATGGATGAACATTACAGTTTTAATATTACATTACAGACGCTTTCCACCATTGCATGTATGAGTGAAAGCAAGATGAAAAAGCTATTTAAGTCAGTTTATAATATGTCCATTACCGAATACATTCAGAGGAAAAGGATCTCTGTAGCCGAGCACATGCTTATTCAGACCGACCTCACCATTGCGGAAATTTCAAGAATTGTTGGATACTCCAACCCCAGTAGATTGATTGAAATATTCAAAAGGTATTATGGATTTACCCCTTCAAAATACAGAGAATAAGAGAATAAAAGTATTATACTAATTTTATCTAA
>URSS01000062.1 GCA_900550545.1 uncultured Lachnobacterium sp. | reverse complement strand
CGAGAAATGAAACGAAAATACAACTGTAAATAAAAAGTCTAATAGACTGTAAAATTCCAGGTTTCGTTCCATTCTGTAAAGAAAAATGAATAAATGTCGATAAATATTATGAGCTAAGGATGGCGTCTGTTTGGATTGGAGGTTATATTATGAGAATACAAGCGGCAAATACATTTTATACAGGTACTTACTCTGTTTTGAATACGAAGTCATCATTTCCATATGCTGTGAAAGTTGAAGGTTACGGAAATACAAGAAACCAAAGGAGTTTATTTCAGTTTGCACATGTGACAATAACAGAACATATGGTAAACGCAAAATATGGTACAAAGATTACAAACGGTCCGAGAGTGCAGATGCAGACCGCAGGTAGTAAGAAAAAAGAAGATTGGACTGAGGTTTCCAAAGAACAGTTGGCAGAAGTAAAACTACCGGCATCATTTGATAAATTGAAAGAACAAAATTCTTATTTTTATCATGGAGAAAACATATCGGATTATGAACTAGTGCAAACTGCAGTAGCATTGGGGAAAATGGAATTACCAACAGATGAGAAAAAGTGTATCCCAGACAGAGTTGCAATGGATGCATTTGAAGTGCTTGTCAGAGACCAGGCGGCTCCAAAAAACTCATGGTCAAATACATTGTATTCGGAAGATGGAAAATATACCTTTACAAAGACTGAAAGCGGAAGATGGCAGATGCATTTGATTGATGATGCTGCCATAGGTGCATCTTTGGAAGATATAGCAAATTGGATGATGAGCGGCACGCCCAATAGAAATATTGAGACACGCTACCTAAATCATCTTCATACTGTTGATCCGGATTTATATAATGTGGCGATGCGAATAGGTACCGAGGTTCGTTCTTATGGTTTTATGGAGGATTTACATCAGCAGGGAGTATTAAGTGATAGTCAAAATCAGTATGATATGAGTCTGTTGGGTATGTTATTCGGTAAAGATGCGGATAGTATGCGTATGATATTGCATGGGTGTAAGGAGTCTGGTAATTTTTTGGAATTATTGGATTTGTATAGCCCGGATGGAGCAAAATCGTTGGATAAGCTTCGGGAACAGCAATATAAGCACGGTGGAATTGTTTAATATAGCGAGTTTTATGACAGGATATGAAAAAGCAATTAATTCTCGAAGTAGAAGAGTGTGAAACACTAATGTAGCAACGGAGGTAAAGACAAACAGCAAGGACAAAGTGCAGGAATATTATGAGAAACTGTGTAAAAAGTTCCCGGAGATTACTTTTAATACGGGTAGCAGTCTTATGAGTGGAAATGAAAATAAAGTGGTAATAAATCTTTCTAGCGAATGTCTAAAGAAAATGGCAAATGATCCGGAATTTGCCAAGAAAGTAGAGTTTAATTTAACTGGTGCAGTACCGGGACAGAATAGAATGTTTGCACAAGCCAAAGCTGATAATGCAGTGATACATGGTGTTACAACTGTAATAGATGCCGATGGGAATGCTTCTGTTACTTGCGGAGGTATGACAAGAACCAGTGGTTCAAAACAAAATTCAACTACATTGAATGCGGAAAAGAAACAAAAAGAAAGATTATAGAAAAAGCGTGAGGAAAGAAAAATCTCAGAAGAAAAGGCAGCTAAGAGACGGGCAGAGAAAAAGGCGCAGTTGGAGAAGCTGACAGAAGATGAAACGTTTACAATATCGGCTACTGGCACTGATGTAAAAAGTGTTACGCAGAACCTCTTAGCTGCGGTTTCTGGTACATCTGCGCCGACAGGGGCAAGTTTTGATATAAAGGCATAAGGAGAAATTGTTCATATTCCGCAAGGCGCATAAACCTTTGCTTTTGCGGACTGCCCGGACTTATTGCAAGGGGGCAGGGGCGGCAATATAAAAAATTGATGACAAAGGAGGATTAAAAATGGCTATTAGTGGAGTAGGACAGAGTTATTATCAGAACAATGTTGCAACAACGAAAAGTACAAAGAGCGTAAACAGCACGGGAGAAACGGGCAATACAAAGGAATTATCAGAAGCGGAAGAAATGGCGATTTTCAAAAAGGAATTTTATGCTGAAATTGATAAGATACCCAGAAATAGAACTATAACCAATGTGGCTATCAACATATCAGAGGAAGCATTTAAGAATATGAAAGATGATCCGGAGTACAGGGAAAAGATATTATCAGCACTTAAACGTGACTTAACTTCGTCCTTTGCACCGTTGGAAGCTTCTATGGTGCTCACTGTAGGAGCTACTGCTAAAGATTATAGGGGCGATTCATGGTCTGGTGTTAATAATCAATCGGAATTTTATGCTCGTTCACAAAACAGTTTTTATAAAAAGACAAGCAACAAGAAAGATAGACAAAAAGAGCTTTTGGAAGAATATCTGGAAAAACGGGCGCAGGTTAAAAAACAGCAGCAGGAAATGTTGAATGAAAAGATTGCAAAGCAGGAACAGGAAAGAAGCCGATTATTACGGTCGTGGAACAATGAAAGGCTGTTGTCAAAAGCGTCTAATGCTTATGAAGCAAGATACCAAACGGCAGTTGTTAAAGGTAGATAAAGAAGCAAGTGCCGCAAGAGAAAAGGCATATCAGGATTATGTTATGCAGCATGAGATGGCGGTTGCAAAGCAACAGAGTGAAGCGTGGAGAAAAGCGTTAGATGGAGTGTCGGATAGTTTAAGAATGTTGCTGGAAATAAATAATACTGAAAATGTGCCGGAATATTCAGAAAAACAAAAAAAGCAATATAACGATGCAATCAAGGCTTATGATCATACCGGTAACGGTGTAAGCTGGTCGCAGTTTGAATAGGTAAAAATTATAAGGAATAAAGTACGGAGGAAAAGCAATGAGCATATCAGGAATTAATAACTGCAATTATCCAAACTATTATGCAGGAGCAAGACACAATATGGCTAAGACCGGCGGTAGAGATTCGGGCGTGCTGTCAAGTACCAGTAGTGCATCTTCTAATATTACATTACATATGTCAGATGGAGGCAACAGTGGAAATGCTTTGACAGCAATGGGGTTTCCGGATGGAACCAGTGCATCTGTCTTTAAGGCAGATGATTATAATCCGGCAGATCCGGAATATAGAGTCAGATATTGGGATAAAGAAGGAAATTACACAGATACAAATGTACAGATAAATGGTGTTAATCCGAGAAATGCAAGTTATTTGGAAATGCTTGCATATACAACATATAGCGATGTAGAAGGCTTTACTAAAAATGCGTTTGGAGACTTCATGAATGCGGCAAGAGGTGTAAATGGGAACATTTCGTATGATGCTGACAATATAAAAGAGAAGAAGGATTATATGAGTATGGTAAAAGAACTGATGCAGTTACAGTATGATAGTAATAATTTGCCGGGTTATTTATCATATAAGGAATTGTATGATTACATGAATGATAAAATAAATGGATAAAAGCCATGGATGGCATCGAAATCAAAGAATAGAGTTACCCTTTATTTCGGTGCCGTTTTTCAAAAGATATTCGTATTAGACAATATGGAATGCGATTATAAATAATAAAAAGTATTGATATATGCAGATTAGTTCTAACATATGAGTGATAGTACCATTCACATTGGAAGGGTAAGTGGGGTACAAGCAAATTACAATTATGATCCAGTGGATTAGGAGGATACTATGAAGATTCAGAGTAATATGTATATTAACAATCCCAATATGACAAGTAGAAATATTGAGAAAAAAGAAAATGGTTCCCATGCTTTGGTTCAGGAAGATGATATACAAATCAGTGATTCAGCAAGAAAGTTAGTTGAGACTGCTCGTAATAAGGTATCGGATTTTCATACAATGCATTTTTCATCTATTGATGGAGAAATAAGAGAGATACCTGCAGAATATAAATGTGAAAATTTATTCAAATTAGATTTGAAAGCAACTTCCATTTCTGGAGAACAAAGTGCGTTTGAAGGCTGTTCGGAAAATCAGTCAGAGGTTTTTGAAAAATGGCTGGACGAAAATGCTTCTGAATATTTGACAGAAGATGAAATGAAAGATTTAAAAGAGAAGATTAATGCAATGACAGCAGATGTAGATTCTTTGAATGCTCAGGAGGGATATAGAGGAACTTCTTATGAATCTGTATTTTTGTTAAGTGCAAGTGAAGTGGGGCTAAGGAAAGTAAATGAAATGTATGTTCCAGAGCAATTTCAAGCTGGTTTTTCAGACATGATTGACGAATATGTTCATTTTAATGATTCGGCACGTAATTCCATCATGGAGAGAATGACACCAGATTACATGGTTGTTGGAATTGGAAGCAAAACAGAATCTTATAAGTACAAGTCAGAAATAATCTCAGATGAGACAGCTTTTTATACAAATGAGAAGAAAGAGATAAGTGGTATCTGCAATCAGTTTTTAAATGGTAAAACAGATCAAAAATTATTTTGTAATGAGATGAAAGACCGTTTAAATGATTACTATGGAAGCAGGTATGAATTAAGGAATCAGCCAGAAGCTGTTGAAGGCAGAGTAAATAATATGCTGGACAAATTGCAGCATATGTTTGGCGTTTAATGTTGAAAAAGGGTTTGGAGAATAATTATGAAGACAGTAACAGATGTAAACACAGTAAACCAGCTATTGACATATTCAAAGCAGGCAGAGGCAGGAATACACCAAAAAGCAATACAGATGTTGCTTGGAGCAGGAAATAATAAAAAACAGGACAGTTTAAGTATTTCTGATGCTGCACGAGGCTTTTCAAAGCAATCCATAGCTGCACTGATAGATAAAAATGCGAATATTTCTAACAGTGAATTAGCTTATTATTTTGCAAACTATAATAATTCAAGTGCTATTTTGGATGCAATCAATTTTGGGGAGAATGTTTCCTGTGGATATAATTCTGATTTTAAGGAGTACGGGGTTATTTCCTTTGACCTTAATGGGAGCAGACAGGTAGTACCTAATTATGCAGTACCGAAAATGAATACAAGCACCATGTCAGGCATTTGTGCTGCGAATAATTCTCTGGTACTAAGTAATAAAAGTTATTATGCATGGACAACATCAAGTGGCGGTAAATATACATGGACGGTCAATAATGGAAGAATAGGCTGGGCAGCCTCGGAATCGTTGCTTGCAGAGAATACAAATCAAAAAGGAACAAATTATAAGTGGGAAATGTGTAAGGCAGGCAATATCCTGTCTGATCTGGCACAGGGAAAGAGTGTGTGGGGGTATCTCTACAGCAATGAGGAGGTATTGTCCGTCTGTGAGAAAGTCGGGATTTCTCCGGGATTCTTTTCTATAGATGCGGGAGCAGGAAAACACACTTATTTATTGCAGGAATCAGGAAAGACCATAAATGTTGACGCAAAGATAAAACAGTTAAATGATATAAACTGGATAGAAATCGGATATAAAGAAGGAGATACGTTTTCCGTTTATGGTAAAGAGTATGCTATTGACAGCAGTGGGCATATCAATGTTTCGGCGGAAGATGAATTTACATCAACGGAAATTAAATATCCAAGTCGTTCAATATAATAGAAATTATTTTAAGTTTCAATAACAGGGAGGTAGGATTATGGCAATTACAGGTATCAATAACAGCAGTTACACATCGTATTATGCATCAGGTTACAAGAACACGGTTAAAAAGGCAGCTTGTGATATTCAAAAAACAAAGGAAAATTCACAGGTGAGCAAAACAGAAGAGAGCCAGGAAGATTATGTAAAAAAATTGCAGGAAAAAAATCCTCAAATAGATATTGTGGCAGGAAGTTCGGATAAAAATGTAAAAACAGCTAATCGTACAGGAAAAACAGATGTGAGGATTGCTCCTGAGATTTTAAATAGGATGATGAGTAATCCAGAGGTTGCCACAAAATATGAAAATATGTTGTCAAAAATTCCAGCATTAGATAGATGGGCTGACTCAATGATTAAATCAATGACTAGTAGTGAAGTTAAGTAACGTCAGGTATGGATAGATAAGGATGGTAATATGGGCTCCATGGTTATTACAGGACCAAGCGAAGAACAAAAAAAGGCTGATGAAGATAGAAAAATCGAGAAAAAGAAAGAAAATGAACAAAAACTTGCAGAACGGAGAGCTGAAAGAAAAGAGCAGATGAAGAAAATTCAGGAAGATAGACGCACAATATTTGCAATTGGTACGGATATGAAAAGCATTACAGAGAATGTTGTAGCACAGGCAGTAGGTACAGCTCCATCTATCGGAGGAAGTTGTGATGTTAAGGCATAAAAGGATTCGGTAAAAGGGAAATATCAAATTGGTGCATTGGTTGGAACTGCGATTTTGGCTAAAAGATTGTGAGTTACCAATATAATCAATAGTTTCTTCTATGAAAAGATAAGATGACAGGGTGGAAGGCTATGGAGAGCTGACCGCCCTGTTTTTATCCAGAAAAATGCAGAAATAATCAAGAGAAAATCAAAATCTTTCTGCTATTCTGTTTCATGGGTTTTATATGTACGAAGATAGGCTTCTACAAGTGCAAGAATGGTGGTTATCTGATCGCTTGTACATTCTGAAGGATAAACCAACAGTCTTTGGTAATCCAGATTATCAAATGAATAGCAGTTCTGTACAGAAACAATTAAAAGCAGCAGGGATCGACACAAACAGTAAAAAGTATAAAGCAGCACTGAGTGAGATGATGAAGAATGGAAACGGTGCAATGTTTACAAATGTTCAGGCAATTAAGAACCTGATGAGCCAGTATGACAAAAACGGAGACTGGATTGATCCGAATACCGGATTAACAGGACTTGCTGTAACGGATGAGAACAGAAACAGTTATAAACATATCATTTCTATTCCAGAGAGCAGCCGGGAAGAAATGTTTGAACTGGCAAAGAAAGAATTCTTAAATGAAAACGGTACTTTAAATGGTGATACTACCAAAAGGGAGAGCGTATATAACAATTTATATAGAAAAATGGATAAAGATGACCGCTTATCAGCAGGCTGGACAATGGAACAATATGAACATCAATACAGACAGGCATTTGCAGAAGCTGCAAAAGCCGCAGATTCTACATGGAGAGCTGGTAAACCAATACCGGCTGGTGCATTGGATGGCATTACAAGAGAGTCGGTGGAGAGTGGCAGGAAGTCAGTAGATATAAAGTTATAGATAGATTTATTTGTGAGCCACGAGGTGAAACTAAGATAATGGGTTTTAAGGAGGAAAAATAGGATATGAAAATATCTAATTACATGAACAATGCGAATTTGATTGTAGAAAAAAATGCTACTAAAGCCAAGAAAGAAGATAGTCAAACAAACGAAAAACATACGATGGAACAATCCGCAAAGCTGTCTATTTCTAATGAGGCAATGGAGTGTTATCGAAATCGCATACAGCAGAACGGGCAGGAAACCTATGATGAGGTACTTCAGCGGAGAGAACTCTTAAAAAGTGGAAAAATCAAAGATATTGATTATGGTTATGAGATTTCAAAGAAAGCCGCGGAATTGAACAAAGATGCTGCTAATGCTGGGCAAAATGCTTTAAGCACTACAGACAGAGCAAACGGTTATGTTGCAGCATATGCAGAGTTGTATGATGAAATTGTTCAAGGATATGAATCGGGCACAAGGGAAATATATGTCACAGATGAAAATGGAACTCATAAGCTTACAAAGGATGAAGAGTTAAGCAATTTAGATGCTGCATATAAAAAAACAGTGGATGACTTTGTGACAATGGAGACAACAAATCAGCATGCCCGTGGAATTATTGGTGAAGAAATGAATAAAATTTCAAAAATTACCACAAGGTCAACTTTGGCATCGGCTTACATTGAGGATCAAAAAACCAGGGGGAAGGATGAGATTACTGAAAACTTAGGAAAGAAGATGTATGGTGCAATTACCTCATTTAAGGAGAAATATACAATGATTCAGCCTGGTAAAGAGCAGTTATCGCAGTTGTTGATGAGCATTAAGATGTAAAAGATTATAAGACTTATATAAGGTAGGGGATAGTATGGTTACTGTAAATAATTATTACAACAATATACCAGTAGGCAGGGATTTAAATAATCTGCCCAATACTTCCAGCGCTGGTACAACTGTAGGTTATCAATATGATGGACTTACCGAGGAAGATCGTTTCGTACAAAAAGTTTTGCAGGAGCATTATGATAAAGTGTACAAAGAAAATTTGTCTCATTCTGATCCAATGGCATATATCGAATCAAAATATTGTGATGTGACCTCACCTAATTTTTGCTCATATATGACAGAAGATCAGCGTTCCATAGCTTACCGCAATGAGAAAAGAATGTTACAAACAGGGGGAAAATATTCGGCTGGATTTGCCCGGTATGATTATGCATTAAGAAATTACAAGGATGTATATACAGGTGCTTCAAGAAGTACAGGTTATATACGCAATACTGACAAGGAAAAGCAATATGCAAGAAGTGTTGTAAATCAGCAAATTTCAAATCTGTTTTCAAAAAATGGAATATCATTATCAAAACAAGCAGATTTGACATTTTCTATTGATCCATATACATATCAATTAACTGTGTCAGGAAATGCAGATAGAGACACATTATCGCAGATAGAAAAATTGCTGAATGAAGGAGATAATGCAAAAAATATTTGGACGCATGCGTGGATTTGTATGCATGATTCAGACAATGAAATTGTTAATTCGCAAGCAAATAGGACAAAGGCGAACCAATATTCTTTATGGCATGAAGTGTATGAGACAACAGGGTATGATGCACGCAATGCGACATATAGAAATGGTACTTTTATTGCAGAGGATGGCACAGATTTACTTGCCTTGTTTAAGGAAAAGGCTAAAAATGGCGCAGGGTATGAACTTTATTCTAATAGATGGTTGGAATATGCTAAGAATGGCTGGAAAAAAGAAAATGATTTAGTATTGAAAATAGGATTTGACAGCAGTGGATTGTATGATATAGGGCAGGAAAGAGGATATGGAGCAACGCAGAATATGTGGATGAAAGGTATTAGTCAAAGTATATTTGAAGCTAGCGTGTGATCAATATTATATTGATTCTGAGAGAAATCCAACAGGTGGCATAGTTGGAAGGACTCCGAATAATGAAAGGAGATATGTTAATATGGCAGTTACAGGAATAGGAACTTATGCGTCATATACGAATAGTTATGGCAATACACAAAATGCTGGAAACAAAACGGGCAGGACATATAAGAATGCTCATGAATATAAGAACTATTTAACACAAAAATACGATTGTTTACGAAGCAGGGATTATTCCGTAAATATAAACAGTTCTCTTTTGTCAAAGGCTATGGGAGATGAAAAGACAAAACAATGGTTGGAGTACAATTTATCGCTAATACCAAAAACAATAGAACAGTCAAGAGCTTATGTGGCAGCAAGAGGAGCAAAGATACTGAGTTATAGTATTACTATAGATGGATATGATAGTATGAGTTCTGTAATGTGTACTCAAGATGAGGTTGATCCGGGAACAGAAAAAGCAAGGAAAGAACTTGAAGAAAGACTCGAGAAAAGGAAAGCAGAAAAGAAAGAGACAGAGGAAAGACTGGAAAAACAGCGTGCCGAAAAACAGGAGCAGGAAGAACGGCAATATAATCTGAAAATTGATGGAAAAGATGTAGCTGACCTGACAGGAAAAATGGTGGAATTGGTAGGTACTTCAATTCCTATAGGAGTGACGGAAAGCGGAGTTTCGACATTTGATGTGCTGGCATAGAAACTGATATGAGTATGCCGGGATGTATTGACATGGAAGAAATGATGAGTTTGTCAAGTAAAACCTGCACTGGTATAAACATCAATGCTGTTTTGATTAGGATTGTATTCTGCAAATATTGTTCTCATGGAAAACTTATGAAAGCATATTATGCAAAACAGGATGCTGAAAAATTATCGGG
>URSS01000061.1 GCA_900550545.1 uncultured Lachnobacterium sp. | reverse complement strand
ATTTTATTTATCATGATGTTGAAATGCATGGGGATGCTATTCATTTAATTGATAAATTTTTTGGGTGGGAGCAAAGAAAACATTTTCAAATTTTGCAAGCTAAAAATCAAATAATAAAAAAATAGCAATCACTATATAGGACTTTCACCTATATGTCGTTTCCTCATAAAAGATAACGACCAACTTATTATGAGGTGGTATAGTATTTAAAATACGTTAATAGTGATTGCTAATATAAGTATATTCGAAAAGTTAAAAAGTATGCATACCCTCTAGCAAGCAAAAAATAACAACCCCAAAAGGAGTTCTTATGAAAATTATTGTAGCAATTGATTCTTTTAAAGGCAGCCTTACCTCCCTCCAGGCAGGCACAGCCGCAGAACAGGGAATTCTCCGTGCGCTGCCGGATGCAACTGTATCCGTCAAGCCGGTGGCAGACGGCGGAGAAGGAACTGTGGCTGCTCTGGTATCCGGTCTTAAGGGAAAATATGTGACGATTCCGGTTACCGGTCCGCTTGGTCAGCCGGTGGAGGCAACTTATGGAATTCTGCCGGATCAGACAGCTGTGATCGAGATGGCGGAGACCGCCGGGCTTCCTCTTGTTCCGCCAGAGGCGCGCAATCCGATGAAAACGACAACCTATGGTGTGGGGGAACTTATCCGCCATGCGCTGGATCAGGGGTGCCGGAATTTTATCATTGGAATCGGCGGCAGTGCGACAAACGATGGAGGTACCGGTATGCTGCATGCACTTGGCTGTCATTTCCGCAAAGCAGACGGAACAGATATCGCGCCGGGAGCCTGTGAACTGCCGGAACTTGCATCGATTGACTGTTCGGAACTTGATCCGCGTCTTGCCGAAAGCTACTTTGCAATTGCCTGCGACGTGACCAACCCGCTGTGTGGTCCGCAGGGGGCAAGTTTTATTTTTGCTCCGCAAAAAGGTGCGGATCCCGATATGGTTTTAAAGCTGGATGCCGCACTTTGGCATCTGGCAGATATTTCTGCGGAAGCACTTGGCAAAGATTTTCGCGACCAGCCGGGTGCCGGGGCGGCAGGAGGACTTGGATTTGCGTTTGCAGCGTATCTGCATGGCTGTTTGCGGCCGGGCGTGGATATAGTATTGGATGCGGTATTGCCGGAGGAACAGTTGCAGGATGCCGATATTATTGTAACCGGAGAGGGGCGTTTTGACGGACAGACCGCGATGGGAAAAGCTCCTGTCGGTATCGCACGCCGCGCAAAAGCACATGGCTGCAAGGTATTCGTGCTGGCAGGCAGCGTCGAGCCGGAAGGAGCGCATACTTTGCAGAAGGACAGGCCGCTGGTGGATGGTGTATTTTCCATTCTTCCGGGCGTGCTTTCGCTGGAAGATGCCATGCGTGAAGAGATTGCATATGAAAACATGCGTTTTACGGCGGAACAGGTATTCCGGATAGTTGCGGGCTGGTAGGCATAAGATCACTTTAAAAGAGCGGAACAGGGAGGAAAGTATATGGCAGAATTAAAATGTCCGCATTGTGGACAGGCATTTACTGTGGATGATACAGAGGTTAGTTCTATCATTCAGCAGATCAGAGATAAAGAATTTCAGAAGGATTTGAAGTCGCGAGTGTCCGAAATGGAAGAACACATGCGTGAGAAACATGAACTTGAGCTTGAAGCAAAAGAAAATGAGATTAAGACGAAGGATCGCGAGGCATACGAAAAAGAGATTAAGAAATTGCAGGAGCGATTGAAAAAAGAGGAAGCGAAAGTTACTTCTTTACAAAATGATCTAAACAGCAGTGAAGATAAAAAGAAGATTGCGGTAATGGAAGCTGTAAAAAAGGTGGAAGATGAAAAGCGCGATCTTGAGGGAAAGCTCACGCAGGAGAAGGATCGGGCACAGTTCCTTCTGACGCAAAAGGATGATGAAATTGCATATTATAAAGATCTGAAGACACGTATGTCAACCAAGATGGTCGGAGAGACGTTAGAGCAGCATTGTGAGATCCAGTTTAATCAGCTGAGAGCCACTGCATTCAGAAACGCTTATTTTGAGAAGGATAACGACGCAAGAAGCGGCAGCAAGGGCGATTATATCTACCGCGAATGTGATGAAAATGGCGTAGAAATTATTTCCATCATGTTTGAAATGAAAAATGAGATGGATGAGACTGCGACGAAGCATAAAAATGAGGATTTTTTCAAGGAACTGGACAAAGACCGGAGAGAGAAAAAGTGCGAGTATGCAGTCCTGGTATCGCTGCTCGAAGCAGACAGTGAGCTATACAACGGCGGAATCGTAGATGTTTCTTATAAATACGATAAAATGTATGTTGTGCGTCCACAATGTTTTATTCCGATGATTACGTTGCTTCGGAATGCTGCCATGAACGCGCTGGTCTATAAGCAGGAGCTGGAAGTGATCCGAAATCAGGATATTGATATCTCCAATTTTGAAGACAGCTTAATGCAGTTTAAAAATGATTTTAGCAGAAACTATAATATTGCGCATACTCATTTTGATAAAGCCATTGATGAAATCGATAAGACCATTGACCATTTGCAGAAGGTCAAGAAGGAACTTCTGGGATCTGATAATCAGCTTAGAATTGCAAACAATAAGGTGGATGAAGTCAGTGTAAAGAAGCTTACCAAAAATAATCCAACGATGCAGGCGAAGTTTAAAGAATTATGATTATAAAGGATAGAAAAATACATTTTGTATTTATTTTCCTATCCTTTTGTGCTATATTGGAAACAAAGATGGAGGGCTGCCAGAATGAAGGATATTTATTTAACAAATTATTCCGTTAAGGGGATTAAGACTTTGGATAAAACGGTTTCGTTGTCTTTTTATAAGAAGACAATCAATAAGGAGCCGGACACACAGGAATATAACATTAAGGGAATTTATGGTATGAATGGATCCGGTAAGTCTGGAATTGTGACTTCCGTGGAGATTTTGCGTAATCTTATTATTGATACAGGGTATTTGAATAATCCAATTACACAGAACCATTTAGACGCAATTGTCAACAAGAAAGTCGGGAAACTTTCGCTGGAAGCAGAGTTTATGGCAAAGAGTGGTGGAGAGTTGCTTCTTTATCAGTATGAAATCACTTTGTCAAAAAATAAAACAGGTAAATTTACGATAGCACAGGAATGTCTGAAAGGGAAAAAAGCAACATTAAAGAGCAGTTCTTTGGAAAAAATATATGAAGTTTGTGATGGAGAAATCATCTTTATTTATGGATCGGAAGAAGAGAATGGATTTGTGTCTGAAATTAGAAATAAGACAATGAATTTGTTGTCCACAGGATCTGTGTCTGCATTAATTTATGATAAATTGTTATGTGCAGGGAGTGATAATTATTTCCTTTACAGGAAAGACAAAGCGGCGCAAGTAATAATGAATGCTGTTGGTATGCTATTTGCCTTAGGGCATAAGTTACATGTGTACTTAGATGAATCTGACGATCATAAACCGTATATGATCCAAAATACTATTCTTTCTTGTGATGATGCTGATTCACAGAATGCAAAACTGTATTCATTGATAGGTAATATTTTTGAGTTACAGAATGAAAACATAAGTGTAATATTCAGTAGCCGAAATATGATCACAAAGCTAAAATTTGAAAAATTTGTAGATACAATCAATAAATTATATGAATTTCTCCATATTTTTAAATCAGATCTGATGGGCATAGAAATTGATAAAAAAGAAAATGGTGATTTTTGGATGTGTGATTTGGTTATGGTGTATGATTCCTACAAAATTCATGCAGAATTTGAAAGCACCGGAATTAAGAAGCTGATTAAATTATTTGTGTATATAAGAGAAATGGTTCGCGGTGGAATTGTATTTATTGATGAATTTGATTCGAACCTTCATGATGTTTATTTGTGTGCATTGTTGGAATATCTGATGGAATATGGAGAAGGGCAGCTCTGTTTTACAACACACAATGTTGGACCGATGGATGTTTTGAAGCAGCATAAAAAGTCAATTGACTTTTTATCAGAAGATCATCAGATTTATCCATGGAAGACAAATGGCAACTATTCGCCTTCAAAATTATACAGAAACGGTATGATAGAAGGCTCTCCGTTTAATGTGGATGCAATTGATTTTATTGGAGTTTTTGGTACAGGCGAGGAGGACGAATAGTGGGGAGCCAGTTTATTTTTGTTGTTGAGACAAATAAGAAATGTCAGTCTGACTGGATGTATATTAAAGATTCGATTGAGCATTTTTATACATTTGATCAAACACACGTAAAATTAAGCACTGTATATATGGATGGACGGGGGAATTATAAGAAAAAGGAAAAAGATATTCAAAGCTTGATTTCACAATATAAGGCGGCTTCTAAGAAGAACCAATCCAAGGTAATATATTGTTTTGACTGTGACAATTTTGACACGAATGCAGAGGATGAGAATTTCCTGAAAAATGCAAAACAATATTGTGAAGAAAATGGATATGAATTTGTTTGGTTTTGCAGAGATATTGAGCAGGTATATATAGGAAAACAGGTAGAGAAAAGCCAAAAACATACAGAAGCGGCGACATTTAAGGCAAAGAAGCTTATCATCAATGTGAATGCTGACAAGTTATTAAAAAAGAATTATTGCGTGAGTGCAAGCAATTTTATGAATATTATGGATCAATTTGAAGAATTTACACGGAAGTAGGATTGCAGAAAGGAGACTCCTATGAATATATACGATGAACTGGAAAATTTAAAAGCGCAGGCCCGTTTAAATCCGGCACTGGCACAGGCTTTACTTGACACGAGAACAGTTTCCAATCCGGTTACTGCATTCTGTCGCATTGCGCAGGAAAACGGATGTACATTTTCGGCAATGGACCTTATATCTGCAGGGGAGGATTCTTATGCGGCGATGCGGCGTTCCACGAATGGTGGAGGGGAGAATTCTCCACTGTTGCAGGGGGAAGATGATCTGTATGAGATGTTTCTGGTGGAATTACTGTAGTGTTTATTAAAGATGTATGAATTTAAAAAAAAGCTCAAAAATACAACATTGCCGAAATATAAAGTTATAAAAACATAACATTTTTATTGACATTGTTTTGTATTGTGATAATATAATATACAGCGACAGTGTCAAGTTTTCTATGAGCACTTGATATGTAGAGTCAGTCTATTTACTGAAAGCAAATTTTGCATGGGCTGATGTTCAAGAAAGGGAGGGATGGACATGAATGAAATGTTAGGCAGTCGGATTAAGGCATTAAGAATTGCGAAAAATTTTACGCAGGAGCAGGTCGCTGAGAAGATTGGGATTAGTAGACAAAAATATGCTCGAATCGAGAGTGGAGTTAATAGCATTACATTGGATATCCTTTCGAAAATAGCAGAAGTACTTGGTGTAACAGTAGGAGATATAACAAGAGTGCTTGACGAGACACCAGTAGTTGCATATAGAGCAGGAATGGAAAATGGATCCTCCCAAAAGATATTTGATATGCTCGATTTGTTTTATGCAAACAAGCATATGTATGAAAAGCTTCAACATAAGGATATGGTTTAGGAGGTGCCTAAATGCAAGAGGGGAAAAAGAGAGAAATACGCATAAAGGCAGATTCTTTTAGAGTAAAATGTAAAATAAGTCGATATGGAATCATTGATTTATTCAAAGAGTGTGAAAGGTTAGGTTATAAACTTCTTAGATATCCACTAGGGGAAAAAGCAGATCTCGGTTTTAACATAAAGAAAGATAACGATATTATTATTTTTACAAATAGTTGCAGTAGATTATCGAGAGAAATATTTACACTTGCACATGAAATTGGGCACTCAATTCTTCATTTGGAAGTGGAAAATTCCTTTATTGATGACAATATGACTATAACAGGAAGAAGTACGGATGAGAAGGAACAAGAGGCAAATTATTTTGCAGCATGTTTGTTGATGCCTTTTGATGATGTTGGGCGATTTGTTGATTTAGAAATAGAAAATTTTGAAAAAGATGGTTTTTCGGCTTTGGATATTGCACGAATAATGTCTGAATTTAATGTCAGCTTTGATATGGCATTGAATAGATTGGAAAGTCTTGGATTTATTGATTCGAATCAAAAACTATGTCTTGACAATGAGAAAACAGAGAAGAAAGTTGGAAATTTGCTTCGAAGTGTAGGAGGCAATGCAAAACTAAATATGCCTAGTAACGAGATCTCTATACCATATGAGTACATTGATTATGTGATTTACAACTACAATCATAATGCTATCCCAAAAGAGACATTAAAAAAGGTCTTAGCATGTTATCAGCTTAGCATAGAGGATATCAGTGATAAATTAGTTGAACCTGTCAGTAATGATGAAGCAGATTTGGATTTGGATGAATTGATAGGAGGTTTAAACGATTGAGAGCCTCTTTGGATACAAATGTTATTATTCATTTCTATAAGGCGGGTCTTCAGGAAATTTTGTTTAGTTTTTTTGATGAAGGGGTTTTTATTTATGAACAGATTCGTAACATTGAGTTAGAGAATCATGGTCAGGATGTACTTGATGAAGTTGATATGGATATATTAGCTGGAAAAATAGAATTATATACAAACCAGAAATTGAGAGATCTGCAAGTATACAAGATTTTTGAATTTAATGTTAATGAAAACAAAAATTTGTATGGAACAGGAGATTTGGGCGAAGTGTATGCAATTTCTTTGGCACAAACACTTGGTGCATACTCACTTGTGACAGATGATACAAAACAAGGTGGACCCTATATGTCATTATTACAATTTGATGATGAGATTATGCCTTTTACTTTTGCAGATGTTCTGATTTTAAGATATATTCTTGGTAATGTAGACGAAAAGCAGACTGTGCAGGATTTTAATTTGATTAATGAAGCTTCAAATCTTAATTGGACATTTAGAAGTCAGATTAAAAAGTTCATTTTAAGATTCTTTAAGTCCCCATATCGAGATGAGGATACAAAATGGATCAAGAAACTTGCTAGTGAGAATAATGTGGACATTAAAGTAAAATTATTAGTTTTAAGTAAATTATTATGATTTGTTAAGGATCGTGTAGAAATACATGGTCTTTTTAACATAGTAGGAGAACATATGAAACCGAGAACACCCAAAAGCATAGAATTATACAACAAATTGCTCGACCGTGGTTACCCCAGGGAATTTTGCGAGCAGGTTTCCCTGAACCTGAACACGGACTGGACCGCGCAGCGCATGCTCGGCTATCTTTCCCATTACCGGAAGCTTCCGATGGAGGAGATCGCCGATGAGATGCTTGCGATTTTAAGCGACCGGAACCGGATCATGCAAAAGCATGAGCTTGAGAATACGAATGCAAAGTGGAACCAGTTAATGATGCAGGGATTTGAGGATTCGCCGCAAAACGACGAAGAGGAGTAGATAAACAAATCAGTAAAGGAGTATAAAATGCATACATTAAAGAAATTTATCAAATATTATGGACCATACAAAGCAGTCTTTTTTATAGACTTATTGTGTGCGACGGTTATCAGTCTTGTGGATCTGGCGTATCCGCAGATTTTGCGTTCGCTGACGAAGACGCTGTTCGTAGGAGAGCCGAAGCGGATTCTGTCTGCATTAGGACCGATTGCAGCGTTACTTTTTGCGGCATATGTTCTACAGACACTTTGCAAGTATTACGTGACATATGCAGGACATATGATGGGTGCACGCATGGAACGCGATATGCGCAAGGAACTGTTCGACCATTATGAAAAGCTTTCGTTTTCTTATTATGATCAGCACAATTCCGGACAGATGATGAGTAAGCTGGTATCGGATCTGTTCGATATTTCCGAGTTGGCACATCATGGTCCGGAGAATCTTTTTATTTCTCTGATCAAGATTGTGGGATCGTTCCTGTTTTTGTTTGTGATCAACTGGAGACTGGCGATTCCGATGCTGGTGCTCGTAGTTGTTATGCTGATTTTTTCCTATGGGCAGAACCGCAAAATGCAGGAGACGTTCATGGACAACCGCAGAAAAATCGGAGATATCAATTCCAGTCTGCAGGATACATTGTCCGGTATTCGTGTGGTGCAGTCGTTTGCAAACGAACGAATTGAACAGGAAAAATTTGAAAAAAGCAATGAGGGATTTCTTGTCTCCAAGGATGCGAACTATCGTTGCATGGGAAGCTTTATGAGTGGAAATCTGTTCTTCCAGGGAATGATGTATCTTACGACACTGGTGTTT
The DNA here is from genome assembly GCA_900550545.1 of uncultured Lachnobacterium sp. GTDB lineage: Bacteria > Bacillota > Clostridia > Lachnospirales > Lachnospiraceae > Roseburia. The sequence continues at coordinate 1,969 of URSS01000061.1, read as the reverse complement.
GGCGGATGGCTGATCGCGCATGGAAAGATGGCGGTCGGTGATCTGGCGATGTATGCACTGTATATCGGCATTTTCATCAGCCCGATCCAGATTTTGGTGGAGCTTACGGAGATGATGCAGAAAGGCCTGTCCGGTTTTCGGCGATTCCTGGATGTGGTCGAGACGGAGCCAGAAATTGTGGATGCAGCAGATGCGAGGACTTTGTCTAATGTAAAAGGCAATGTCTGCTATGAGAATGTTTCTTTCCATTACAGCGATGATGATACGCCGGTTTTGGAACATGTTTCTTTTGAGATACCGGCAGGAAAATCGATTGCATTAGTCGGTCCGTCGGGAAGCGGAAAGACGACGATCTGTTCGTTGTTGCCACGCTTTTATGATGTGACAGGTGGCAGGGTTACGATTGACGGAATTGATGTCAGAAAGCTGACGCTTGAAAGTCTGAGAAGTCAGATTGGTCTTGTACAGCAGGATGTGTATCTGTTCTGTGGCAGCATAAAGGACAATATTGCATACGGCAGACCGGATGCGACGATGGAGGAAATCGTTGATGCTGCACAAAAAGCGAACATTCATGACTTCATTATGGAACTTCCGGAGGGATATGATACCTTCGTGGGAGAGCGTGGTACACGTTTATCCGGTGGACAGAAGCAGCGTATTTCGATTGCAAGGGTGTTCCTGAAGAATCCGCCGGTTCTGATATTGGACGAGGCAACCAGCGCGCTTGATAACGAAAGCGAACGCTATATTCAGAAGAGCCTTGAGGAGTTGGCAAAAGATCGGACGACGATTACCATTGCACACAGACTTTCTACGATCCGGAATGCGGATGAAATATTGGTTGTGGCAGAGAATGGAATCGCCGAGCGGGGAACACATGAGGAACTTTTAAATCAGGGTGGTATTTATGCGCATTATTATGAGATGAGTTGAACTAAATAATTTATCAAAATTGTAGTCGGAATTTGACCGGTTGACCGTGATTCTTTTTGCATCTTTTTTAACAATCATTCCCTTTGTGACATGTCCGCGTTCTTTTGCAATTTTAATTTTTCGGCTCAGCCCGACTTTCCTATTTGACAAAAACTTCAGAACAATGATATACAGTGGTATCAGTGACAGGCCGGCTACTACTACCTGCCATGGATACTGGCGGAGTGCGTTGATTATTTCTTTAAAATCCAATTTCACCCAAAAGAGATTTGGAGATTTCAATCGTGTCAAAAGCAGCATCACCAAGAAAAGTCTTATAGGCGTAACAGAAATGTCCATTAATGTTCATCTGCTGGATTGCCTGATTGGAAGCAGCATGCGTAGGCATGGAACCATAAGCAGCCTTATAAGGATCATAGGAATCATCAAGGTTATGGGATTTCTTGAAAGCCTTTAACTGCTTGATAATACGGTTTGCGTATTTTGGATTATTTTCAGTCACCCAGGCTTCAATGTCAGAGGTATCGAAGATGGTCATAGCTGCCAGATGAGGATTAAGTTTTTGGCATATCGGTTCGGTCATATCAACCATGTGATCGAACATAGATTGTAAGTCCATCAGGAAATCCTGTTTGAAACGGGTAAATTTTGAGGCATCAGGAACAGCATTAAAGCCACAGAAATCACGTAATTCCTGAGAGTATTTCAAGAAAACGATTAGGAGCATATCAGTCGGGATTGAGAATATACGCTGAATCAGAAAAGCTTTAAGCATTGGATAAAACTGGTGCTTACGAGGTCTTCCGGTTGAAGCGTGAAAATGAGTAACAAAAGAAACAGGAACAATTTCATCAAGGTTAATGGCTTCATCAAGAAGTGAAAGGAACTGGTATTTGTCGTTGTCGAATTTATTTTGGCAATCTTCAAAAATTTCTGCCAAAGTGAGCTGCTTATGTGTTATCATATAGATATATCTCTTTTTGGTGGATTGGTTTATAGTTTTTCGCAACTCTATTTTACCATAAACCTTGAG
>URSS01000060.1 GCA_900550545.1 uncultured Lachnobacterium sp. | reverse complement strand
TTTGCTTCGAGAGGCGGGTTAAGCGATTTCATTATTTATGATGCAGATGTTCAATTAAGAAATCAGTTGAATGAGAAATATAATGACGAAGTAAAAAGGGTTTGGAACATTATGAAAGACTATATTTAATAATGACTTCGTATAAGAACATCCGAAATCACAACTGAATATTTTTTCTTTAAATTTAGGACGCATTGTTTTCATGGCACTTGGTGCTATGGAGACAATGCGTTTTTTATGATAATTTTAATTCTTTTCCAGACTGCTTCTTTCGAATATCATGTGTTCATGCATGAAATGGGACTAAAGTACAATTGACGAAAATAATAAAGAAATTTAAAGTTTATTATGGAATATTTTTTTTGAAAATTTATAGTAATACGACAGCGATAGACATACTTTAATGAAAAAAGAAAGGAAAACACGATAATTACGCATGAATTATCGTATAAGGTGAGAACATGGGGTTTCAGGATGAAGAAATTTTAAAGAAGAAAAAAGAATTAGAGCAACAGAAAAAGCTAAGAGAATCACAGGATCGTCTGGAAAAAGAAGCGGAAGAATCCATATACGATGAAATTGTGCACATTATCGGAGAAGAAGTACATTTTCAGCGCAGAGAGATTCCGGATCTGAAAATCAGCATTTATATGCCGGAGACGTTCTTTCTGTTTACGGATGATGTGAAACATCTGGTGTATCCGGGAGCAAATGCACCGACACATGTTTTCGGAGGTGAGAATATCAACTTTCAGATGAGTTTTCATCAGACAGAGCATATTGTGCCGGATGATGGCATGAAGAAATTTATGGATATTACGGCGGATCTTATGAAAGCGGTGGGACCGCGGGTAACGATCATTGAAAAAAAGGTGTTGGAAAAAGAGGATTTTCATATTGGAGTATTGCAGTTTGTATCCAGGGCAATCGATATGATGGTGTACAACTTTCAGTATTACATAAGCATGGAAGACGATCGTTTGCTGATCGGTGGAATTACATTCCCAAGTAAATACAAAAAACGCTTTTTCCCATTGGCGAAAGAAATGATAGACAGCATTTGTAAGTTGAAGGAGGAGGCATAGTATGGAACCGATTACCTATACAAACATTGTGGTGGAGGGAGTACCTTTTACGAAAGTACTGGCATTGGAAATTGCTCATGCGATCAATGAGCACGGTACGGCTGCCATCGTAGGAGAGATGGAAGTGGATGCTGCGAGAGAATATCTTAACCGAATGGATGAGAATGCGGCAATTAAGATAACGACAACGGCAGAGGGACAGCTTTCGGTATTATTTTATGGACTGCTTACCAATGTTGGTGTTGAGCAGGAGGCAGAGTATGCAACTCTGACACTTACAGCTGCTACGACAAGTGCTTTGCTGGATATTCAGCCGGTCAACCGGAGTTATCAGAAGACTTCTGCAACTTACGGACAGGTTATGGAGGCTGCATTGAATGGAACAGGTGCAGTCAACATGAAAGTGACAGATCAGGCAACCGGAAAAATGCTTGTACAGTGTAATGAAACCAATTGGGCTTTCTGCATGCGTCTGGCATCCATGTTGAATGCCCCGATATTCTCTGAAATAGATGCAGTAAAACCACAGATTACCGTTGGATTACCGGGGAGGGGAAAAGTCGTTGATCTCTCGAAATCGGAGACGAAATCTACGAAAGAGACGGTTCGCGTGGGAACGAGCATACAGACAAGACAGTATATGTATCTGGGAAGTGAGATTTCGTATCATGGCATCCATCAGAAAGTAAAAGCATTGAGTTGTACGATGGAAAAGGGCGTACTTCTTACCACAATTGAAATCGCAGCCGAGGAGAAATTTGTACAACAGCCAATCGTCAACCAGCAGGTATCGGGAAAAATGTATTCCGGCACAGTTATGGCAGTACAGGCAGATAAAGTACAGGTACATATTACAGATATTGACAGTTCTTATGACGCCGGTGGAGATGTTTGGCTTCCATATTCCACAGCATATTCTTCTGGGGATGGAAGCGGATTTTACTGTATGCCGGCAGTAGGAGATACTGTCAGAGTGTTTTTCCCGGGTACTGATGAGGGCAGTGCGTTTGCTGCAAGCAGCGTCTGTGTGAGTCCGGGGGCAAAAGTAACGGACAAGCAGTGGAGAGGACCGAATGGCAAGCAGATCCTCTTAACGGAAGAAGGCATTTATATTACCACAAATGCGGATGACAGCAAAATATTTATTAATCTGACAGATGAGTCTGGAATTACAATTTCCAGTAATAAGGATATCAGTGTATGTGCAAAAAATAATCTGTCACTGATGTCAAATAATAATATTTCTATTACAGCGGAAAAGGATATCCTGATCAGTACGGCAGAATCATATATTGACATGACGCCAGATGGAATTGAGATGGGCGCAAGTAATATCGTGATCAAGTAAAAGGCGGATGGTCAAAGACAGGTGAAGAATGATGAAAATTACAATTGATGAATTCAAAAAAGAGTATCTGGAAGCGCTGCAGAATGTATACCATGACAGGATTGTACAGAATATTACCGCAGACCGGGACCGGACAAGAACGCTTTTTGACAATTATATGGATACATTCCTGCAGATAATCCAAAAGTTTCAGGAACACTATGCAATGGAGATTGGGGAAATTCAGATTTCCCTTTTATCCACATCGATAGCGTTGGGAACTCCACAGTTTGCGTTTACCGCTTATGATGCAAACGGCATGTTTGGAGAAGAAATTCTTACAGCAAAATTTAATGCAGGCTGGTATATGGACGGCTGGGAGGAGTATCATCAGGCAATCACAGAAAAATGCAGGGAATGTAATGCGCTGGCATATATTCATCCGGAAGGAATGGAACAGATGATGCGGGAAAGTATATCATTTGCAGTTTCCTGTCTGGCGGTCGTGTGTAAATATTTGTTTGCAGAGTTTGAACAGAGGGAAGGTTATGAGCAGATTATGTGGGCAGATGGCTTTCGGTTGACCGCAGGAAGCTACCGGGACTGGTCAAAGCTTCTGTATCGGAAGACACCGGAAGCAGATATATTCTGGAGTAGCAGAAGAAAGGACTTTTCATTCTGCCATTTCCAGGAACTGGTCTATAACAAGAAGATATTCGAAAAAATTGATCTGTCCCATGCACATTTTTATGGATGCGAATTTGTTCTCTGCAAATTTGAAGAAACCTTTTTACGGGATGCGGTATTTGATGGCTGCAGGTTTTATCATTGCAGCATGGATGGGGTTGATCTGGCCGGGGCAACGATTCGGAATTCAACCTTAAAGAAATGTAAATTGACTCATATGAACTGGGATGCAGAGTATGATAATCCGGACAAAATCAAAGAATTTTATAAACCGTTTGAGATGCTGGAAAATGTTGTGGAATTCTGTACAAATGACGGAGAGGAATGGAAGGGAGTCTAGGGTATTATGGAATATTATTTATTGGCACAAAGTGAACATGTGGTAAATCCAATTAAAGTTATTGGACCAAATCTGGAAGGGTATCCGCATGAGATGACCCACCGTCAGTTTGCCGGATTGGAGGATGCTGTCGTAGGTTATGTGCGTTACGATGAAACACAGGAAATCCCGGATATTCTTTCGCAACCGACGTACATGGTAAGTGAAGCAATTAAAAAAGTGTTGGCGATGTATGATGACAATATTTCCTTTAAAGCGGTGCAGATATTTCCAAATGAGCAGAGCCAGATTCCGAGCGTGGCAAGAGTATATTGGATTTATGACTGTGTTATGGAAGAATGCATACACGCAGATGCCATAAAGCTGCCCAATGGGGCTTATCAGGAAATTATTATTGATAAAAGAAAAATAAAAGGAAGAAATATCTTCCGGCCAAAGGGATTACAGCAAAATCAGATTGTTGTGTCGCTGGCGGTTGCGGAGAGCATTCTTCGAAGAAATCCCTATGGAGTGTCGTTGAAAAAAGTAGAAATGAGGTGAAAAAATGTCACAGGATAAAAAACAGTATGTGTATCGGTTAATGAAGGCGGAATGCAGCTGCGGTTCCAAAGATTTTCAGCAGTATCTGAATCTGCCAGAGGACCATGGAATTACATTTTCTACAGAAGATCAGCCGCTGATGAATGCAAGTGATCATGTGGCAAATGAGAACATCCTGCAGTTTGGAAGATGTACATCTTTAACAAATCCAAATGGTTTAGTGGGAACTGCAATCATGGGTGGATTGATTGGCCCTCTAGGAGCATTGTTTGCAAAAAAAGTGGCAGGTGTGAAATGCGAACCCATGACACTGGTGCCATGGATCAATGTGGATGAGGATTATTTTATAGACGGAGTCCCGGCATTGACAATAGAAAGCAAGCTTCCGTGCTATTACGGGGGAACTATTTCCATTTATCTGGAAAAGGAAGAGGATGCCGATGAGAAATCGGATGAAAGTGATGAAGAGCCAACGGTATATGATAAGACGGATCAGTTGCCAAGTGAGGTTCAGGAGCAGCTGGAAAGTTTTACAGAACTTGGAGAGATTAAGCAGGACAGGGAAGAGGCAGCTCAGGCGAAGGCAGCAGAAAAAGAAGCAGCTGAGGAAGCGGAACGCCAAAAACAGCAGGCAATGCTGGAGGAATGGAATGAAATGCTCAAAGATCCACAACAGTATATGTATAACCGAGATTTGGAAGGAATTGACTTGAATGGTATGTCTATAAAAGAAAAAGAATCCTCACTACCTTCGTTGAAATCAGTGGAAGAATTACAGTTGGATATAAATAAAAAGTGAAGAATAGTCAAAAGATGATGATAAAAAAGGAGTAAAGAAATTATGGTAAGTATGGCAACATTTAGCAGAATCAAGGCACCAATCGCATGTGCGATTATACTTGGAGCAATATTGGGATGGAGTATGGCAAACTTTCCAGATTATGGAAGGTACTTTTATAATCAAACTGCACCAGCGGATTATGATAAGTATACAGATCAGACTGGTTTCCCAGCAGGAGAAGGATATAAAGAGTTATCAAATAGAGCAGATATTGTAGAGGCGGAGGAAAATTATGTTGTAACAGTGGATGTGAAAGATTTAAAGTCTGCAAATATGTATAAATCAATATTAAAATCAGACTATTATTATGGAAAATTTTCAAAATACAATAACGCTAATACAGAAGGGGGTGTAGGTACTTTTTATATTGCAAAGTTAAAAAGTGGAGACAAAGTAATTGTTCTTATAGACGACAGAACATTTAAGATACCTAAAAGTGGCACTGTGAAACTTCCGGTGGCTGGGACAAAGGAGATGGAAAGCACAGGATTTATAGAAAAATTACAAGAATTGACAAGGCTTGCCGAGGAGGATCTGGATTATTATGTAGACACAACAGAAGCGTGGCGAAGAAGTGAGGAAGGGCAGAGAATAAGGGAGCGTGCATTAACTGTATGTGCAGTTGTCTTTGTGGGTGTTACAATTATATGCTCTTTTTTGTTTACATATATAGAAAAAAAGGAGGAAAAGAAAAATGGATAATAGAAGTTGGGATACGTTTTGTACATGTTTAATTACACTGGGAGTTATATCCTGTTTTATGGGAGGAGCAGGGCTTCTTTTTAGCAATGAATTTCATCCGGTTCCATTTTTTATAGTGATATTTGGCATAGTTATTATTTGGGTCGGTGTCAAGGTATACCGATGGTCAAAAGAAGATGATAAAAAGGAGTAAAAAAATTATGGTAAGTATGGTAAGCACAGCAGCATTTAGTAGAATAAAGGCATCGATTACATGCGCAATTGTATTGGCATTTTTGGTGGCAGAATTGGTTGAAGATATTCCGGATTATGGAAAGAATATATATAAAAGTGCAGAAACAGTGGATTATGATGAGTATGAGGATCAGACAGGATTTCCGGCTGGACAGGGGTATGAGGAACTTACAGGTAGGAAAGAAATTTTTGATGCAGAGAAAAATTATATTTTGAAAGTAGATGTAAAAGATTTGCAACCTGTTAAGTTGTATCGGAAAATACAAGAAGAAACTTACTATAAAAATAAATTTTCAAAGTATATATTTGCAAATTCAAATGGAGGGGTAGGCACTTATTATATTGCTAAATTAAAAAGCGGAGAGAAGATTATTGTTTTTATAGATGACCGGGTATTTACAGTTCCAAAGAGTGGAATGGTGGAACTTCCAGTTGCAAGTACTGATAGTATAACAGATCCATGGGTACTTTCACGTTTGCAGAATTTAACAGGGCTTTCAGAAGAAGAACTTCAATATTATGTAGATACAGCAGGAAAATGGAGACAGAGCACAGATGGAGAAAAAATGTCAGATAAGGCAACAGTAAGGGGAATGGTGACGTTTGTTATCGTAGTTGTTCCGTTCGGATTTTTGTTTGCATATATAGAAAAATTAGGAGCAAAGAAAGAAAATGAATAAATATACTACCATTGCACAAATGAAAGAGGATATAAATTAAAAAGGAGAAAAAAATTATGGTAAGCATGGTAAGCACGGGAGCATTTAGCAGAATAAAGGCATCAATCACATTTGCAATTTTATTAGCGACATTCATAGCTTGTGGGGTAACGTTGATACCGGATTATGGAAAAGCAATATACAAAAGTGCAGAGCCGGTAGATTATGAAAAGTATGAGGATCAGACCGGATACCCAGCAGGAGCTGGGTATGAAGAATTGACAAGCAGAGAAGAAATTATTGAAGCAGAAGAAAATTATATTATTAAAGTTAAAGCAGAGGATTTAGAAGCTACTACCATGTATAAGGAGTTATCGGGTACCGGATATTATATTAAAAAAAAGGCAAGGTATGAACATGGGAATACAGAAGGTGGCGTAGGTACCTTTTACGTTGCAAAATTAAAAGATGGACAAAAAATGCTTATTTTTATTGATGATCGGGCATTTACAATTCCAAAAAGCGGAACAATCGAACTGCCAGTGGCAAGTACAAAAAAATTAAAGAATGAGAAAGTCATAAATAAGCTGGCAGAATATACAGGTCTTTCAAATGATGCACTTACATATTATGTAGACGTTGCTGGAAAATGGAGAGAAGGAGAAGATGGACAGAAAATTGAAGAGAGGGCAATGGAGAGAGGTGTGTTGACATTTATCCTTGCAGTATTTCCATGCGGATTCCTTTTTAATTATATAGAAAAATTAGGAGCAAAGAAAGAAAATGAGTAAATATACTACCATTGCACAAATCAAAGCGGATATAAAACTTTCCTATGCAAAAATTCTGGATTTCTATTCTGAGATACAGGCCGATACACATGGAATGGCATATCTGATTGTGGAAATGAAGGATAATACAACACTGGCGGAACTTGAGGCATTGTATTTTACGCCGGCAGTGATTACCGATATGGAAGGGAAAAATATATACAGTGGAATCTGTGTTTCTGTGGCGATAGAGAATCAGGATGGATACCAGAAACTGATCCTTGAACTTTCTGATTTGGAAGTGGCAGCAGACATGTCACGTAAAACCCGTACATTTCAGAGTCCGGGGAAAAAGTTGTCAGACATTCTGGATGAGGTATTGCGGGAATATGGCTGCAACGTGCAGCTGGAACAGAATCCGGCAATACCAACGGTTGTATATCAGCAGAATGAAACGGACTGGCAGTTTGCCTGCAGAATGATCAACAGTTTTGGCATGCATATGTATTCTGGCTGCAGAGGCACACATATGGCAATCGCAGGGGGAAACAAAGGTGGCCGGACTTTTGAAAGTAAGATACTGGAAAAGCAAAAATCAAGAAGCCGTAATGTCAATGAACTGCGGGCTGTACAGGCGAATGCAGATGCCACGGTTGTCAGTTATCAGTTTGAAACCTGCGAATATACCACAGATGAACTGAGCGTAATGGCAGGGGATATTATTGGCGATTTTACAGTTGTTCAAAGTCGCATCGTGAATGAAAATGGAAATTTGGTCAATCATATCAAACAGGTACGGTCAATGGACGCAAAGGCAAGTTATGCCGCCTCTGTGTCTGCAGATTGTGTCAGCAATATTGTAACAGGAACAGTACTTTCTGTAACAGGAAATATTGTACAGGTCCAGTTTGATGCAGATGCAGCTGATATGAGTGGAAACTGTGTGGATATTCCCTATGAATCCGCATTGAGTAATTCATTTTATTGTATGCCGGATATTGGAGATAAGGTATTTGTCTATTATGAAAATAATGGAAAAATTGTGTGTCTGGGAAGTAGCAGAAGCAGCACAGACGGACCGGATTATAGCAAGCCGGACGAAAAGGTCCTGACAAACAAAGACAAGATGATTCGTTTTACATCTTCATCATTGATTGTTACGGATACAAGAAAAAAGTATGATGAGGAAGATGATACAGAGATTAGTATCAAGTTTGAGGACGAGGGAATTACTATTACATCGGGTAGTGATGTATCCATGGAAACAACCGAAGAAGGCAGTATGCTTCTGGCAGCAATATCATCTCCGGAAAAACTTGAGGATGCGAAGACAAAGGTTGAGAGTGGCAAGGAGAAATACCGTTCTGCTGCAGAAGATAATAATAGTTTGTATCTTGCAGAAGGAGGAATGAGTAAGCAGGAGCAGTCTGATGCTGCAGGAGAAGAAGAGTTTGACCGATTTAAAGAAGATTTAAAAAAAAATCTGAAGGAAACCGCAGACTCACTTTTGTTTAAAAACATCAGAAAGTCTGCAGGGGAAACACAGTATGTAAGCGATAGTGATGAGAATGAAGAAAATTTACAGGACACAAGTGAAGATGCTGCTTATGACAGTGGAGTGGTGACCATATATGGTTTAAATGAAATTACTTTTTGTGTAAAAGACAGCAACATTATCATAAATACAAATATTTCCATTAGTGCAAAAAACTTTGGCTGGATGGGCTATGAAAAGGGACAACATGATATTGTTGAGGAAACATATCAGGACTGGTGGTCTACGGGATTGGACGCTCTGCAGCTGGGGTTGGATATTTGTGGATTTATTCCTGGTATAGGCACTTTTTTTGACCTAGCAAATGCTGCAATATCATTAGCAAGAGGTGATTATTGTGGTGCGGCTATGTCTGCAATCGCAGCAATTCCAGGACTTGGAGATGCCTGTGCAGCAGCAAAGATGGGGGTTAAGGCTTATAAAGCAGCAAAAGCTACAAAAACTTTAACAAAGGGTGAAAAGGCAATCAGGGTTGCAAAAGTAATCTATAATGGGGTTAGATTTACGGATTCCGGTATCGGAGTTGTAAATGATATGAAGGAAATAGGACCGAGAGTGGATTTTAAAATAGAAAATGCAAACGATGCAGCTGCATTAGTAAGCATTGTTCGACAATTAGTTGGAATGACTGGAAATGCAAAGAATATGTATTCAGCGGGAAAAGCGGTTAAAACTGGGCAAGAATACGTATTGCCAAGTGAAAAAAAGAAAAGCAAGAGTAAAGAATCTGGAAAGAAATCGAATAGCGAAGAAAATAAGGCATCCAGCAAGAAACCACATATCGAAGGAAAAGAACAGTCAAATAAGAAGTCAACCGGTGAAGGTGGAGACAGCAGTGAAAACCCCCCAAGAAAAAACAACGGAGATAATCATCCAGCGTGCGATGCAGATGCTACTCACGACCCGATTAACCTTGCAACCGGAAGTCTTATGGCAGAATATGTGGATCTGGGAGTCGAGGATGCACTTGGACTGTATTCTCTGAAACGTTATTATGAATCTGCATACAAGAATACCGGAGGTATTCTTGGTGATATGTGGCGCTTTGGCATAGAAAGTACGGTATCGCAGAGAGGGGAGTTTGCCGATGTGCAGATGGAAGATCTGCATATGGAGCATTTCCGCAGAATTGACGGACGATGGGTCAATCAGAAGGATGGCAGCGAAAAGTTTCATCTGGTGGACACCATGGATGGATACCGGCTGACGGTCACGACAGAGGGAAAACATTATGGGTATGACAAAACAGGTCGTCTCATGATGGTGGCAGATATCCATGACAACCGGACGACACTTGCCTATACGGGAAATCTGCTGACACAGATGACCTTTTCCAGTGGCACATGGATCAGATTTTTCTATGAGAATGGCCGTCTGTCCCATCTGGAAGACAATACGGGCCGTCGGGTAAGCTATCATTATGAGGGAAATTTCCTTACGTCAGTCCGTCTGCCAAATGGTGGAACAATGTATTATTCCTATACACCGGAAGGCTATCTGACACGCCTGACCGACTTAAATGGCAAATGTTTTTCCACGAATTATTATGACCGCAGGGGACGTGTCATCCGGCAGGAACTGGAGGGTGGCGAGGAATACGTGGCATTTTATGATGATGCCAACCGCCAGAATACATTCCTTACAACTTCAACCGGTGAAAACGTGATCTATACCTATGACCAGAATAAGAAGATCACAGAAATCCTGCACCCGGACGGCACGAAGGAAACCCGTGTCTACGATGCAGCAGGCAACCGTGTGGAGGAAAACGACCGGTATGGAAGGACAACGAAGCGCACTTACGGACAACATGGAGAGCTGCTTTCCGAGACTGATCCGGCGGGACTTATGCGGCAGTATACATACAATGAAGCAGGACAGGTAATCCATTATAAGGAAAATACAGGTCGTGAGCTGATAAATACTTATGATGAGAAAAACAACTTAAGCAGTACAAGCGTCCGCCTGGATGCAAATACCTGGAGAAAAACAGAATACAAACATGACCACAGAGGCAGGCTTTTGCAAGTCATCCATGCGGATCAGAGCGTGGAGCGATACAGCTATAAGACAGAGTTCGGCACGCCGACAAGTTATACCGCGGCAGACGGTGCGACGACATACTACCGGTATGATCCGAAGGGCAGCCTGATTGCCGTGGAGGATGCTTTTGGTACTGTCTGGTATGGCAAAAATCATATGGGACATATCACAAGTATCCGGGATGAAGAGGGAAATGTTACCCGTTACTACTACGATAACATGGCCAACATCACAAAATATATCCGTCCAAACGGCTACAATCCGAAGACGGATGATGGAAAAGGAATTGAGTACCGCTATGATGCGTGGACGCATCTGTCGAAGATGGTTTCGCCCGAACGGGAAGTCACGCGATATGAAAATGACTATCTGGGCAACCGGCTCCGCGAGATCCGTCCGAATGAGGCGGGAAAGGAAACACCGGCAGCATATGTATACAATTACGACAAAGAAAAGCATCTGCTTTGCGTGACAGCTCCGGATGGAGGCGTGACCTACACGGAGCGTGACTTATATGGCAACGTGCTCCAGAGCATGACCCCGGAGGAATACCGCAGTTTCCAAAAGGATGAGGAAGAAAACACGGGAAAGGGAATCCTTCTTCGGAAGACCAAAAAGCCGGGGTATCACTATCAGTATGACTGCATGAACCGTCTGGTAAAGGTAACGGACACCGATGGTGTCGT
>URSS01000059.1 GCA_900550545.1 uncultured Lachnobacterium sp. | reverse complement strand
TCAGAACGTCGTGAGACAGTTCGGTCCCTATCTGTCGTGGGCGCAGGATATTTGAAAGGAGCTGTCCCTAGTACGAGAGGACCGGGATGGACGCACCTCTGGTGCACCAGTTGTCACGCCAGTGGCACAGCTGGGCAGCTATGTGCGGAACGGATAAACGCTGAAAGCATCTAAGCGTGAAGCCGCCCTTAAGATAAGATCTCCTTTAAGACCCCTTGTAGACTACGAGGTTGATAGGTCTGATGTGTAAGCATGGTGACATGTTTAGCTTGCAGATACTAATCGGTCGTTCGCTTTTCCTTTTGTTCATTGCGTCCCTTAACGCACTTCATTTGTTCTTCATTTATCTCTGTTTTTTAGTTCGCCGGTGTTTATGGCAAAGAGGTTCCACCCGTTCCCTTTCCGAACACGGAAGTTAAGCTCTTTTACGCCTACGATACTTGATCATCTCGATCTGGAAAAATTGGGCAATGCCGGCTCTTTTCAAAAGGTTCGTTCTTACGGAACGAACCTTTTTTCGTTATCTCTCACTCTGTTTGCTGTTTGGTGCATGGCGGTTCACTGAGGGATATATTTTCCTTTTTTTCGCCCCTACTTGACAAATCCCCCTCTTTTATGGTATAATATATCTTGCACTTATCTCTTATTCCTACACGTTTTCTTCGGGCCATTAGCTCAGTTGGTTAGAGCTACCGGCTCATAACCGGTCGGTCCTGGGTTCGAGTCCCCGATGGTCCATTTAGTAGTTGAAAAGCTACGATATATGTGTTATAATATGTAATGATTTGGCCTAGTGGCTCAGTTGGTTAGAGCGCCGCCCTGTCACGGCGGAGGTCACGGGTTCGAGTCCCGTCTGGGTCGTTTTTAGGAAACGATTTTAGTTTTGGTATTTCTGGGATCTTAGCTCAGCTGGGAGAGCATCTGCCTTACAAGCAGAGGGTCACAGGTTCGAGCCCTGTAGGTCCCATTTATGCCGGCGTGGCGGAACTGGCAGACGCGCAGGACTTAAAATCCTGTTGTAGCGATACAGTACCGGTTCGATTCCGGTCGCCGGCATTGCACGAAAGTGCATTAAGTTAATATGTGTGCGTAGCTCAGCTGGATAGAGCACTTGGCTACGGACCAAGGTGTCGGGAGTTCGAATCTTCTCGCGCACGTATTGAAAGAGTTCTCAGTTTTGAGAACTCTTTTTTTGAACGGAGGAATTATGCTTACATATAATTTAACACAGCGTAAGGATGAACCCAAATATTATTATATATATAAAAGTATTCGAAGGGACATAGAGGGAGGAACTTTAAAAAAGGGAGAAAAACTGCCTTCCAAAAGAAGTCTTGCGGAACATCTTGGGGTAAGTCTTATTACGATAGAGAATGCCTATCAAATGTTAAAAGATGAAGGATATATTGAGCCACGGGAACGAAGTGGTTATTATGTATGTGAAATTCATGCAACAATATCTGAGGCCACAGGGAGTGAGAGACAGCTTCATATGTTGCCGGAACAAATCGAACATATTGAGGATGGGAGACTGACAGATACGGCATTGAATACATTTCCATACTCGTTATATTTCAAGACCGTACGAAGTGTTATTACGCAGTATGGAGAGGAATTATTACACCGTTCACCAAATGAAGGATGTACAATTTTGCGGAATAGTATAGCATCTTATCTGCTGCGCTACCGTGGAGTTTTTG
This sequence comes from uncultured Lachnobacterium sp., assembly GCA_900550545.1. GTDB lineage: Bacteria > Bacillota > Clostridia > Lachnospirales > Lachnospiraceae > Roseburia. The sequence goes on along the minus strand of URSS01000059.1, from coordinate 9,785 downwards.
CGCAACCGGAACAGATTATCATTGGATCCGGAGCAGAGCATCTATATGGCACAGTAGTTCGGCTTTTGGGAAGTGACCGGATTTACGGAATTGAAGATCCGTCGTATCACCAGATTCAGAAAGTGTATGAAGGAACAGGAGCAATTTGTGAGTTGCTGAAAATGGATGAAAATGGTATTAAAACAGAACTGTTGCAGACGACATCTGCAAGCGTACTTCATGTAACACCTTTTCACAGTTATCCTTCCGGAGTTACGGCTCCAATTGCGAAACGTTATGAATATTTGGCGTGGGCAGGAAGAGAAAACCGTTATATTGTTGAAGATGATTTTGACAGTGAATTTTTTATGCCAGGTAAACCAATAGAGACACTGTTTATGTTGGATAGTAGCCATTCTGTTATTTATATTAATACGTTTTCAAAAAGTCTTTCACCTTCCATTCGTATGGGGTATATGATTTTGCCGCAGCGTTTATTAAAACGTTATCATGAGACTTCAGGAGGTTTTTCCTGTACGGTACCGGTGTTGGAACAATATGCACTTGCAGAATTTATTAATAAGGGGTATTTTGAGCAGCATTTGAATCGTGTGCGCAGACAACGAAAAATGTAAGAGTGAAATTATACAGATCAAAAAAGCAGTTTCCGGAAGGGGGGAGCTGCTTTTTTTGCGGTATAGGAAGAGCAAGCGCACATTTTATTTATAGAATTTAATATTGACAATTAACTGTACATGGTGTATATATAACATATAAACAGTTAGCTGTGGCAGAAAAAGAAAGAAGTAAAAAGGTGGTTAGATGAAAATATTACAAAATTCTGGTGAGCCGATTTATCAGCAGATTGCAAATCAGTTTCGGGCAGATATTTTGGCTGGGAAGTTTGCACAGGGCGAGTATCTGCCTTCCATTCGGGGATTGGCGAAGGACTTGAAGATCAGTGTGATCACAACAATGAAAGCCTATGAGCAATTGGCAGAAGAAGGGTTAGTTACTGCGGTTCAGGGAAAAGGTTTTTATGTGAATGCGCAGGACAGTGAGATGCTGAAGGAGCAACATTTGCGTAAAGTGGAGGAATCACTGACAGCTGCAATTGCTGCAGCTAAGATTGCAGGCATGAGTAATACAGAACTGGTAGATACACTACAGACGTTACTTTCGATGGATGAATTGTAGAAATTGTGAAAAAGAGTGAAGAAAAAGAAAACAAATAAAAAGAAAGCAAGTAAAAAGAGAGCAGAAACAAAGAAATAAATAATAAGAAAGCCAAAGAAGGGTAAATAAAGAGGAGATTGAGATGGATCTGAATTATGCAATTGTAGGAGACAATATTTACAAGAAATATAAGGGATTTACATTAGATATTCCACAGTTAACGATTCCGCAGGGATTTGCAACGGCATTGATTGGAGAAAATGGTGCAGGCAAGACAACATTGATGAATATTCTTGCGGGAATCCGATTGGATTATAAAGGTGAACTTCGCTATTTTGGAGTGTACAGTGACAAAGACAGGGAGAACAAACCGGAAGTAAAAGAACAGATTGGATATACTGGACCAGGAAGTTATTACCTTCCACAGTGGAAGATTAAACAGGTTGAATCAGTGAGCGAACTTTTGTTTTCGAATTTCCATAAAGATCGTTTTGAACAATGGCTGAATGAGCTATCAGTAGGAGCCGACAGCAATTATTTAGGCAAGAAAGTAAATTCGCTGTCGGATGGTAATCGTATGAAGCTTATGATTGCCGGAGTTCTGGCGAGAGATACAAAGATGCTTCTGATGGATGAACCGGCATCACCGTTAGATCCTTTGATGAGAGATCGTCTGTGCGATCTGATTCGTGAGTATCTTCTCGAAGAGGAGGGAAAACGTACCGTATTTTTCTCGACACATAATATTGCAGACATGGAAAACGTTACAGATTATGCAATTATCATGTCACATGGACAGATTGCGGAAGCTGGTTTTGTGGAAGATCTGAAAGAAAAATATGTCATGGTAAAAGGTGAGGTAAAGGATCTGGCTTGTGCACAGAAGGTGTTATATAGCATTCATTCTACGAAGTATGGTTATGAGGGTATCTGCCTGTCAGAAAAGCTGGATGAACTGGCAGGATGTGATATTTCAGTTGAAACGGCAAGCTTGTCGCAGATTAGTGTTGCAATCATGAAGCATTTTGCATCCAATGCGAAATAGGAGGATGTTATGAAAAAGATATGGAAAAGTTACGGGGTATTTACACCGACAGCTTATAAAATCTTTGGTCTTGCAGTGATACCATGCATCATCTTGGGACTGATTGAATTGTTTGTTTATGCAAATTTATTTAGTGCTGGCATTCCTGTCATTTTATTTTTTGCTTATGTTGTCTGGTATGAAGTGCTTGTGGATTATTGGATTTTTGGTGGAATTTGTGAAAAAAGCACCAGGAGCATGGAATACTTAAAAACATCTCTGAGCGGAGAAAGTACTTTGGCGGCAGGGATGACAGGGGATTGCATCCGAAGAGGTGTGTATATGTTAGTTCCGGGCTTTTTGCTTTTGGTACAGAAAGGAAGTTGGCGTTATTTGCTCGCACTGTTGATTGCAGAATTTGTTATTTGTCTCACACTTGTTATTATCCGGCATTGGAATTATGGTGTAATGATGCAGTTAGCAATCGGTGGTGTGTCAGGCATCATTTATGCGATATTGTATGGTAGCTGCAGTTATCTGATGGATTGCGCAGGAAAGCGGGATTTGATTTTGAAAATTATGGTCGTGATATTTGTAATTGCGAACGTGATTATCAATGTGTTTATAGTAAAACATACTGTGAAATGTTTGAGAGGAAGTTATTATGAAAAAGAAAATAAGTGATCTGTTTTGTTTAATGAAATGTGGACTGAGTTTTAAATCACAGGTGGCATTTGGAATTTTGTTTTTGATACTGGGATCTGTATGGGAAGTGTTTCCAATACTTGGAGAAGTAAATATGATAGACATGGGAAGTGTATTTTTGTTTTGCGCAGTTATGTTCCCGACACAGATGCTGATTTCGCTGGATATATCAGAAATGGCACAGACATCACCATATAAGAAAGCATTGCAAACTTCCATACCTGCAAAAATTTCAGCCTGTGGGGGACTGCTTATGCTGGCATGGGCAACTTTATTGAAAGGAATTGCATATGCAACCGGTAACATTTCAGGAAATCTTGGATGGCAATTATTACAGATTGGTATATGGATGTTCTTCTTGATGATTTTTAATGGTGTCTGCTATAAATTCTTTATCATATCTTTGATTATTATGTATAGTCTGATGTTTGGACTTGGGATGTCTGCCGGAATGGCATCATTCGGAAAAGGTGGTATGATGAGCGGAATGATTCATATTCATCCGATACTGGCGGTGGTATTGGATATCGGATTGATTCTGTTGGGTGCATTGGCAGAATATGGAATTGCATCATTGTTTTACAAATTTCCATTATCTAAGTCTGCATTTGGTGCCGCAATGAAAAGAAATTCATAATAAATTCGTAATAGGTTCATTATGAATTGTTATAATAGTAAATGGTAAAAGGTAAAAGGCTCAGTCATGCGACTGAGCCTTTTGAGGGGAGTATAAATAATTAATAAGAGGTATAACATTGAAAAGATAAAGATCTTTTCGTGAATAATTATAATAGATTGATTTATAAAAAGCAATCAAAACAATGTATAATTTTTTAGAAGTTTGAGACACTATTTTTGTAACAAATCAATACAATGTGGAAGGAAAATGGATCGGGAATGTTTCCGGTGAAATTTTCCGGAAACGTAATTCAGGAGGTACAGTATGGCATATAACAGCAGTAACAAAAGTGGTGCTTCAAACAGCACAAACGATGCAAAAAATGTGAATGGAAGCAACAAGAGTGAGAACCAGTATTCCAACAAAACAAGTAACAAGACAAGCAATCGCACAACTGACAAAACAAGCAATAAAACCAGCAATAAGAGCACAAACCAGGCAAACAACAAGTCAGACAACAAGATGACAGACAGAGCAACCGATTCTGCAGAAAATCGCAATTATTAGTACGTTTTTTTGCATAGTTGCATATGATAGTAGAAAGCAGATGGTAGAGATATCCTCTATCATCTGTTTTTCTATCTTTCTACTTTGTGATAGAAATATTGTATATAGGAAAAAAGAACTAGAAATTTATGCATAAAAAATGCATAAATAGTACTATTGGACTATATAAGGGGGCAAAGTCAAAGAATTTGTTCATCGGCACAGAAAAGTTATCAGAAACTAAAAATTCAGGAGGCTGCTTATGGATTTTACGATTGTGTATGCATCGGAACTGATGGACAGGATAAGAAAAAGCAATGCATTGCTTGTTGATATCCGGGAGAAGGAAGAATACGCAAAAGGACACTGGCCGGGGGCTGTAAATTATCCTTATGATGACATCAGCCGTGGAAAGCGCTATTTGCCAAAGGGGCGGAAAATTATTTTGTATTGTGAACATGGTGGTGGAAGTATGCAGATGGCGCGTATGCTGGGACAGGAAGGCTATCAGGTGGCGACGGTTGTGGGAGGTTACGAAGCAATGAAAAAAGTTCAGGAAAACTATTTCAAAAATCGTCGGAATGTGTAACAATAGAAGAGACTGAAGTACTATATAAAAAGAAAATTTTGGAAGCTACATAGAGGAAAGAAAACTTATGAATACGTATGAATTAGTGGTGCCATGCCATTTTGGATTGGAGGCCGTTACAAAAAGAGAAATATATGATCTGGGATATGAAATTACAAAGGTAGAAGATGGACGAATCACGTTCGAGGGAGATGCCGAGGCAATCTGCCGTGCCAATATTTTTCTGCGCAGTGCGGAACGTGTACTTTTGCAGGTGGGACGTTTTCATGCCACGACATTTGATGAGCTTTTTGAGGGGATTAAGGCATTGCCTTGGGAGGAGTATATTCCAAAGGACGGAAAGTTCTGGGTGACGAAAGCGTCCTCAATCAAAAGCAAGCTTTTCAGCCCGTCAGATATACAGTCCATTGCAAAGAAGGCGATGGTGGAGCGTATGAAGCGTTCCTATCGTCTGGATTGGTTTCCGGAGGATGGAGCGGCATATCCGGTGCGCATTTTTCTGATGAAGGATGAGGTGATGGTGACATTGGATACATCCGGAGATTCTCTGCACAAGAGAGGATACCGTCTGCTGACAAGTAAGGCACCTTTGACCGAGACACTGGCAGCAGCACTGATTATGCTGACACCATGGAAAAAGGACCGTATTCTTGTAGATCCGTTTTGTGGAAGTGGAACATTTCCTATCGAGGCAGCGATGATGGCGGCGAATATTGCGCCGGGAATGAATCGAACATTTACAGCAGAGAAGTGGACGAATCTGATTCCACGCCAGTTGTGGTACGATACTGTCGAAGAAGCGCAGGAACTGGTAAACACGGATATTGAGGTGGATATTCAGGGATATGATATCGATGGAGAAGTAGTTAAGGCGGCAAGGGAAAATGCAAAACGCGCGGGTGTAGATCATCTGATCCATTTCCAGCAGCGTGCAGTGGCGGATCTTCATCATCCGAAGAAATACGGATTTATCATTACGAATCCTCCATACGGAGAGCGTCTGGAAGAGAAGGCGGATCTGCCGGAACTGTATACGCAGATTGGAAAAGCGTATGAAGGGCTGGATTCCTGGTCCATGTATATGATCACCAGCTATGAGGATACGGAGCGCTATATTGGACGAAAAGCGGACAAAAACCGTAAAATTTATAATGGCATGATCCGGACCTATTTCTATCAGTTTTTGGGGCCGAAGCCACCAAAGAGAACGCAAAAAGAAAATAATTGACGAACATTGGATGACAGAGTGAGGTAGCAATGAAATATTCGAAACGATACATCGCTTTTACAGTGGTGATTTTGTTTGTTTTTTTGGTTAAATTCCATGTTTTAGGCGTGGATAATGCCAGCGTGGGACGATTCCGAGGAGGAACGCTCGATTCGGAAGTGTGGAATCCGCTGGTGGCAAAGGATGTGAATTCGAGTCAGGTAAAGGCCGTAATCGACAATCAGGAATATACAAGCAATCAGGCAGGATTTTATATGAACAAGGACCGCAATATCATGGTTCCGGTGTCTATGCTTCGAGATGCATTGAATTGCAGCGCGCATGTATATGATAACCACCGCCTGCTTGTGGAAAAACATAATTTATCCGTGTCGTTATCGCTGGATGAAAAGAAAGCGTATGTAAACGGAGAAGAGGAGAAGATAAAATCAGGATTGACAAAAGTGGGAGGCGAACTGTATGTAAGTCTCGATGATTTGTCAAATCTGCTTGGATATAATTGTGATTTTGATATTACAAAAAATACGGTTGTAGCTGCGGATACGGATACGAGTGCCCTGGTTCCTGCTTATTTTGATCTGCGGGAAAAAGGCAGGGTTTCCCAGATCCGTAACCAGGGAACTTATGGAACCTGCTGGGCGTTTGCTGCGACGAGTGCACTTGAGTCTTCACTTTTGCCGGAAGAGAAGTATCTGTTTTCTGTAGACAATATGAGCATGAGCAATTCTTTTCATGCGAACCAGTACGATGGCGGTGAATATACCATGGGTATGGCATATTTAGCGGCATGGCAGGGACCGGTTCTCGAAAAGGATGATCCGTATGGAGATGGCGTGTCTGATGATACATTAAAGGCGGTAAAGCATGTACAGGAAATGCAGATTATTGATGGTAAAGATTACGAGGGAATCAAAGAAGCAGTATTTAAATACGGCGGTGTGGAATCTTCTCTTTACAGCACGATAAGAAGCTCACAGGACAGCTCGGTTTATTATAACCGGGAAAACAGTGCGTACTGTTATATCGGTACGGAGAAGCCGAATCACGATGTTGTAATCATCGGATGGGATGATAATTATCCGAGCTCCAATTTCAATACGCAGCTGGAGGGAGACGGTGCTTTTATCTGCCAGAACAGCTGGGGAAGCGATTTTGGAGAAGATGGAATTTTCTATGTCTCTTATTATGATACCAATATTGGTACGCACAACGTGGTGTACACGCGGGTAGATGACACAGACAATTACGATCATATTTACCAGAGCGACCTCTGTGGCTGGGTCGGAAACATGGGATATGACAATGAGCAGATTTATGGTGCCAACGTATTTCAGACAAAAGGGAATGAAAAACTTTCTGCGGCATCTTTCTATGCAACAGGTGCCAATACAGAGTATGAATTGTATGTGGTACACGATTTTAAAAATGAGAAATCTTTTGCCAATCGTGAGAAACTGGCATCCGGCGTTGTGAAAAAGGCGGGATATTACACGGTTGATTTTGACGAGCAGCAGTTGAAAGCCGGTGAGAAATATGCAATCGTATTGTATGTGAAAACACCGGGATCGAAACATCCGCTGGCAATCGAGTATGATACGGGCGAGAGTATTCTACAGGGCGTGGATCTCGATGACGGCGAAGGATATATCAGCCTGAATGGAAAGAAATTTGTCAATGTGAAAGAAAAACGTGAGTGCAATCTTTGTATCAAGGCATTCACAAGGAACTAACAATGGATGAAAGAGTACTAAAGTGGATTACCATTATGATGTCGGTACTGACCGTAGTGGTGCTCATAGGATTGCAGGGGTTTCCGGATCTGCATGCAAAAGCGGTGATGGCGGCAGAACAGCAGGAGGAACTCAAAGGTGGGAGCCTGATCGCAACGGCAGCACCTGCACAGATCGTAAAAGAAGATGAAACTCTTCACGCACAACTGAAAATCGGACTACCGGCAGAACTGAAAAAAGAAGATGTTCAAATTGAAAACGATTATGTGACGCAGACTGTGTATATCCGGTTTCCGGGTGGAACAGAGGATTATTTCCAGAAATACAAGATCCGGGGCAGCAGTGATCATATCGCATCATTGTCTTATTATAAAGATGGTGATGACGGTGTGATTGCCCTGACGCTGGACAAGGTATATGAACTCTCGCAAAAATACAGAAAAGGCGGTCTTTATCTGGATTTTATCAATCCACATGATATTTATGACAAAGTGATCGTTATAGATGCGGGACATGGAAGCCGTGCAGCAGGTGCTGTTAAGCTGGGTGTGTCAGAAAAGGACATCGATCTGGACATCCTTTTGCAATTGAAGAAATTGTTTGAAGCATGCCCGGATAATATCGGTGTCTACTATACCCGGACCGCAGACACGAACCCGACGCTGGATCAGCGCGTACAGCTGGCCAATAAGGCGGATGCGGATATTTTTATCAGTATCCACAATAATTCTTCGGCAACGGGCAATTTTACGCAGACAAGCGGTACACAGGTCATGTACAGTGAATCGGATGATTCAAAGTTGTCGAGCAAAAAGCTGGCGAAAATTTGTCTGAATGCGGTTTCAAAGAGTTTTGACAGTTATAATCGTGGATTGCTTGAGGGAGACAGCATTTATATTATCCGTACAAGCAAAGTCCCGGTGGCGTTGATAGAAGTTGGATTTATGACAAATTATGATGAATTGGATAAGCTGAAGTCTCCGAAATACCAGAAGAAAGCAGCACAGGGTATTTACAATGCAATCATGGAGGCTTTTGAGGAGGGATATTAAAATGAAAAACATTATTTTTGCAACCGGTAACAAAGACAAAATGCGTGAGATCCGCGAAATTATGGCAGATTGTGACGTGCAGATCCAGTCCATGAAAGAGGCGGGCATTCAGGTTGATATTGTGGAAGATGGAAAGACATTCGAAGAGAATGCACTGATTAAGGCGAGAGCAATCGCAGCACATACGGATGCCATTGTTTTAGCCGATGATTCTGGTCTTGAGATTGATGCGCTCAACAAAGAGCCGGGGGTATATTCCGCGCGTTATATGGGCGAAGATACTTCTTATGATATCAAGAACAAGAATCTGATCGACCGTCTCGATGGCGTACCGAAAGAAAAGCGTACGGCCCGTTTCGTCTGTGCAATTGCAGCTGTACTTCCAGATGGAAAGGAACTTGTTACAAGGCAGACCATGGAAGGCTATATCGGCTGGGAGCCGGAAGGCGCCAACGGATTTGGTTATGATCCGATTTTTTATCTGGATGAGTTCGGATGTTCTTCCGCAACCATTTCTCCAGAACAGAAAAATGCAATCAGCCACAGAGGAAAAGCTCTGCGTGCGATGAAAGAACTTTTGGTCGAGCAGGAAAAAAATAATTAAAATTGGAATAAGATGCAACAATATTATCGTCCCATCTGTATAGTAAGAACATGCAGACATTTGCGATGGTGATGGATTGACGGCTGCAATTACTGAAAAGGTGCCGGGAAAACGTCAAATTCTGCCTTTTAAGACACTTTACAAGATTATGGCGGATAAAAGCCTGCCGGAGCCTTTTGGGTGCGCCTGTGGCAATAATAAAGCCATCTCTGGCGAAAGAACCCTCAAAGATATGCTTATTCTATCCATGCAGATAAACCCCTGAAAAATGCGGATATTTGCGCTTTTGCATATGAAATTGAAAAAAAATAAAAAAATTTGAAAAAAAGTGTTGACTTTCTATGTGGGCTATACTATAATCATTCTTGCGTCACGGATGAGGCGCATAAATGAATAAGCCTTCGGGGTGTGGCTCAGCTTGGCTAGAGCGCCTGGTTTGGGACCAGGAGGTCGCAGGTTCGAATCCTGTCACCCCGACTACATGCGGGTGTAGTTCAATGGTAGAACACCAGCCTTCCAAGCTGGATACGTGG
>URSS01000058.1 GCA_900550545.1 uncultured Lachnobacterium sp. | reverse complement strand
AAAAAAGGAAAAAGAGCTCCTTCGAGCTCTTTTGAGTCAGTTCTGCAAACTTGAATTTCACAGTCGTTTCTCATACCTATTATCCTAATAACGATTGTTTAATTTCCAAGCAAATGAAACAGTAGTCCAATCAAGAAACATACCACTATTGTAACAATTCCGGCTACAATCCCTTTCAGTACATTTTGATATGGTCGTTTTCCGATTTCTCGTTGCTTCTGTATTTCGTCCAATCTTTTACCTTCTAAAAAGGCTACAATCTCTTTGTATGTCTGAATATCGTTGTCTTTTTTCACCTTTTCCACTTTCAAAGCCCAATACATCGTAATTACAAAAAGAATTCCAAACGGAATAAATGCAAGCTGTTCCAACCAAAAGAACAATGGGACTGCCGATAAAATCGTAATTGCCAAATGCACGCAAAAAATGTTACCATAGTAATTGAGTTTCTTAATTTCTTGTTCATTAATTTTTTCTTTCATAATTTCAATATCTCCTTTGATTAATTTATCAATGGAGGTTTGGAATACTTCACTCAAAAGAATCAAACTATTTACATCTGGATAACTTTTCTCATTCTCCCAATTTGAAATAGTTTGTCGAGACACATATATTCGGTCCGCTAATTGTTCTTGTGAAATTTGAAGTTCCGAACGATATTTCTTAATTTGATTCCCGAGTTCCATTCAATACACCTCCTTGCACTTGTATCTTAATCAAAAACAGATATTAATGCTATCAAAAGTCTTTGACAAAGGACTTTTTATCCTTGTCAAAATCTTTTGACACACACAATTGTAGTCAAAAGAGCATAAAATTCAAAGTTTCTGTTCCTTACAAACTTGAATTTGTCTCTTTCTTACCCATTAGCAATCTGAACCAATTTATCAATTATAACTTGTGGTATCTCTCTATTTTCATAACCTTGTTTAATAGATTCGATTGCATTATCTATATCGTTATTCTTTGCATATAAAAACGCCTTGATATGACACATATACGGAACATATATATGGGGTAAAGTTACTATCCTCTGATTAAGAACAGTAATGGCATCATCAACTGTTTGTACATTATTTATCCACTCTCTTATCAGTGGGATATTTTTATCTATCACATTTTTTATATATTCCAATGCAAATTCTATATCGGACGTGTAGGTAGGTATTTGATATTGAAAACTTGTGCATTTCCTTGGATTATAAAATTCTTCCTTTGTATATCCACAGTCTTGTTCTCTTTCATCCTCTATGTGATTATACCAAGCATCAGCAATGTGTATTTTTACAGAACTTTCTGTCCGATGCCATGTCAACTTATTTTTACTATTGATATCAGGGATAAAATCATAATTATATCCCCAGCGCAAGTATATGTGATTTCCTCTTGGATAACATAATTCGACCACAAAACGCCGATTAGCACTCCATTCAGAGTGCCATTTTTTTATCTTTTCATTATATTTCAACCCGAATTCTTCTGACAATCTTCGAGATATGTATTCGTCATAAAATTCTCTTTTAATATATTCATCACCATGTAAAAACTTATCTTTATACTCTTCTTGTGATAATATTTCATTTGATTCCCTTTTTTTTGAACAAAAACCCTTACTCAATACATCAAATAGACTCATAAGTAACCTCCATTATAGTAAATCATCTCTTGCTTAAATCTCGATTTTCTCAATTCTCCAAACTGGAATTTTCATGTGCTTTACATATTAAGATTTTTTATATTAAAGGTATTCTTCAATAAATTGTTTTTCTATATAAGCAATCACTCTACTCGTATCTACAAATTCCATAAATCTTGGAAATCCATTTTCGTTATGCGTTGAATATGTCAAATGATAAATCCTATATATATTATTATCAAGCATAAACAAAACATCATCACACGAATAACTACGTGCAATTGCTTTAACATCACTATATTGAGAAATATCTGTTTCCTTTTCAAGTTCCCTGACAAAACCATTTACTTCAGGAATTATTCCCCAATTAAAATCTTCTCCATATTTATTACACAAACGACTAATCTCGTTTATAATGCTAAACATTCTCTTTACCTCTAACAAATTCAAATTCATGCGCGCTTTCAATCTCACCGGAAGACTGGAATTTTATAACTTATCAATCCCAATATAATATTATCATATGGTCTATCTTCTTGCGGTCAGTCAGCTCTATAACATGAGGATTATTCTCTTCCTGAGCTATAAGCCATACTTTATAGTTTCCACATTCATCACTATCTCCAACAAAAGAAATATTACTTGGTTCAGCAACACCACTTTTTTCAATATATCTCTCTATTTGGGAAATAGGTAAAACTGTGTCAATCCAAAGAGCATCGGCATATGTTGATTTTTCTCCTTTACTATTTGTGATTTCATAGCCATAAGTAGATACATAAATTACACTATCTGAGTCAGCAGACTTAATCTGTGCTACAAAGTTTTGTAAAGGATTAATATCTTCTTCGTCTAAACAAAAACTATTATAATCCTTACTTTTTTTATCAAAGTAATTATCAAATCCCATCAGAACATCATCATTCAAATCAAATTTTCTTGAATTAAAAACTATTTCTAATATGCCCATATTTTATTCCTCAAATTCCGATTTTCTCAATTCTCCAAACTGAAAGTTTATTCACTCTCTATATCATCGATTATTTCTTTTGCTCGATATAAGATAGGTAATTCTCTATTTGCTACAAGTGTTCCTAATCGTGTATTCTTTCTATTTTCATATTCTCGAACTGCTTCTTCATAAGACAATTGCAATGTAGATAAATGAAAACTATCTATTTCATCCTGCGTTAAATTTTTTTCCCCAAATGATTTTACTTTACACAAGAAATAATTATTAATATTATGCCTATGAATCAGGTTATAATAATCACTTACAACTCCTATTTTAAAAACTATTTCTACTGATACACCTAATTCTTCTTTTAGTTCTCTTTGAATGGCAGTTTGTAACTCCTCGCCTACCTCAACTCCTCCGCCAGCAGTTTCAATTAATGTTGCTTTGCCAAAATCATCATCTCGCTCGGCTCTTACAAAATAGAATATTCCGTTTTCATCATATACAATTGCTCTAGCAATATTTCTATCATGGTCAATATAATCAAATTGCCATTGCGTATCCTGCAGTTCAATATATATTTCTTTATGCACCATATATTCCCCCTGATAATCGACATCAAAATTCCGATTTTCTCAATTCTCCAAACTTGAATTTACCTTCTGCTCATATAAAATATATCAATAGCTTTACTTGCAAACTCTGCTGTGCCAACTCCTCCAACATCATCAATATTTTCCGTAAGTTCTCCTCCACCGGCATACATTCTTCCAAGACCGCATAAAATCTTATCAGAACATGTATAAAAATGATCTGTAATGTAATCCTGAAGTTTCCTTACCTGCAACTGCACCTGTTCATCTTCTGGGTCCATTTCTTTCATTTGTCCGAATTCAACAAATAATTGCATAAACTCATTTGCAACAGTAGCTTCATCGTCTTTCGTCCAGTTCTTTGTTTTCTCTTCAAACTCCTTATACTCAGAGGTTTGTCCCCATTGTTCTTTTGCTCGTTTAGAATACTCATCAATCTTTGTTGTATCAAATACTTTAAAATCCATATATTTCACTCCTATTCCTTTTATTCCTCGAGCGAAACTAATAAGATTTTCAAGATGCTCTTTTTTCATAGTAAGCAATTCAATCTGCTGCTCTAATGCTTTGTTCCTGTCAAAGTTAGGGGCATCAATTATCTTTTTAATCTCCTTAAGCGGAAATTCCAATTCTTTAAACAGTAAAATTTGTTGCAGCCTTTCCAAGGATGTATCGTCATACAACCTATAACCTGACTCTGTATATTCAATAGGTTTTAAGAGACCAATGGTATCATAATACTGCAGAGTGCGTATACTCACTCCTGTTAATTTACTTACCTCATTCACTGTCATCATTGTCATTTCCTCCTCTCGATAAACATATCGTAAACTATTACGTTGCGTAGGAGTCAATAGTTTTTCAAAGAAATTTTCAAAATTAACAGCTTATTCAATGCTAAGTTATCTTTTTCTTCCTAAATATCTGCATACTTTTGATTTGTATTGCAGGTACTCATTTCCGAATGCTTCTATCAAAAAATCTTCCTCTACATTGACTATCTGCAAATGAAAAAATACCACTGCAAAACCTGTGGCAAAGCAAAGGAACCAATTAAAGAACGAAAACAATATTCCTATATACATTAAATCAAAACCCAAAAATGCAGGATTTCTGCTAATAGAATAGATGCCCGTTGTTACCAAATTTGTCTTTTCTTCTTTTTGCACACCTGCTCTCCAATTCTCCTTCATCTGTGTAACAGAAACAATAAAAGCAAGTACACCGAACATTGTTATTACAACTCCTATAAATTGCGTCACAATATGTGCTGTTCCCGAATAAAACACAATACTGATAATCTGTATTACTGGAAGCAAATATGTGATTATTTTAAGAGTTACTTCTATAAATTTGACAAATCCCTCTTTTCCTTTTCCTAATTGATCTGTCTTTATGCCTTGCTTTTTCTGACTAATCACCTTTGCAAAATAGCAGATGTAGAAAACTGCCATCAGTGAAATTGTAACAATTTTTATTATCATCGTGTAACTCCACAAATCCAATTTATCAAACTCATTTTATCAAAAACGGTAAGAGATAAAACGGTTCTAACAATAGATTTTCTTCTTTACCTACATCTTTCTGAGATATTAAATACGCCTTGCTAATATTCTGAGAGAATTTTCTGCGGAATTCCCTTATGGATTCATGTTTTCCGGATCCTGAGGACTTAACTTCAAATGCATTTATTTTACTTCCTTCCGAAATCAGGAAATCCACCTCATAATAATGCGTACTCCCTTTTTTCTCCCAGGTATGATAGTACAGTTCTCTCCCGGTGGCTGTAATCATTTGAGCAACCAGATTCTCATAAAGATATCCCAGATTTGCCGGTAATTTATCGGAAAGTAACTTCGCATAAATATCATTTTCCGTCACCAGACGGTCAATAAACATCAGTGTAACAAATAATCCTGTATCTGAAAGATATAACTTGTAACTGTCAAAATCTTTCGTGTCCGTCAGGCAGACTCTTGGATTGGTAGAATTATAGCATGGCAGAACTGTTTTTGAATCTATCAGCTCGTATAATAATTCTTCTGCTTTCGTGTTATTTCTTTTTCCAATTGCTGTGGTAATCCGATATTTTCTTGCATCCTTTGCCAACTGTGCCGGAATCGCATGATATAATGCCGATATTCTTCCGGACGCATCAATTTTCTTAAAGTCTTCCTCATACAGAGATATGATCTGCCTTTTTACCATATCTATTTCTGAAAAGTTTTTTCCATTAACATAGGCTTCTACTGCCTGTGGCATCCCCCCTACTGCCATGTAAATTCTCAAATCTCTCATTAATTTACGGTTAGTTGCCTGTCCAATAGCTGCTCCGCTATCATAAATCTGTTGCAGCAGCCCATAATTACTGCCCGTGGCATCACAGAATTCTTCGTAATCCATGGGATATACTTCTATCTTCATTTCCTCGGATGGAATCAGGATATCCTTTACATTTTTCTTTATCGAGATTAAAGAGCCTGTTTCCAAATAACTGTATCTGCCGTCATGTATAAGATGCTTTATTGCCTGTCTGGCTTTTGGAAATAACTGTACTTCGTCAAAAATAATGAGGGACTCGTGTTCATACAATGTGATTCCGGTTTCTGCCTGCAGCCTCAGAAAAAAGATATTCAAATTTCCTATATCATCGAAACATTCCAGAATATTACTTGTTGTTTTGGAAAAATCAATTAAAATATAAGACCTATATTCATTTTTTGCAAAGGTCTCCGCAATAGTCGACTTGCCAACTCGCCTTGCGCCTTCCAACAATACCGCATATTTTTCTGAATATATCTTTTTCCATTCCAACAATTTATCGTATACTTTTCTTTTAAAATACATAACTACCTCCACCATTATAAATATGTTATATCACATAATATACGTTTCTTCAATTTGCACATTGCATATTATGTGCATTTCTTCAATATTTATCGCAACGGTTTTGTGCTTACATTCAAAAAGTTCTGTAGTTATGGTAAATAAATTTTTTCTGTTCAAAAATGCTGAAAATCTTTCTAAAGCTTAAAAACAAATCGAAAGAGTAAATGCATCACTAACCCCGTGCACGAAAGCAGCAGCCCCATCTTTACAGGCTTTGTAGATGCCTTCTTTAATTGTATGCTTCCAATAATAATTCCCGCCAATGATGAAACAAATGGTAATAAAATCATTATAGCTGCAACCCAAATAAACTTCCAGCCATTTTCCACCATCCCAAACCATCCCCTATGCGAAAGAACAGGAATTACAGGTAATATCACATTAATAATGCCTAAAATTAACACAAACTGATGTTTCTTTTTCACTCTTTTCTCCTTCGTTAACTTCCGATTTGTTATATTGTTTTTATCTATACAATAATTGCCGCCATTGAATGACGGCAACTCCTTATGCAATCTTTTCACTTACATTTTCCAATCCATACAACATATCCGGATCTATATCCAGACACTTACTACAATCTCTGGTTCCAGTAACATCCCATGCCAATGTCCCATTCAAAATGGTGCACGCATTCATAAAAAATTTAATATCTTTCAATGGTTCAAAAACTTTCTTTTTCAATAACGTTTTAGCATCATAGCATACAATCTTTCCATCTTCAAAATATACATATACGGTATAGTCTTCATTAGGAATTACCTGCACAATATCATAAAACATATCTGCCTCCTACACTAATGGATTAATTCTATTAAGCGGAAGTCCATCTTTGGACAACTCCCAGTTTTGCATCAGTTCATCCTGATGTATCACACACCATGCTAATATCAATTTTAACTGCCTGGATGGTAAAGCCCCTTTTATTACTCTTGCTTCGATAATATCTACAATCGCTTTATTTCCATTATATTCTGCATGAAAATGTGGGGGATTGTGATCTTCATAATACATTGTAACCCTTATTCCATAAAACAACGAAATTTCTGGCATAGATACACCTTCTTTCTTTTCACTCTTAAATCTTTATGACTACCTATATTATATCAATAATTTATCCTTTTGACCATAATTGTATTACTTCTATGGTGATTCATACCTTTTTATTCCAAAATAATTATTCTATCATCTCTACAAACTGTTAAGGAAACAATCGGAGTTGGTGTAAACGAAAAAGCAGCCTTGAGTTCTGATAAAAACTGCCCTTTCGTTTACATCAATTTCGATTTTACCTTGGTGAACAAAGTCGCGTCCCTTTAGCCGATAGCTATGGGGATTCAATCGTTGCTCTTTTCCTTAAGTTTATCATACCGGATGTTTTGGTAAAAGTTTTTTTATTCAAGAAATCAATTTCAGGCATGACAAACAAACCTCCTATGCGGAAGTCATTTATTCTATGCAATTGTAGATCTTAACATCTCATATGTGCACGAAAAGAAGAACTGTATTTATCTTTGCAGGGTGATACCATATTCCCTCCACAAGAAGAACATTTGCATACATCGATGTTATACAAAACCTTTATCATTTCTACTGCATTTAGATTTTTTAATGTAGAAATGTATTTCTTACATCCAAGCAGGTTTCTGCAGTAAGTTATCTTTTTTCTCTTGTTTCTACATGATAGCAGACCATAGTGCCGGATTCTGACAAATCGTTTGGGAGGAACATGCATCATAAATCGACGGATGAATTCTTCTCCTGAAATTGTTTTCTCTTTCCAGCAGCCTTCGTTTTTATAGTCTTTTACTACATATGTAACTGTTGTATCTGTCATGGATTTGATTCGATGATTACTGATTGCTATCCTGTGGGTATATTTTCCAAGATAATTGATAACCGACTGTGCACCATTGAAAGTTTCTTTACAGTAAGTGACCCAGTTCTTTTCATAACACTTATCAAGAAGTTCTTTAAAACGATAGCTGTTCTGATATTTCTCTGCTGTACCATGAAATTTAAGCTTAGAATCATTCCACAGGCTTTTTAACTCATCCATATATTTTCCACGAAACACTTTTGAGATAACACCATATGGGAGAAAAAATTTTCCACCTGTATCTTTCCAGTTGTTTTCATCATCAAGTCCACCTCCAAGAACAATGGTATGAATATGCGGATGATAATTCATTGCAGAACCCCAGGTATGAAGAATACAGATATACCCTATATCAGCTCCTAGATACTTTGCGTCTTTTGCCAATTCATTCAAGGTTGCTGAGGCAGCATGATACAGTGCATCATACAACAGCTTCTGGTTGCTGTAAATGATGGAATTCAATTCCTCAGGAACTGTGAATACTACATGATAATAGGGTGCATCAAGTACGTTCTCTTTTTGTGCATCAATCCATTTCTCTTTCGGAAACTCCTGGCACATGGGACAGCATCTGCTTCTGCAGGAGTTATTATGAATGCTGATACATCCGCAGTCCTCACAAACACTGATGTTTACACCAAAAGCGCCTGTTTTACAGTTCATGATATGATAAGCTGTTTTTCTATGATGAGCAGGAGGGCTATTCCTCTTTTCATAAGAAGGATAAAACCGTTCAAATACATCTTGTATCGTATATGATTTCTCCATAATTACTCACCGCCCATCTCATCAAATGGGCTCCTAATTCCAAGCAGAGTTTTATTGCTTACATGCAGATAAACCTCTGTTGATTTTGGATCACGATGTCCCAGAAGCGCTTGAATATATTTTACATCACAGCCGGATTCAAACAGATGACTTGCAAAGCTGTGACGTAAACAATGCGTGGAGACGTGTTTCTGAATGCCTGCTCTTTTGGCACTTTCACGAAAAAACTGAATGACACTATCTTTTGTAAGATAATCCCCTGTCCATGAACTTGGGAACAGAATCCCTCTTGGTCTGCCACATTGAAACCAGTATTCTGTCAATATTTCGAGCGTCCGGTCTGCAAGCAAAGTATAACGATCAGAGCGACTTTTCCCATCACGGATGTGTATGGTTTTGTTCGTGCGTGAAATATCATCATAATGAAGATGTGTGACTTCTGAAACACGAAGTCCGCCTGAATACATAGTAGCAATCATAGCTTTGTGCTTCAGATTTGGAGTAGCATCAAGAATAGCCGATATTTCTGCTTTTGTAAGCACTGTCGGTAACTTTCTGTCCCTTTTCATACGAGGTATGTCATCATCGTCCCAATTCATCTTCAATACTTTCTTGTAAAAGAAGCGGATTCCTGAATGGTAGTGATTGTATGTTTCCGGAGAAATCCCGGAAAGTTTCTTTTCAGTTAGGAATATATCAACATCGTCAGTTGTTAATGCATCTATATCCTTGGCTGTGTGGTTCAAAAAATGAGCAACACTGGTACAGTATGCATGAATCGTGGAATCCTTGAGATTCCGTTTATTCGCAGCAGATCGAATCTGATTAAAAATTTCTTCGTACATAATAAAATCCTCCATGTAAAATCAGTAGTTAATGAAAAACCCTGCTTACATGGAGGTGCATTAGCATAATAAAACCGCTTGTCAGAAAAGCGGTCAAATGGTATTCTTTTCATAGGCAGTGGTGTCTTTCTGTATTGAATTGTTTGGTGTGGTAACTTTACAATATCAAATACTGGTAAGAATTTCCATTGCCTATTTTATTATTGAGAAAAAGAAAACTGCGCCACAGCCTTGGCAGGCCATCGCGCAGCGATTTTGTTCAACAGGAATTTGTACATATCTTTTTACACAGTATAACACATACCTATTCTTTCTGCCTGCTTTCTTTTTAATGGCATCATATTTCATCTTGTAGGCATATGCTTTTTCACTTGGTGTAATCTACTCTCTCTGTAAATTAGAATCCACCATAGTTACTACAGCTTCATCATCCTGCATCATGCGGATAATGACAGGAATTTTCTTATACCCCAGTCGCTCCGCTGCATATTTCCTTCTGTGGCCTGAAATGGTTTCATAGTAACCTTCTTTCCTCGGCCGGACGATCAATAAATTAAGAACTCCGTATATATCGTTTATAGAGTCAGTTGTCGACAACTTTTTTGACTTTATTTTACTATTGCCGGTCACATCTGTGGTTGTCTTCTGCGCACCGGGTCCGGCACCCATTGAGCTGCCTTCTTTGGCGACTATTGTTGCTGTGCTTTTGAATGTCAGATTTCCCGCTGTGGATGCCTGTCCGATTGGAATCATTGCGGATGCCGCAAATGCAAAGGCATTTTCTGTCAGATAATATGCGTCCTCGTTTCCCTGAAACAGGTCATCCTTTATGCCGTTTACCGCCGTGCTGTCAATATCTCCAATGCTTCCATAGTAAATATCCTGCTTTATACAGAGTCATGTTATCTAGCAGTGTCTGCACCGTGACTTTAAGACTCGACAGCATTGTGATGTGAGCATCTTCCATATAGTTTTTTAGGCTTCTGCTGTATTTCCTGTAAATACTGCATTTTCAATGAAAAATTAATATCACAACTACTAATCATTATAAGTTTGATTTCCTATTCATAACAATTGAATTCCTAAACACTTTGAGTGTTACTGATGATTTTTCGATTATTTCATCTACAATTCTTTCATTTCTCTTTATATATTTCTTTTCAACAATATATTCTTCGCAATCATCAAGGTTTATTTTTTTTGCCGCTGCACCTTTTTCATATTGAATCCAAGAATCATCTTTCGCATCATGTGCTACATCAATTATGACTTCATTATTTTCAACATTTCCCTTCATACCAACGGCACGACCTTCATCCACCATCCATATATCTGTATCTTCTACAGTATCCCTATACTTAACATAAAAATGTATATCGTATATTGCACTCAAACAAGAATCATTTATATCAACTACTTTCTTAAAATAATCTCTTTTGGGTTCAAACCCCTCAATCATTTTACTTTGATCATAGGTCAATAACGTCACTTGTTCGTCCTTTATATTAGATATATATACATAACCTTCATATTCCGCTAACATATTTACCTCCTAATTATTATGGAACCGGATAAAATCTATTGGCATCTTTATCCCACATTCCAACCATTGTTTCGTTACCATCTGCGTCAATTTTATAAATAGCACCATCTGTTGGTGTTGTAGCTGGATATTTGTATTCTGGTATCAAATGATCATCACTACCAGTGAAGCCCGTACCCGTACATGGATGACCATCGTTTGGAATACCTATATCTGATGGATTGGCATCACTTGTAAATCTTATAATATATACATCTGCATTCTGTTCCAACTCCTTCACATTACAGCCTTCTCCATCATTTCCTTTATAATCCAAACGTAACTCTTTATATGCATCAGAGCCGCAAGAAATATATGGAGCAGTATCCTCCGCTTTAGAACAGCAGTTTCTAACTTGTGTCCATTCACCATTTAAGTAATTATCAACTTGACCTGATGGAATAACCTTTT
>URSS01000057.1 GCA_900550545.1 uncultured Lachnobacterium sp. | reverse complement strand
TGTCATTTCTGAAAAAGAAGGAGCAAAAGGAAATGCTGGATGCAATGGAATTTGCACAGTGTACCCCGTCACTATCCCAGGCACTCCGCATAAAGAAAATGAGTGCGGATGGGAACCTTACAGTAAGAGATATGGAAGATATTCTAAGTGAGATCAAACAAAAAGAAATAGACCGTGTGGTATTCAAAACTGAACAACTTCACAGATTTTTTCCTGTCAGTTATACAGCAGAGCAGATGAGGCGTGAAATCTTGGAAATGTTGAAATTAAATATGAACAAATATTGGGATGAATAAAGGAGGAACAGATTATGTGCAGAGTAATAGCAGTATCAAATCAAAAAGGTGGAGTAGGTAAAACAGTATCATGTGTGAATCTTGGAATAGGACTGGCACAGGAAGGAAAGAAAGTGCTTCTGATAGACGCAGATCCACAGGGAAGTCTAACAATCAGCCTGGGATATGAGGAGCCGGATGAAATGGAGTATTCTCTGGCAACACTGATGATGAATATTGTGAATGATGAAAAACTGAATATAGAAAAGACAATCTTACACCATAAGGAAGGAGTGGACCTTATCCCAGCTAACATTGAATTATCAGCGATAGAGGTGTCTTTGGTAAATGCCATGAGCAGGGAACTGATTCTGAGATCAATGGTAGATAGGCTGAGAGAATTTTATGATTACATCATTATTGATTGTATGCCTTCACTTGGAATGATGACAATTAACGCATTGGCATGTGCAGATTCTGTACTGATACCGGTGCAGGCAGCATATCTTCCGGTCAAAGGCTTACAGCAGCTTAGGATTAGATGTACAGGCATATGCAGAACTTATCAGGGATAATATTGATCTGGATATCTTGAGTTGTAATGAAGTGCGGGATGGTCTTTTATGATTTTGGATGAAAGATGGTATGTGATAAAGTTGATGTATAATGAACTTCCAACTTCCAATTTGCAGAATTTTTACTAAATAAGAAAATTAACAGAGAACTAACGACAGACTAACAAATGATTAACGAGGAACTAACAACGCGTATCTTTTTTTCTATTTTGGGGTGTGATAATATTATCATAGACAAATGAGACATGAAACGCGAGAGCGGTCAGCATTTGTTTCTCTTTTGCAAAAGAATATGGATCAAGAATGAAGCGTCAGCTCATTACCAGATTGGTGATGGGTATGGCGCTTTTTTGATGCAAAAAAACAGGTGACGACCTGAAAAATAAAATCAGGAGGAAATTGCATGGCATATGAATATGACCATGACTGTCCGTTTGAAGCCTACATCACCAATCTTGGAAAATACAACGAGGGTGAGCTGGTAGGTGAATGGGTGAAGTTTCCCACCACATCAGAAGAACTGCAAAAAGTATTTGAACGAATTGGAATCGGCTCAAAAGATGATTTCGGTAATCCTTATGAAGAATGGTTCATTAGTGATTATGACTGTTATGTTGATGGGCTGTATGAAAAGTTGGGAGAATATGAAAACCTGGATGAACTCAATTATCTGGCTTCCAAGCTCGATGAGCTGGATGATCATGATTATAACCATTTACAGGCGGCAATGCAGGTCAGTAATTATACAGGCAGCATTAAAGATGTGATCAATCTTATTGATAACCTGGATAAGTATGAAATCTATCCGGGAGTAGAAAGCGATGCGGATCTGGGACGTTACTATATTGAAGAACTCGGTATGATGGAAGTTCCGGATTATCTGGCAGATTACATTGATTATGAGGCTTATATCCGTATGTTTGGGGAGGTTCTTCACCAAGTACAAGTTTTGACTGTTCCGGTTTTGTGAGCTATGTCATCAATAACTGTGGAAATGGCTGGAACTATGGCCGGCTTACGGCAAATGACTGGAAAAAGGCAACTGCCAGAGTGGCAGCTTCCGATGTAAAGCCTGGAGATCTGGTATTTTTCCAGAAAACGTATAACACAACCGGAGCATCCCATGTGGGTATCGTGGTTGATCCGGTAAATAAGATCATGATTCACTGTGGCAATCCAATCCAGTATGCATCATATGATACACCGTACTGGAGAGAACATGCTTATTGCTATGGAAGAATCCAGTAATTATGAATGCAGCGAAAGTCACCAAAGTGGTGGCTTTTTTGCTGTCACAAAGGAAAGGAGAGCGCTTATGTATGCAAAGTTAGACAAGCTCCGCGAGGATCTGAAAAAGGCAGTAGCCAAAAGAGAGGCAGCGGATGCAAAGGTAAAGCAGCTGGAAGCAAAGCTGAAAGAAGAGGAAAACCAGCAGATCGTCAGTGATGTTGCATCCTACAATTTATCACCGGAACAGCTGGCACAGTTTTTACAGCTTGCAAACAGTGGCAGGTTACAGGAAATGCTCAGCGGACAGGTTCCGATGCCCGGAGCCGTGAATGCAGATACATCCGGTAAAAAACAGAATGAAGACAATGAGACAGATATGGATAAGAAAGAGGAGGATTTCTTAGATGAAGAGAATGAATAATTTGAAAAACGTGATTGCAGCAAAGATTATGGGAGGTATGGTAATCGGAATGACAGCCGTTGCGGGTGTGGCACCGGTTACTGTATTTGCACAGAGTCAGGAGGCGGAATGCATCTGTGAGGAAAAGTGCTCTCAGGATTCCATCAATGAGGAATGTGCAGTATGCCTTTATGATTACAATGTCTGCGAGGGTGTGGATGCACATGTAGAAGGTTCAGAGGAATGCACTGAGACGGCCGAGGAGAGCTATGGACCTCTTACACCTGATGGAAATATGAATCTGGTGGATGATTATGGATCCATTGAGGCAGGAGGCAAGCAGTTCATTACGGTTACAACCAAGTCCGGCAATTATTTCTATATCATTATTGACCGTGATGACAAGGGAACAGAGACCGTGCATTTCCTGAACCTTGTTGATGAATCAGATCTCTTGAAGCTCATGGAGGATGATGAGGTGGAGTCCTATATGAATTCCCAGGGCATGACCGCTTCGGAAAAAGAGACAGAGGAAGTCAAAAGTACAGAGGCTACAGAAGAAATCTCCGAGAAACCAAAAGAGAAGGAAAAAGCACCTGAGACGGGAAAGAAGAAAAATGTAACAGGAATTATGACACTGGTTCTGATCGCAGCCATTGGTGGTATCGGTGGATTTATGTATATGAAGTCCAATAAGGGAAAGAAGAAAGCAGATGCACCGGATCCGGATGCAGATTACTTCGACAGTGAGGATGACGAGGATTATTTTGCAGATATGGATATCGGGGAAGAATCTGTATCAGACCAGGATACCGATGAGGATATTTCCATGGAAGAGGATATCCAGATGGACGAAACAGATGAGAAATAGGATTACAGGGATGAGGCAGTCGGGAGACTGCCTTTTTTCAATGGGAGGAATCTATGGCAGAGAAAGAATTTGACCAGTTAACACCGGAGGAGAAAAAGGCAAGATTATCCGTTGAATGGTACAACTAAACCAGGAGGATTTTATTGATGATAGAGAGAAAAGACAAACGATATGTAAGCTGCCCGGTATGTGGCAGACACTTGATGAAATGCCAGGGACAGTGCAATATAGATATAACTTGCGGAAAGTGCAACAGGGAGATTGTTGTCATTGTGGACGAAGAGAGAGTTATGGTTCTGGAAAACCGGAGAACCACCGGGAAGAGCGAGAGAGCCGGCCAGGTAAGAATCAGTGTCCAGAAGAAAAAAGATCCGCAGAAAACAAATCAGCTGAAAAGAGCTGCAAACTATTAAGAAAACTGAATAACTGAGATAGCAGATGAACCGTCAGATTTGGCTGGAACCATCAGAGACGGCACTGGATATCAAGAGTTTGTAACGAGCTGGAATTAGCATAGAACTATTAGGAGCCGACAAAACGGAAATAACGCCAGGTGGCATATTACCACTGGTCTTATTGACAACCGTTTTGCCGGCTTTTTCTGCGTCTGTTTCCGTTTTTGCTCCGGAAATGGAGAGAACGATGGAAAAGACAGAAGTAAAAAGCACTATGGGAACAAGGATCAGAGAAATGAGAAAGACAGCAGGGATGTCACAGGAGCAGCTTGCGGAACTTCTTTGCACAAAAAAGGCTACGATATCAGCATATGAGAATGATCGAATTGATATAAAGAGCAGTATCGTACTGGAGATTGCAAAAGCACTGGGATGTACAGGATCATATTTGTTGGAGGGAAAACAGGAAGGAGATGTGGATGCCAGAATCATTGAAATACTGGGCGAATTGAAAAATGATCAGGTGAAGGAAATAGCATTAAGACAGCTACAGGCGTTGGCACTTCTAGCATAGAAGTATATTCTGAGTAGACTTTTGTCTATTGTTTGGGGAACGATTTTTACTCCGTGTTTATCTACAATAATTCCTGTAAAGAAGAGTAAACGAAAGCGATTTACGAGAAACAGGAGGAGATTATAGATGGCAGAAAAGAACCTGATCAAAATATATGTGAATGCAACGTCAGCAAAAAGAGTGGACATCATTATCAGACATTATACGGATTTTATGGGGATTGTGGACGGATATACGGAAGGTCTTCGGTACATGATCGAGTGTGAAAAGGAAAGCAACAGCCGTCAGGATATCGCAGATCTTGGTGTCAGGGTGCAGACAGGAGGCATGACAAGTGATCCGACAGCTAAAAAGGCAATCAGAAATGTGCTGACCGGAGAAGCACTGATCAACTGTGATTTTTCCGGTGACGTGATGGACGGTGTGGATCGGGCAGATGAATATATGCGTGATGCGTATTTACTGAGAGATATGAGAAAAGACTATGAGCTTTTCAGACGGCAGTTATGTATTCTTGGTACAGAAAAGGAGACTTTTGAAAAATATCTCTGTGGTGAGAAGAACCTGGTTGATATTGCAGAGGAGCAGGGAATCACTTATGAATCCGCACAGCAGAAGATCCATAAGATTCGTTCCAGAGTGAAGAAACAGGTCATTGGATTTATGGATGGAAGAATGGGAGGTATCGCATAATGGAAAATATCGTATCTACCCAGGAAAAGCGCTGTTATACCGTAAAGGAATTGCAGGAGATCTTAGGTATCAGCAGGCCGACAGTATATGAATTATTGAAAAAGAACGAATTCCGTTGGATCCAGATTGGAACAAAGTACCGTATTTCTAAGAAGAGCTTTGATGAATGGTTGGATCAGAAAGCTGAAAAAATGTAATTTACCTTCTAAATGATAGGAGGACTTGCGTGTTATATTGTGAGCGGAAGGAGGTATGCGGATGGATGCTATGAATGATATACAGAAAATCAGGACGCGGATCGAACAGCATCAGGCTGAGCAGGAACAGATCTTTCGTCGCACCATGTCAGTGCCGGAGATGCGGAAACTGCTTGGATTAAAGAAGACAGAGAGTTATTGGCTGGTTCACAGGAAATTTTTCAGGACAGAGATGATCGGAGGAATGATGAGGATTGACCTTGAAAGTTTTGAAAAATGGTATGCCAATCAGGTGAAGTATAAAAAAGTAGTTGGTGAGGCGCCGGGAAAAGAGTTAAGGGAAAAATCTTATTCATTTAAGGAAGCTGCAAATATTTTGGGAATACATGGCTGTGACTTGTACGATATCTGGAAAAATGAAAAGTTGGAGTATATTACAGTGGATTTTGTGAGACGTATCCCTGTTGATATATTTGAAAAGTGGTATGCAGACCAGAATATATACCGCAAGGTCACGCATATTCCAACAGCAGAGGAACTGGAGAAAGATTACATTTGTTTACAGGATGCGGCGGATTTGCTTGGGATTTCACGGGAAAAACTGGCAAAAATCGCAAGGAGCGAAGAAATTGGAAGATTTCTGGATTCTACTATCTGCAATAATAAAAGGTGGATTACCAGGAAGAGTTTTCTGCTATTCCTTAATGCTCAGAATGTGTATCACATCACGGATGATGAGGATAAACAGAAGGAGAGTCAGGTGTTACAGGAAAAAGAGACGCTGTCTTTGGTGGTAAAAGAATACATATCCAGGCAGGATGTAGCGGAACTGGCAGGAGTGAATGTATCGACAGTTACCAAATGGATGCAGTCCGGAGAATTCCAGTGTATCGGAGCTGGGAAGGTTCTGAGAGTTCACAGGCAGCAGTTTTTGAACTGGCTGAATGAAAACAGGGAAGGGGTGATGTGACATGGCATTTATCAGGCATCGGGGAAAGACGTATTCCGTGGTATATAAAATTCTGGATGATAATGGGGAAGAACATACAACATCTGAAACCTTTGCCACGCAGAAAGAAGCGGAAAAGCGAAAAAAGGAAATCGAGTATAAGCAGTCTATTGGAAAATTTGAAGTTCCACAGTGTACTACCATAAAAGAATTGATTGAAGAGTATGTGCAGATATATGGACATGACAAATGGGGTGTTGCTACTTACTCCGGTAATATTGCTCTGATAAATAATTACATTCTTCCAACAATCGGAGATACCAAACTGACAGGCATCAACACGCATTTTATGGAGAAGTATTATAAGGATCTTCTCAAAATGTCGGCGGTAAAGAGTACGAAGAATCCGGATGGAACAGGAACAATCACGGAAAGTACAGTAAATGAGATACATAAGGTATTAAGGAGCTGTTTCCGCCAGGCAGTAAAGTGGGATATGATGGAAAAGAACCCGGCTGTGGATGCAACCGTTCCAAAAGCAAAGAAGCAGGAGCGTGAGATCTGGACAGCAGAGATGCTTATGCAGGCATTGGAAGCCTGTGATAACAAAATGCTCAAAATAGCATTTCATCTTGCATTTACGGCAACGCTCAGAATAGGGGAAGTGCTGGGGCTGACCTGGGATGCAATGGATATTTCAGAGGAGGCGATTGCTGCCAACCGGGCATATGTTTATATCAATAAGGAAGTAGAGCGTGTATCGAAACAGGCAGTGGAAGAGCTGAATTCCAAGGATATCATACTGATATTTCCAAGTCAGAAAAAAAATAATAAAACAGTCCGGGTGTTAAAATCACCAAAGACGGATAGCAGTAAGCGAAAAGTGTTCATTCCGAAATCTGTGGCACAATGCCTGATTGAGTTGAAAAAGGATCAGGAAGAAATCATTGAAGCACTGGGGAATGAGTATCAGAATTATAATCTGGTCATGGCAACAACTTTTGGGCTGCCCATAGGAGACAGCTATCTGAGGACGAAAATGCAGGATATCATAGATGAGCTGGGATTGCCTGATGTAGTGTTTCACAGTCTGCGTCATACCAGTGTCACCTACAAGCTGAAATTAAGTGGTGGAGATATTAAAGCAGTCCAGGGAGATTCCGGCCATGCACAGGCGGACATGGTAACGGAAGTGTATGGCCATATCCTCGATGAAGACCGAAGGAAGAATGCGGAACTTATGGAGAATGCCTTTTATAATAAGGAAAATCTCAATCCGCAGATGAAAAATCAGCATGAAGGCAACAGTACGATCACGGTGCCGGATGGAGTGGATGCAGAGCTGCTGATGAAAGTATTGGGGAATCCAGAGATGACGGCATTACTTTCATCATTGGCAAAGACGATGAAAGTATAATAATAGGTAGAAAGACGATATTGTATAGATGGAAAAGTCTGTGCAGTATCGTTTTTTGATGTTTAGCGATGAAATGGAGTATTCTCTGGCAATCTTGCCATAAAATAAGACCTCCTATGATTTAATATTTTATAATAGAAGACCTTAAAATCCTATTTACAGAAAAACTTTCACAGACTCTTACTTCTCGTTTTGTCATACTAGTCAAACAATTTAGATAATTTTGTATCATTGAAAAAAGGTCCTGCATCTAAAGTTCCATCAAATAGCGCAGCATATACTTTTTTGTCTGCACGGAGTTGATACTTCTCTAATGGATTGATAATAGAGGCACCATGTTTTGTTTTACTCACAAAACAAATTTCATCATTACGAAGCATTTCAGATGCTAAGAGTCTCGATTCATGAGAAGTAATAATCAACTGTGTGTTTCGCATCTTTGCTCTTGATAAAAACAGCTCTATTATTTTTACTGTCATTGATGGGTGTAAGCATCTATCAATTTCATCGATTACAAAGATTCTGTTATCAGATACTTTAAACAGAATTTCAATAAGATCTAATAACCTAGCTGTACCATCTGATTCTTCATTTAAATCAAAAAATATATTTTTATTTTCATGACTAAATTCAATAGTAGTGATTGTTATTTTACCATTGGCATCTATTTCAAATGTGTAGAATTCTTTATAAGAGCGAGCCATTATTCTGGGGCGTTCATCAGTTTCAGATTCTATGCGTGTATTTGACTTTTCTAAATCTGCGACAATTCTATTATAAAGCTCATCTGGTATTTTGCTTTTTATCACTTCTACAGGTACTTCTACAATCTTTAATTCACTGATACCTGTACCAAGTGCATTTAATAACTCAGCAATTTCGTCTAAATTTGTATCTGTGAAATACGGATATCCTGTAAGAATACTATCAGGAAAACTGATATTTAATTTGTCTGTAAACCATTCAAAAATATCTCGCAGAATTTGTAATTCTGGAAGATCAGAAAACATTTTTCCTTTGTTTTTATTTATAATTGATAAAAACAAAGTTTCTTGGTCATTAACACTATCCTCACCATAGTTATTAAGTTTTGCAATGACATCAGCTTTTTTAAAATAGTGTCCAACAGTAAATGTTTCAGCTATAGTATCTCGGCAAAATAGATATTTTGGAGAAACGGAACCTTGTTGCTCATATAAATACTCTTTCAAAATGCTACCTGTTGAAAGAATAATCGAGAAGCCATATACAAAAATCTTTGAGTCACAGAGAAATTCTATTTCAAAGTCAGAAGGAATGGATTTTTTTTCAGAATCCATTCTAAAATACTTATTAGAAAAACCGCGTGGCAATCCATCAACTATCATTCGTTGAACGAATTGGAACGCAGAAACGAGATTTGATTTTCCAGAAGCATTTGCTCCGAGTATCACTTCACATTTTGTAAGTTTTATTTTCTTGTTATTAAAAATTCTTTCAATATTCTTTCTAGCTTTTCCTGCCATCATTGAAAATGTTTCTTTATCATCGAATGACAAAAAATTTGAAACTGAAAATTGAATTAGCATCGTTATCTCTCCTATAGGTTACATACTATGATAGTATACTGCAATAAAACGATTTTGTCAATAAAATATCTATATTTCATAACATAAACGGCGCAGAAGAGGCTGATAAAACGATTTTTTCGATAAATCATTGACTTTGGAAGGAGGGTATGGTACTGTATATGCAAGAAATCAGCACTCGTACCGCCGAAGTGCTAATAAAATAATAGAAAGAGAGGTATTCATTTGAAGAATATACCTGAGCGTCAAAAAGATATCCTATCCATCATTTCTAGTCTTGATATATCGCCGACAATGTACAGGAATGCCATTGATAAATATAATGCGATAACAAAATTCTTAAATGATTGCGGTATTGAAGCAAATATGTATCCGCAAGGATCTTTTGCGTTTGGAACTGTTGTCCGTCCAAGCGCGAAAGATCCTTCTGCAAATTATGACTTGGATTTTATCTGTCAAGTCGGTGGTTGTCGAACTGATTATACTCCGAGTGGACTTCGTCAAAAAATTGAAGATGCGCTTAGCTCAAGTGGAGTGTATGGTGGAAAACTGACAGTATACAAAGAATGCTTTACAATTGAATATGCTGATATCAATGATATAGGTTTCTCAATTGACATTGTTCCAGCAGCAGATGAAGATAGCGATAATAAAAAGCGACTTATTGGTAAGAGCTTAAATCCTGAACTGATTGAAACATCAATTGCAATTCCAAAACATAACGGAGAGCGAAATTATTCATGGTTAACTAATAATCCAAAAGGATTCCGCACATGGTTCGATGAGAAGAATGCGCCTTTTTTGGCTGCATCAAGGGCATCTTATCGTGAATGCCTCTTTGAAGAAAATAGAGCTCTTTTTTCATCAGTAGAAGAAATTCCACATGAATTGGACCGTTCAGCACTTCAGCGGGTTATCCAGATTTTAAAATATCACAGAGATGTGTATTATGCTAAGTTTAAGGATGGGGATGAACTTAAGCCTATTTCCGCAATTATTAATGTAGTTACCACTCAGATTGCTTCACAGCATGATCCTAATTGTTCTGTCTTTGAGTTGCTGGAGTATATACTCGGTGAGCTCAATATCTATGCACAGCAGGAAAAACTTACATTTAGGGAGTTTGAACAAATATATGGCAATCGCAATGTTTTCTCTCGGCCAGACGGAAAATGGTACATAGCAAATCCGGCGAATCCGGAAGACAATTTAGCCGACAAATGGAACCAGGATACTAGAATCCCGACATATTTCTTCCGTTGGGCCAACGCCGTTAAAACCGATCTCATTGAATCTTTACAGCAAGAAGATGAGCAGCAGTTTAGAGCGGCAATTGAAAATGGATTTGGAAATACATCGGTAACCGCTGTTCTAGGCAAAAAGTATTGTAAACTTATTCCACCGAAGCCTATTGTTTCACAAGGTGTAGCAAAACCTTACCGAAGCCTATGATTTTTTGTAAAGAATCCGCCGTGCAGCAGATTGACCATTTGCTGCACATATATGATGGACTTAGTATTGAAAACATACTTGATACAGAAATAGTTCTTGGGGGACATATTCTAGTAAACCGTACGGCACTGGGTTACCAACTATACAAAAAATATCAGATTAGAATTATTATTCCTCTAAATTCTGATAGTTTACCTTATGTGATTGATATAGGCAATCAGATAGAAAAAGGATATCCGCATCGATATGCCGATGGACAATTGTGTCTCGAAACAGATGCGGCAATTCGTACTTACTTCATTGCAGGCTTTAATTTGGAAATTTGGATGAGAGATTTTGTTGAGCCTTACTATTTCTCATATGAATATTACCAAAGATATGGTGTATTTCCATTTGGAGAACGTGCACATGGTATAGAGGGTGTACTCCAAACATATGGAGAATATTTTAACGAAGTAGATTATGTAAAAATTTTCAGGTTAATGGAATGTATTCAGTTTGGTCAATATCGAGGGCATTTGCCATGCCCATGTGGATCAGGAAAGAAAATGCGGTCATGTCATGGAAAATTTATAAAGAAGTTTTTTGAAAATAACAATTTAAAAGTTATAGTTCAGAGTGACTATAAAACAATTAGGGAGGTGTTGGATGCTTATTATGAGCAGTCAAGAAATTCAAACGCGACAAAATGAGATGAAATTTTTAAAGATTCAATATGCAGCTCGCAGATGCTTTAATGCGGCTGAAAATTATAATTACTTTGCTTGGTTGGCCTGTATTGTTTCCGCATTTTCTATATTTCTTCCAGATACTTGGCACATATTTATAGTTAACGGTATACCGTTTATTTTTGATTTTATAGCCACAATATTTTGTGCATTGACGCAAAAAAATGTATATTGGGCCGCATATCTTAGAAAATATTTTGATGCAAACGTGATAGGCATAAAGCCTAGTCAATTCTCAAATTCTGAAGAACAGAATATACTTGAAAAGGCAGAAACGGTTTTTTCTGCACATTCACATGATGGATTAATTCAAATTAGAAATACAGGTCATGATGTCCCACCCGGAGTTAAAGATTGGTATGAATTTTCAACTCCATTAAATGCTGTTGAAGCTCAATTTGAATGTCAAAAGCAAAATATATGGTGGAACAAAAAAATGAGCCAACGCAAAATTCCTATCATCATTTTTGTTGGGATATTCATTATTGCAGGTTTTGGATTTTCTATGCATATATTGAATCGTAGCATACTTACTACCCTTCTTTGTTCAAGCGGCATTATCCTTAAATTATTTGAACGGTTAAATGAAAATATAAAATATATACAAGTTTCTCTGCAAATAGATGGTTCAAAAGAAACCATAGAAATCAAGCCTGAGGAAAAATATGTAGAGCACTTGCAGTCACTAATTGATGAACGGCGCGGAATTAATGTTCTCGAGTTGAATTCTATTCATAAGAAAGTGGCCGCTAAATTATCTGCACTCTATAGCAGATCCTCATAAAATTAAAAATAAGAATACAGCAAATTGGATGAATTGAAAAGCTGCACATCTACATCTATTTTGAGTAAGCATTAACATGAGATATGGATAGCAGAGATGATTATGTAGATATTGGAAACTTGTGATAATAAAGTGTTCAAATAGCATTTCATTTTGCATTTACGGCAATACTTAGAATTGAGGAAGCGTTGGGGAGTGATTTTGGATACAATAAATATTTAAGAAGAGGCGATTGTTGTCAACTTGGCATATGTTTATATCAATAAAGAAATAGAGCGTACATTGAAGTTGGCTGTAGAAGAGTTGTATTCCGAGAGAATCATAGAA
This sequence comes from uncultured Lachnobacterium sp., assembly GCA_900550545.1. Taxonomy (GTDB): domain Bacteria; phylum Bacillota; class Clostridia; order Lachnospirales; family Lachnospiraceae; genus Roseburia. The sequence continues at coordinate 209 of URSS01000057.1, read as the reverse complement.
AAATTTTGGGGCACCGGATGTAGTATTTCACAGCCTGCGTCATACCAGTGTAACCTACAAGCTGAAACTCAGTGGCGGAGATATTAAAGCAGTCCAGGGAGATTCCGGCCATGCTCAGGCAGACATGGTGACGGAAGTGTATGGACATATCCTTGATGAAGACCGAAGGAAGAATGCGGAACTTATGGAGAATGCCTTTTATAATAAGG
>URSS01000056.1 GCA_900550545.1 uncultured Lachnobacterium sp. | reverse complement strand
ATTCTAACCCAAAACAGGCAGTTTTGCCAATACTAATTCAAGATTATCTGGACATCTGTGATCCGGTGCTGACATTTGACAGATTTATGGGAGAAATCGAACTGGAGAAATATCTGAAAAATATTCCGCAACATGATACAGGAAGACTCAGATATGACCCGGTCAGCATGCTGAAGACAGTTTTGTTTGGATTTATGGCAAATGGCTATATATCATTACGTGAGCTGGAGGATCAGTGTAAAGTCAATCTCCGCTTCATGTATCTCATGGATCATCAAACACCTTCTTACCGTACCTTCGGCTACTTTATAAACGAGGTACTTGCTGATTCCATAGAAGAAATATTTCAGGACATAAACAAAAAAATCTTCGAGACAGAACACGTGGATCTCCAACACCTATACATTGATGGCTCCAAGTTTGAAGCAAATGCGAATAAATACTCCTGGGTATGGAAAAAATCAACAGAAAAATCCAGATACCGTCTATTTGATAAGATCACCACACTCTTTGAGGAAATCAATAAGGAACTGGAATGTACGGGTATAAAGTTTTGTATCAATAGCGAGTATGCGCCAGAGTATCTGAAAGAAGCTGCTGAACAGTATGCAGAAGTCTGGCAGATTGATGAAACGATGTTTGTTCATGGCAGGGGACATCGCAAAACTACGCAGCAACGTCATTATGAGAAACTCAGGGAGTATACTGCCAAGCTGGAAGAATATGTAGAAAAAATCAGGATCTGTGGAGAAGATCGTAATAGCTACTCAAAAACAGATCATTCAGCTACTTTTATGCGAATCAAGACAGACTACATGGGAAATGACCAGCTGCTTCCAGCTTATAATGTACAGGTTGGTGTTGCAGATGAATACATTGCTGTTGTTGATGTAAATCAGTACCGTTCCGATATGGACTGTTTTATTCCACTAATGAACAAGTTTCAGAATATATATGGTTTCTATCCAAAGTATCCAGTCGCAGATGCCGGATATGGTTCTTACAACAATTACATCTTCTGTGAGCAGCATGGAATGGAAAAATATATGAAGTTCCCCATGTTCAAGAAAGAAACTACTGACAAGAAGTATCATGAAGATCCATTTCGTGCAGTAAATTTCCCAATCGGGGAGGACGGAATCATGCGTTGTCCAAACGGGAAAAGCTTTTATCTTCAGTATCGTAAAAATGTAAAGGGAAACAAGTATGGACGACAGGAAGAAGTATATCAGTGTGAAGATTGTTCCGGCTGTCCATATGCAGAACAATGTAAAAAGACAGATAAAAACCGTACCGTTCGGCTCAACCATGAACTTACATCGATGCATCAGGAAGTGATTGAAAATCTCGAAAGTATCAAGGGAGCGCTTCTAAGGATGAACAGATCCATTCAGGCCGAAGGTACATTTGGTATCATAAAAAACGACCGTTGGTATAAAAGAATTGTCCGAAGAGGGATAAAATCTGTATTGCTTGAAGTATTTCTTGTTTCTATTGGACACAATCTTTATAAATATCACAATAAACAGAAAAAAGTCGCAACTGCCGCATAGGATTCCATAATAGCATTCTTATGGGGAAAGGGGGAGTATACACTTTTTTATAAAATATAACTACTGTTGTATCTATAAGCAAAAGGACGCATGAAAAAACTTTCGTTTTTTCACACGCCCTTTTTTAACAGAACTTCAGCAGCTGGCGGGGAAAGGAGACAGTATGGCAAAGTTCTTAAATTATGAGGACCGGCTGGAGATAGAAAGCGGACTAAAGGAGCACATGACTTTCACAGAGCTTGGAGAGAAACTGGGAAGGGACAGGACTACCATCACAAAGGAGATCAGGAACTATTCCATCGAACAGGATACCGGTTATGGAGGTTATCCGCACAATACCTGCAAATACAGAAAGGCGTGCAGGAGAAAAAAAGTGTGTGGAACAAATGATTGCAGGCATCCGTTGGTAGCTGTCTGTAAACAGTGTGAACTCATATGCAACCGTTACTGTGAGCACTTTGAAGAGGAAATATGTACCCACCGTTTTAAACCGCCATATGTATGCAACGGATGCAGTGAAGTGAAAAAGTGCACGCTGACCAAAACCGTGTACGATGCGTTGGAAGCCCAGAGACAGGCGACGGAAAAGATATCGGAATCCCGAAGCGGGATCCTTGCTACGGAAGGGGAAATCGCCAGACTCAATGAAATCCTGGTGCCGTTGGTAAAACAGGGGCAGTCTATCCATCAGATCTACCTGACACATAAGGATGAACTGATGTGCAGTGAAAAGACCCTCTACAACTACGTGGATGGATGCCTGTTTGATATCAGGAACATAGACCTGCCAAGAAAGGTAAAGTACCGTCCGAGATATAAAAAACCGGAGCTGAAAGTAGACCGTGGATGCCGTGTGGGAAGGAATTATCATGATTATGAAGTATATATGGAACAGCATCCGGACACAGCAGTGGTGCAGATGGATTCCGTGATCGGCAGCAAGGGAGGGAAAGTCCTGCTGACGATATATTTTGTAAATGTGTCACTGATGCTGGGGTTCCTGCGGGAAGCGAACACCTCAAAGTCAGTGATAGATATTTATGATGAACTGTACCACCGGCTGGGAGGGCAGGATTTTAGGAAGCTGTTTCCGGTCATCCTGACGGATAACGGAAGTGAGTTTTCCAATCCCAGGTGTATAGAGAACGGACCGGATGGAAAAGGATTTCAAAGGACGAGGATCTATTACTGCAATCCAAGTGCGCCGTATCAGAAAGCAGAGATCGAGGTGGGACATGAATTTATACGCAGGATCCTGCCGAAAGGAAGAAGCTTTGATGAACTGACGCAGGCAGACGTAGAGCTGATGATGAACCATATCAATTCCTACCGTAGAAGGAAACTGAACGGAAAAAGTCCGTATGAAGCGTTCTGCTTTTATTATGGAGAAGACCTGGCGGAGAGGCTGGGATGCCAAGAGGTTGCAGCCAAAGACATCAACCTCACCGCAAGACTTCTCAAAAAGTAACCAGAAGACAGAATAAAGCACAGACCGCCGGCTGAAATAAGAACAGCAAAAGACGTGAATTTTGGCTTACAAAATTTGTAAGCCAAAACTGACGTCCGGTTTTTGTGCAAAAAAATACTCTGCCATAAGGTGATTATATCATAAAAGCAAGGGAAAAAACGGGAAAGTCATTACAAAAGTGGAAAGTCGGGTACAAAATTTGCAGGTCGCTTTCAAAATGTGAAACTCGTTTACAAAACGGGAATCTCGGATGACTATTGAACTTAATTTTTGTTTATATGGTCATTTCCTGCAAAAATTGGTCATTTTCTGCAAAGAGTATTGAAAAACACCTTTTCTTAATGTAAAAAATGAGTAGAGATTAAAAGATATATATCCTATTAATTTCATTGAGAAAAGCTGTGGGCAGCATATACATGAATTGTAAGATGCTTGTCGATAAAAAAGAAAAATAAGGAGGTAACATAATGAAGAAAGTAACGAAAATTTTTGCATTTGCAGTAGCAATATGTATGTTGTTTTCAGTAACTACAACTACTGCATTTGCGGAAGAAACAATTACCAACATGACGTATGATGAATGGTTGGCAGAGCAGGAAAACAATAACACAGATATTGAGGAAAATGATTTAGAGCCTGTCAAAGTAACAACGGAGGAAAATCAAATACAGACACAGAGTATGGAATATACTGAACGTGTTGGATTTAGATCATTAGATTCTATTTTTGAAGAAAAAGGAGAAATAGAATTGGATGATACAGTGTCAATGGATAATATGGCTGAAAATCTTACTGACAGTATTTCGGTTGATACTGAAATGGAAAGAACTGCACCAACAGCTAATTTAATTCCAGTTATAGTAAACGAAGACTCTTTATCAGAAGGGCAGATTACAACAGATACAAGAATTGCATTTTTCTATAATGATACAGATGAAGATGGGGACACAATAGCTTCCCGTTATGTGGATGGAAGTGCAGTAGATTATATTATTGGAACAATCAATGGGGGATTTGTTGTACAGATTACAGATCCGGGAACATACTATTTATATTATCAGGTAGAAGATAGTGCAGGAGAGTATTCTCGCGTGGTTGGATATTCAATTAAAGTTATTGAAGCACCTGCGAAAGAAACATATCAGGCGTTTGAAGGTAGTTTTACCTCAGAAAAAGATTCTGCTACATATGATTTTTCAATAGACTTTTCACAGATGGATTCTGCTGCCGTATGTTTAGTTAGAAAGGGCTATGTAGGCACAAATATTAAAGTTTACGATGAGAATGGAAATCAGGTTCTGAATAAAGGAACGAATTATAGACAGGCAAAAAATTGGGGTTATATTGATAAACCTTCCGATGATGTGACTGTTTGTAATTACACAGTAGTTGCTACACCTAATTCGTATGAAGATAGAGCAAGCGATTATAGGATTATAGTAGGCGATAAAAATGATACTGAATTGATGATGAGTGGCATTGAGAATACAGTTTTATTGGATCAATATTATGAATCAAAAGTAAATTTACAGAATAATTCATATGTACCTAATGTTGGTGAATATTGGTATAAATATAAAAGAAATTCGACAAGTGTTATTACGATTTTAAGTAGTGCTACAGATATTCGTTTTAAGATATTGAATGTGGATACTTTGGCAGTTATGTATGATTCAGCTAAGGATGACGATACGCATAAGACCTCATTTACAGGTAGTGGTGGTTGGTGCTGCGCTGAAAAAGCAAGGCTGACTACGGTAGTTGGAACAGAATATTATTTGGTAGTTTATTGTACGAATCCAACGGAAGGAGTATCTCTTAGAACAGGTAGTATAGCAACTGCTGTTGGAAATCCTGTTATGTGTGCTGCAAGCACAAAGATCATACCAGGAACATCTGTGACAGCTACGGGTTCAGGATATTCGTCAACACGGACATTTAGTGTAAGTGGAGATGATATTCCTAATACGGCACAGGTAAGAACTATTAGTCTTAGCGGAACAGGGATGTCTAAAATTAAAAGATGGAGATTAATGGCACCTAATAAGTCGGTTTGGGTTGCAAATGAATCTGACTTCTATCCAAGTATAAATTTTAATTTTGTAAATGATTCATCAAGCAACGCTAAACTAAAGGGAACATGGAGCGTGGCTTTTCAGTCGAGCAGCTCAAGTTACACATTTATTCCAAGTTATAGTGTTTCTTATTATTATGAATATGGCGATTGATGATTTTGGAGAATTTTAAAATTGATGTAATAATAAAAGTTTGATTGGAATGAGCAGCAATACTTGTTGTTGCTGCTCATTTGAGAGGATAATGTATGAGTGATAGTACCCTTCACATCGGAACGCTTGCTTCAAATAATGTAAACAATATTGTAAATGATACAAGTAAATATGATGAATACAAAGAAAAAGTAAAGGATTTGGAAAAAGAACTTCAAACCCGAAAAGACACTTTTGAGAAAATGACAGAACCACTGGTATATGTATGTGACTGTTATCAAAAATTTAATGTAGTCACAGGTATGCCTAAAAGCACATTCGGAGATTCTTTTGGCTATGCAATGCAGAAAGAAATTTCGGATTATATGCAGGATTTTTATGCTGGAAAGGTGAGCAGCGAGGAGCTTGATTCTTATTTTGAGAAATGTTGTACTTCCATGCGTACTTACCGGACTGGGCAGCATCAGACATCCGGAACCAATGAGGCAGATAATACACAGATCGTAAGTGAGATGTATGAGGTTTTTGCGAAAGAAAATGCAATGACACCAATGCGGCATTGAGAGAATCTGCCCGGAAGATGACGGAAAAATGGGAATTGGACGGGATTAACTGTGATGAAATCGAAGCAAATTCCAGCCTTACGTTAGACGGTGGTTTTGACTTTAACAGTATATGGAATTCGGATTTCAGAAATCAGGTTGGAAGGAGCAGTCTGGCAAAGGAATCAACGATACCACCTGAGAATTTTAAGATGTTTTTTAAAGAACAGGTAACGTCTTTTGCAGAGGACAATAAATTTAATGGAAATCTGAAAATAACAATCGGAAAGAACAATTACGATATAAATGTCCCATTTCAGACATTACGCACCGGATCGGAAGGCGAAATCCGTAATGTATGGGATTTAATGAAAGATTATTATTCGAATACGGAAGACAATTCCAAAGTCAAAAATTTCCTGAGTAATATGTCTGTATTTACACGATGGTATTCGTATGAAACAGGAATCAATGACAGATTCGGTGATTATTGAGATAGTGAAAGATTAGGATAATCCGATATATATAAGGAGGTTTGTGATATTATGAATATATTTTTTAACAGCCGAATAAATGCTAATCAGTCATTGCTTAATGTTCTGTTTGGTCAACAGCAAAAAGCGGCAAGCAGTCAAAACACTGGTTGTAGAGGCACAAGAGATACCTTAACGATAAGTGCATCGGGAAAGGAAAAACTGACAAAAAGTACAAGTGGAAGAACACATAATACAAGTATTGACAGTAGCATTGACTTAAAGTCCTATATAGCTTCAGCAAAAAAAACGAATCAAGAGCTCATTGAGAATGCAGGAACACAGATTAATGCGAAAACAAGTGAATATATGAGTACAGGTAAAGCATTTAGGGAGGCATTAACGGAAAAGTATTCTAAGCTTGCCGCAGAAGCAAAAACACATTCTAACCCTGAAAATTATATTCATTCCAAGTATTTTGATAAGAGTTCAGAGTATTACGAGACTAATTTGACTGATACAGAACGTAGGATTGCATATAATTATGAGATGCAGATGTGCCGGACAGGAAAAATAAATGGTTTAAATTATCAGGATTCTTTGTTCAGGGGAATTGAAGTGGACGGCGACAGTGTAGATTCGGATAAAATCCAATTTGAAAGAGCATTGGTAAATTCGCAGATTTCAAATATTTTAAAGCAGGCTGGTGTCGATACATCTTCTATTACGAAGGATTGTACTTTTACTGTCGATCCATACAGTTACGAGATAACGGTAGATGGCGTGGATGAAGAAACAAAGGTGTTGATGCAGAATGCTTTAAATGTAGGTAATAATGGGAAAAATCTCTATAAGCATATCTATTATTGCTCAACACAAGATGGCTGTGAGAGTTCTCAAGTAACAGAGGAATCAAAGATGAAATACGAAGCATATCATCAGGTTTATAGTTATACAGGATATGAATTAGACAAACTTGAAGAAAAAAATGGGACATATTATACGGAGTCGGGAGAGAATATATTAGACTTAGTGGATAGTGCAGTTGAAAGTTCCGGAAAAGTTCCGAAAGAGTTTAAGCAGCAAATGAAGAATTGGATACATGACCTGATTTCAACTATTTCAACCAGAGGATGGAACAATGTGCCAGATATGACTTTAAGCATTTTATATGGAAAGAGCGGCTTAAAGGACATGAACCAGTTGATTACATACCAGTATGAAGCTGATTGTATGAACAGACAATGGTATTCTGTGCTTTAGAAATATAATATTTTTGGAAAACTGGTTGAAGAATTGCGAAAGAAGGAGAACCATGTATGGGAATTGGAATCATTCAGAATCATAGTCAATATAAGAATATTTGTGGTAATTATACATATCATATGCCAGCTCCGGTATGCCAATCAAAAATGAAGGACTTAGGTGATGAATTTGTTCTGACGGAAAAAAATGATGGAGAAAATAATCTTTATCGTAATGCCTTTACGGGGGCATCTACAAGTGCAGCGGTAAAAGGATACGGTTCGGGAGTTGTGGATTTATCGTTATTGATCACTGGCACCAATAAGAACAATCGTTTTATTGGTTCATTGAGCAATGACAGTGATGAGGAATATCGTCTGGCTGGCTATGTAGAGGAATTAGATCGTTTTTTGAATAAGGTATCAAATGGGAACGTAACAGCAGATGATTTATGATGTTCTGGCTTATAAAAAGGAAAATGGGACAATTCCAAGATATCAGATTCAGATGGCTGTGGGAGGCAATTAAAATAAGTAGTATAGGAAGTCAGTAGTGCGTGAATAAACTGCTGACTTCTTTTTTTGATAGATACAGTCACTCCTAGGAGCGTGTGTCGGATAAAACAAATTAACAGGAAGCAGATAAAGCGATATATGTGATATTCTATTTCACAACAAAAGAAGGTCAGTTCACAACATGGCGGCTAGCTATTAAAAGACTTTTTCCGATATAATAAATATAATTGTATGTAAGTAAGGAAGTGACAAAATGCAAATAGTAATCTGCGATGATGAAAAGTCTATAGGATTGATATTAGAAGAAAAAATAAAGAAATTATTACCGGATGCAGTAATAGATAAATATTTATCTGGTGATGAATTGATTGCAAGTGGTTGTGAGCCGGATATTCTATTTTTAGATATTCAGATGCCAGGAATGGATGGAATGGAAACGGCAAGGATTCTGCGTCAGAAAAATGAAAGAATGGTATTGATATTTGTAACTGCTGTGGAGGAGTATGTTTTTCAGGCATTTGATGTTGCAGCATTTCATTATCTGGTGAAACCATTTTCAGATGAAAAATTTGAGGAAGTTGTGAAATGTGCAGTCAGAAGCATTGAAAAATATTCTGAAAATCAATCGGATGAAAAATACATGATGGTGCAGTCCGGAGGAAGCCATATGAAAGTGTTTTTGAAGGATATTGTGTATGCCGAGGTATATAATCGAAAAGTCATTATCCATACAAGGGATACGAATATTGAATATTATGGAAAATTGCAGGAACTGAGTGAAATTGCGGGAGCAGATTTTTTTCGTACACACAGAGCCTACCTCGTACATTTCAAATATGTTCAGAAATATGATGCAAATTGTGTGACGATGGAAAATGGAACTGCATTGATTGCAAAACAGAATTATTCTGAGTTTGTAAAACAATATTTGAAATATAATCAGAGGAAAGGAAAAGAAATCGGATGAGTTTGGTAGAAAAATGCTGGATGGTTACATCGAAAATTTCTGTTATTGCACTCCTTATGATTACAGGAATCTATTTTGGAAAATTTGTTTGTCCCTATATAAAAAGGAAAAAAGGGGCTGTGGCAGTCAGTATTGTTTATATTACGATTATGCTTGTTTTATATATGATTCCGCCACAGATTGATAATTTTTCCGCATATCTGATTGGAGTTATAGCAGCGTTTCTTGTGATGTATGTAGAGGACAGAAGAAATATATATCAGAAAATATTTCTTGCAATTACGTTCTTTTCGATCCGATGGTTAACGGTTGCAATGGCAGCCAGATTTGATGATCTTGTTACAAAAGCACTTGTATTTCGGAATATGAGCGCAGAAAAAGTGTGGTTGCAATACGGACTATATGTTGGAACCAGAGTTTTGGATATTGTACTTTGTATTGCTTTTATTGCGGTTGCAATAGGACTGATCAATAAAGCGTATATATACAAAAAAGATGAAATGAGCGTCAAAGAGATGGTAATGCTTATTATACCTTCACTTGTAGGCATCACTGGGTATGGCATTTTACAATATTATCTCATGATATACGAAAGAGATACTGGAAAGAACTTGATTGATACATATGGATTTTATGGAGCTTTAAGCTTTTTACACTATCTGATTTCCATAGTTGCTATTCTTGTTGTGATTGTAATGTTTCAAAACTGGAAAGAGATGCAGGAAGAACAGCGGAGACAAGAGCTGGTATTAAATCAGATCAGTGACATGAAAAAGCATATCGAGGAAGTCGAAAAGTTGTATCGGGATATCCGCTCCATGCGCCATGATATGGGAAATCATATACAGACACTGGAACATCTGGTGGCACATAATAATATGGATGATGCTACAGAATACTTGGAACATCTGAAAAATGAATGGGACGAGGTATCTCCGGAAATAAAGACAGGAAGTCCGGTAATTGATGTCATTTTGATGGAAAAGCTGAGAGAAGCAAAAGAAAGGCAGATTCGGTTTCTGTCGGATTTTCATTATCCGCAGAATACGAAGTTAAATGCATTTGATTTGAGTGTGATCATGAATAATGCCTTGAATAACTGCATGGAAAATGTAAGTGGAGATGATCCGTATATCAGCATTTCTTCTTTTCGGAAAAACAGTATCTTTATGATAACCATAAAAAACAGTTTTGGGGGTCAGCTTAATTTTGGTGATAGCGATTTGCCAGAAACAACCAAATCTGGGAGGGAACATGGAATGGGTTTGAATAACATTCGCCGGGTTGCCAGAATGTATATGGGAGATATATCTTTGGAGCAGGGAAATGAGGAAGTAATCCTTAGCATTATGATGCAGGTAGAATAAAGAAATAAATTGGCACTATGTATTTTGTAAATTACAGAAATTACAGAAATATGTAGTGCTTTTTTTGCGCAGGTAGCGATGAAAATATGTTGCTTGCAACAATATTTGAGGAGCACTGCGACAGTCTGAAAAGCATTTTCAGACTGCTTCACAACGAAAAAAGGGCGGTTCACAACATCACAGTTTATTGTGAAGAAAGATATGCCGAAAGAAAAAATAAAGAGAAATCATGTTATACAGATTTTCAGGAAACGGATTTCAGAGTATTAGCTCAAGGAGGATAACGAAATGATGAAAATTAATGGATTTAACGGAACGAATACGCAGACAGGAGCAATGGGAATGGCACAGGCGAATGATTCTGTGAGTAAAAATATTCAGAATCAGATTGCAAATGCACAGCAGAAATTGCAGGACTTATCATCAAATGAAGAACTGTCATTAGAGGATAAGATGAAGAAACGTCAGGAGATACAACAGGAAATTACAAATCTCAATCAACAGTTAAGACAGCACCAGATTGAACAGAGAAAGGAACAGCAGAGTAAAAAATCATCTATGGATGATATGGTGGCTGGTACAAAAAATACATCTGCAAAGAAAGGAACAGGCTTGTCACAGGCAGGTATGCGGGCAATGATTTCCGCAGATTCATCTATGAAGCAAGCAAAAGTGCAGGGTAGTATGGCAACACAGATGGAAGGAAGAGCCGGTGTGCTTGAGTCTGAAATCAAGCAGGATGCTGGAAAAGGCAATACCGAAAAGAAAGAAGAAGAACTGGCAGATTTGCAGGCAAAAGCGCAGTCTGCAACAGCATCACAGATGTCTTCACTTTCAGATGCAAATAAATCTATGGAAGAAGCAGCAAAGGCAGACAACCGTACAGATGCAGCAGAAACAAAGAAGGATCAAACGCAGAAAGCAGAGAATACACAGGAAAATGCAGATACGGCAACAGATGCATCAGAGAATGCAGATGTTAAAACAGAAACAGCAGAAACAATAAAAAATCCAGCATCAGAAAGTGGACAGTCGGTAGTATATACACCGATCGATATACGTTTATAGTTCGGAAAGGAGGCTGGTGTTATATCAGAAATCAAAAGTTTTAGTGATTATACAAGTAAATATAACAGCAATGTAGATTTTTCAGCGTTGTTTAGTGGAACGTCAGATAGTTCATCTGTAGGCAATACAAATATGCTTTCTGATTAGGCTGCAATCAAAAATGGAAGCTATGGAAAACTTATGAAAGCATATTATGCAAAACAGGATGCTGAAAAATTATCGGGAAAAGGTGATACTTCACAAAAACTTACCTTGATGAAAACAAGTGCAGATTCTCTGAAAAAATCAGCAGATGCTTTGAATGACTCTTCTCTTTGGGAAAAAAAGAAAATAAAAAAGAAAGATGAAAAAACGGGGGAAGAGATTGAGGTAGAGGATTATGACTGGGATAAAATCACCAAGGCAGTAAAATCTTTTGTTGAAGATTAGTTATAGAAAAGTGGAGGAGTGACAATTTGACAAGCGGAGAATTAAGAAGGAGATGATGAGTTGGATTATACAAGTTTTTTTTATTCAATAGCTGGCTGCTCGGCAACTATTATTGCAATTATTGGTGGTTTTATAGCGTCAAAATTAATTAGTATTAGCGCAGACAGAGATAAAATTTTAGACAAAATCAAGGAAATTGAGGATGAATTGGATATGAAAATTAGGCAATACAATGAAGCTATGGAAGAACTTAATGCTGATGATGCTTTTGATTTTGTTAGAGATAATATATCTATGCTAATAGAAAATAAAAGCATAGATGTTGTGTATAAAACAGAAGAAAAGCCATGTCTCGATTATAACGTAACGGAAAAGTATTGGCGTAGAGCTTTGGATATATGCAAAGAAATAGCCAATTTAGATGAAGATGAAATTTCAAATGTGAATTCGGATAAAGTTCCAGTGATATTGGCGAATAAATATGCAAACGATTTTGACTATAGAGTTTGTGAAAAAATAGTACATGAAATTGAGAAGGATACTAAGAAGCGTAATTCGAATTCTTTTTTTGCTAATTCATTAATTGATGCTGATGATATTGTTCCACAAACAGCCGGGATCTGGTATCATCAAAAACGAAGAGAGGCTGAGAAAGCGGAATTAAGAATTGAAGAACTAAAATTTGAAAAAAAGCAATATGAAGAAAAAAAAACGACAAATAAAAAAGCCAAAAGGAATGAAATCAGGATTGAGCATTTTTGTTGCGTTTTCAATTCCTGTCTTTTATACACATCTGACGCTGCCGACGAAGAGGA
>URSS01000055.1 GCA_900550545.1 uncultured Lachnobacterium sp. | reverse complement strand
TGTTTCGCGCAGCATATCCATTCCCCATAGGAATCTGCCTAAGAATTTGCTTTTTTCGGCTTTGACCGGCACCGAAAGATTTCCTTTCGCCAGTTCCTCGGTCAGCGACTGCATCTGCTCAAACGGCTTTATGATCTTCTTTCCGATATAACAGATCAAAAAAACAGACAACAAAAACAGAATTCCCAACGCAATATCCATGAGAATCCAGGTTCTGTAGTCTGTCTGTGTATAAATGATCTTGTAGATGGCATCGTTTTTATCCTGCACACGTACAATGCCCGGTTCCTGATTGTTTGCCATCCAATAATAAAATATATTCGCAAGTGCAATGATCATAAGTTCCACGCCCCAGAACTTCGCTGCAAATTTTTTGTAATTATTCATATCGGTATCCCGTTCCCCAAACCGTAATTATATGTTTTGGCTTTTTCGAATCCTGCTCGATCTTTTCCCGCAGCCACTTAATATGTACCGTGAGCGTCTGCAGCTCCGATTCACTGTCGCTTCCCCAGATGCGGTTGAACAGGTATTCTTTCTTCAATGTCGTTCCTTTATTTTCGACCAGCAGTTTCAGCAGCTGGAATTCCTTTTCCGTGACACTAACCGGTGTCCCGTCCACAGTGAGCGTCTGCGTGACATTGTTCAATTTCAGATTGTCGCATACAATTTCATCCAATGCATATTTTCGTTTGAAAATGCCGTTGATCTTGGCGATCAGAATATCGATATCATACGGCTTACAGATGTAATCATCCGCGCCGATCTGCAAGCCTTTTAATGTGCTCTCCTTGTCATCCCTTGCAGTTGCGATCATAATATGTGCATTTGAAGTCTCCCTTATTTTGGAACAGACGGAGTATCCGTCCACCCCGGGCAGACCGATATCAAGCACGACAAGATTGGCACCGTACTGCTCAAAGATCTGAAGTGCCTTCTCCCCGGTGTCCGCAAGGCTCACCGTATAATTTTCTTTTCGCAGGAAATCGCACAAAAGTGTACCGATCTCCCTGTTGTCCTCTACGATAATAATGTCCGGCATTGTTCTCCCTCGTGATTCAAAAACTGATACCACCATATTAACATCAATCTGTAGAAGCTTCAATTACCTGCTTTGTATGCATTATTTTACCTCATGCCCCGTTACTGCCTCAAAATGATATTTTACAATTCCAAGATCAATCTTGGAATAAAAACCACCAAGACTTTTGGCGGTCACAATTCCGTTTTTCAGTTCAAAATAAAACTTCTCCTGCTTATTCCAAGTGGCACAACTACATCCTCCATCCTAGATTTTCCTGCGGGAAGAATTTCCACTAATTTTGTAGAAGCAAAATTCTAATTGCTTTTTGATAGCACAAATGCTATCATATGTATAGAATTAATATATCACATTCGGAGAACACATACTAATGTACAACATTGAATTTTATGAAGATTCCAATGGCAAATCAGAACTTTGGGAGTTTCTTGAATCTCTTCGAATTAAGGCTGCTACAAACAAAGATGCACGCATCCAATAAACAGATATCTTTGTACATCCAGCTCCTCGAAGATAACGGAACACGACCTAATGAAAATATTACAAAACATATTGATGATGACATCTGGGAACTTCGCCCAGGCAACAATCGTGTTTTATATTTTTATTTCAAAAATGATACTTTTGTGCTTTTGCATCAATTCCGCAAAAAAACACAAAAGACTCCCAAACGCGAAATTGATAAGGCAAAGGCTGAACGTGATGATTACCTTGCCCGAAAGGAGGCTGATTGATTATGAAAACCTGGAATGACTATAAGGAACATGTAAGATCTATTGATTCTGAAAGCGGAAAAGACATGGATGAAATTGAAAATATCTCTGCCATCGTAAGTGCCATGGTTGAACAGCGCACTTCCCTTGGTTTGAGCCAAAGAGATCTCGCAGCTATGTGTGGTATACCACAATCATCCGTAGCACGTATTGAATCTTGCAAAACTACTCCGAATCTCGGAACACTGCTTAATATTTTTCAGCATCTTGGTCTGAAGCTTACCGTGAGCCCAACCAAAAACATCTTATAACTTAAGAAATACAACCTTTCTTATTGCATTAAAGGGAATGTGGATAGAGTATATCATCATCGGATTGCTTGCCTATTTCGTGTCCAGTCATCTCGCAAAAATGTGCGCCTTCCGCGTTGTCCAGCCAGGCGACCGGCCGATTTTTATCATCTTTGCGATCCAGACTTTCACGGTAATCTGGCAGGTTGCATTCGCCAGTGTGATCGGTGCCTATCACGGACATGGATTTACCGCCAACTTTATACCGGATTATCTTATGACCTATTGCAAAAACAATGTAAGCTATTTATATGCAAAAGCAATCAAAAAATCAATCGTAAAAAAATACGATTGATTTTTCGATTACTTATACGCATTACAATGAATTAAAAAGTCAGCCGCATCTGATGCCACACAGCGTTTCCGTGTGTGGATTTATCGGACACGCCTTCATCAACAAAACCAAATTTTGCATAATACTTGATCAGTTTTTCCTTGCAGGTCAGCACAAGTCCTTTTCTTCCCTGCTCTCTTGCATCCTTGATTGCACATTGGATCAGTTGTCCTGCATATCCGTGTTTACGATAATCCGGAAGTGTATTGACACCGAATATCATCTGCCATGCACCATCCTCGTTGTGCATAGCAGCCTTCTCATACATTTCATCTGTCAAATCTGCCTCATCGGTTACAAAACCATCTACAAATGCGATCAGTTTGTCTTCCTCCAACATAATCCAGAAGTGATTTCCATAATACCGGATTCGACCGGCAAATTCTTCTTTCGTTGCAGCCTCCGTTGCTGGGAAACACTCTGCCTCTACATTTGCAATCTCGTTAAGATCATCCATGGTTGCTGTTCTTATCTTCATTTCTCATTCCCCTAATTTTCATTCTTTCCCTTAAATTTTACCGCATTTTAAGGACAAGTCAATCCAACAACACTCCCTGTGCTCCACTAATATATAAAGTGTGTATCAACGAAGCCAGTTCATCTGTTTGTTGGTTGGTTGATAAACGTTTCTCTAACTTTTATAATATTGTACAACACAGTGTTGGATAATGAAAGGAAGAGTTATATGAATGCAATTATCATTTATTATTCCCGTTCTGGAAATACTGAAAAAATAGCAAAACAACTTCAGTCAGATCTGGGTGTCACATGTATGGTATCTCTTAATTGCACATTTGTTTTCATCTATTTCTTGCAATCCATTATGATCTTCTCACACAGATCATATCCCAGCTCGGAACTGTTCAGTGACAATGTGTAATTCTTTGCCATCCCCCACTTCTGATCCGTATAAAATCGATAATTTGTCATACGCCTTTTATCGATATCTGCCATCATTTTTTCTGCTTCCTCTTCGGTAACATTGTACAGTTTACAGATACGCGCCACCTTTTCCGGCATATCCCCATGTATAAAAACGTTCAGCACATCATCTCTGTCTTTTAAGATAAAATCCGCATTCCGTCCTATGATCACACAGCTTTCCTTTTCCGCAATCTCCAAAATTACTTTCCTCTGTGCTTCATACACCATATCCTCAATTGATTTTCCTGTGACATCACGCCCGGAAAAAGCGTAGGCAAACAAGCCTTTCTTTGGCGACAACTCTGTCCTTTCCGTAATATATTCCGGTGAAAAGCCGGATTGTTCTGCAATCTGCGCAATGATATCTTTATCATAATATTTTATGCCAAGCTGCTTTGCCACTTCTTCCCCAATAAAACGACCACCGCTTCCGAACTCTCTGCTGATCGTAATAATTCTTTTTGCCATAATCACATCTCCCTTTCACTTAAAACATCTACTTTTGTTTTACGGATTCTCTTTAAAAATGCATAGCCGGCCAGACACGCGATAAACTCTGTGATTGGGAACGCCCACCAGATCAGCGAAACTCCCATCTGTCCATTTCGGACGAAAATAGAAAAAATGCCTGCCAACGGTAATATAATTACAAGCTGTCTGAGCAACGAGATTACAAGTGACTCCATACCACCATCCAATGCCTGATAAATCCCCTGATATGCGACATTGATTCCCGCAAAAATAAAGCTGATGGAGATAATTCTCATGGCTCCAATAAAATATTCTCTTGACTGTCCTGCGTTAAATAAAGTTGCAAATGCACCCGGAAAAATTTCCGTGATCAACACACCGAGGATCATAAGTGCGATCGTATAAATCAACCCGTATTTAATGCCATCCTTAATTCGCTTTTTACTTCCCATTCCATAGGAAAAAGCGATGATTGGTGTGATCGCATCACGCAGACCAAATGCAAGGAATAACACAAACTGCTGCACTTTATAAAACAATCCGTATGCCGTCTGCGCTGAAGGATTAAATTTTAAGATCAGATTCATCACATATACCATGATTGACATCAGTGCCTGTGCAATGATCGCCGGAAGTCCGATCGAATAAATTTCTTTTATAATTCCAGCATCCGGCATCATGTACTTCGCTCCATGTTCAAACTCTTTATTTAATTTTATATGAAAAATGAAGAGTAATACTGCCGATGCAACCTGTCCGATTACTGTCGCATACGCAGCACCTTCTACTCCCATTTCAGGAACAGGTCCAATACCATAAATCATAATTGGATCAAGAATAATATTTACCACTGCCCCCACTACCTGACCAATTGTAGAATAAAGAGAACGTCCGGTTGCCTGCAATAATTTTTCAAACAGGGAAAAGAAGATAATTCCAAACGAAATCACGCAGCATATTCGAAGATAACTCGTTCCCATTGCAATTACTTCCGGATCAACCGTCTGCGATGAAATATAGGTTTTCACTCCGAAAATTCCAAACAATAGACATACCGCATAAATAATTACTCCAAGAAATAAACTATTTCCCGCAACTTTTGCTGCTTTTTTGCTGTTTCCCTGTCCAAGTGTCCTCGCAAGAAGTGCATTTGTTCCCACACCGGTTCCGATTCCTACTGCTACCATGAGCATCTGTACCGGAAATACCAGCGTCAATGCATTTAATGCGGCTTCGCTTCCCTCCTTCATGTTCCCGACAAAAGCGCTGTCCACAATATTGTAGACCGCCTGCAATGCCATAGATAAGATCATCGGTATTCCCATCTGTACCATGAGCTTATTGACCGGCATCTCCTTCATCCTGTTACTTTCTGCCATCTTAACTGAATCCTCCTTTTTCTGCATAAAAAAAGCATGTACTTATCTCACAAGCTGGACTTACGCTGATAAGCTACACACTTTTTCATGGCATTATAAAAATAAAAAACGAGCAGCAAAACTGGATTTACGCTCGTTTGCTACTCGTTTGAAAATTATTATATTTCTCTTTTTCTAAAAAGTCAAACAAAACTTTCAAAATGATTACTTTTTGGATATCGGTTTCATAATTTTAATTTTTTTTATTTTTTGAAACCGCTCATGTTATTTAACTGTCAAACTCCCGTTTCGTGAAGAATATCGAAACACATATAAAATCAAATGCTATTATAATAGTACAGATAGACGAAACGTCAAATGCTCACGTGACCAAGTCAATAGAATATTTACTCTTATTCCGACTCCATCTCTCCGGTCGCTGCCTCCATAACCGATTCCACCGACACAACCTCCGGTCCGGCTGCAAATGCTTCCTCTGCATCAGCTGCTTCCATTGGATCCTCACGCTCTTTCTTTTCCTCATCATCCCAAAGCGACTTATACTTTTTGCGTTTTTCCAACCGCGCCATCATTCCGGCATTTTTCGCCATCATGTACAGATCCTTATCAAATTCCATCAGCTTTTTCTCATCCTGTGCTGGCACAATGTCTCCATGCATGATGCGTCTGGCTACCGTCATGATTTTTCCCATTTCCTCACCGTAGTCTTTCGCAGCCTCGTCCTGCTGCTTTGCCGCAACACTGTTAAACTTGCTTTCCCACTGCTCCATAAGCTGATCTACATAATCCTGATATTCATCCTGTTTTTCTGCGACGGCATTATATTGCAAATCCAGAGTGGCTGCCTCATCGGCATACAATGTTTTACCGTCCGGTGTGCTTTCCATCCGTTCCTTTAGCTCATTTCGCTGCTTTGACAGTTTGAATTTCTGCTGATTGTATGATTTCAGAACAGAACTGTAGATTCCTCTTGCCTCTCCTACTTTCATAATGTCTCCTCCGTGAAATATATCCATTGTTTCCCTTATATTTACTATATCGGACCATTCACGAGATTCTTTATTCACACCCTACTCTTCGCGCCATTCTTTTAGTGCAGAAGAAAGCTTTCTGTCAATATCTATTCTGGTTGCTTCACACGCATCAGGGTATTCTTTTGCCGCTCTGAATATAAAGCGCAGCACAAATTTAAGACCTACCGGCAATGCCATATGAAGCAAAGATTCCGGCAGTACAAAATGCGTTCCATGTTCATACACAAGCGGTACATATTGACAGGTATGAGGACGCTCCTTTAACCGCTGGTCCATGCGGCGGATATATTTTCCCGCTTCCCAGAAGGAATCATCATCTGCACCAACAAGAAACAGCCTTCCTTTTATATTCTCAACCTTGATCATTTCCTCTTCTGAATGTTCTCTTGCTTTTTCCGAATCAATGAACAGACAGGTGCTGCGTTCAATATCACCGGAGCCTTTTGTCTCTTCTTCCACTTTCTTCCAGTATACCGGATGTTCATACACAAACGGCATATAAGCAAGGGGCTTTCCTTTCCAGGAAAGAGTAGAAGCACCCGGAACCGGCCACTCCTTACATCCATCTTTCTCTCCCTGTTCAAAGCCCTGCCATACAAAGTCACTTGGTGTAAGTCCAAAAGTCAATGTAATATCCGGAAAATACGAAGCCGCAACAAGCGAATCCATACCGGCCGTACTCATTCCCATAATTCCGATTTTTCGGTTACCATTTTTCTTCAGCCATTGAATGGCTGCCTCAATTCTCTCCAACGGATAATTTACATGACTATAATTTTTCTTTCCGGGAGACATGCAAAGCGCATTCACACCATTTTTGTGTAACCATTTTGCACCGCACTTTGCCATATAGTCATTCGGATCATCTCCAAATAATCCAATCACTGCACAATCTGAACGATTGGGATTTTCATAATAAGTTCCGTAGAACCCATCTTTTTCGGTTTCAAAAAACAGCTTTTTCATAGTTTTTCCCTCGACTTGATCTCAACGCTTATCGTTCCTGTCAATGTCAAGTTAGCACACACTAACTATGCTGTCAACTTTTGTTTTCCTATGAATCTGTGTGTTGATTCATTCCAAAAGCCACACCAGTAACTATGATGTACCCCACCAGCGAAATAACAGACGCTTCCATGCCAAATTCACCGCCCGTCACCGCAAATGATTTTGCATCAAGAACATAAGAAATCCGGTTCAATCCCTGTCATTGGCGAACAGGTTCCTAACAGTTCCTGCAATATAGCTCTGCGTCTGTCCTGCTCATCTGGCGCCGTACGGTTGTATTCCCAACAAAGCTTCTTTGCATGATTCTGTGCCTCTGTTGGGATATTTTCATAGCCACTGGCATATGCGGCGGGACGTTTTATAAATTCAAGCGGAGTCATGTTTCTTATTTCTTCTGCCATCAAAGTTCTCCTTTTCTGACACTTCCTATTTTCTTTATTCGATTATTTTTTCGTTATATCGCCATTACAAAGAGGTCCAATGATATGCAATTCTTGGTGTACCATCTTTTACATATATAATACCGCATTTGGTGAAGCCGTTCTTTTCAATCAGCTTTTGCATGATCCGATTATCTGCATGGGTATCCACTCTGATATTCTGAGAAATATTTTTACAGTAATCCGCCACACATTGAAACAGACCATGCTCCTGACCATCCCCGGCAAGTCTGTGAATCGTAAGATACGGTTCATCATTCAGCCAGTTGCCGTCTTCAATATGTTCATATGTAGGGTCTGCATCTTCAAACAGTGCACATACCCCATTTGTGTAGGATTTCCGGATTGTATCATATAGTCCTGCGCATATTTGTAGATTTTCATAATCTGCTCAAAATCTTTTGAATTGGCATCTCTTATTTTCATCATGTCTTTCCTCTATTTCATTTTATCCTCCAGTTTAAATATCGCTCGTAACGATTTTTATAAAAATGGCACCATGTAAACTGGTATGCAAAAAATATCCTGCTCCTTACTCATATCTTTCGTATAAACTAAATATCTCTTTAATATTCTTCCCAAATACTTTTCTGTAAACACATCAAGTGATCTATGTGTTTTATATCCTGACGATTTAACCTCTATTGGAACTATTTTATTCTTTCTTGCCAAAATAAAATCTATTTCATAATTATGTTTGGATTTTTTATTCATAATTGTGTGATAGAATAATTCATTTCCATTTGAGGCCAGACATTGAGCTACAATATTTTCATATAAATATCCTAAATTCACACTTAATTTATCATTTAACAGCTTCTGATAAATCTCATTTTCTGTGAAATCTTTGTCCTTAAACATTAATGTTACAAACAGACCCGTATCACTTAAGAATAGTTTAAATTTTGATAAATCCCTTGTATTGGACATACCGGCATCTGGATCATTTGTATTATATGCAACCATTACGGTCTTTGAATCTTTTAGTTCTGCAATCAGTTCTAATATTTTGTCTTGTTTCTCGCCATTTAACACACTACTCGTCTGATATCTGGCTGCGTTTTTATTTAACTGGGCTGGAATCGCATCAAATAGCATTGCTAACCGTCCTGTCGGATCAATTTTTGCAAAATCACTTTCATACAAATTCAGGATATCTCTTTTTATCTCATCTACTTTTCTAAAATTGTTCGTTTCAATATAAGTTGACACCGCCTGTGGCATTCCACCAACCAGCATATATAGACGAAATTGCCTTAATTGCTTACGATTAATTGCATCTCCTAATCCCTGATTCATATCAAAACATTTTTTTAATAGTGAAAATGTTGCTGTATCTCCAATTGCCCATAAAAATTCCTCATAATCCATTGGATACATACTGATTTTTCTTTCCTCACTGGGAATTAAAATATCCTTCACATTTTTCTTGATTGAAATAAGTGATCCTGTTTCAATATAATCATATCGATGATCTGCAACCAAGGCTTTAATTGCCTGACGTGCTGCCGAACAAAGTTGAACTTCATCAAATATGATTACTGAATTCCTTTCTTGCAAATCTACTTTATATTGCAATTGCAACTGCAGAAATAAAAAATTCAAATCTGAAACATCTTCAAAAAGTTTTTTGGTTTCTTTTGATGCTCTTGAAAAATCAATCAATATATAACTTTCATATTCATTTTTTGCAAATTCTTCAACTACAGTTGATTTACCGATTCGTCTTGCACCTTCAATTAAAAGAGCGATCTTCCCATTTGAATCTTTTTTCCATTCTTGCATTTTACTATATATTTTACGTTTAAACATTGCGCTTCTCTTTTCCGCATTTTTTATTTTTCAATTTTAGCACATTTCCGCATTTTTTTATATAGTATTTTGTAGTATTTCCGCATTTTTTACATTCATTATCTTTTCCATCATTTCCACAAACAATTCCGGTTTAAGTAAAACCAGTCCTGCATGTCCCAATTCGGGTAATACTTCAAACTTTGTCTGAGGGAATTTACGTTTCATATAGGCTATATCCTGTTTTCGCTCTCTTTCCTCCCCTTTGGCATACCAGTAGTGAATCTGTGTATCTACTTGCGGGACCGGTTCAGGGACTTCATAATTATTGCAGGAATCAAAAGTTCTCCATAATGTTTTCCTGCTGCAATGTCTCAGAACATCTGCCACATACTGCAAATCTTCTTTGGAATAGTCATCTGTTGCAAATGCTTTTTCCAGTAACCCTACACCGCCTGTCCTTCCAAGCATCATCATCAGATAATCCTTCAGTGCTATAAAGCGTGTTACAATCCATGGTAACTGATAAGGTGTAATTCCACCATCCATGATACAATGCTCTATCTTAATCATTTGTCCAAGGGTTACCATCAATGCAATAGAGCCTCCCATGGAACAACCATATACTGCATATAATTTAGTATAACCTTCTGCCTTAAGCCAGCTGTTCAATTCTAACGCAATCTGTTCCACACTGGTAAAATCGCTGTCATTCTCAAAATCATAACCGGGCAGTGCCGGAACCAACAGGTGATAATTTTTCTGTAGCAGAGGAATCACATATTCAAAGTAATCCCATTTGACAACAGAAGGATGAATCAACAAGATTGTTTTCTCATTTTCTTTTCCGAATTCATGGATATTCACTGTTCTATACCTCCTTCGAATTAAAATACAATTTTATTTGTGCTGCCATATCATCTCATAATCTTTTTCCCCGGTAGCTTCATCCAAACCTTCGCCCCGGATTTCAAAGTCTTCTCTCTGATAAAAATTTATTGCGCGTATGTTCTTTTGGTACACGTTTAAATGTAATTTCATTCGTTTCTCTTTTGCAAAATCCAGTAAAAGTTTTCCTATCCCCTGTGACTGCATTTCATCCGAAACAAAAATTCCTTCTATAATATTCATCGTTTAAACCTACAAACCCTTGTATTTTATTGTCATTTTCATACACATAGACTTCTGCCTGTGGCAGCATTTCCTTCACTGCATCATAATTATTTTTCCAGTATTGAAAAGGAATAAACTCATGAGCTTTAAGGTTTGTATCCAACCACAGATCTGTAACTCTGTTGATATCTGCTTTTTTTAATTTTCTGATCATATTAATTATTTTCTACGAACCAGCCCAAAGATTCCTTTAAACTCAACAACCGTAAAGTATTTAAGTTTGTATGTCCTTTTTTCCTGATCCATCGCTTTGACAATAGCTTCCATTTCACTTTTTACGCTTTCTTCATCATTATACCAACCAAGAATGATTGTATGTGCTCCCCAAAAGCCAACCCGGTCAACCGCCTGCAATATATAGGACGGCTCATTCTTTGCCGGAAATACAATCCTGCTATATCTTACAGAAATACAATCAACTGTTTGGCTTCCGTCAAATGTCATAATTTTTATATTATCTGTTTTAGGGAAAACAACTTCCTGCGGTTCATCTCCGTCAGTCGTAGATTCATTATCCATAAGGAAATCAAGTGATACATTTAACTTTTTCGCTATGGTGAGTAATTTGTCGGTTTCTGGATAACCTGCTCCTGCTTCCCATTTTGACACCGCCTGCCGTGAAACCTTTAACATCTCTGCCAAATCTTCCTGTGTAATACCCTGTTCTTTTCTGATCAATTTTAGATTTTCTGCAAAACTCATTTTGAATTCTCCTTTGTAGTTATTTCGATGATTATGTTTTATCAAATACTCATCAAACATGCTACCAACCTGCATTTGCATTTATGCAAACTGAAGTTGCATCTTCCAATTTACTCCATTATTGTGCCTTCATTAACCAGTTTATGTACAATCTTTTGTTCCGGCTTTACAAATTCATCTCAAACATTTTGTACTCTGTCCACCCGGTATCTTCATAAAACATATCTTTCGCTTCGACAAAATGAAATCCACAATGCGTATAACGGTGCTCTGCTGCTTTGTGAAATTTCATATTTTTCCTTACCCTTTGATTTTTCCTTCCACATATTCCCCTCCTGCTCTTCACGATAACTCAAGCAGCATCCCATATCCATATTTATCATTTGGCAGTTTTTGAAATCCAAATTTCTCATAAAATGTTTCTTTTCCGGGATTGGCATATAAACTACATGCCAGTTTTACATTACTGACAGAAAAATCTTTCAAATCTGCAACTACCTGATCTAACAATTTTCTTCCCAATCCTCTGCTGTAATCGTATCTTTGAATTCAATCCCATCTTTCATTTTAATCCCCTCGAATCAAAATCTGCCTTACTTAATGTTTCGGTCTGTTCTCTGCCGTCCATTTTTTGGGATTCGTGTCATCCGGCGCCAGTCCGGCAAGAATTGCTTCATAATGTGCGACCTTATCATCCATATATTTCGCAGTAGCTTTGGCTTCCTTCACCCGCTTATATGCCTCATCCCGTTGCTTTTGTATGATGGCGTAGCGTGCCCGCAGGTTTTCCTCCGATTCTTCCAGCAGGCACAAGCGGCAATACTCCTGAATATCCTCTATCGACGCACCGCATCCTTTTAAGCATTTGATTCCCTGCATCCAATTCACAGACTCTTCATTAAATACACGGCGATTTCTTCCGTCGCGCTCACATGGCAAAAGCCCTTGATCCGTATAAAATCGCAGCGTATGCTCTGTTGCATCAAACATCTCCGCCATTTGTCTGATGGTATAATACATAACCTCACCTCAAAATTTTTCTTTACTTCGTGTTACACGAACTTGTTACAATGATTATAGCATAGATGGAAATATCTATACAAATACAATTAAGGAGGATAAACATGGAATATTTGACTTTGAATAACGGCGTGCAAATGCCTCTTGTCGGATTCGGCACCTTTATGCTCAACGGCGAAATTTGTACCAGCTCCGTTGTTTCTGCAATTCAAAACGGCTACCGCATGATTGATACAGCGGAAGCTTATGGTAATGAGAAAGAAGTTGGAGAAGGCATCAAAGCCAGCGGCATCGACCGCAAAGAACTTTTTCTTGTCACAAAGGTAAACTTTACATCATACGAAAATGCGGAGCAGAGTGTGATGCGTTCGCTGGAAAATCTACAAACGGATTATATTGATCTAGTGCTTTTGCACAGACTGCCGATGAGATGATAAAACTTTGTGCATTGGACAAAAAAGAACCTCTGATTTGGAAACCTGAAACCCCGGAACTGGTTGAATTTTCACTGACATGGTAATACAAAAGCGGAGAACATTTCTGTTCTCCGCAAAATTGTCATAAACGATTGTCAAGGAATTAATTAAGGTAATTAAGGTTCAATTAAATTTTCTCCCATTTTCAACAACCAAAACCGCCACCAGGGAACTTACCAGCAGAAACATCGGATAAAACAGATACGGCAGTATATTAAAGGCTGACACCTCATGTCCCAGCTCATGCACTGCCGATATAGCCACGAGCATCTGCGCTCCATATGGTATCACTCCCTGAAAAATGCACGAAAATGTATCCAGTATAGACGCTGTTTTACGTGGGGTTATGTCATATTTCTGAGCCATTTCCTTTGCTATCGGATTTGCCATAACTATAGCAACTGTGTTGTTGGCAGTGGCAATATCGATAAGTCCTACCAGAAGTCCCATACCGAGCAGTCCCCCTCTTTTACCCTTGAATGTCCTGTAAATTCCCGAAAGCAGGGCATCAAAACCACCATATTCACGTATCAGCGCACACATAGCTGCCACAAGCACTGCGACCATACAGGTTTCAAACATGCCTGACGCTCCACTTCCCATATTGGTAAGCAGATCGTATGGTGCTGTATTTCCTGTTGCGAGCATTATGACCGTTCCCGATATGATTCCTATTATAAGCACTACAAATACATTTATTCCGGCAATTCCACCGAATAGCACGAGAATATACGGTACTATCTGCAACAGATGATATTCCTGCGATACAGCACCCGCGATATCTGTCCTGAATGACAGAATTGCTATAACAACCAGCGTCATTACTGCCGCCGGAAGTGCAATAAAAAAATTCTCCCTGAATTTGTCCTTCATCTGACAGCCCTGTCCGTTACATGCGGCAATGGTCGTATCTGATATAAAGGAAAGATTGTCTCCGAACATCGCGCCACCCATTACGGAGCCTATACAAAGCGGTAGACCAAAGCCCGATGCATCCGATACTGCTGCCGCTATCGGCACAATCAGTGTTATGGTTCCAACTGACGTCCCCATCGCAATAGACACAAAGCATGCCACAACAAAAAGCACCATCACAGCGAACCTTGCCGGTATCAGCGACAGCATGAAATATGCCACGCTCTCCGCACTGCTTCGACCTACTACACCCACGAACGCTCCCGCGGTAAGGAAAATGAGCAGCATTGTTATGATATTTTTGTCAGCCAGTCCCTGCGCCATTATCTCTAGCTTTTGGTCGAATTGCACACTACGGTTCTGCAGACACGCCACCAGTATTGCCACGAGAAATGCTATTATGATGGGCACATTATAAAATCCCATCGGGATTTTCATTACATATTCAAAAAGTATTCCCAATCCCAGATACAGTACGAGAAATACTGCTATTGGTAACAGGGCTATTGGATTTTGTTTTTTCACGTT
>URSS01000054.1 GCA_900550545.1 uncultured Lachnobacterium sp. | reverse complement strand
GCTTCAAGGAAAGGCTGGCTTTCGATATCTCCGACGGTTCCTCCGACTTCTATAATAGCGATATGCATATCGTCTGAGGTAAAGTTACGGTAGAAGCGGCTTTTGATTTCGTTTGTAATATGTGGAATAACCTGAACGGTTCCTCCGCCGTAATCACCGCGGCGTTCCTTCTGCAGAACGGACCAGTATACTTTACCGGTAGTTACGTTGGAATTCTTTGTCAGACTCTCATCGATAAAACGCTCATAGTGACCAAGATCCAAGTCCGTTTCAGCTCCGTCATCGGTAACGAATACTTCACCATGCTGGATCGGATTCATGGTTCCCGGATCAATGTTGATATATGGGTCGAACTTCTGCATGGTGACTTTATAGCCACGGGCCTTCAGCAGACGTCCGAGAGATGCGGCAGTGATTCCTTTTCCAAGTCCGGAAACGACACCACCAGTGACAAAGACGTATTTAACAGGCATAATTTTCCTCCTCAATCGTAATATGCTTTCGAATATATATAAAATAACTTACATATTATACAGCCATAAATCAATTTATGCCATACCTTTTTTAGAAAAACTTTATAAATAAGCAGAAAAAGTTCATGAACAAATTGTTGATTTTAAGTGTTCTATTACATATAATAAGGATGTTAAACAAGAGAATCAAATGAGAGATGTACGATGCGACATACAAATGGAGGGCTTATGGATAATCAGGCACCGAATAATTATAACAACGGAAACTATAACGGTGGCGATAATTATAATAACGGTAACAATTATAACAATAACAACAATAATGGAAACAATAACAATGACAACAACAAGAAGAACCACAATGGGCAGATGATTCTTGGATTCATTATGGTAACGCTTGTGGCATTGTTTCTGATTTCCCTTTTCTCCAGCCGCTTTTCGCAGATGAGCTCAAAGGAAACTACATATTCGGAATTCCTTGAGCAGCTGGACAAGAAAAATATTAAGACTGTGGAATTCAGCTCCTATGAGATGGACTACACACTGGTAAAGGATAAGGCACCTTATAAAGTGACTTATTATACTGGAATCGTTAATGATACGGATCTGATCAGAACTTTAAAGAATGCAAAGACTTCTGAAGGAAAAGCAATTGAGATTTCAGCAACGGTGCCGGATAATACATCCACATGGCTGGTCAATATCTTAAGTTTTATTATTCCACTTGTCCTGATCTGGATTTTGTTTGGTTTTCTGATGAAGCGCATGGGTGGCGGTGCGATGGGCGTCGGAAAGACGACAGCCAAGGTATATGTAGAGAAAACAACCGGTGTGACATTCAAAGATGTTGCGGGACAGGATGAGGCAAAAGAATCCCTGCAGGAAGTTGTTGATTTCCTGCACAATCCGAAAAAATACCGCGATATTGGTGCGAAGCTTCCGAAAGGAGCGCTTCTTGTGGGACCTCCTGGAACCGGTAAGACACTTCTTGCCAAGGCTGTGGCTGGAGAAGCAAATGTTCCGTTCTTCTCCCTGGCAGGTTCAGATTTCGTAGAGATGTTCGTAGGTGTCGGAGCTTCCCGAGTCAGAGACTTGTTCAAGGAAGCACAGAAGATGGCACCTTGTATTATATTTATCGATGAGATTGATGCAATCGGTAAAAGCCGTGATAGCCGATACGGCGGAGGCAATGATGAGCGTGAGCAGACATTGAACCAGTTGCTTGCAGAGATGGATGGTTTTGATGCATCCAAGGGAATCCTCATTCTTGCAGCGACAAACCGTCCGGAAGTGCTTGACAAAGCATTGCTTCGCCCGGGCCGTTTCGACCGACGCATTATTGTTGACAAGCCGGATTTAAAGGGACGTCTGGAAACCTTAAAAGTACATTCCAAAGATGTGCATATGGACGAGACCGTTGATTTGGATGCACTTGCTCTTGCGACCGCAGGTCTGGTTGGATCGGATCTGGCCAATATGATCAATGAGGCAGCAATCAATGCGGTCAAGAATGGAAGAAAATTTGTAAATCAGTCGGATCTGTTCGAGGCATTTGAACTGGTAGCTGTCGGCGGAAAAGAAAAGAAAGATCGTGTCATGAGCGACAAAGAAAGAAAGATTGTTTCCTATCATGAAGTTGGTCATGCACTTGTATCTGCATTGCAGAAAAATACGGAGCCGGTACAGAAGATCACGATCGTACCGCGTACGATGGGAGCGTTGGGATATACGCTGCAGACACCGGAAGAAGAAAAGTATCTTGAGACGAAGGATGAGCTTCTTGCAAAGATTACCACTTACATGGCAGGACGTGCAGCAGAAGTACTTGTTTTCCAGTCCGCAACAAGCGGAGCAGCAAACGATATCGAGCAGGCAACCAAGATTGCCCGTGCGATGGTAACGATGTATGGTATGTCTGATAAGTTCGGAATGATGTGTCTTGCAACGGTTGAGAATCAGTATCTGGATGGTCGTGCGGGCCTGATCTGTGGAGAAGATACCGCGGGCATGATTGACAAGGAAGTTCTTGATATTATCAATCACAGTTACGATGAAGCTATGCGAATGCTGACAGAGAATCATGAGATTCTTGATCATATCAGCGAGTATCTCTATGAGAAAGAAACAATTACCGGTAAAGAGTTCATGAAGATCTTCAGAGAAATGAAGGGATTACCGGAGCCGGAAGAAACAGAAGGGCATAAGGGAAGCGGACTGAATCCGGCAGATAATGAAGTACCGGACACACAGCCAACGATTTCTCCGGTCAATAATGATGACATGTTCGAAGACTAACATAGATAAAAGCAGGAATGCAGGACATTCCTGCTTTTTCTGACGAGGAAATAAAATGTTTGATTTTCAGGAAGAATTAAAAAAACTCCCGGATCAGCCGGGCGTCTATATCATGCACGACAGTACGGATGCAATTATTTATATTGGAAAAGCAGTCAGCCTGCGAAAACGTGTACGGCAGTATTTTCAGCCGAGTCATGATGAGGGAATCAAAAAAAAGCAGATGGTCGAGCACATTGCCCGCTTTGAATATATCATTACCGATTCGGAGCTGGAGGCGCTCGTGCTCGAATGTAATCTGATCAAAGAGCATACACCAAAGTATAATACGATGCTTCGTGATGATAAGACATATCCGTATATCCGGGTGACGATGGGCGAAGATTTTCCGCGTGTACTGTTTTCACGTCAGCTCAAAAAGGATAAGTCCAGATATTTTGGACCATATACGAGTGCCGGTGCGGTCAAAGACACGATCGAGCTGATCAATAAAATTTATAAGCTTCGCACCTGCAACCGGAAACTTCCGAGAGATATCGGATTGGATCGTGCCTGTCTGAATTATCACATTCATCAATGTGATGCACCCTGCCAGGGATACATCGATAAAGAAACCTACGGGAAACAGGTGAGCAAAGCACTGGAGTTTCTGAACGGAAACTATGCACCGGTAATCAGGGAACTGGAGACAAAGATGCAGGATGCATCCGAAGCGATGGAATTTGAAAAAGCCATCGAATACCGGGAACTTCTGACGAGTGTGAAGCAGATCGCACAGAAGCAGAAAATCACGAATACCGACGGCGAGGACAAAGATATCATTGCCATTGCCAGTGATGATACGGATGCAGTTGTACAGGTATTTTTTATTCGAAGCGGAAAGATTATCGGAAGAGACCATTTTCATGTGCGTGTCGGTTCGGAAGAGAGTACGAGCGATATACTTGTGAATTTTGTAAAGCAGTTTTATTCGGGGACACCATTTATTCCAAGAGAAATCATGCTGCAGGAGAGTATCGAAGATATTCCGGTACTTGAAGAGTGGCTTACGAGAAAGCGCGGACATAAAGTGACGATCCGCATTCCGCAGAAAGGAATGAAGGAGAAACTGGTAGAACTTGCTGCCAAAAATGCGGCATTAGTTCTCAATCAGGACAAAGAGAAAATCAAGAGAGAAGAAGGCCGTACGATCGGCGCGGTAAAAGAGATTGAACATTTGCTGGGAATGAAAGGACTCAATCGCATGGAAGCATACGATATTTCCAATATCAACGGATTTGAGACGGTTGGTTCCATGATCGTATATGAGAAAGGGAAACCAAAGCGCAGTGATTACCGCAAGTTCAAGCTTCGTACGATCACAGGGCCGGATGATTATGCATCCATGCATGAAGTCCTGACCCGGCGATTTTCGCATGGAATGCGGGAACAGCAGGAATTAAAAGAAAAAGAAATGCCACAGGAACTTGGAAGTTTTACGCGTTTTCCGGATATCATTATGATGGATGGTGGAAGAGGCCAGGTAAATATCTGTCTGCAGGTATTGCAGGAACTGGGACTTTCGATTCCGGTGTGTGGTATGGTAAAAGATGACAATCACCGCACACGCGGATTGTATTTTAATAATGTGGAAATCCCAATCGACCGGCATGGCGAAGGCTTTAAGCTGATTACGCGGATACAGGATGAGGCGCACCGGTTTGCGATTGAATATCACCGTTCGCTACGCTCCAAAGCGCAGGTGCATTCGATTTTAGACGATATCGAGGGCATCGGTCCGGCGCGGCGCAAGGCACTTATGAAACAGTTCCAGTCCATTGAGAATATCCGTAATGCAACGGAGGACGAACTGGCGCAGGCTCCGAGCATGAACCGGGCGGCGGCAGAGAAAGTATATGCATTTTTGCATAACCCGCCGGCAGTGGAGAAATAATTGCTATATCAGGGGCAAAGTGTTAAAATAAAATGATTAAAGTGTCAATTTGAACATCATCATAAAATAGGGGGAAGAGGCGTATGAATGATTCCAGTGTAAGTGTAGCTAAGATTGCACAAATTCTTGATCTGAAAAATTTTACAGACAATATAGATTTGAAAAAAATCAAGATCACATCAAGTGATGTAAACCGTCCGGCCTTACAGTTGACCGGATACTTTGCTCATTTCGAGCAGTCGAGAATCCAGATGATCGGTAATGTAGAATATGCATATATTCAGCAGATGAACGATGAAGAAAAACGTATCCGATACAGTGCTTTTTTACAGTTTGAGATTCCGTGCGTTATTTTCTGCAGAGACCTGCAGCCGGATGCCATTTTTATTGAACAGGCAGAGAAAAATCATGTGCCGATTCTTGGAACAAGCCGGCCGACTTCCGAGTTTATGGCAGAATTGATCTACACACTGGCAGAAAAACTGGCGCCTAGTATTACCGTGCATGGTGTATTGGTAGATGTATATGGCGAAGGACTTATGATTACCGGAGACAGCGGAATTGGAAAAAGCGAGGCAGCGCTGGAGCTGATTCGCCGTGGACACCGACTGGTTACAGATGATGTTGTCGAGATCCGCAAGATCAACGAACACACACTGATCGGAACATCGCCGGAAGTTACCCGCCATTTTATTGAGTTGCGTGGTATCGGTATTATCGATGTAAAAGCTCTGTACGGTGTTGAGTGCGTAAAGGAAAAGCAGCAGATTGATCTGGTCATCAAGCTCGAAGACTGGAAGAAAGATGCGGATTATGACCGTCTTGGTCTTGAAGAAGAGTATATTGAGTATCTTGGAAACAAGGTCGTATGTCACTCTCTTCCGATTCGTCCGGGCCGAAATCTTGCAGTCATCTGTGAGACTGCAGCAGTCAACCACAGACAAAAGAAGATGGGCTATAATGCAGCTCAGGAACTGTACCGCAGAGTGCAGGCAAACATGACAAAAAAGAATGACGACGATGAATAGAGGTAATAGAAATGGAAAAAAAGAACGCGTGGGATAAGTATCCTTCCAACAAAAGAGAAGAAATTTTTGCATTTGCAGAAACGTATCGCAATTTTATATCCGACTGTAAAACTGAGAGAGAATGTACGGCACATTTGTATGCCAAAGCAAAAGAGGCAGGATTTGCAGATATGGATGAGCTGATTGCATCCTCTGCAACACTTAAGGCTGGTGACAAGGTAATTGCAAACAACATGGGAAAAGGTCTGGCAATGTTTATTCTCGGCAGCAAGGATATGGAGCAGGGAATGAACATCTTAGGTGCACACATCGATTCTCCGCGTTTGGATTTAAAGCAGGTGCCACTGTATGAAGACACAGAGATGGCAATGCTTGACACACATTATTATGGAGGTGTCAAAAAATATCAGTGGGTAACACTTCCACTGGCTTTGCACGGTGTCATCTGTAAAAAGGACGGAACAACCGTGAAAGTAAATATCGGCGAGAAACCAACCGACCCGGTATTTGGAATCAGTGATTTACTGATCCACTTATCTGCAGATCAGATGGAAAAGAAAGCAGCCAAGGTTATCGAGGGTGAGGCACTTGATTTACTGATTGGAAGTATCCCGGCGGAAGAAAGCGAGGATGAAGACGACAAAAAGAAGACAAAGGACCGTGTGAAAGCAAACGTTCTTGACATTCTTTCTAAAGAATACGGAATCGACGAGGAGGATTTTCTCTCAGCAGAAATCGAAGTGGTTCCGGCAGGTGCTGCCAGAGATTACGGCTTTGACCGCAGCATGATCATGGGCTATGGACATGATGACAGAGTCTGCGCATATCCGTCTTTTGAGGCAATGCTTAAAGTAGAGAATCCGGAGTATACAAGCGTATGTCTTCTTGTAGATAAGGAAGAGATTGGAAGTGTGGGAGCATCCGGAATGCAGTCCCGTTTCTTTGAAAACTGTGTAGCAGAAGTGATGAACCTTGTAGGAACATATAGTGAGCTTGCCGTTCGCAGAGCGATGCGTAATTCCAAAGTACTTTCTTCCGATGTATCGGCAGCTTTCGATCCAAATTATCCATCGGTTATGGAAAAAAGAAACAGTGCATATTTTGGAAAAGGACTGGTATTTAACAAATATACAGGAGCAAGAGGAAAAAGCGGTTCCAATGATGCAAATGCGGAATATGTTGCAAAGCTTCGAAATATTATGGATAAAAACAATGTATCGTTCCAGACAGCAGAACTTGGAAAGGTAGATCAGGGTGGCGGCGGAACAATCGCCTATATTCTTGCAAACTATGACATGAATGTTATTGACAGCGGTGTGGCCGTATTGAACATGCATGCACCATGGGAAATCATCAGCAAAGTGGATCTGTATGAAGCATTGCAGGGATATGTTGCTTTTTTAAAGGAGGCATAATGTCAGAATTATTTGATAAAATTTCTGGAAGTTTCCCGAAAATGCAACTGATGAAAGAAGAACCGATGGCGAAGCATACAACATTTCGTATCGGTGGTCCGGCAGAAGTATACGCCTGCCCGAATCAGGAGCAGCTGCCGGCTTTGCTTGAAGCAGCAAAAAAAGAAAATGCAGAAGTTACGGTAATTGGTAACGGAAGCAATCTTCTTGTAGGAGATAAGGGAATCCGTGGCCTTGTCATTGAGATAGGAAGCGGAATGAATGATATCCGTGTAGAAGGCACAAAGATTGTGGCAGGAGCGGGCGCGTTACTTTCAAAAGTAGCGAATACGGCAGCGGCAGCGAGCCTTGGCGGAATGGAATTTGCAGCAGGAATTCCGGGAAGCATCGGCGGCGCAGTTACTATGAATGCAGGTGCGTATGGAGGAGAGATGAAAGATATTCTTGAGAGTGTCAAGGTAATCAATCCGGAAGGAATGATGCATACCTTATCGGTAGAAGCGTTGGATTTGTCCTATCGTCACAGCTGCATTATGGAAAAAGGCGGTATTGTTGTGGAGGCAACGATAAAGCTTGAAAAGAAACCGGAAGAAGAAATCCGTGCACAGATGGCAGACCTGCGGAATCGCAGAGTGGAAAAACAACCGTTGGAATATCCGAGTGCCGGAAGCACATTTAAGCGTCCGGAAGGGTATTTTGCCGGAAAGCTGATTATGGATGCCGGACTTCGGGGGTATACCGTTGGCGGGGCACAGGTTTCTGAAAAACATTGTGGATTTGTCATCAACCATGCCAACGCAACAGCAGCGGATGTGCGACAGCTGATGCAGGATGTAAAAGAAAAAGTAAAAGAACAGTTCGGCGTGGAATTGGAGCCGGAAGTAAAAATGATTGGTGAGTTTTAGAAGTAGAACAGGAAGGATGTTGGAAGAGTGCGATTGGTAATAGTTACAGGAATGTCTGGTGCGGGAAAAAGCACCGCAATGAAAATGATGGAAGATATGGGCTTTTTCTGCATTGACAATCTTCCCATCCCACTGTTGGATAAGCTGGTGGATTTCACCAAGAGCTTTGATACACAACAGAAGAAAATTGCAATCGGTATTGATGCACGAAGCGGCGAGAGTCTGGATTCACTGAATACAGTGCTGGATGAACTTTCAAAGAAGGATATCAAATATGAAATTCTGTTCCTGGATGCGGAGGACAATGTGCTTGTGAAGCGTTACAAAGAGACGAGACGCAGTCATCCGCTGGCACATGGAGAGCGTGTGGATAAGGGAATTCGTCGCGAGCGATGCAAATTAGAGTATCTGAAAGAAAAGGCCGATTATATTATCGATACGAGCCGGTTGCTTACAAGAGAATTAAAAACCGAACTGGAACGTATCTTTGTAAAAGACGAAGAGTTTAACAGTCTGTATATCACGATTCTTTCCTTTGGATTCAAGTATGGCATTCCGGCAGATTCGGATATTGTCATGGATGTGCGTTTTTTGCCGAATCCATATTATGTGGATGGATTACGTCCGAAGACCGGAAACGATGTGGAAATCCAGCAGTATGTCATGCAATTTCCAGAGGCAAAGGAATTTTTGGACAAATTGGAAAATCTGGTATCGTTTCTGATTCCGCATTATATCGATGAGGGAAAAAATCAGCTGGTCATTTCCATTGGATGTACGGGCGGCAAGCACCGGTCCGTCACACTTGCCAATGAATTGTATAAGCGGCTGGATGGCAATAAAGATTATGGTTTGAAGATAGAGCATCGGGATATTGGAAAAGATGCGCTGAGAGGAAAGTAACATGTCTTTCTCAAGTGAAGTAAAAGAAGAACTGGCGAAGCAGTTTTCCAAAAGCCGGCACTGCCAGCTGGCAGAACTGGCGGGCATGCTGGAGATGGAAGGCTCATATGATAAGGCATCCGGTCAATTGCGAATGGATACCGATAATGTTCTTTTGAAAGAAAAATATATCGGATTAGTACAGCGAGCTTTTGCAATCGATGCAGGGAAAACGTTGGAACCAAAGGAAAGTGAAAAGATACTTTCCGCGCTCCGTTGGGATGTCAAAAAAGAAATGCCACTCAATGAACAGAGAGCAGATGGAATGCTGGTGCAGCAGATGTGCTGCAAGCGGGCATTTATACGAGGCGCGTTTTTTGCAGCAGGATCGATCAGTGATCCGAACAAATCATACCATTTTGAGATTGCCTGCAGGACGATGGAACAGGCAATGCAGTTGCAGGAACTGGTGGGATACTTTGAGGCAGAAGGCAAAATTGTCCAGCGTAAGGAACGGTATGTTCTCTATATAAAAGAAGGTTCACAGATTGTGGATATGCTCAATGTCATGGAAGCATATGTATCTTTGATGAAATTGGAGAATGTCCGCATTTTAAAAGAAATGCGCAATTTCGTGAACCGTAAAGTAAACTGTGAGACTGCCAACATCAATAAGACAGTCAATGCCGCGGTCAAACAGATCGAGGATATCAAAAAAATCCAAAAATACATTGGATTTGATCAGCTTCCCAAGCCACTGGCCGAAGTGGCACAGGTAAGACTTGATTATCCGGAAGCAACATTAAAAGAACTTGGTACATATCTTGATCCACCGGTAGGAAAATCCGGGGTCAACCACAGATTGCACAAACTGGCTGCGATTGCAGAAGATATCGAGCAATCAGCAGAAGCAACCGAAACTAAAGTAATCAAATGAGGATGAGAATTGATGAGTCAGAAATTATTATTTATTTTTAACCCACATTCGGGAAAGGGACAGATTAAAAATAATCTGGTAGAAATCATAGATATCATGGTAAAAGCAGACTTCGAGGTGACGGCATATACCACACAGGCACAGGGAGATGCCATACAGAAAGTGGCTGCAGAAGCTGCAAATTATGACCGCATTGTATGCAGCGGAGGAGATGGAACCCTCGATGAGGTGATGACCGGACTGATCCAGAGTGGACAGGATGTGCCAATCGGTTATATACCGGCAGGCAGTACCAATGATTTTGCAAATTCTCTTGGCATCCCGAAAGATATGGTCAAATCTGCGGCGGTAGCGGTGGGAAATCATCCGTTTCCATGCGATATCGGTGATTTTAATTCCGATACATTCGTTTATGTTGCTGCATTCGGGCTTTTTACGGAAGTGTCTTATAAGACATCCCAGCAGTTGAAAAATATTTTTG
This sequence comes from uncultured Lachnobacterium sp., assembly GCA_900550545.1. Classification (GTDB taxonomy): domain Bacteria; phylum Bacillota; class Clostridia; order Lachnospirales; family Lachnospiraceae; genus Roseburia. Next base: position 4,228 of record URSS01000054.1, on the reverse strand, counting down.
GGCATGTGGCATATATTATGGAAGGTGCCAAATGCCTGCATGATATTCCTTCCTATAATATGCAGGTGGAATATGATGGAAATGTATTTCAGGATGAGTTTATTTATGGAATGGTGACAAATTCCATTTCCGTAGGTGGATTTAAAGGCATGACAGGCAATGATGTCAAACTTGACGATGGCGTTTTTGAAGTGACAATGATCAAAAAGCCACGCAATCCGATTGAGCTTAATGAAATCCTGGCATGCCTTGCAAATATGATTGATGATACGGATCTGATCTACTCTTTTAAGGCGGATCAGGTGCGCATTACAGCAAAAGAAAATGTGGCATGGACCTTAGACGGAGAGTTCGGAGGCGAGCATGAGGAGGTTCTTATTCAAAATCTCCATCAAAGAGTTACAATCTTTTGTTGAATTGTTAAATTTTTAACTTTATTTTTTGGTAGAAATGTACTATAATCAAGTTAACTTAAGATTAGGAGGAAAATGATATGTTAGTATCTGCAACAGAAATGCTTAAGAAAGCAAAAGCAGGCCACTATGCAGTTGGTCAGTTCAATATCAATAACTTAGAGTGGACAAAGTCCATTCTTCTTACAGCTGAGGAGCTTAAGAGCCCTGTTATCCTTGGTGTATCTGAGGGTGCTGGAAAGTACATGACAGGTTTCGGTACAGTAGCTGCTATGGTTAAGGCTATGGATAAGGAACTTGGAATTACAGTTCCTGTAGCTCTTCACTTGGATCACGGAACATACGAAGGATGCTACAAGTGTATTAAGGCTGGATTCACATCCATCATGTTCGACGGATCTCATTACCCATTCGAGGAGAATCTTGCTAAGTCTACAGAGTTAGTAAACGTAGCTCACAACTTAGGTCTTTCTATCGAGTGTGAAGTTGGTTCTATCGGTGGAGAAGAAGACGGTGTTGTTGGTATGGGTGAGTGTGCAGATCCAGACGAGTGTAAGACAATCGCTGATCTTGGCGTAGATATGCTTGCAGCTGGTATCGGTAACATTCATGGTAAGTATCCAGCAAACTGGAAGGGATTAAGTTTCGAGACATTGGATGCAATCCAGGCTAAGACAGGTGAGATGCCATTAGTTCTTCATGGTGGTACAGGTATCCCAGCAGACATGATCAAGAAAGCAATCTCTCTTGGTGTATCTAAAATCAACGTTAACACAGAGTGCCAGTTATCTTTCGCAGATGCTACACGTAAATATATCGAGGCTGGTAAGGACTTAGAGGGCAAAGGATTTGATCCTCGTAAGTTACTTGCTCCTGGCGCAGAGGCAATCAAGGCAACTGTTAAAGAGAAGATGGAATTATTTGGTTCAGTTGGTAAAGCTGAATAAGATGGAATTACTATCCTAAGGCAAAGATAATTAGCCTCAAGGGGCAAAAATCTTTCGTCTAGGGAGTAGCAAAAAAGCGAGAACACAAGACCTTGTAGGGCGGAGAAATCCGTTCTATGGGGTCTTTTTCTTTTGGCAAGTAAACAAGGGATTACTGTCGAATGAAAGCGATATTTGCATTGAAAATGCTATGGAGCTATGATAAAATTTCATTGGGTGCTACCATAACGGTAGGCGGTTGACCCTCTACGGAGGGACTGTGACCCTCCGATTACATAGAAACCCATAAGGGAATCAGAGGAAAGGAGGGCTAAGCCTTATGAGTATTGTTGATTTTATTGCAGTAGTGAGCTTCGGCTTAACCTGCTTTGGATTAGGATATTCCTTTGGTAAGGATAATAGTAAGACACAGAAATAGCCGCCCCGGTCCTGAGAAAACTGAGCGGCTTTTCTAAAGCTTAACAATTAGTATCGGGTCAACCGTCTATCGGTGGCCCCTTTTTGTATAATCAATATAACATGTATTGACTGAAAATTCAACTGACAAATAGTAAGTGAATAATCCAATATGATATTCTTTTAATATAATGATTATTTAACTTTTTTGTAGGAACTCCATTCGCTAGATAAAACGTCTTTTTTGTTGCTATACGTTCTAACTCTTACATATTTGCCTTTTGGAATGTCATTAAGTGTCATTTCTTTTGATGTCGATTTAAACTTTCGTGTTTCTACATTTTTAAAGTCCTTTGTATCAGATACCTGTACTAAAAAGCCTGCATGAGCGGATGCAAATGGATTAGGCTTAAGATTTTCTACAAGCTGATGCTGCAATTTCGATATTGTTTGAACATACACATCCGGTACGGTTATTTTAACACTACCATTAGATACATCTGCCTTAGCATATGCTGTTCGTTTAATTTTTTTGGCTGTTTCAACATCTGACCAGTCACCATAATAGTATTTGCTACCAACTTTTTTATATGCCCGTACCTGTAGTTTATATGTACAACCAATTGAAAGTGAGGTATATACTTGATCATCTTTGTATTTGACTTTTGTCAACCGTCTATTGTCCAGTCCACTTAAATAATAGTCCTTAACAGTTCCATGCAATCCCCCTTGAAGTCCCATGATCTTAACATTGTTTGCGGATGTACGTCGGTATGTCCACCCCGTCCAGTTTCCGTTGTAGTTTTGATTAAGACGCACCTCGTAACCGGTTGCACCTTTAATCTTGCTCCAGTTTGTTTCAATAATTCGTGAAAATGAATTAAATCCACCGCCACCAAACTGTTGTCTCTTTTCGGAATATGGTTTGTCGTATACGTTCTGGAGAATATAAGTTTGTTGAATATATCCGTTGTACTTGAACCCTTTCCAATTTTTAATATAACCATTAGCATAAATATTGGGGTTTTTGTAACCACACTGATTGAGATATTCCGTATACACAGGCAAATAGGTTTCCGCATACAGATAGCGCTCGTCCACTATTTCCGGTCCAACGGATTCACGTTTATCTATACCAGAATTTTTTAAAAGAGGATAAATCTTCTTTTGATCTTCAAATTCTGTGCATCTGCTAGTAAATGATTTGAGCTTGACTTTTCCAATCTTATATTTTCCTGCCGTATTATAGTTCTTCTGTGGATTCTGGAAGAACTGTGTAATATTCTTTGCTTTGCTGGTACTGCACTGCTGTATATGCGTTCCAATTGGTGCTCCACCAATTAACTGTATGGTTTTATTATTGCACAGTAAAGCATTTGTTGTGGGGTTCGCATTGACTGGGGTAAAAGTAATAAAATTACAAAAAATAACACAAGCAATGCAAGTGATCATTTTTCTTTTCATAAAACTCTCCTTAATATACGCCATTTGGATTAGTTCCTTCTTAATTATTCAAAGTATTTATTATTATATCATGATGTCGACACGACGACCGGTCAAAGATACATAATAGTTTTACCTTTCAAAGTTGCGTTACAGAAATAAGCCTTGCGCCACGGATAAAGGATGCAGTATAATAAAAAAGTGCTATTAATTTTATAGAAGGATAAGAAAATGTACCCCTTTGGAGTATATTTATAAGATGTTACCAAAAAATAAGTAGATTTTTGATGAAAAACGGCAAATGTGAATAAAATCAAAAAACTTCAAAAAAAATGGTTGCATTTTAAGTTGGAAAGAGGTATCTTAGTTTCAGAATAAATGTGAGACATGAACGAGGGCGTTCCAACTAGGATTGGAATGCCCTTTTTTAGTAAAAAGTTTCGCTTTATAAAATAAAATGCAATCAAGGGGATTTGATTGTTGGAAAGAAAGGATGTTGTGGAAATGAGTGACTATTATAACGTAGCAGACATTTTCGGAGAAAACGTATTTAACGATGCAGTAATGCAGGAACGTCTTCCGAAAAAAGTTTACAAAAAACTCCATGAAGTAATGGAGGAAGGAAAAGAATTAGACCTTGAGACAGCCGATGTCGTTGCACATGAGATGAAAGAATGGGCGATTGAGAAAGGTGCAACCCACTATACACATTGGTTCCAGCCACTGACAGGTGTTACGGCTGAGAAACATGATTCTTTCATTACAGCTCCAATGCCAAACGGAAAAGTATTAATGAGTTTTTCTGGTAAGGAATTGATCAAAGGTGAGCCGGATGCATCATCTTTCCCATCCGGAGGACTTCGAGCTACATTTGAGGCAAGAGGTTATACAGCCTGGGATTGTACATCACCTGCATTTGTTCGTCAGGATGCTGCAGGCGCAACACTTTGCATTCCAACTGCTTTCTGTTCTTACACAGGAGAGGCACTGGATCAGAAGACACCACTTCTTCGTTCCATGGAAGCAATC
>URSS01000053.1 GCA_900550545.1 uncultured Lachnobacterium sp. | reverse complement strand
TTGAACATCAGCCCATGCATAATTTGCTTTCAGCAAATGGGCTGACGCTACATGTCAAGTTTTCATAAAAACCTTGACATTATCATTAATTATCGCAATCATGTTTTTGTATATTAGCACATTATCATACTAAAGTAAATACTCATATCGCCTCAATTATTTAATTTAACCATAATGTAGTTTGATTTTTTCCTGTTTTCCATCATTTTTTTACATCCATTCCTGTTCTGTGTTTTCTTGTCTTTCATTTTATATAATTTTTGTTATACTTTTTCTCTCAATAATTCTCATTTAATTTTTGTTTTTCGCGTATTAATTTTAGATATTATCTGTTAATTGCATGTATACCATTCATTTTTGTATATACTCACCATTTTTCATGCAAAAATGACGGCTTTCCACTCATTTTATCCATCCAAAATATTATGTTAATTTCTCGTTTGTATCCTGTATACACGCCCAAAATGTTACGAAACTCGCTTTTTGTTTGTTTATTATGTACTCGTTTTTGCGCAAGAAAAAAGAGACATCTAAACGATGTCTCCATTTTCTTGTGTTATGCTATCCATCTGTCCATTTTTGTTTTATTTTCGCTGTATATGTCAGATTTTAATTCTTATTTTACTTTTATAGTTTCTGCTTTTGATATTCTTTTTGTAGTTTCTTATACGTTACTATAATTTAAGTGTTTCTTTATTCTGTCTTTTTATCGTCATTTTTGAAAGAATCTTCGATAACACTTCTTAAGGTATTTGCCGACTCATGTAAGTTTGTAACTTCATCCTGATCCAGATCAATCGGCACCTTTGTTTCATATCCATCACGGCCAACAATACACGGCATTGACAAAACAACATCCGAAATTCCATATTCGCCATGCATCATGGTAGAAATCGGAAGAATTGACTTCTCATCGCGGATAATTGCCTCACAGATACGTTTTACCGACATTGCAATTCCATAATAGGTTGCGCCTTTCTTTGATATAATCTCATAGGCACTGTGTTTTACCTCCTCCGCAATACGTTCTGTTGCCTGCGCATGATTGTAATGTCCACGCATCTCGCAGAATTTATCGAGCGGAATACCCGACACATTCGCACTGCTCCATGCTGCAATCTCGCTGTCTCCATGCTCTCCAATGATAAATGCATGTACGCTTCGGCTGTCCACACCCAGATGTTCTCCCAGATGATACTTTAATCGTGCACTGTCAAGCACTGTACCGGAACCGATAACACGATTTTCCGGATATCCGGACAACTTTAATGCCGTATAAGTAAGAATATCTACCGGATTGGCAACGATCAGCAGAATTCCACCGAAATCTCTCTTTGTGATTTCCGGAATAATCGACTGAAAAATCGAAATATTCTTGTGTACAAGATCCAGACGTGTTTCATCCGGTTTCTGGTTTGCACCTGCAGTAATGACAATAATTGCCGCATCTGCCACATCATCATAATTTCCGGCATAAATTTTCATCGGGCGTCCAAACGGAATTCCATGTGCGATATCATCCGCTTCTCCCTCTGCCTTGTCATGATTGGCATCGATCAGTACCATCTCCGTAAATAATCCACTCTGCATCAGCGCAAATGCCGATGCGGAACCCACAAAACCGCATCCTACGATTGCCACTTTTCCCTGATTCACTTTACTCATTCAATATCCTCCTTTGCATTACCTGTCTATTATTTTCTCAGCCATTCCGTGAAATTATCCACGATGTAATCCGCATTTTCTGCTTTATCGTCTTTCGGTGATATATTGGAATTGACATAAAAAGTATCAAATTCCACTTGTTTTGCCCCGTCAATATCACAGCGGCTATCGTTACCAATAAATAATGTCTGTTTCGGCTTTAGTCCATGTTTGTTTTTCAACGCCTCAAAGAAACGGATGTCCGGCTTCTTTGTCTGAAAATCGGATGAAATAAAAATATCATCAAAATACTTTGCAATTTGAATTACCTGCATCTCATATGCTGTAAAAATGCGCTGTGCGTTCGAAAGCAGATAAACATTCTTGCCTTTTTTCTTTAAATTTTGCAACATTTCTATCGTTCCCGGATATACACGAATATATTCGGTCGCCAGCACCCGGAAAAACTGTCCTGCGTGTATTGCCAGTGTGTTGTCTGCCTCTACACCCTTTTCCATAAATAATGATTGAAATACGTCTGTAATCTCAATCTCCGGTGATGATTCATGTGCATAATGAAGATCATTATCCAGCGATACCTTCAAATCTGCTTCTTTGCCTTTCACAAGCGTTTCGTAGCGTTTTTTTAATTCTTCCGCGGAATAACATGCCCCATAATATCCATAAAACAAAGCAAGCTTGTCCCATATCTCCTTTGGTTCTTCATCTGTATGAATATCAACCAGTGTTCCATAGAGATCAAACACATAATTGTCGTATTTATCCGGCAATATAGCCTTATTTAATTTTTCTCCCAATCTTTTTCTCCTCTTTTGTTTGTTATACCTAACCTGTTTTTATTATACCAAATATTGAATAATTTTAAATAGTAAAGTTTGCATTTTATTTCATGCAACGCATTTTATGCAAGTTTTTTTCTTAACTTTCCCAAAATATGCCGTTCCTGACGGGAAACCGCAACCTGATTTGTCCCAAGGATCTGTGCAACCTCTGCCTGTGTATGATTTTGCATATAGCGCAGAGAAATCAGACGTACTTCCCCTTCATCAAGCTCATCCATCACCTGTTGTAACGCAATCCGGTTCAAAATAGGGCCTTCAAAAGGTTTCTTATCCTCCAGCTGATCCGCAATCGTCAATGCTCCCGCACTGTCCTCCCCTGCAACAGGCTTTGAAATCGACTCTACGCCAACCGAAGATTCCATCGCTACCACAAGATCTTCATAAGATAGCCCTGTTTCTCTTTGCAATTCCTCAAGTGTTGGATCTTTATTTTCCGTCTTTTTCATTTTTTCTTTGACAATTGCAATCTTTCTTGCGTTTTCCTTCACCTGACGGCTTATATGAATCATGTTATCATCCCGCAAAAAACGCCGGATTTCGCCCATGATCATTGGAACCGCATAAGTAGAAAATGTGTATGGAAGTTTGGGATCAAATTTATCAATCGCTTTAATCAATCCAATTGCACCAATCTGCGTTAATTCCTCTTCCTCCACACCTCTTCCCTGAAATCGTTTTGCCACCATATAGACAAGTCCCATATTCTCTGACACAAGGACATCTCTGATTTTCCTGTCTCCCTTTTGTGCCTCCTCTATGGCTTTACGCCAATTTTCCTCATTTGCATACTCCTTACTTTTCACTGTCCCTTTCTATGTATTTCCACATCACTACTTTCGTTCCCACGCCAAGCTGTGAACACACTTCCACCTTGTCCATGAAGGCTTCCATAAAAGTAAATCCCATACCAGAACGCTCCAGTTCCGGCTTTGTCGTATAAAAAGGATTTCTCGCCCGTTCAACATCCGCAATTCCAACACCATGATCCTCTACTGTTACAATCAGTTGCTGACCATCTCTATCGCAGCATAATTCCACCGAATCTTCCTTATTTTCATATCCATGAATAATTGCATTTGTAACCGCCTCTGACACCGCTGTCTTTACATCTGACACCTGCTCTAATGTCGGATTCATATCTGTCATAAAAGCAGTTACCACCATTCTTGCCAGGCTCTCATTTACTGATTTTGCGTCAAAAATCACCTGCATATGATTTTGCTCTGCCATCACTGTTTCTCCTCTCTTCCAGATTCTACCAGGATAATTTGTGCCAATCCTGACTTGTCAAATATTTTCTGTGCCCGCTCTCCAAGATTCCTTGCACAGATTTCTCCCCTGTGCATATCCATAGTCTTTTTTCGCCCAATCAGAACCCCAATTCCAGAGCTGTCCATAAAATCCGTCTCTGCAAAATCAAAAATCAATTTTCGCACATGCCAGGAATCAATAAGAAAATCAATTTCCCTGCTGATTGTTTTCGCGATATGGTGATCAACTTCTTTTGGCATTGGTACAATCAATTGTTCTTTTGTAATCTGATATTGTAATTCCATAGTTGTCCTCCTCCCAAAAATTTACTATAAAGAAAAAAGAGACCTCACAGCCTTATGCCATGACATCTCTTTTGTTAAATCATTATTTTATTATAGTTTGTTTACTCCTGTGCATCCACATAATTCTGCGAAGTTCTCGCACGTTCCGTTCCCGGATAATTATCTACCACGTACTGATAATACTGCTTTGCAGTCTCAAGCTTGTTATTCTTTCGATATGACTGTGCCAGATAATATGCAGCGGAGCCATCCCGGAAATCTTCCTGTTTCTTGACAACCTTCTTCAGATCCTTGATTGCATCCTTATAGTTGCCTCTCTGATAATATCTGTAGCCTTCCTGATACAGTTTTTCAAGATACTGCCCCTTCACTTTTTCATTTAAATCGTCGTAAATGGTTTTCGAACTCTTTGACAAATAGGATGTATCCACTTTTTCTAAAGTCTCACCTGTCGCAATCACATCATTATCCGCATAGGAAACATATGCCTTAAGCAATCGCTCGTAAGATTTAATCTGATCTGCAACCTTTTCATTATTATTTGTCTCTTCCTCCAGTTTGTCCTGCAGATCTGAAATCTGATTTTCAAGATCTTTGATTTCCTGTCCCTTAGTAGAAATCGTATCACTTGCATCTGCCACCTGTGCCCTTGCATCTTCCATCGCACGGCTGCGCACATTCGGAACGACAAGAAACGCTGTCACAGCGGTACCAACCAAAAGGCCAATCACGATATATACCAGTGTCGCACCAATGGATGTCTCCTTGAAACGCTTCGGCATGATAATGGTCTCATTTCCACTCTGATAAGAAATCAAATCATCGTTTTTTGGTTTCTTTGAAGGATTCCTTTCCTTTAATCTAGTATTAACTTCTTTTAAATACCGCAAAGTTGTGGTATTGTTTGTATCAATTTTTCCCGCATTACGAAGTGTCTTCTTAGCCAGTTCCAACTTGCCATCCTGAATGTATAACAGCGCAAGAAGCTGATGTCCTTTGACCAGTTTCGGGTTTAAAGACAATACTTTTTTCAGTTGGATAATTGCAAGATCTCTGCTATCCTGTTTGCAATAATGTAAAGCTTGATTATATTTTTTAATAGTCTGATTTACCGCATCCAGCTGCCCCCGGTTCTTCTGAATTTCATCCAGATAGCGGTTTGCAATGTTGTTCTCCGGCTGATAGCTGCGGCTGATTACCCACTCGCTCAGCGCTGCAACCGTCTCACCCATTTCACAGTAAACCAGTCCCAGTAAATTTCTCGCATCAATGTTGTACTTATTAAATTTAAGACTGTTCTTCAGGCTGATGACCGCACTCGATAAATTACGTACACTCGCCTGTTCCAGTCCTATGTTGTAATATGAATTGGAAATGCGTATCACTCGGTGAAACACTTCTAAGTCAGCCCCACAGGACGGACAGTGCCGCGCATTGCCAGCTTCCATTCCACATCTATAACAAATCATATGAACCTCTCTCTTATGTCTGCACTGCTTATCTGTTTTCCTTTTCTTTTACATCACGCAAAATTTCTGTGATAATGTCTGTCACATCTGTTAAATCGTGATTATATATAGCAGATTCTGCTTCTTCCACTTCAAGACTCGGTTCGAAATTTTTCAATTCTTTCTCAAAATTTATCATTTTCGTTCTCCTTTTGCCCAGGCCAACACTATATTCTTTGTAACAGATGCCACGAAGGATATCGCGACATCTGTTGGCATTCTTCATTATAATATAGTGACTTTTTTATGCAAGCAAATTTCTATAAAGTTTTTAGAAAAATATCGCAAAAAGCGACGTAATTCCGCAAATTTACTTCATCTGGGCAAGACGCTGCTCAACCTGAGCCATCATCTGCTCATATTTTGCAAGCTTGTCTTTCTCTTCCTGTACTTTTTCAGGCTTTGCATTGTTTAAGAATTTCTCATTGGAAAGCATTCCCTTAGAACGTGCAAGTTCCTTTGTCAGCTTATCCTTTTCCTTGTTGAGACGTTCTTTTTCTTTTTCAAAGTCTACAAGATCTTCTAATGGAAGATAAACAACCGCACCAGGGATCACAACGGATACCGCATCCTCTCCGATTCCGTTCTTGTCTGCCTGTACTGTAATCTCGCTTGCAGAAGCAAGATTTACGTATACTTCTTTGTTCTCTTCAAACGTATTGCGAAGATTTGCATCCTCAGAAGTAATGAACAGTTTTGCCTTGCGTGAAGGTGGAACATCCATCTCTGTACGGACATTACGGATGCCTTTTACAAGATCCTTGCAGTGCTCGATTGCTGCTTCCTCTGCCGGGAAGTTCCACTCATCCTTGTATTCCGGCCACTTGGAAAGCATAATTGTCTCTTCCTCGGACTGTAATGTACAGAAAATTTCTTCTGTGATGAATGGCATATATGGATGAAGAAGCTTCAAAGCCTCTGTCAATACAGTCTTTAATGTCCAGAGTGCTGCGTTTGCAGACTGTGGATTTTCATCTTTCTTGTAAGTGCGGACTTTTGCGATCTCGATGTACCAGTCACAGAACTCATCCCAGATGAAATCGTATACTTTCTGTACGGCGATACCAAGCTCGAACTTGTCCATATTCTCGGTTGCATCTTTTGCCAGTGTATTGACTTTGGAAAGAATCCACTTATCTGCCGGACGAAGTTCATCCAATGCCGGCTCCTTAATCTCCATTCCGTCCAGATTCATCATGATGAAACGGGAAGCATTCCATACTTTGTTTGCAAAGTTACGGGAAGCCTCAACACGCTCCCAGTAGAAACGCATATCATTTCCTGGCGCATTACCGGTAATCAATGTCAGACGAAGTGCATCTGCACCGTATTTGTCAATAACTTCAAGTGGATCGATACCATTTCCAAGTGATTTACTCATCTTACGTCCCTGGGAATCTCTGACAAGTCCGTGGAACAGTACTGTGTGGAATGGTGCCTTGCCCATCTGCTCATATCCGGAGAAGATCATACGGATAACCCAGAAGAAAATGATGTCATATCCGGTTACAAGTACGTCGTTCGGATAGAAGTAATCCAAATCTTCCGTCTTTTCCGGCCAGCCTAATGTAGAGAATGGCCACAGTGCAGATGAGAACCATGTATCGAGTGTATCCGGATCCTGTGTCATATGTGTGCATCCGCATTTTGGACACTTGCCCGGATTCTCGATGGATACGACCATCTCACCACAGTCATCACAATACCATGCCGGAATACGGTGTCCCCACCAGAGCTGGCGGCTGATGCACCAGTCACGGATATTATCGGTCCAGTTGAAGTATGTCTTGTCCATACGCTTTGGAAGAAGCTCGATCTCACCGTTCTTTACACCTTCAACTGCCGGTTTGATCATCTCATCCATCTTTACGAACCACTGCTGCTTAATCATTGGCTCAACAGTTGTGTGACATCTGTCGTGTACACCTACATTATGAGAATGTGGTACGACTTTTACAAGAAGACCTTCTTTTTCGAGGTCATCCACTAACGCTTTACGACACTCATAACGGTCCATACCTGCATATTTGCCAGCTTTCTCGTTCATTGTAGCATCATCATTGATTACAACGATTTCCTCTAAGTTATGACGCTTTCCAACTTCGAAATCGTTCGGGTCATGTGCCGGTGTGATCTTTACGCAACCGGTTCCGAACTCCTTGTCTACATAAGAGTCTGCAATTACCGGAATCTCACGGTCCGTCATTGGAAGCTTTAATGTCTTTCCAATAATATCCTGATAACGCTCGTCATCCGGATTGACTGCCACTGCAGTATCACCAAACAAGGTCTCCGGACGTGTGGTAGCGATCTCTACAAATCGTCCCTCTTCTCCGACTACCGGATAATTGATATGCCAGAAAAAGCCATCCTGTTCCTCATGTTCCACTTCTGCATCGGAAATAGAAGTCTTACATACCGGACACCAGTTAACGATACGGGATCCCTTATAAATCCATCCCTTCTTATATAACTTGGTAAATACTTCCTGTACTGCATGAGAACATCCCTCATCCATGGTAAAACGCTCACGCTGCCAGTCTGCGGAAGAACCAAGCTTACGCAGCTGCTTTACGATACGTCCGCCGTACTCTTCTCTCCACTCCCAGCATTTTTCCAGGAACTCTTCACGTGTCAGATCTGCCTTGTTGATTCCCTGCTCCTTCAGACTCTGGATTACCTTAACTTCTGTTGCAATCGAAGCATGGTCTGTACCAGGCTGCCATAACGCATTGTAGCCCTGCATTCTCTTATAACGAATGAGAATATCCTGCATGGTATTGTCCAGTGCATGGCCCATATGGAGCTGACCGGTAATATTTGGTGGTGGCATTACAATTGTAAAAGGCTTTTTGCTGCGATCTACTTCTGCATGAAAATAGCCGTTGTCCTCCCACTTCTTATAGAGACGATCCTCAATATCTTTTGGATCATAAGTCTTGCTTAATTCTTTGCTCATGATATCTTCCTTTCCTTAATAAATGGTCAATGATGCATCTGAGATGCATCACATTTGTAAGAACATCGTCCCATGATAGTTTGCCTTCGGCAAAGGGACAACGCTGCATGATGCATCTGAGATGCATCACATTAAAAAGCCCTCTGTACAGAAATCTTTTCTGTACAAAGGGCGAAATTGTTCGCGGTACCACCTTTGTAATGCTCATCATGTCCGTTAACGGGGACGATCCGGGAATATCTGTGGAACAATGCATGCACCTTTCTAAATATTCCAGCTCCGAAGCTACCTTCCACACTGCATCCTGCGAATGTCTCTCAGCCGCTGAACATTCTTCTCTTTCAGGAATTCCATATGTACTCCTCTTCCTCTTCACTTTCTCATATAAAGTATATCTTACTTGCGGCACGCTTGTTTGTCAAGATGCATTTTTTCTATTAAATCTCTTCTTCTGTCATATCTTTCTCACGATTGAACAGGTCGTAAATACACGGAATCACAATCAGTGTGAGAATCGTACCATAGACCAGTCCGCCGATCAGTGTGATCGCCATCGGGCGCATCATATCGGAGCCATCTCCGATGCCAAGTGCCGTCGTCAGCATTGCAAGAACCGTTGTCAGTACCGTCATAAGGATTGGACGCACACGGGTCTTTCCGGATTCGATGATTGCTTCCTTTTTGGATGCTCCTGCACGTCGTGCCTGATTGATATAATCGATCAGTACAATACCATTGTTTACAATCAATCCCGAAAGCATGATAAATCCAAGCATTGCAAGGACATTGATCTCCTGTCCGGTCAGAAGCAATGCGATAAATCCACCGGTAAAGGCAAGTGGAATGGAGAACATAATGATAAACGGCGAAAGCAGGGACTGGAACTGTACCACCATAATCAGGTAAATAAAGATTACTGCAAGTACCAGCATCAGTACGAGCTGTTTCATGGACTCATTGATTGTCTCGTCCTCACCGGTCATCTCTACTTTATATCCATCCGGAATATCCAGTTTGTCAATGGCTTTCTGCAGCTTGTTGCTCACCAGTGTCACGTTGTGATCTTCATCCACACCGCAGGATACTGTAATGTAACGCGTCTGCGCATCACGGCTGATTGTGCTCAATGTACTTGTCTCTTTCATCTCACAGATTTTTGTGAGCGGAATCTCTTTTTCTTTTCCGTTTTTATTCGTATAAGAAAAAGTCATATCCTTAATATCCGAAAGTTTTGTATCCGCCTGCTCCTCTGTCTGTACATAGACTTTGTAATCTTTGATGTCTGTGGTGATTGTCGTTGCCGTCTTGCTGTCTGCCATCTTGGCACTGACAAGCTGATATACCTGTGCTACGGTAAGTCCGTATTTTGCTGCCTTTTTCTTGTCTACCGAGATGGTAAGCTGCGGCTCGGAATCTTCCATGCCGTCATCAATATCCGTCGTTCCTTTCGTATCTTTCATGACATCGGCAACTTCACCTGCCAGTTTCTGTAAAGTTTCAATATCATTTCCCTTGATACGCACAGATAAACCGCTTCCAAAGTAGTTGCTGTAATCCATGGAAGAAGTATTGGTAGATACCTCACAGTCGAGATCCTTGGTCTTTTCTGTGATGGCATCAGTGACATCGGAAACTTTCGCATCCGCATCCTCATCAAGAAGAATGTACATGCTCACACTATCGTTTCCGCCACCCATAAGGGAAGACGTCGAATTTCCTCCTGCCATGGCACCAATGGTATCAATGCCCTTGATATCTGAAATCCGTTTCATTACCTGATCCGATGCCTCGGTAAGTTCCTGGAAGGTCAGCTTTTCTCCTTCTTTTGCAGAAACTGAAACCGAAATCTGGTTGGTTTCCATGTCCATATCCATAAAATTCAAACCTTTGGATACACTGAGTGCCGCACTCGCAACCAAAAGCACAACTGCAACAATAAGTACAACCGGCTTAAAACGCAGGCACCATGCCAATGCCCGTCCGTACCATTCCTTCATGGCATCAAACCACGGATGACGGATTTCTTTGGTGCGGCGCAATGTCACAGAGGACATTGCCGGCACGAAAGTAAGCGCTACCACAAGGCTGGCCACCAGCGTATATGCAATGGTCAAAGCCAGATCAACGAACAGCTGCCGCGTAATGCCCTCGGTAAAAATAATCGGCGCATAAACGCTGACAGTAGTAAGTGTTGATGCAATAATTGCACCCGTTACCTGTTTGGAACCTTCCACAGCCGCCTTTTTGATCGAATAGCCCTCTCCTCTGAGACGGTAGATATTCTCGATGACAACGATGGAGTTATCCACCAGCATACCGATACCAAGCATCAGACCGGACATGGAAATAATATTTAACGTAATTCCGGTAAAATACATGAGTACGACCGCCGCCACAACCGAAAGCGGGATTGAACATGCAATGACAATGGTCGGCTTGATATCTTTTAAGAACAATAACAATACAAGGATTGCAAGCAGCGCACCCCAGAGCATATTCTGCATTACGCTGTTTACGATCATGTCAATGTAAATGCCCTGATTCATCAACACACTCAGATGCAGATTGGAATCTTCTTTTTCCAGAGATTTGAATTTCTCCAGAATACGGTCCGTCACTTCTCCGGTAGAATATCCGGTCTGCTTTTCCATCGAAAGCATAATGCCCGGATTGCCGTTGATCACGGCATAGGTTTCATCCGAGTTATCCGTCACGGTTATATCCGCTACATCGGACAGACAGATGGTTTCGACTCCGTCAATTCCCATATCGATCAACGGAAGTTCCTTAAGATCCTCGACGTCTTCCACGGCATCGCCTACACGGACAAGATACTGTGTATCCCCATCCATCGCATAGCCTGCCGGCATATCAAAGTTCTGTGCTGCCAAAAGGCTTGTGATTGTGTCTTCACTGAGTACCTTGTTTAAATCTGCAGAATCATAAGCATTGTCTTTTGCATCGTCGAGTTTGGTCTGTGCTTCTTCTAAGGCTGACGCGGCACTTGTCAGTTCCGCAGAGCTTGCGCTTACTTTCAGCGCGGTAAGTGACGCATTTGCATTCAATGTATCCAGTGCAGAGGAAAGGCTGACCTTGCCACTCTCCACCTTCTTTTGTGCACTCTCAATGGTTTTAATTCCGGTATTTACCTGTGTCAGAAGCTTGCCGACTTCTGCGGAAGCAGCCGGAAGATCTTCGTATGTATTTACAGTAATTCCAAGCGAAGATAATGCAGCAAACTGTTCTTTTACCACTTTATTCAGCTGCTTGATCTGCGCTTTCATCGCTTCACTTTCTGCAAGCTGTGGATTGTCCTTAAGCACAGCAACAATTCCGGTATATGCATCTGACTGCATAAAAGTCTGTATCCCTGACTGAATCTGTGACAGAGATTTCTGCTGCTTCTTCAGATCCGTCAGCTGGTTCTTTAAATCTTTTTCGGTCTTTAACAGTTCCTGCTGTTTGTCCATCGTCTGATTGATGGCATCCGTCAACTGATCTGAACCTGCATTGATGGAAGACTGTCCGTCTTCTACCTTCTTTTTGTTGGCATCAATTTCTTTCTGAGATTTTGCGAACTGCTTGTCAATGCTTTTCTGCACCTTTTTGTTTAATGCATCGATCTTGTCCTGATCGAGTGTTACCTGCACACTCTCCTCCAACTGTCCGGTCGTGGTAACCGATGCCACACCCTCAAGACTTTCAATTGCCGGAGAGAGTTCATTTTCCACATATTCGGACAACTTCGCAGCATCCATGCCATCCACATCCACCGCAGCGGCCAATACCGGAAGCATATCCGGATTCACTTTCATGATCATCGGTGTACCGATGGAATCATCCCACTGACCGGAAATCTGATCGAGACTCTGCTGAATCTCAATAACCACCGAATCCATGTTGGCATTCTGTTCATATTCAAGTGTTACAATGGAATAGCTATTGTAAGAAATAGAACTGATATTTTTGATGTTGGAAGTGGTCGCCATCGCCGATTCGATTGGTGCGGTCACGTCACTTTCCACCTGTTCGGGACTCGCCCCCATATCCGTCGTGATAACAAGTGCGTACTGGAAACTCATATCCGGCAACAGGTCCGTTGTCATCTTTGACAAAGAGACCACACCAAGAACGATCACCAGTACCACTGCCACCAGCACGGTATACGGACGTTTTACGCTGTACTTTGAAATCATGCTTTCCTCCTGCTATTATTTGATTAATGACTCTTTCATCATTATAAAGAAATAAATCCTTATTTTACAAGAGAAACGCCCAAAGCTTTATACTTTTTTAATGAAAAAACATCCGGCAAATCTGCTTCTTGCAAATTCGCCGGATGTCTTTTCGCTATACATCTTCTGCACTGTCCTCTTCATCTGCAATCGCTGCAGATGCACCAGATACAGCCGCAATCACCGCGATGACCGCTCCCAATACTGCGACGCCTATGATTGCTGCCAGAAAAATGAAAAACCCCGTTTCTGACATATGTTCCATCTCCTATTCTGAAATTTTGCCTTTTATCTATACAAATTCTACCACAGAACGCATGTCATCTCAACGCTATTTTCATTAATCGATCGCTTTTTCTCCACTTTCTCGTGTACGGATCTTTAATGCACTGCGCAATTCGTAACTGAAAATTTTTCCATCTCCGACCTCGCCGGTAAAAGCGGCTTTCTGAATCGCATCGATGGTTGCCTTTTCCCATTCTTCCGAAGTTACAACGATCTCAAATTTGATCTTTGGCTGCATGACTACATCTACTTCCGTACCACGGACACGCTTTTTGTAACCGCGCTGCGCGCCACATCCCATCACCTGGGATACGGTAATTCCATTCACCTGGATGCCATTTAATGCGTCTTTGACATCCTCAAACACTTCTTCACGCACAATTGCTTCTACTTTTATTAACATATGGCATATTCTCCTTTTCTATTCCGCTCGTTTTATGAATCCAGTCCGTTGAAGGTCGGATAAGCACTTTCTCCGTGCTGTGAAAGATCCAGACCAACTTTCTCGGCCTTTTCATCTACACGCAATTCTGTAAAGAGACGAACAACGCCAAGACAGATCAGTGTACCTGCGATTGCTACTGCCAATGTTACCACAATTCCAATAATCTGTGCAACGAACAGGTGATAGTCGCCATAGATCAGACCATCCCATTTTGCAACACTGTTGATGGATTTCTTTGCAAAAATTCCGGTGGCAATACCGCCCCAGACACCGCCGATTCCATGACATCCGAATGCGTCAAGCGCATCATCAATCTTGAGTTTTCCTTTCAGCAGTGAAATCGTAAAACAGCAGATTGGACTGACCAGCGCTCCGATAATGATTGCCGACCAGATTGGAACAAATCCTGCTCCCGGTGTAATTGCTACAAGTCCCACAACAAGTCCGGTAGATGCGCCGACAAGCGTCGGTTTTCCATCTTTCATCACATCAATAAAAATCCAGGAAAGCATTGCGCTCGCACTTGCAAGTGCTGTTGTCATAAATGCATGTGCTGCCAGACCATTCGCTCCCAGTGCACTTCCTGCATTGAAACCAAACCAGCCAAACCATAAGATAAAAGCGCCCAGTGCCACAAACGGAATATTGTGCACACGGTATGCCGTATTTTCATATCCTCTTCTTCGTCCAAGAATAAGTGCAAAAACCAACGCACTGACACCAGAACTGATATGTACGACGTTTCCTCCTGCAAAATCGACCGAACCGATTTCTGCAAGGAAACCGCCCTCGCCCCAAACCATATGCGCCATCGGATAATAGACCAGCACCGACCAGAGCGCAATAAATAAGAACAACGCTTTAAATTTCACACGCCCAACCAGTGAACCTGTAATCAAAGCCGGTGTGATCATTGCAAACATCATCTGAAATGCAACGAACACAAGATGCGGAATCGTTGCAGCATATGGTCCCGCTTCATCCATTCCAATTCTGCTTAATCCGAACCATCGGAAATCACCGATAATTCCTGCATGATTACCTCCAAACGAAAGAGAATAACCAAACAAAACCCACATCACAACGGACAATCCCATGATCGCCACACATGCCATCATCGTATTTACCACATTTTTTCTTCTGACCAGACCTCCATAAAAGAACGCCAGACCCGGTGTCATAAAAAACACCAGTGCTGCACAAATCAGCATAAAACCAGTATCTCCTGCACTCATTTTCTAATCTCCTTTCCTTGAACATCAGCCCATACAAAATTTGCTTTCAACAAATGGGCTGATGATTGTAATGCATCAAAGATGCATTGCCCCTACATGTCAAGTTTTCATA
>URSS01000052.1 GCA_900550545.1 uncultured Lachnobacterium sp. | reverse complement strand
ACGAGATTCGCCTTAGTCTCGTGGGCTCGGAGATGTGTATAAGAGACAGGGGAAGTGGTAAGACTTTTTTTGTGAAACAATCGATGCTATTAATAAATGCAAAAAATGGGTAATGAATGACGAGACGGCACTTGTTCTTCGTAAGCTTAAGGATGCAGATGGTAATTATATCTGGAACCACAATGCTGATACTATCTTCGGAAAGTCAGTATTTATTTCAGAGTTCATGTCAAATGTGAATAATGAAAATAAGCCGATTGCGTTTGATGATTTCAGCTATTACTGGATTGTAAATCGTAGTGGCATTTTGGTTAGAACACTTGCTGAGAAGTTTGCTCTTTCTCAGCAGACAGGATATTTAGCTTGTGAATATCTTGATGCAAGACTTCTTCGTTCTGAGGCGATTAAGGTTCTCAAGCTTTCATAACACATAAATCTATATTAGCCGGAGGAGAGTAATCTGCTCCGGCTGGGAGGTGGGCATAATGCATTTAGTTGAAACTAAAAAGGATGATGCTGTGCCTGTTAGTGAGAAGTATATGCTCACCATCAAGGACGCAGCAGCTTATTTTAATATTGGTATAAAGAAACTGAGAAGAATTGCAGAGGATAACCTTGGAACGGTGGCGGTGTACTGTGGAAACAGATTCCTGATCATCCGCCCGAAGTTCGAAGAATTTATCCTTAATTCTTCAGAAATATAGTTCCTTTTATCTGCCGAAAGTAGTTGCTATTACAGGGCATAAGAGCGAACATAGGATGACCCCGAAAGCCCTTGAAAACAGCCATTTTTGGCAGAAAGGAATGTGATTTTATGGCAAGACCAAGTTTAGCAGAAAAAGATATTTTAAATCCTTCTGAGGCAATTGAATATTTTGTTCTGAGCCGGAGAAAATTTTATGATTTATTGAATAATACGGATGGAGAAGATTTTCTGGCATACTACGGAGAACGCAAGCTGATTCTTCGTGTAGCCTTTGAAAGGTATCTGCGTAACCATCCAGAACTAAGGAGGCGGGTATAATGGCAAAGGCAGGAAGAGGACAGACAAGGCGGGATTCCAAGCGTAGAGTATTAAGACCGGGAGAGAGTGTAAGAGCGGATGGAAAATATCAATATAAATATCACATTGATGGAAAACCACATTTTGTATACAGTTGGAAACTGGAGCCTACGGACAAACTTCCAAAGGGCAAAAAGCCATGTCTGTCGCTTAGGGAACTGGAAAAACAGGTAAACACAGACTTAGATTTGCTTGTAAATATCGTAGACGGACAGATGACAGTATGAGAACTGGTAGACCGATATTTGAAAACAAAGACAGGAGTAAGGCAAAGCGCAAAACAGGGATATGTTACAGTACAGAGATTACTTGCAAAGGAAGCATTTGGAAAAAAGACGATACGAAGTGTGAAAACTTCCGATGCAAAGCTGTTTCTTATCAAATTGCAGCAGGAAGATGGCAAAAGCTACAGTTCCATTCATACCATTCGGGGAGTGCTGCGACCAGCCTTTCAGATGGCGGTGGATGATGACATTCTGTTAAAGAATCCATTCGGATTTCAGCTTGCCGGAGTATTGGTAAATGATGCAGTTATAAGAGAGGCAATCACAAAAGACCAGATGAGAAAGTTCCTTAAGTTTGTGCATGACGATGTGGTGTACTGTAAATACTATGAAGTAGTGTACATATTATTTCATACAGGAATGCGAATATCGGAATTTTGTGGATTGACACTAAAGGACATTGATCTTGAGAACAGAACTGTAAATATTGACCACCAGTTGCAGAGAACATCGGATATGCGGTATACCATAGAAACCACAAAGACGGATGCAGGAACAAGAGTGTTGCCGATTACAGAGGATGTGGCACAAATGTTTCAGGCAATCATTGAGGATAGAAATGCACCGAAAGTGGAGAAATCTATAGACGGATATAGCGGATTTCTATTTTACGATGATAATGGAATGCCACTTGTTGCAATGCATTGGCAACATCGATTCAATCATATGGTCGGTAGATACAATGACATTTACCGAGTACAGATGCCAAATATTACACCTCATGTATGCCGACACACCTATTGCTCGAATATGGCAAAATCGGGAATGAATCCAAAGACGCTGCAGTACCTCATGGGGCATTCGGATATATCGGTCACAATGAATGTGTACACGCATATCGGATTCGATGATGCTGAGGAAGAATTGAAGCGGATGGAAGAGTTTAGGAAGGCACAGGCGGAGGTTGAGCAGAAGAAAGAGAAACCGATGTCGCAGAAGATGTTTAAGGTAGTTTAATATGGAAAAGAGATGACGCTCCGGCTTAGGCTGGGGCGTTTTTTCTGTGGAAAAAGTAAGTGTTTGGTGCTATAATAAACCTTATAAATGATGAAAGAAGGTTATACATGTTATCAATTTACCAGTTGATGAAATATTTACGTAATACACACCATATCAATGTTAAAAGCTCACAGACACAAGCACTTAGAAATATGGGCTATTATCATGGATTTAAGGGATATAGATTTATTCGAGAGGATACTAACCGTGTTAATTTTAGCTCTTTGGATGAAATTATAGCACTGAATAAATATGATATGCGACTTAAAACAGTTCTTTATCCTAAGGTAATGTTTATAGAAAATGCATTGAAGAGTTATGTTATTGAGGCTTTATTGGCAGATAGCAAATCTGAGAATTTTGATGTTATTTACAATAAATCATTAACAGCATATAGAAATTATACTCCGGGGAGCCGTGCATATAAAACAGAGTACACGAAGAGAATGAATCTAAAAGGAAAAATAAATGCTGCTCTTGTTCGTGACTATAATAAGAGAAGTGTGGTAGCACATTTCTTTAATAATGATATTACAATACCTGTTTGGGCAATATTTGAAACTTTAGCGCTTGGTGAGTTTGGAACTTTATATGATTGTGCCTGTACAAATGTTAAGCTTTATGTTTCAAATATAATGAAGCTCCCAACTAATTTAGATTCAGATGGCATGAACACAAAGTTCTTTATATTTACAGTTAAAGATTTGCGAAATGCAATTGCTCATAACAATGTGATTTTCGATACTAGATTTAAAACTGGTAAGATTGATCAGCGTCTTGTTACTCTGCTTGAAACTGAAGTAGGGATTTCTAATATTGATTTCAAATATATGGATGCGTATATTATCATGATTACATATTTCCTTAGAAAGATGGGCGAAACTAAAACTGCTTGTAAGCAGTTTGTTGCTTCGTATCAACAGCAGACAGAGTATTTGAGAAATGAATTGCCAATTAACATTTATAATCAGGTGGTTGGTACACAGCATAGACCTAATATGAATGCCTTACAAAAATTCATTAGCAAATCATAAAATTCTTGCATATTTTATGCAGAAGTAGTATATTATATATAAGAATTGCGGTGGATGTCTTCGGATTACACCTAGGAGAACCTGATGCGTCGGGTTCTTTTTTTTGTAAAATTTAGTGTAGCATTCTAAGTAGTAAGACTTTGAGGTGTTACTACTAACAGGTAGTAATATAATGATAAAAGTACTATTCATCTGCCACGGCAACATCTGCCGCAGCACCATGGCCGAAAGCGTCCTCACCCACCTGGTCCACCAGCTGCACCTCGACAACCAGTTCGAGATTGACTCCGCTGCGACCAGCCGTGAGGAGATTGGCAATCCGCCACACTACGGCACAAAAAATAAATTATACGAAGAAAACATTCCACTCGTGCCGCACCGGGCGCGCCAGATGACACGCGACGATTATATTTATTATGATTATCTGATCGGCATGGACAGTGCCAACATAAGAAACATGACAAGGATCGCAGGCGGCACGGATAGTCAGAATAAAATCTACAAGATGCTTTCGTTTGCCGATTATGAAGAGACGCAGCGATTTACCGAGGCGCGGGATGTTGCAGATCCATGGTACACCGGAAACTTTGACGAGACTTACGAAGATGTGGTTGCAGGATGCAGAGGATTCCTGTATTATTTACAACAGAAGGGGGAACTTTCAGCAGACGTTGAAATCCCGGAAAAGTAAGGCAAGACAGTCGTTACTTGACAAAACAGAAAGAACGAGGACAGACCAATGGATTACAAATATAATGCAGTGAATGAGTTGAATCATTTTGATTTTGCAGAGGCAGTTGTCGGTGATATTCAGCTGCTCGGAAAAATGTTTCATATCGTGATTGACAATGTCAAAATTCTGCCGGAGAATTCCTTTAATCGGGACATCCGCACGATGCGCACGAATGGAATGCTGTTCAAGATTGAGGGTGCAGAAATTATTTCCGTTGTGGAAGAAGGTTTTAATACTTATGATGCAGATGGCAATCTGCAGAAGACGGTGGAGGACCGCGAGGTAGAGAAGGAAGAATATGATAAGATTTCAGATGCACTGGTGGACGGAACCATTTTTGAGGTGAAACTGGAGAATGGCGTATATGCATTCGTTATCGATGGAAACAATGAGAGAACGTACGAACTCAAGGTTGCAGGAAGCGGGGATTACGAATCTTGGAATCTGTTTATAAATCTGTAATATGGACCGCATTGTTTTTCATATTGATGTAAACAGCGCATATTTATCATGGGAAGCAGTTGCGCGGTTAAAAGCGGGAGAAACGGTTGACTTGCGGGAGATTCCGGCGGCGGTGGGCGGTGATATCGAAACCCGCCACGGTGTGATTCTTGCGAAGTCTATCCCGGCAAAAAAGTACGGCGTGACGACAGGAGAGCCGGTCGTGGATGCTTTGCGCAAATGCCTGGATCTGACACTTGTCAAACCGCATCATCAGATGTACCGGGAGCAGTCGCACGCATTTATTGCCATCCTGCAGCAGTATTCGGATGTGATCGAGCAGTTTAGTGTGGACGAGGCGTTTGTGGATATGACAGGTAGTGGCCGATTGTTTGGAACACCGGTGGAGGCAGCACATCGCATACGAAAACAGATTTATGAGGAACTTGGCTTTACCGTAAATATCGGCGTGTCATCCAACAAGCTTCTGGCAAAAATGGCCAGCGATTTTCAAAAACCCGACCGGGTACATACGCTTTTTCCGGAGGAAATCGAGCAGAAAATGTGGATCCTTCCGGTGCGGGATTTATTTTTTGTGGGAAAAGCAGCGGAGCGCAGGCTCTGGTCATTGGGCATCCGCACGATTGGGGATCTGGCACACACGGATCCGCAGGTCCTTTCGCGCGTGTTAAAAAAGCACGGGGAAGTTCTGTGGCGTTATGCAAATGGCATCGATGATTCGCCGGTAGAAATCGAGCCTGCGGACGCAAAAGGATACAGCAATTCTACGACCTTATCGTTTGATGTCACAAGCGGGGCGGAAGCCAAAAGTGTGTTGCGCCGGCTGACGGATCAGGTTTGTCAGCGGATACGTCAGGACGATGTGCGCGTGGAGACCGTGACCGTACAGATTCGTTTCAATGATCTTACCCGTGCATCGCATCAGTGTGCACTTCCGGCAGCGACCAATATTACGAAAGAAATTTTTGATACCGTGTGCCAGCTGTTTGATGAAATGTGGGATGGCACACCCATTCGCCTGCTGGGCGTTTCAACCACAAAAGTATCCAGAGAAGATATGGGACGGCAGATGTCGTTGTTTGATGATACGGATTATGCCAAGCTGGAGAAACTGGACAAAGCGATGGATTCAATCAGGATGCGTTTCGGTTCCGGAGCCGTACAACGGGCATCGGATTTAACAAAGCAGAAAGAGACAGATACTGGTATAAAGGAAGTATAAAAAATTACCCTTAAGTAGTATTTTTGATTTTTTTCTTGCAATCGAATAAATTGTGTGATAAAACAAATTACAAGAGAAACACATAAATGCGTGGATGGAGACTCTTCTTATCAGACGTCGACAGGAATACAGCGTCACCGACTGAGAGCGCTGTTTGAAAGAGATAAGAACGGGAACACTGCCGGAGCAGACGAATTGAACATGGACAGGACGTTTTTAAAACGGAATGAGAAAGTAGGTTCGTACGTGAGCGCACGTTACGCGTAAGAGAGGGAAGATGAGTTTTCTCATTTTTCAATGCGGGTGGTACCGCGGATAATCTGAATTATTCGCCCCGGAATACAAATCAAGTATTCCGGGGCTTCTTTTTTGTTTCAGGAGAAATCCCGATGTCGCAGAAGAGAAGCCTCGGAGAAGAAAAGGAGTAGACGATATGAGCAACATTTACAGAGACGTAACACTGAATCAGGTAAGCGAACAGGACATTGGAAAGACAATCCGTGTGGCAGGCTGGGTAGAAAATATCCGTGACCACGGTGGCGTATCTTTTATCGATCTTCGCGATATGTATGCAGTGATGCAGATCGTTATCCGCGATGGAAAATTACTCGAAGGCATCCGCAAGGAGCAGGCGATCACCGTGGAAGGTCTGATTGAAAAAAGAGACGAGGAAACTTACAACCCGAAGATCCCGACGGGAACCATCGAGCTGGATGCAAAGGAAGTAACCGTTCTTGGTGAGGTATATTCCCAGCTTCCATTTGAAGTCATGACAAGCAAGAGCGTACATGAGGATGTACGTCTGAAATACCGCTATCTGGATTTGAGAAACCAGAAAGTAAAAGATAACATTATTTTCCGTTCTAAGGTAATCGCTTACCTTCGCGAGAAGATGACAGAGATGGGATTTTTGGAGTTACAGACTCCGATCCTTTGTGCATCCTCTCCGGAAGGCGCAAGAGATTACATTGTTCCTTCCAGAAAATACAAAGGAAAATTTTATGCACTGCCACAGGCTCCGCAGCAGTACAAACAGCTTCTGATGGTATCCGGATTTGATAAATATTTCCAGATTGCTCCATGTTTCCGTGATGAGGATGCCAGAGCAGACCGTTCACCAGGAGAGTTTTACCAGCTCGATTTCGAGATGAGTTTTGCAACGCAGGAAGATGTGTTTGCTGTCGGAGAGGAAGTGCTTTCCGCAGTATTTGAAAAATTCGCACCGGAAGGAAGTGTTGTCACAAAAGCGCCGTATCCGATCATCAGCTACAAGCAGGCAATGCTGGAGTTTGGTTCCGATAAGCCGGATCTGCGCAACCCGCTTCGTATTATTGATGTGACCGACTTTTTCCAGAAATGTACGTTCAAGCCATTCATCGGAAAAACTGTTCGTGCAATCCGTGTTCATGCGGATATGTCCAAAGGTTTCCATGAGAAACTTTTGAAATTTGCGACCGGACTTGGCATGGGTGGTTTAGGATATCTGGAAGTATTGGAAGACGGCTCTTACAAGGGACCGATCGACAAGTTTATTCCGGAGGACTGCAAGGAAGAATTCCGCACACTGGCAGGACTTGAAATTGGCGATACGATTTTCTTTATGGCAGACAAAGAGGAGCGCGCGGCATACTATGCCGGAATGATCCGAAACGAACTCGGCGAGAAACTGGATCTGATTGAGAAAAACGCATACCGTTTCTGCTATGTCAACGATTTCCCAATGTTTGAGAGAGATCCGGAGACGAAGAAGATCGGATTTACCCACAACCCGTTCTCCATGCCACAGGGCGGCTTAGAAGCACTCAATACCATGGACCCGCTTGACATCCTGGCATACCAGTACGACATTGTCTGCAACGGTGTAGAGTTATCGTCCGGTGCTGTCCGCAACCATGACATGCAGATCATGGAAAAAGCATTCGAGATCGCAGGCTATGACAAAGAAGTGTTAAAGAACAAGTTCGGCGCATTATACACCGCATTCCAGTACGGAGCACCGCCACACGCAGGTATGGCTCCGGGAGTGGACCGTATGATCATGCTTTTACGCAACGAAGAAAACATCCGCGAGGTCATCGCATTCCCGATGAACGGAAACGCGCAGGATCTGATGTGCGGCGCACCAAACGAAGTCACCGAGCAGCAGCTTCGTGAAGTTCATATAAAGATTAGACAATAGTAATTGTTTTCTATGAAAACAATTATGTAGCGTCGGCCCATTTGCCGGAGGCAAATTTTTCATGGGCCGATGTTCTCGAATGTAATTGTTGTGGAGGAAAAATATATGGCAAACGTGATCTCAGATGAGACAATGGAATATGTAGGAATCCTTGCCAAACTCGAACTGTCCGATGCGGAAAAAGAAGCTGCAAAAAAAGACATGGAAAGTATGCTGGATTATATTGATAAATTAAACGAACTCGATACCTCTGAGGTAGAGCCGATGTCCCACGTTTTCCCGGTACAGAATGTATTCCGGGAGGATGTCGTGGAAAACGGTGACGGCGGAGAGGATACACTTGCCAACGCGCCGGAGCGGCGTGACCGTGCATTTGTAGTCCCGATGACGGTTAATAACTAGCGACTGCAGACAGGAGGTTATCTATGAATTTACTATCACTCACAGCCGTCGAGCTGGGGAAGAAAATAAAAGCGCATGAAGTGACCGTGGAGGAAGCAACCAAAGCTGCACTCGATGCCATCCGCGCAAAAGAGCCGCAGGTCAACAGCTTTGTCACCGTGGACGAGGAAGCTGCCATGGCACGCGCAAAAGAAGTACAGAAATTAATCGATGACGGAACGCTGACAGGACCGCTTGCGGGTGTACCGGTTGCTATCAAGGACAACATGTGCACCAAGGGAATGCTGACTACCTGCAGTTCCAAAATTTTATACAATTTTATTCCGACTTACACGGCAGAGGCTGTTTTAAATCTCGAAAAAGCCGGAGCTGTGATCCTTGGAAAGACAAACATGGATGAATTTGCCATGGGAAGTACAACCGAGACTTCCGCATACGGAGAGACAAAAAATCCATGGAATACCGGACATGTTCCGGGTGGTTCTTCCGGCGGAAGCTGTGCAGCAGTGGCAGCGGAAGAATGCTATTATGCACTCGGTTCCGATACCGGCGGATCGATCCGCCAGCCGAGTTCCTTCTGCGGTGTGACCGGAATCAAGCCAACCTACGGAACGGTTTCCCGTTACGGACTGATCGCCTATGGTTCTTCCCTGGATCAGATCGGACCGGTGGCAAAGGATGTGACCGACTGTGCAACGATTCTCGAAGCAATTACTTCTTATGATAAAAAGGATTCCACTTCTGTAAAGAGAGAGGACACCGATTTTACTTCTGCGCTGGTGGATGATGTCAAAGGCATGAAGATTGGTATTCCGAGAGATTATCTCGGCGAAGGTCTCGATGCGGAAGTAAAGGATACCATTCTTGCAGCGGCAAAGAAGTTAGAGGAAAAAGGCGCAATCGTCGAAGAGTTCGATTTAAGCCTTGTTGAGTACGCAATCCCTGCCTACTATGTCATTGCAGCGGCAGAGGCAAGCTCAAACCTTGCGCGCTTTGACGGTGTAAAATACGGCTATCGCACAAAAGAATACGATGGTCTTCACAATATGTACAAAAAATCCCGTTCGGAAGGGTTCGGGGCAGAGGTAAAACGTCGTATCATGCTCGGATCGTTCGTATTAAGTTCCGGCTATTACGATGCGTATTATCTGAAAGCATTGCGTACCAAGGCACTCATCAAGCAGGCGTTTGACAAGGCGTTTGCAAAATATGATGTGATCTTAGGACCGGCAGCACCGACAACGGCACCAAAACTTGGCGAATCGTTGAGTGATCCGCTTAAGATGTATCTGGGCGATGTCTACACCGTATCGGTCAATCTGGCAGGTCTTCCGGGCATCAGCGTGCCTTGCGGACTGGACAAAAACGGACTTCCGATCGGACTGCAGCTCATCGGAGACTGCTTTAAAGAAAAAAACATCATCCGCGCGGCATACAGTTTTGAACAGACAAGAACCTATCAGCACAGCCCGCTGGCAGAAGCGTAGAAAGGAGAGAAGAGATGTCAAAAGAATACGAAACCGTCATTGGACTGGAAGTCCATGTAGAATTAGCGACCAAGACAAAAATCTTCTGTGCCTGCTCCACTGCATTCGGAAGTGCACCAAATACCCACACCTGTCCGGTCTGTACCGGTATGCCGGGATCACTTCCGGTATTAAATAAAAAGGTCGTGGAATATGCGATGGCGGTCGGACTTGCAACCAACTGCCAGATCAACCAGTACAGCAAATTTGACCGGAAAAATTATTTTTATCCGGATAATCCACAGAATTACCAGATCTCGCAGCTTTATCTGCCAATCTGCCACGACGGTGGTGTGGAGATCGAGACGGAATCCGGCGGAAAGAAAACGATCGGTATCCATGAGATCCATATGGAAGAAGATGCCGGAAAGCTGGTACACGATGACTGGGAGGGCGTTTCCCTCGTCGATTACAACCGTTCCGGTGTTCCGTTGATTGAGATCGTATCCGAGCCGGATATGCGCTCCGCAGACGAAGTAATCGCTTACTTGGAGAAACTCCGCATGACCATCCAGTATCTGGGAGCCAGCGACTGCAAGATGCAGGAGGGTTCCATGCGTGCCGATGTCAACTTATCCGTTCGCGAAAAAGGCGCAAAGGAATTCGGTACCCGTACAGAGATGAAAAATATCGGTTCCTTTAAGGCAATCGCCCGCGCGATCGAGGCGGAGACTGCCCGTCAGATCGACCTGATTGAATCCGGCGAGAAAGTCGTACAGGAGACACGCCGCTGGAACGATGACCAGGGGTATTCCTATGCGATGCGTTCCAAGGAAGATGCGCAGGATTACCGTTACTTCCCGGAACCGGATCTCGTACCGATCGTTGTCAGCGATGAATGGCTGCAGCAGATAAAGGACAACCAGCCGGAACTGCGGGATGAGAAGCTGGCACGCTACGAGGCAGAGTTTGGACTGCCGGAGTATGATGCAAAGATCCTCACCGGAGAAAAGAAACTGGCAGATCTCTTCGAAGAGACCACTGCCATCTGCAACAATCCGAAGAAAGTTTCCAACTGGCTGATGGGCGAGACGATGCGACTGTTAAAGGAACATGATATGGATGCTACCGATATTTCCTTCTCACCGGAACATCTGGCAAAAATCATTCAGCTGACCGAGGCTGGAACGATCAACAACTCTGTTGCCAAAGAAGTATTTGAGAAAGTCTTTGCAGAGGATATCGATCCGGAGAAGTATATCGAGGAGCACGGTTTAAAGAGTGACAACGATGAAGATGCACTTCGTGCGACCATTGAGCAGATCATAAAGGATAACCCACAGTCTGTTGAGGATTACCACAACGGTAAGGAAAAAGCGATCGGATTTTTAGTCGGACAGACAATGAAAGCAACAAAAGGCAAGGCAAATCCAGGCATGGTCAATAAGATTTTAAAGGAATTGTTATAATCGTTAAATATAAAAGAACTATGAAAAAATCTGTGAAAACTTGTCTTTGAAAAATAAATCACGTATAATGCTTTACAAGGGCAGAAGAAAGAATGCACTTTCCGGAACAGGAAGTGCATTCTCTGTTATATGGCAGGCGATGCCTGCAAGAATGCGTGAACGAAAAGGAGTGCAGCGATGGCTGAAGATCAGAATAAAAATACAGTAGATGATACAACAAAGACAACCGAATACGAAGACGTATGTTATATATGCCGCCGACCGGAGAGTGTTGCAGGCAAGATGATACATATTCAGGATAATATCTGCATCTGTAATGATTGTATGCAGAAGACGTTTGATACCATGAATACCGGTGGCTTTAACATGGGCGATATCATGAATATGAACAATGGCAAGATGCCAAACATCAGCATGATCAATCTCGCCGACTTCCAGGGAGGCATTCCGCAGTCTCAGAAGATCAAGAAAAAGAAGCCGAAAGAGAAGAAAGAAGCACCGGTACTGGATATTCATTCCATTCCGGCACCACATAAGATTAAGGCAAGTCTCGATGAGTATGTAGTGGGTCAGGAACAGGCAAAGAAAGTCATGTCCGTAGCAGTATATAATCATTACAAGCGTGTCATGTCTGACGATAAGGACGGTGTGGAAATTGAAAAGTCCAACATGCTTATGATCGGACCGACCGGTTCTGGTAAGACGTATCTTGTCAAGACACTGGCAAAACTTCTGGATGTGCCGCTTGCAATCACGGATGCAACATCTCTGACAGAGGCAGGTTATATCGGTGATGATATCGAGAGTGTTGTAAGTAAATTACTTGCAGCCGCAGACAATGATGTGGATCGCGCGGAGCACGGAATCATTTTTATCGATGAGATCGACAAGATCGCAAAGAAACGCAATGCGAACCAGAGAGATGTCAGCGGGGAATCCGTACAGCAGGGAATGCTAAAACTTCTCGAAGGTGCAGAGGTAGAAGTTCCGGTTGGAGCCAGCAGCAAGAATGCCATGGTTCCGATGACAACGGTAGATACCAAGAATATTCTGTTTATCTGTGGCGGTGCATTTCCGGAGCTGGAAGAGATCATCAAGGAGCGGCTGAACAAAGAAGCTTCCATCGGTTTTAAGGCAGACTTGAAAGAAAAATATGATAATGAGGAGAATCTGTTGTGCAAAGTTACGGTGGATGATATTCGTAAATTTGGTATGATCCCGGAGTTTTTGGGACGTCTTCCAATTCTGTTTTCGCTCGAAGCTTTGACCGAAGATATGCTCGTGCGCATTTTGCAGGAACCGAAGAATGCAATCTTAAAGCAGTATAAGAAGCTGCTGGCGATGGACGAAGTAGACCTTGTCTTTGAGGAAGGCGCATTGCATGCGATTGCCAGAAAGGCAAAGGAAAAGAAAGTCGGAGCGCGTGCGCTTCGTGCAATCATAGAAGACTTCATGCTTGATATCATGTATGAAATTCCGAAGGACGACAACATCGGCCGGGTTACAATCACCGAGGATTACGTGGAGAAAAAAGGCGGTCCTCTGATCGAAATGCGTGGCGTTGCAGAACTTCCGGACAAAGAATCCAATCAATAAAAGAAATGGGCAGACAGGAAAATTCCCGTCTGCCTGTTTTTTCATCTTTATAAATTTCCTTTCAAAATTTCCGTTATCCCCTAGATTATCGTTGAAAAAATTGCTATCATAAAGATAGTATGTTTTTTTAGAATATTTGAAATTAGTTCCTGAAGGAGGACATATGAAAATAATTCATTGTGCGGATCTGCATCTGGATTCGAAAATGACAGCGAATCTGAGCAAAGATCAGGCAAGAGAGCGCAAAAGAGAAATTTTACGTACGTTTACAAGAATGGTAGAGTACGCATCAAAAAATGATGTGCGTGTAATTTTGATCGCAGGTGATTTATTTGATACAAGGAGCGTGTCGGCCATGGCGCGCAACACGGTGAGAGATACGATCAGTATGCATCCGGAAATTGACTTTTTGTATTTGAAGGGCAATCACGACAGTGATAATTTCCTCAACCGTATGGAAGAAATCCCGGAGAATCTGCTGCTTTTTGAGGATACGTGGAAAGCGTACCGTTATGGAAATATTGTAATTTCCGGTGTGGAACTTACCCCGCAGAACCGTGCGATTATCTACAATTCCCTTGTTCTGAATCATGATGATTACAATATCGTGACATTGCATGGACAGATCGGGGGCTATTATAGCAAGAACGAGACCGAAAATATCAGCCTGAACGATCTGAAAAATAAAAATATTGATTATCTGGCGCTCGGCCATGTGCACAGTTTTGCAAATGCCAAGCTGGACAACCGTGGAATCTATTGTTACTGTGGATGTCTGGAAGGAAGAGGATTCGACGAGTGTGGAGAAAAGGGCTTTGTACTTCTGGATATTGATGAGCAGACACATGAAGTGGATTACTCTTTTGTACCGATGGCGGCCAGAACACTGTATACGTTAGAGATTGATGCATCGGGTGTAATGACCACGCAGGAGGCGGCCAACCGCATTGAGCAGGCGATTGCACAAAAAGCATATCCATCCGGAAGTCTCGTGAAATTTGTGCTGACCGGAGAAGTGGATGTGGATGCGGAAATCAATTGTGAGTATTTGCAGGATCTGTTTTCGGATTACTTCTATTTTGAAAAAGTATATGATCATACGCATCTGAAAATTGATTACAATGAATATGAAAATGATGCATCATTAAAAGGTGAATTTATCCGGATGGTATTGCAGTCGGATCTCAGCGAAGAACAGAAGACAGAGGTCATTCGCTGTGGCATTTTGGCGCTGTCCGGGGAGGAAATATAATATGAAACTGATTTCTTGTCATATTGAAAATTTTGGTAAATTATCGGACTTACGCGTCGATTTCGTGGAAGGAATCAATCTCTTTCATGAAATGAACGGATGGGGCAAAAGCACACTTGCAGCATTCCTTCGGGTCATGTTCTATGGATTTGATTCGAAAAAAGAGTCGGGTTCCTTTGATAAGGAGCGTGTGGTATACCGGCCATGGCAGGGAGGCACATATGGTGGTGAAGTAGACTTCTCTTATCAGGGAAAGGTTTACCGCATCAGCAGAACGTTCGGAAAGACGGAGAAAACAGATGCATTTCATCTGTATGATCTGATGACCAATCTTGAGTGTCACGATTTCTCATCGGACATCGGAACAGAGATTTTTGGATTGGACAGTGCTTCTTTTAAAAGAAGTGCTTTTATCGCACAGAATGACTGTGAGAGTGGTTCTACGGACGGAATCAATGCAAAGCTTGGCAATCTGGCCGAGAACACGAACGATATCAATAATTTTGATACCGCACAGAAGAAGATTCATGACCGTATGAATAAGCTTTCGCCGGATCGGGCGACCGGTTCCATGAAAAAGCGTAAGAATACGATCACGCTTCTGACCGAGGAACTTCGCAGCTATGATGCGGCAGAAAAAGCGATGGAAGATTTATCTGCCAGACTTGCGGACAAGCAGGACCAGAGAAAGGAACTTTCCAATATCCGTGCCAAGTATGCGAAAGCATTACAGGTGGCCAGTGAGGAGAGCCGCAGGGAAGGGTTAAAGCAGAATTATGCTGCAATCTGTGAGGAAGAGGAGCAGTGCAAAAAGAACCTGAAAGCATACGATGAGATTTTTGAAAACCGGGTTCCGGAAGATTCGGAGTTTGAAGAAAAGAATCAGGAAGTGCAGATGCTTGGTGTGTTGAAGACTACCCTGTACAATCTGGGACTGACAGATGAGGAAAAAGCGCAGTATGAGAAGCTTTCCGATATGTTTGGCGACGGATATCCAAAGGAATCCGAAATTGAAGCGATGGATCAGGAACTGGAACGTCTCGGCAAGATGCGGGAAGAAAAGATGCAGCTTGAAACAAAAATTTCTTATTTTGAAGCCATGGCAATGAAGCATGAGGAGCCTATGGTGATGATGAACCGCAGACTTCCGCTTTTGATCATTGCAATTTTATGTCTGGTTATTGGAATTGGTGTTTCCGCGGTATCATTTTTCGTTCCGGCGCTTGCAAAATTTTCGTGGGTTGTTCTGGCGGTTGGAATTGCAGTCGTAGTTTTGGGCATCGTGTTTCTGATCGCAAGGGCAGCACTTACTTCTGCAGATGGCCGCCGTGCACGGGAACAGAAGATTAAGCAGGAAGAAGAACAGCGAAAGCTGCGGGAGCCGGTTGAAGCAATCCAGAAGACGATGGAGGAAGCTTCGGAGGAATCCCAGCGCATCGAAGAAAAGGTTGCAGAATTTTTGGGACAGTATCATATTTTCTGTGCACCGGCAGATGCCCGTTCAAAACTTTATGAACTGAAAAATCTGTTGCAGGAATATGAAAGGTTAAAGACCAGAGCCACAAGAAGTGACGCTGCAAGAGAAGAGTTTGATAATACCAGAAATGAACTTCTGAAATTTGGAGAAGAAGCAGGAATTGATTTTGGAGAAGACATTGCTGCGGGACTCAGCAGACTGCAGATGAAAGCTGCCGAATACCGGCTTGCCAGCCGTGCCTGCGAGCAGGCAAAGGCGAAAAAAGCTGAGTTTGAAAAAGAACACAATATGGAAGAACTTTCGAGCATTGAGCGCTGTCCATATACACTGGATGAGCTGAATATGATGATTCAGGATGTGGACGAACGGATGGAGGAAGTACGTGTCGGAATCGAGCAGTACAGCCATCAGATCGAGGACTTGCAGGAGCAGCTGGACATCCGGGATGAGAAGGAGCAGCAGCTGGATATCTGCCGAAGAGAGCAGGAGCAGGAAGGGCATCATTACGAGGTGCTTGCCTTGACACAGTCGTTCTTGCAGACGGCGAAGGAACAGTTCTCGGCGCGTTATCTTGGACCAATCGAGAATGGATTTGGAAAATATTATGAGCTTTTGACAGGTGACCACAGTGGAGACTGGATGGTCGATGCAAACATTGCCGTACAGATGAAGGAACAGGGAGAGATGAGAGAGACGAAGTGGCTTTCTGCAGGATATCAGGATCTGCTTGGTATCTGTATGCGTCTGGCATTAGTGGATGCGATGTATCCGGACGAAAAGCCGTTCCTTGTGTTAGACGATCCGTTTGTAAATCTGGATGAAGAAAAAGTTGTGCATGGAAATGAACTGTTGAGCAAAATTGCCGGGGAGTATCAGATTTTGTATTTTACATGTCATTCCAGCCGTATGTAAATTGATAGTGTCAAGTTTTCTATGAAAACTTGACATGTAGGGGCAATGCATCTTTGATGCAT
>URSS01000051.1 GCA_900550545.1 uncultured Lachnobacterium sp. | reverse complement strand
CACAGGAGAGGCACTGGATCAGAAGACACCACTTCTTCGTTCCATGGAAGCAATCAATGAACAGTCACTTCGCTTATTAAGATTATTTGGAAATACAACATCCACAAAGGTTACACCTTCTGTTGGACCTGAGCAGGAGTATTTCATTGTAGATCGTGAAAAATATTTACAGCGTAAAGATTTGATCTTTACCGGTCGTACATTATTTGGTGCAATGCCTCCAAAGGGCCAGGAAATGGATGACCATTACTTCGGAGCTATCCGCGAGAGAATCGCAGCTTACATGAAAGATGTAAACAAGGAACTTTGGAAACTGGGTGTATCTGCAAAGACACAGCATAATGAGGTTGCTCCTGCACAGCACGAGTTAGCTCCAATCTATGCAGAGTGTAACGTGGCTGTAGACCACAACCAGCTGATCATGGAGACATTAAAGAAAGTAGCCGGACGTCATGGTTTACAGTGCTTGCTTCATGAGAAACCATTCGCAGGTGTGAACGGATCCGGAAAGCATGACAACTGGTCTATTACAACTGACGACGGAATTAATTTACTTGAGCCGGGCAAGACACCACATGAGAACGTACAGTTCTTACTTGTACTTACCTGTATGTTAAAAGCTGTTGATGAGCATGCAGCACTTCTTCGTGCAGCAGCTGCTGACGTAGGAAATGATCACAGATTAGGAGCAAACGAGGCACCACCAGCAATCCTTTCTGTATACTTAGGAGATCAGCTTGGAGACGTATTAAATCAGTTAATCTCCACTGGTACAGCAACACACAGCTTAAGGGGTGAGAAGCTTGAGACAGGTGTTAAGACAATTCCTGATTTCATGAAGGATGCGACAGATCGTAACCGTACATCACCATTCGCTTTCACTGGTAATAAGTTTGAGTTCCGTATGGTTGGTTCTCAGGATTCTGTTGCACAGGCAAATATCGTATTGAACACCATCGTTGCAGAAGCATTCTCAGAGGCTTGTGACAGACTTGAGAAAGCAGATGATTTCGAACTTGCTGTACATGATCTGATTAAAGAGTATGCAGTTGAGCATCAGAGAATCGTATTCAATGGAAACGGATATTCGGATGAATGGGTTGAGGAAGCTGCAAAGCGTGGTCTTCCAAACATCAAATCCATGGTTGATGCAATCCCTGCTTATACAGCACCGGAATCTGTTACAGCATTCGAGAAGTTTGGTGTATTTACTAAGCCAGAACTTGAGTCCCGTGTAGAAATTGAGTATGAGACTTATGCAAAGACTATCAATATCGAAGCAAAGGCTATGATCGATATTGCTGGAAAGCAGATCATTCCGGCAGTTATCAAATATACAACAGAGCTTGGACAGTCACTTGCAACAGTAAAGACAGCATGCGCAGATGCTGACGTCAGCACACAGACAGAACTGTTAAAAGAGACATCTGCATTACTCGCAGAGACCAAAGCTGCACTGACAAAGGTACAGGAAGTAACCGAGCAGGGTGGAAAGATGGAAGAAGGCAGAGATCAGGCAGTATACTACAGAGACACTGTTAAGACAGCAATGGATGCACTTCGTGCACCAGTAGATAAGCTTGAGATGATCGTAGACAAAGACTTATGGCCAATGCCATCTTATGGAGATTTAATTTTCGAAGTATAATCATAGAAAGTTAATTCATAAATATTATTAAAATAAAGGACACTTTTTCAGAACCACAAAGCTGTGGAATTTTGGGGAAGTGTTCTTTTTTATATCATAAGGAGGGACCCACGAAGTGGGAGGATTCCTTGTGATCGATGTACGCCAAAGAAGGAGGGACCCACGGAGTGGGAGGATTCCTTATAATCGTTGTACGCAATGAAAGAAGGAGGAAAACGTTATGGAACAACAAATTATTGATTTCATTAATGAAAATATGTTTGGTATCTGGTTTTTGATTGGTGCCGCATTGGTATTCTGGATGCAGGCAGGTTTTGCTATGGTAGAAACAGGTTTTACCAGAGCAAAGAATGCCGGAAATATTATTATGAAGAACCTTATGGACTTCTGTATTGGTACAGTTATGTTCATTCTGATAGGTTTTTCATTGTTATTAGGTGAAGATTTCCTGGGATTTATTGGAAAACCTGGATTTGATATCTTTACAAGCTATTCAAATTTTGATTTTTCAAATTTTGTATTCAACTTAGTATTCTGTGCAACCACAGCAACCATCGTATCTGGTGCTATGGCTGAGAGAACAAAATTCTTATCTTATTGTATTTATTCTGCAGTAATTTCTGCATTGATTTATCCGATTGAAGCACACTGGATCTGGGGTGGCGGCTGGCTCGCACAGCTTGGTTTCCATGATTTCGCAGGTTCCTGTGCAATTCATATGGTTGGTGGTATCTCCGCATTGATCGGAGCTGCAATGCTTGGACCGCGTATTGGTAAGTTTACAAAAGACAAATCCGGAAAGATTACAAAAGTCAATGCTTTTCCGGGACACAATCTTCCGATTGGAGCACTTGGTGTATTTATTCTCTGGTTTGGATGGTATGGATTTAACGGTGCTGCATGTAAATCAGGAGATCAGCTGGCAAGTGTATTCCTTACAACAACCGTAGCACCAGCAGTTGCAACTGTTGTATGTATGATCTTTACATGGCTCAAATATGGTAAGCCGGACGTTTCTATGTGTCTGAATGCATCTCTTGCAGGACTTGTAGCAATTACAGCTCCATGTGATGTAACGGATTGTCTGGGAGCAATTATTATTGGTTTTGTATCTGGATTACTTGTAGTATTTGGTGTATGGCTTCTCGATTACAAGCTTCATGTGGATGACCCGGTTGGTGCCGTGGCTGTACATATGATGAATGGTATGTGGGGAACAATCGCCGTTGGTTTATTTGCAACAACATCCGCACCGGGAAATGATACAATAAAAGGTCTTTTCTATGGTGGTGGATTCAAACAGTTAGGTATTCAGTTATTAGGTTTTATAACTGTCGCAGCATGGACTGCCGTAACAATTACAATCGCATTTGTTATTATTAAGAAGACAATCGGTCTTCGTGTTACTGAGGAAGAGGAAATCGTTGGTCTGGATTCTATGGAGCATGGTCTTGCATCTGCTTACTCAGGATTCTCTATCATGGATGTTTCCAACACTATGACAATGGATGTTAACGAAAACACAGACCTTGGTACACCAGAATATGCAGAGGCTTCACAGGCAAAGAAAGATGCCGCTGTCAAGGTTGTTTCCGCTATTCCAAAGGATGCAACCGGAATGTACAAAGTTGTTATTATCGCAAAACTGTCGCGTTACGATCACTTAAAGAAGGCAATGAACGATCTGGGTGTAACCGGTATGACCTGTACACAGGTTATGGGTTGTGGTATCCAGAAAGGTTCAGGCGAGCGTTATCGTGGTGCTGAAGTCGATGCAACCTTACTTCCTAAGATCAAGGTTGAGGTTGTCGTAAGCAAGATTCCTGTAGACAGTGTCGTAGAGGCTGCAAAGAAGGCCCTTTACACAGGACATATCGGAGATGGAAAAATCTTTGTATATGATGTTGCAAAAGTTGTCAAGATCCGTACAGGTGAAGAGGACATGGAAGCATTACAGGATGTTGAGTAAAATTGCACTAATCTAATGGCTAGGTTAGTGAATCTAATCCCCTTAGTTTTAGTATACATCAACAGCAAGTCCCTGGCGAAAGCCAGGGATTTTTGCTGTGTAAAAAAGTGTGAACAGGAATACATAAAACAAAAGAAGATGCCAGTCGGCACCTTCTTTTCATGAAAAAGATTAGTATGAGAAAAAATATTATTATTAAAGGGAGGCCTCGCGCCCATTTGCAGGTGCGAGGAGAAAAATATGAAAAAGAAAAAGTTAATTTCTTATCTATGAACTCAGTATAGAATCCAATTATGAAGTTGGTATGTTTAGTTTATGAGTTTTTTGTAAATAAAATATGAACAAAATATTGCGACTTTAGTACTAGAAATGGAAAAATGCAAACGGTTGCGCTTGCAAGGTGTTCACAATTTCAGATTTGTTAAGACAATGTTAATGAAAAACAGGTCGACGAAGGCGCAAAATTGTGTATAATGAAATATGTCAGATTTATACGAAAACAGAAGGGATTTTTATATATGTACGATAGTATTATTATTGGTGCAGGAATTGCAGGAGCAACGACAGCCCGTAAGTTAGCAGAAGAAAAAAATAAAAAGGTACTGGTAATTGAGCGTAGAAGCCACATCGGTGGAAACTGTTATGACAAGCCGGACGATTATGGAATTCTGATTCATGAATACGGTCCACACATTTTCCATACAGAGGATGAGGGCGTGCGTGCCTTTTTGTCCCGTTTTACCGATTGGTATGATTTTGGACATGAAGTTGTTGCAAAAGTTGGAGATCAGCTGATTCCGGTTCCATTTAATTTAAATACGCTTCATATGGTATATGATGAGGAAAAAGCTGCCCGTCTTGAGAAGAAGCTGATTGAGGCATACGGTGAGGGAAGCCGTGTGCCGATTATGAAGCTGCGTGAGAATGCAGATCCGGATGTTCGTGAAATCGCAGAGTTTGTCTATAAGAATGTTTTCTTGTATTATACGATGAAGCAGTGGGGACAGAAACCGGAAGAAATCAGTCCGGAAGTTACAGGACGTGTGCCGGTTGTAATCTCCCGTGATAATCGCTATTTTAAGGACAAATACCAGAGTGTGCCGTTGCATGGATTTACACCGATGTTTGAAAAAATGCTGGATTACCCGAATATTGAGGTCTGGCTGGATACCGATTGTGGCGATGTGTTGAAATTTACAGATGACGGAATCTATTTTAAAGATGAAAAATTTGATGGAGATCTCATCTACACAGGTGCGATTGATGAGCTGTTTGACTGCCGGTATGGACGTCTTCCATATCGCTCACTGGATTTCAAATTTGAACATTTGAATCAGGATTCTTTCCAGGATCACAGTGTGGTAAATTATACGGTCAGCGAAGATTATACACGTATCACGGAGTTTAAATTTTTGACCGGACAGAAAGATACCAACGGAACAACGATTGTGAAGGAGTATCCGTTTGCATATACCGGAGCAGAGGGAGAAATCCCTTACTATGCGATTTTAGAGGAAAAGAATCAGCAGCTTTATGAGAAATACAAAGCTTTGACAGAACAGTTTACAAATTTCCATCTGCTTGGAAGACTTGCGGAATATAAGTACTACAATATTGATGCAATGTGCCGTAAAGCAATGGAATTAGCGGAGGAATTATAATGAAATTATTAACATTTGCAATACCATGCTACAACTCACAGGATTATATGGAACATTGCATTGATTCCATTTTGCCAGGTGGAGATGATGTAGAAATCCTGATCATTGATGACGGATCCAAGGATCGGACCGCGGAGATTGCTGATGCATATGAGGCAAAATATCCGGGAATCGTGCGTGCAATTCACCAGGAGAATGGTGGACATGGAGAAGCTGTCAATGCCGGAATCCGTAATGCGACCGGTTTATTCTTTAAAGTTGTGGACAGTGATGACTGGGTAGATGAGGAAGCTTATAAGCAAATCCTTAAGAAATTAAAAGAATTTGCAGGGGGACCGACAACGCTTGATATGATGCTTGCAAACTATGTATATGAGAAAGAGGGAGCATATCATAAAAAAGTCATGCGACAGACCGGATTCCCGCAGGATCGTGTATTTACATGGAGCGATATCCGGCATTTCCACAAGGGACATTATATTTTAATGCATTCCGTTATTTATCGTACCGAACTGTTGCGTGCCTGTGGATTAGAGCTGCCGAAACATACCTTTTATGTGGATAACATCTATGTGTACAAGCCGCTTCCACATGTGAGAACCATGTATTATATGGACGTGGATTTCTATCGCTATTTTATTGGAAGAGAGGATCAGTCTGTCAATGAAAAAGTCATGATCAGCCGTATCGATCAGCAGATCCGTGTGAACAAGCTCATGATTGATGACGTGGATTTGCATAAAGTCACGAATCTGAAATGCCGGAAATATATGATCAATTATCTCGAGATTATCACGGTGGTATCGACCATTATGCTGATTCGGTCCGGTACAGAGGAGAATCTTGAGAAAAAGCGGGAACTGTGGAAATATATCAAGGACAAAGATATTACCCTGTTCCATAAGCTGCGCCATGGAATTATGGGGCAGACCATGAATCTTCCAGGAAAAGGAGGCCGCAAAATTTCTGTGGCTGCCTATCGTCTGTCTCAGAAAGTGGTCGGATTCAATTAGTTGCGCCTGTCTGGCAGATGGGTGCCAGCTGTTTATAAATGAAATATTTTACAAGTCATACACGCTGTGGGCGATTGCTCACAGCGTGTTTTTTGCTGCATAGGAGAGGCAAAATCTAGGACTATAGTACAATTGAAAAAGAAGGGGTAAAAGACTATAGTTTTATATATGAGAGTTATATTATTAGACTGGATTTTTGAAAATAAAGAAGATATGTTTTCACTTTTGACGGAAGACACTGAAAATTACGCTTTTTCCGATCAGCAGATGCAGCGGATTGAGGAAAATCTTCTGTTGCGAAGCGTGGACGAATTACCGGAAATATCACAGAAAACAATAAAAGAGATAGAAGAACCGGATCCATTTGTTCGGACATTATTGGAAGAACCGGATACTTATGAACTATGGAATTCTGTGGACAGGCAGAAAAAAGAAAATCAGCCGGATACAATTTTGGATCAGGAAGAACTTCAGCACTATATCGGAATACATACTTTTTTTCAATATCAGCAGGAACAGGAAGAACAGGAAGAAAAAGAAGAACTTGAACTTCTGATCGTAAATGCAAAACCAGACAGTTGTCTGGAAGAAAAAAACTGCAAAAAACTATCCTTATATCTTAATACAGCCAATACAAAGCAGGATCGAAGTTCTTATATTCAATGTGCAATTCTGCCAGAGGCAGACAAGTACCCGCAAGCAGTAAAGGTAATTGCGGATATTTTTCAACAGTATAATATTCCATTGTTATTGCAGGCTTCGCTGCAAAAAAAGTATGGACCGGAAGTTTTTGCAAAAGAAGGAACTGCGATGTGGCATGCGCTTGGAGAAAAACTGGTCGATAAAAATAGTCCGGCAGAAAAAAACACATTATTGTGTTATCCGAATCTGAGTTCCGCATATGGGGAATGTTATACAGGTGCTGCATATGTGACTGCTGCATGTCTGTGTATGGGAGCAGAACAGATGGCAGACACACAGTTGCCGAGAGAATTGTACAAATACTCCGAGGAAACACAAAGCGAAATAGAGTATGATCCGTATGGCTGTATGTTAATCGGAAATGGAAGCACGATGTATATCAAAGATTTCAATACATTGGAAGGAAAAAGAATTCATGTTTTATAGTAAAAATCCTGTTTTTTCAGAAAAATCGATTATAAAGGCGGAGGTGTTACAGGAGAATGTCCTGTATCCAATGAGAATGTTTGAGCATTTGTATGCTGATTATACAGATGGGATTGTAACCGGAGTCCGTTTGCAGGCAAAGGATACAGATGAATTGCTTCTTTCACCGGGGATCATCAAGTACCAGGGACGCCTGTATCATATGGAAGAAAGTGCATGTGTAGAATTTGAACATAATAATCGCATGAATTATCTGAAAATCAGGTTTGATAACGGGGAATGTACATCAGATGGGGAACTGTTTCATACACAAGTGCTCCTTACAAATGAGGAGACCTGTTTTCCGTATGAGATGGAGCTTGGAAGATTTTTTACGGAAGCCGGAGCACGACTGATCGATCATGCACAGCATTTTGAGGATTTTTTCATCGAACATAATCACATTGATGTGCGTTATGTGCCATACAGTGCCAGAACAGAAGCTACAATTTCACCGGAAATCACGGTGGCTTTTGCAAGAGATATGTTGCAAAAGCAGGAAAAGGGAGAGGCAGATATTTGTTTTTGCATGCAGTGTTTGCGTAAGGAGCCGGTAGACAGGAAAATCATTTGTGCTTATATATCAGCAAAGACCGGAAGACCGGTTGCAAAAATGAACAATGCACAGATGTGTGAAGCGCTCTTATCCATTCTAAAGAAGGGACGTACCATGGTTGCAGAAAGACAGACATTTAGAGAAAGACGAAGTATTATAGTAGATTAAAAATGGACAAATTTGAGGAACTGAAAAAATATCAGGAAGAACAAATAGATAAAATCAGAGAATATGTATTCGCACAACTTGGACACAGTGAACGCAGTTATGCGGTAGAAACCTATCTTTGCAGAAAAGATGAGACAGATAAATTCAGCGATCAGCTGTCTGTACTGAAAGAGGCAGGGCATGACAAAGAAATTTTCTGGGGCAGAGGAAAAATAGGTGCTGTATGGTGTTTACATGCCGAGGGCATGGAAGGGCATATTTTTCCTGCAGAAGTGATAACCAACTACGGAGTATATCCTGTTCGTGTGATTCTTCATGCAGAAAAGGAAGCACATCGTGCAGCAGAACATATCAATCAGCTATATACAGAGAATGGAATTGATATGCCATGTGTAAACGAGGCACAGATTCGGGGATTTTTTGAC
This sequence comes from uncultured Lachnobacterium sp., assembly GCA_900550545.1. Classification (GTDB taxonomy): domain Bacteria; phylum Bacillota; class Clostridia; order Lachnospirales; family Lachnospiraceae; genus Roseburia. The sequence continues at coordinate 10,424 of URSS01000051.1, read as the reverse complement.
GTGGAGTTTTATGAAACAGAGGATGAACTGCGGGAAGACGAACAGATCATTGATGTACAGATTGCATGGGGAACAGAGACAGAAAACATCTTTGAGGATGTGGCTCTTTTATGGAATGTCAGACCAGTCCTGTGCAAGGAATGCAAATTTCCTGTGCCGGAAGATGAACAGGTGATGTATCGGCATGAAATACAGATCCATAGTTGCAAGAATGGATATCTGGCAGACACAGATACCGTGCAGCCTGTGACGGTACAGACAACAAAGGACCGGCTGTTCCTCATGACTGCACAGCGGACATATCAGGCATGGAAGATTTATGAAATTGTAAAAACAGAGACGAGACTAAAAGAACAGTTACATTATCCGGTAAGTAACGGCATAAGAGAAAGTATCTTTTCCTTACATCAGAAAACACTGCGCCATGTGACCAGTGCAGAGATTATGCGAAATATATGGTCGTACGAGGCATCAGATTATTTTAAAGAAATTCGCTATATGGCTATGGATCGGATTTATTTTTATCCCAAAGCCCCGGACAATCCGTGGAATGCGGATATGATGAATTTTATCATTCACGATCTGCGGATCGTTTATGGAACAGAATGCTTTTACGGATGTTTAAGAAAAGAGGTGGAGGAATGAAACCACTCTGGAGGCAGATGCTCGAAAACGGTGTTTCAAAAGAAAACATTGAAAGATGTATCATTACCAAAAGCAGCAAAGGGTCTCCTTATGAAGAAGTTTCGGAAGTATCCGGGGAACAGGAGATTTCGTTTGCAGTCAATCCCTATATTCGCATGACAAAAATAGTACCCGGACTGGAAACGGATGATACATTTTTGCCGGAGATTGCAAAGACTATTACCTGTATAGAATATGATACAGGAATGGATGTGTCTGTGATTGTCCGGCAGGAAATGAGAAAAGAAATAGAAAGTGGTTGTTTTGGACCGGACATCAGAGAGCAATGGATAAAACTGACCCGGACACAGCAAAGCGAAACATTGAGGAATCTGTATCGTTTCTATGGACAACGTCAGGAGATCGTTTCATTTGTATATGAAGTACAGATGCTGATTCCGGGAAGTGTGCTTTTCCGGCACAGAAAATTTCCACACGAATTGTATGTGTATGTGAGAAAAGAGAAAACCATGGAACTGGAACAGAAAATACATCTGGCGGAACAATTATTCCTTCCCATTTACTATACGCTACAGACTGCGTGGGACACACCATTTCTGATCAGTGATCTGACCGTGATCGTTCAGAAAGGAAACCAGATTGCAAAATAAAGAAAACGGGAGAAACAGATGAGTATAAGAATAACACCTTATAAAATAAGCAGAATCGACAGTTATGAGATAAAAAGAGGACTTAACCGACATGATGAGGCGATGATACAGGGAGAGATGAGTGCAGAGGAATATCTGGTTTATGAGGAAATGGCAGACAGTTCCACCGTGTTATCGTTATTTTATAAAGATGAAAAAAACAAAGAGACTCTGTTGTTTGCAGGCGTGCTTAAAACATTGAATGTCTGTGAAGAGGGAGGGGCTTACCGTATAGAGATGCATCTTTGCGGAATCACACAGGTTATGGATTATGTATCATATCAGACGGATTATCAGAACGAGGCAAAGAAAAGTGATGAACTGATCGGCCAGCTGATGAAAAGTTATGAATCACTTGGATATTCCATACAGGCGGAACCCTTTACCATTCGCCATTTTCTCATGCAGCATGAAGAAACGGATTACGCATTTATAAAACGGATGTTGTCGGAAAAACAGGAACCTGTTTTTACCCGGATGAAAGGAAAACAGGGACAGGTCTGCTTTGGAAAGCCAAAAGAAAGTGAGGGAGAACAGGCAGAACTTACAGAGTATGAAATCCGGTTTGGTGAATTTCCGGCTTATGTTGTGGAACTGGATGAATTTTTGGATATGGGAGAGGCAGTGAAGCTGCAGAATAAAAAATTGTACGTCTATGAGCTGGAGCAGACGATGAAAGACGGAAGGTATCGAAATCAGTATGTGCTGTGCAACCGGAATAATTTTATACAGAGTCGGTATTATAATTGTGAGCTTACAGGAATATCTCTGGACGGAACAATCACTGCAAGGCAGCGGGACAAAGTACAGATACAGTTGAACGCGACAGGGGAGACCCCACAGGCAGAAAGAAGATGGTTTTCCTATGCTTCACCGGCAGCATCTTCCGACGGAAGCGGATGGTACTGTATGCCGGAGGAGGGCGAAGAAATCCGGTTGTTTTTCCCGACCGAAGATGAAGAAGAAGCCTATGTGATATCCGCAATCAAAAGTGGCGGAAGTGGTGGATCAGGTGCAGGTGCCGGGGCACTGGCAGCCGGAGGAGAGAGTGCGCCGGAACAGAATACAGAGGATAAAATTCTTTCTAACGATCAGGGACAGATGGTTTCCTTTACGGCGCAGGGCGTGGCAATGAATTGCGCAGACAATGCGGCGGCAATCTCGCTTTCACCGGATGGAACAATTGAAGTGACCGCCATGACCGATGTGTCAATCTCATCGGAGGAACTGATTTCCCTTCAGGCGGAGGAAAATCTGTCATTGACTGCACTGGGAAATGTGCAGATTATCAATGCCGCAGGAAGTGATATTACAGTAAGTGAAACAATCAATGTTCACGGAAATAGAATCAAAAATAATGGATGATAAATGGGGGCAACAATATGGATAAACAACTTGCAAGACAGCAATACGAGCAGGAAAAAATTACCAAAGAGTTACAGGAGGCAAGGAAAAAAGAGGAAAAGAAACAGGAGACCCTTCCCTTAGAAGAAGTGGTTTCCCAGATGGGGAGCGGAATGATTCATTTTCCGGACGGACCGATGCGATTCCGGGCAGTACAGTTTTTTCAAAATGCAGTGTCGCTGCCGGTTCCAATCGATTATCTGCAGGTGCAGTCTCAGGATCAGGGGGTTGTCTCTCTGGTAAATGATGTTATGGGAATCAGTCTGATTCTGCAATATACCACATCCGAAAACAAAGATGTGACATTTGAAAAAGTAAAAAAGGGTGTATATGGACAGTTTCGGGGAGCCGGAATTTATGCCGAGATGATTGAAGAGGGCGAAGTCGAGGATCCGGTGGCACCTGTCTATTTCACATCCATGCGTGTACCGGTGGCACCTGGTGTCATGTATGAAATGCTTTTTTATTCCATCAATAAAAATAATGGAAAGATGCTGGTGGGATCCTATAACTGTTTTTATAAAGATATCGAAAAATGGCAGAATATCATAAAAGCAACGCTGTCTTATCTGGATTTTCAGTAGGAGGAAGCAGTGATGGAGATTGGAAAGTTACAGTTAAAGGGAATAGAGGTCAATGCAATTGAATCGGTCGAATTGACGGCAGAATGGAATCAGCATGCCTGCCTGAATGTGAAATGTCTGGTGGAGAAAGAGCATGTGGATTCCTATGCAAGTCTGGGAAACCAAAAAGAAAAAGTGACGCTGATGCATGAAGATACCCGGCTTTTTTCGGGAATCGTAACCGCAGCATCCTGCAAAGTGGAAAAAGGCAAGGCAATTCTTATGCTGGATGTCACAGACAGTACCTGGCAGCTTGACCGAAAGAAAAAAAGCAGATCGTTTCAGGATGTCTCAAAGACATTTCAGGAAGTGGCAGAGAAAATACACTCCTGCATATTTCACTGTGAAAATAAAGTGACTGGGAAACTGATTCTTCAGTATCAGGAAACCGACTGGGAGTTTTTAAAAAGGCTCGCATCCAAATGTAATACGATGATATATGCAGATATGACAAGCGAACATATGGCATTGTATTTTGGTGTCAATGGACAGAAGAAGGCCATAAAACCGGAACTCTATGACTGTATCCGGGAAAGGAATCTGGAAAAAAATACATATGCCTGTATATTTGAAAGCCCGGATTTTATCAACATTGGTGATGTTGTGGAACTGGATGGGCGAAAACTGGTGGTAGACCAAATGCAGATGAATGCAAAGAAGGCACAACTGGTCGGAACGTATCATGCAATGCCGGCAGAGGATTGCATGTATCCGGTGATTTATTGTCCGGACATGGCGGGAGCAGCGTTGCAGGGGACGGTTATAGAATCTCAGAAAGACAAAGTAAAAGTACATCTTGCAATTGATGAGGGAAAAGAAAGTGCAGATGTGTATCTGTTTCCGTTTTCCGCGATGCAGGCATCTTCCGATGGAAGCGGCTGGTATTATATGCCCGAAGTTGGTGACTGTGTGAAAGTATGTATCCCCGCATGGGAAGAAAAAGGGGCATTTGCTGTCAGTGCGGTAAGTACCTATGACGGGGCAGCGGATGCACAGGATATGATGGGAGATACCAGTGTGAAATATATGCGCAACCCGACCGGCAAACAGATACAGCTTACACCGGGAGGAATCGCAGCAGATGGTGGCGGACAGGCATCCGGTCTGCAAATGGGAACGGACGGAACAATCGCTTTTACCGGCAAACAGGCGGTTACGATGGAGAGCAGCGAGAGTATCACCATCGTTGCAATGGGAGATCTGAATATCCATGCCGACGAAACCATCGACATAAAAGCAGAGACAACCGGAGAGCTGGTATTTGATGATGCCGGAGAAATTACAGAATTGGGCGGACAGGTGAATATCAATGCAGAAGAATAAAGAACTGGAAATTGACAAAGAAAAATTAGCGGCAGAAGTCCGGTGTTGTCTGGAACAGCATATCGTAGAACTGAGCGGACAGATCCATCAGGCAATCAGCCGGATCCTGGCGGAAAAATCCTGCAATATTTTGCAGATGACGGTGATGCGTGCAGATTTATATAAGGGAGCACCGATGCTTGCGGTGTGTGGATATGATGAGCGCTGGTATCTGGATGAAGACCCAAAAACCATATATCTGCCAGTGCCGTATTTGTGGACACCTTTTGCGCAGGTATATGAGCAGATGCAGCGGAAGCTGTCGGTGTACATGGGAGCGGTCAGTGAATACGATATCAGGAATCAGCTGTGCGAGTATTTTCTGGAAGTGTTTGTGAATCTGGCGGGGCTCATGCGGGGACATTTTTATCATTTGAAAGACATAAATCCTCCATTTCAGATTCTGTGGGGCATCTATAAGGGAGATAACCGCACACTGTTGTATCAGGACCGGTATAGAAAAGATACCACGCAGTTTCTGAGTGAATTGCAGCCGGTAAATCAGTTCCGGAGTTTTGATGAGGCAGAGCTTTTGAAGGAACAGGTGAAAGAAAAAACATTTGTATATCTCAATGCCAGAAGAAGCCGCATACAGGAAATGCAATTTGAGGCATGTACGTTTGTGGAGTGTCAGTGGGATCATTCTACCATCAAATGGAGTACCTTTACCGGCAGCCTGCTTCGGGGCTGTATGTTTGCAGAAATTCATGGATATCAGATGGATTTGTCAGATGCGACAGTAGAATATACCGGATTTGATGGCAGCAGTCTGCACCGCATAACGTTTGATGGCGCAGCGCTCAAAGGTGTGTCATTTGAAAAAAGTACATTGAAATACATCAGTTTCCGGGATGCAAAGCTCGAGGATGTAGACCTGCGGGCAGAAGCATTAGAAGCGGTCGATTTCACAGGTGCAGAATTGAAAAATGTGTATGTATACGAGCGGGATCTTGAGAAGTTTACTCTGACCGAAACACAGAAACAGCAGGTTTATATATTGGAGGAAAAAGACAATGAGATACTATAGAATCCGCCAGGACCGGCATCTGCGCAACCGTATTACATTTCAGGATCTCGAGGGCTGTCCGAATCTGGTGTTTGATAAAGAGACCATCCGGGATTTTAAGAGAAGCTCCGTGTTGTATGTACAAGGGGATAAGAACAGTCAGTATCCGGATCTGTTTGAATCGCCGGTGCTGCTGATCTCAGAAAAATTATTTGACATCATAAGATACTATGACACCGAGGTGGAATTTCGCATTGCTGTGCTTACCGATCTGAAACAGAAGCGGCAGGATGTGTACCGCCTGATGGTTCCGAAGGTCGAGGATGCATTATCAGAACAGACAATATATTTCAAAAACGGGTTTCTGGATACCCCGGTGCTGAAAAGAAACCTCTGTCCACAGAGAAGAATTTTCTATGTCACAGAAGGCTATACGTATCAGCTGATCGTAACGGAGGATGTACTTGAAAGCATACTGGCAAGAAACAGTATCGGCATATTGTATGAGGAGATAAAAACAGAGTAATGGGAAATGTATTTAAAAAGAATAAAATGACAGAAGCAATCGAGCCGCTGGCCGTCGATCTCGGGGTGGATGGTTATGTCAATGCCGTGGCAGAGAAAGGCTTCACGGATGCCACAAAGGATGCCGTGTCATCGGGCATAGACAATGCAAAACAGACTGTCAAAGGTGTGGAGGCGAAAGCAGAGGAAGTCGCTGGTTTTATTAAGGATGATTTCAACAGCTTAAAGGAGAATGTCAGCGACTTTTTTGCTTCCGATGAGGAAAAGCAAAAAAAGAAAGAGGAAGAGGAAGCCAAAAAGAAAGCGGAGGAGGAACAGAAGAAAGCAGAGGAAGAGGCGGCGGAAGAATACCGCAATATGCTCGACCGGTCCTATATTCTGCATACAGCATGTATTGTATGCAGCTGCGCATATACGAATGAAAGCGTGAATCCCAGCTATATTGTGGTGCCAAAAAGTCACGGAGAATTCATACACGGGATGCCGCAGCTTACCGTGGCAGATTATATCGCAAATAAAAATGTGCTGGATTTTGGAATATGCAGAAGTCCAAAGAATCCGGCGGTGCAGGAAAAGGCGCGGGAGATACTTGATGAGGTGCAGGAAGAGACAAAATCCTGGACGGACAAAGTTATGGATCTCTTTGTTGACAAGAGCAAAAAAACAGTATGTGACAGTAAAGAAAGTCTTGTTGCATACTGTGCCGCAAAGTGTACACCACAATTTTTCACCGGCTGGGCCGATGGAAAAGAGGATGTGTTTATAGATGGTCAGAAGGCACTGCTGGGCCGATGTACTATGAGCTGTGCCTATGGCGGAGAAATTACGATCCAGAGCAGCGGACAGCCGGAATAAAACAATAGGGAAGGTAACTTGGACAAGATGAGTTTAACATATGATGGTTTGACAATAGAAACGGAATTTGACAGTGAACTGCAGATTCTGCATTTTAAAATGGAACAGCAGTTGAATGAGCACGCTGAGCTTGTTATTTCCTATCTGGTTCGGGGAGAAAATCCATTTCACAGATACAATAACAACAGCAAAATTGTGGTCAAAGAGAAAGAGACCTGTCTGTTTACCGGTATTTTAGTAAATATCCGGACAAAATACACCAGAGATGGCGCAGTAATTGAGACCCGCTGGAAAAGTTCAACCTGTCTTCTGGACAGAAAGAAGCACGAACGGGCAATCACAGGCAGCGATATGACCTACGGACAGCTGCTAGGAAGACTGACCGCTTCCTACGGGGAAATCTATCAGGATACCCTGTCATATAACCGGCTTCTGCCGGGATTCCTGTTGCAGTATCAGGAAACAGACTGGGAATTTTTAAAGCGTCTGGCGGCAAGAGCCGGCGGCGTGCTCACACCGAAATGTACCGGAAGTGACGGAGAATTCTGCTTTGGTTTTCCGAATCTGAAAAAAGAAAAAATATCCGATGCATCCCACCGGATGCTGACAACAATCGATTATGAAGCCTATGCCAGAGAGTCGCAGACTTCCCCATTCTGGACATTTCTGATGGATCATTACCAGAAGTGCTTCACAAGTGCCAAAAATTACTGGCTGGGACAGCGGGTAGAAGTGGATGGATTTGAAGGGATTGTTACCAATATTCATATCGAAGGCTGTGACGGAAGTGTTATAAAGACGTATGTGGTTACATCCGAAGCAGGCATTGCAGGGACCTGTGGTGTGAATCCGAAATTTTCCGGACTGCATCTGGAAGCAACCGTAAAGGAAGCAAAGGGCAGCAGTATCCGTGTGGAATTCGGGATTGAGACCATAACCTCAGGAAGTGAACTGTATTTTCCGTATGCGGTGGAGAGCAGTGCGTGGTATGCAATGCCGGAGGTGGGAAGCCTTGTACATATTTATCTGCCGGAGCAGGATGAAACTCTGGCATATGCCGTGCACAGTATGCGAAACACTTCCGCAGGGGCAGTCCATGCATCGGCAACTTCGGATCCTTCCGTAAAAAGTTTCACGCATCCGTCGGGGGCTTCCATGCAATTGGATGGCAGTGCATTGACATTGACTTCGGATACACAGGGAATGGCACAGGCAACACTTGGCGGTGACGGAACCCTTGGATTAAAGGCAAAAAAGATCACAATCACTGCCTATGGAAATGTGGAAATCGGTGCCGGGGAAAAACAGGCAAAGCAAGTCGAACTCAAAGCAGGAAAAGAGCTGACGATTGCTTCTGATCAGGGGGCATCTGCTTATTTGGGAGAACAACTGTATTTAAATGGCAGCAGGATTGATTATGCCGCAGAAATCAAGGATGCAGTGGAGATTCCGGAAGAGATTCTTAACCGAAACGAAGGAATCGAAGACCAGATTGATGCAATCAATGCCTCTGCAAAAGAGATGGAGAAGGCAAAGATTCAGGAAGCAAAGAAAAAGACGGGGCTGGGCATGTTTGCTATGGCAATCGGAGCAGTGGCAATCGCAGCGGCAGTGGTATGTACTGGAGGTGCAGCGCTGGTTGCTGTGGCAGTCGTAGCAGGAGGTGCAGCGATTGCATGTGGTGCCGGTTCTGTAGAAGAAGGTGTCCGTGACTATAAGAAAGCGGTGGAATCGGGCGATTTTTCAAAGTCTCACAATTTTATGAGAGATGAGGTCTTTCAGGGGAATCAGGGAATTTATGATGCAGTGCTTTACGGTTCGGTATTGATCTGCGGAATTGTCATTGGTGTGGCTACCGGTGGCGGCGGTCTGGAAGCATTTAAAGATGTTCTGATAAGAACCGGTAAAGACGTTACTGTGGACACGCTGTCTAATCTTGCTATGGACTACATGGATGATGGAAGCATCAATAATGGACTGGAGTCCTATCTTAAAAATATGTGTATGGCTGGTTCTTCTGCGTCTGTTTCAGCTGGATTTATGCAGAAATTCAAGGGAATGGAGGCTGCAGAAAAATACAGTTGTAAACAGATTGGAATGATGCGGTATGGGCTGAATACATCCATGGATGTGATGACAAGTTACGCAACAACCGGTGATGCAAACCTTACAAAAATATTGGTAAGTAATTATATCTCCAATAAATGGTGTGGCGCAGACCCGGTCGACATGGCCACGGGAAGTCTTTACATCCCTGCCACAGACATGACACTGCCGGATATCCTTGAGGACTACAAGGTCACAAGGAAATATGAATCCATCAACCAGCGCAGCGGACTGCTTGGGCATGGGTGGACATGCAGTCTGGAAAGCTGTATGCTTATCACGGAACGTTTCTGTAAAGTGCTCATGCAGGATGGACATGTGGAGACCTTTGAACATGAAAACAGTGAATGGATCAATGACAAGGGCGCTTCCCATGCTGTGACCCTCACAAAGTGTAACGGCGGCTGGCAGCTTCGGGATGAAAGGGAAAAGAAGACCTTTTTTTACAACGAAGACGGCAAACTGGAAAAAGTCACAGACCGCTGTGGCAATCCGTCCGTTTATACCTATAAGAACGGTGTACTCGTTTCCGTGACAACCTTTTCCGGCGGCGTCATTCAGGTAGAGATAGAAAATGGCAGACTCATGCGCCTGACAGATGCCATCGGCCGCTATGTGGCATATACTTATGACGGGGATCATCTGGTCTCTGTCGACCAGAACGGCAGGGGCATCACAAGATATACCTATGATAAAAAAGGTTATATTTCTGCCATCACCGATCAGAATAACAAGCGCTATACTGAAAACATCTTTGACAGCCGGGGCCGTGTAACGGGCCAGAACTATCCGGACAAAACGAGTTGCAGCATCACCTATGATGACATTGCGCACTGCACGACATTCTTTTATCCGGAGACCGGAAGAACCGAAAAGACCTACCATGATGGCCGGAAACTGGTGACAAAGATCGAATATCAGGACGGCACCACCGAGGAATATGGCTACGATGCATGGCAGAACTGCATTTATGAGAAGAACCGCAGGGATGCCGTGACCCGCAGAACCTTCACGGAGGACGGGCATAAGATAAAAGAAGAGTTCGCGAATGGACTTGCCATAAACTATGTCTATGACGGGAATGGAAACTGCACAAAGGAATGGGACAATGCCGGAGGCTGTACGCGCTACCGCTATGATGAAAACGGAAATCCTGCAGAAAAATCGATCCTCTGTGATGCTAAGCATGCGCACTACAAAACCCTGCGT
>URSS01000050.1 GCA_900550545.1 uncultured Lachnobacterium sp. | reverse complement strand
TATAATAAAGATAAGTTTATCCGGTTGCAGTCAAATGGTGTAAAAACGCAAATTATTCCGGTGGAAAAAGAGGAGGACGATTTCAAAACAAGTTATGAGGCATTGTGGATGGAACTTAAGCTTTTATATGAATATGATATAACATCTGCAAATATGCTATTAAATCCTATAAGAAGAATCATAGAAACATTTACAAAGTTTAATGCACTTAATAAAACGACTTTCTGTAGTAAAGTAGTTGGCGCTAAGAAATTGTTTGATGTCAATTCTCATTCCATTGATGATTTAGAAGCGGAATTGAATGGGAAAACCAAGCAGGAAATTATGCAGATGCTTTATGATTGTTTTAAAGAAAATGAATATGGAAATCATTTTCTCAAATATTGGAAGATTAAAAGTGATAGTGTTGATGAAAATGGAAAATTAGCATTATGACGAGGTGAGAAATTTGAATAATTTATTGGAACCGGGGATATTAGGTGATTATACACAATGTGCTGTTATAGAGATTTTTGGAATAAAAGATTGTAAAATTTTCAATATTTATACGATATGTACATTGGAGGAAAGTAAATTTGTAGAAGAAGAAAATGAATATGTGACATCTAAATTATGCTCATTTTGGAAGTGTAAGGATATCAAATGGGGAATTATAAAACGAACATTATCTATGCAAACGTTGAAAAAGAGTTTGAGTGAAATAAATCAAGTACATTGCGTGGTGTGGGGAAATGGTGAAAAATTATCTTTGGAGGGACTTGAATTAATAGAACAACAATATATCAAAGGTGAAGAAGATAGAAGAAGTCCATTGAATAGCATAATTAAAAATAATTTTTCACAGGGATCGTACATTGTGGAATTTTTTGATGCGCACAAGGATAACTTCCAATTTATATTTGAGGATCCGGTAATTTTGAATAAGTTTAGTGAGGAAGTTTCCGGATTTTTACCTTTGTCGATAGCTCGTGTATCAGACAGACTTGGAAATGTGATATTTCAATTCCCGGTGCGAAGTATACGGATTGAGGCAGATTATTTGAAAGATAAAGACGGTGTTCAATTGTCATTTCAATTTTTGTCCAAAAATAATAGAGCAAGATCTCTTTTGTGTATAGTAAGGGATAAGGATGATGAGGCAATATATGCGACTAGGGTAACGCAGATTGAAGTGAGCCCGGATATGGAAGATTTTTCTGTTGAGATTGAACTCAACATTGCACATGAATTGGAAGTAGTAGTTTATGATATGACAAATCAACTGTACTTATATAATAAAACACTGTGTAGAATGGAAAATGCTTATTTTCATATAGATATGATATCAAATCAAAATCGAGTATTTTATGAAGACGGGAAGTTAATAGAGATAGGTGTTTCCTCGCCAGAAGAATTTCAATTGGAACGTAGAAGAGAGAAAAGATGCAAGGATTGGACAAGTGAGCGAAAATATGAGAAGGAAAGAAAGGCATTAGAAAGTGATCGCTCATTTGTACAGTATTTTCAAAACTCACATAAGAAAGCAATTGAAGATGTACATGCACTTTTAAAAGCATATGGACGAAAAGGTGTTTATTTGTGGGACCCGTATATGTCAGGGAAAGATATTAAAGAGATACTATATCATGTACCTTATGCACATGTGCCGATGAGAGCAATTACAGAATTGAGAAATACAGAGGGTGGAAATAAAGATACTCAAATCAAAATGATCAAGGAGCAATTGGATCTGGATGATAAGAAATATCTGCTTCTTAATTTGGAAGTGAGAGCAAAAACGAATCAGCATGGATGGAAATTTCATGATCGTTTTCTTATTTTCCCGATGGAAAAGCCGAGAGTTTGGTCGTTAGGGGCTTCTGTGAATCAGTTAGGAGAAAAGCATCATATTTTACAGGAAGTGAAGAATGCGCAACACATTTTGGATGCCTTTGAAAAATTGTGGGAACAATTGGCTTATGAGGAATGTATGGTATGGAAGAGTTGTTAGTAAGAATTTCTGATTGGGATAAATGCAATGAATTTGTCAGTGAATATCTGCAAGCGTTCCCTATGGATGATTGGGAGAAGGTGTATGCCGATGTTCGGGAGAAATGTCATATGGGCAAAAAATATATGATAGAATGTATGCCTGTTATGATTATTGGGGAGAAAAAATGTCAGATGCTGACACGTCTTTTGGAGGATGCTGAACTCGGTAATGTAATAATGGAATGCATTGTAAATTTGCTTAGAGCAATGCAGCTGGATACGCGGATTTCTAAGGAGATACCGGAATATAATAGTGAAGTGAGGGCATTAAAGCAATTTAAAGAAAATGAAAGTAAATACCAATTTAGAAATTTGTATCATTTTGTGGATATGACGGAACGAGGTCGAGAAATTTGTGGGAACTCTCCGATAGAGATAATAAAGAAAAAGAGCGTTCCAAAGATGAGCACTGATAATTTGCTGGAAATTTTGAATAACAAAAAATTGATGGGAATCATTTGGATTATAGACAGTACAACATATGCGCAGAAGACAAATTTGCTTTGTGCAACCGAAGCTACGCAATACATTCGATTTGAATGTTTACGACAATTGGTGTATTTTCAAAAAGATACAGAGGCCGTGGAAAGTTTTTTGCAGTTGATAGGGATGGGAATAAGTAAAATAGCAATTGACGCGGAAGTCTGGGGCGAAGTTTTGGCATTTTACATGGAATTTCCAACCCGTGCTCCCCTGTTTTTTGCAGCGTTGGGCAATGTGTTGGGAACATTATCGGGGACAGCATTAAGACAAGTGGCAGAGAGCATTGTACTCAAAGATAATGATAGATCAGAGGAAATGAAAATTATATCTGACTGCTTTTCGCGGGCAACAGAATGTACTATTAGTGATAGCGTGAAAAGAATGATGAAGAGCGTATATGAGAGGTGGTTACAATTCGTAGATGGAAAACATGATTATCTTCTTGATATTGTCAAAACAAGGGCATGGGGGATTGTAACTTTATATGTTAGAAATACATTTTCAGATGATGAAAGAATGAAGTTCGTTGAAGAGGAAACTATGGAATTAGATAATTTAAATCAGAAGTGGTTTGCTTCAGAAGCTGATATGAAAATTGAATACTATAGGCATTTGACAAAACTAAAGGTATTTATATAAGTGCATTTCAGAAAGAAGTTGAGAATACTATCTTACAAACTTAAAATTGATTTGCCATCATATAATTAAACATTAATAAAGAGACATCGTGCTGAAAAGAAATGAATTTGAAAGGAGAAAGTTAATATGAAAAGACAGGATAAAATAGCAGTATTGATTGATGCGGAAAACGTATCAAAAAAATATATTAAATTGATTATGGATGAGGTTAATGAGTTTGGAACACCTACATATAAGCGTGTTTATGGCGATTTCTCTAATCCAAGTGTATCATCATGGAAAGATGTTTTAAGCACATATGCATTAACGCCTGTAATTCAGTTTAATTATGTGAAAGGAAAGAATTCTTCTGATTCTGCAATGATTATTGATGCAATGGACATATTGTATTCTGGAAATGTAAATGGATTTTGCCTTGTAACATCGGACAGTGATTTCACAAAGTTAGCAAACCGTTTAAGAGAAGCCGGAATGCTGGTTATTGGAATGGGGGAGAAAAAAACACCGACATCGCTTGTTGCAGCATGCGAACAGTTTAAATATTTGGATTTACTGTTCGCCGAAGAAGAGGAAGAGCGTGGGGATGAAGATAATAGCATAGCAGATGAAGCCGTCGAGGAGCAGAACATTGAAGAGAAAGCGCAGGGAGAGGCAGATGTGTCAGAAAATCAGGACACAACAGATCCGGAAACGCAGGACTTATGTGATATGCCATTTATTCCTACGCAGGAAAATATAGGAGATGAAATCAGAACAATTATTGAACAGAAGTCAGATGAGGCAGGCTGGATTAACCAGTCCGAGATAGGAATCTTACTTTCCAAGCGTGTACCGGGATTTGATCCAAGAAATTATAATTTTAAAAAGTTAAGCCAGCTGATTGAAAGTTATGATTTCCTGGAAACGAAAACAATTCCGAATCCAAAAAATGATCTGTTAAAAATAGTATATGTCAAAATAAAGTAGGAGCAATTCTTTTCAGATTTGCCTTTCAGGGAAAGAAAGTGTTAATAGGAAAATAAATGTATGGTGATAAAGTAACGCCGGTGGTCAAGCGACCATCGGCGTTTTTACACGATTCCCGGCAATCATGGCTTATAAGCTTCAATCACTCCACAGGCAATTTTTGTTCCGGAATCCCCGGCCGGCTGAGTCGTAAAATCGTCGCGGTTTTCATGAATGATGAGCGAACGCCCTATGATGTCAGCGACTGTAAAGCGGGCATCATAGAATGCCATCCATGCGTACCCGTGATTGGACAAAAGAGGCGGGAGATCGCCGCTGTGAAACGGGTGCAGCTGATCGGTCGGATTATAATGCATGCCGGTCTTGTCAAACGGAGGTGTGCAGTCTCCGGTTTCATGGATATGGGTGTAGACTGCTTTAAGACATGCTTTGTAAATTTGTATTGTAATCTTGCCGTATTTCCAGGTATACTTATATTAAAAGGAAATGTTTATACAGCATCCTCTGGATGCGTGAAAGAAATGAGGAGTTTATGGCAAACGGAAAAGAGTACGATGTGATGGGATACTGGGACTGCCCGGTATGCCAGACAAAGAAGATTAAGGGAACGCTGCGGGACTGCCCGAACTGTGGAGCACCGAGAGGAAAAGACGTCAAGTTTTATATGGACGGTGCGGATGTCCGGCTGACGGAGGAGGAAGAGAAGAAGAAAGGAAAAGGCGCAGACTGGATGTGCGAATTCTGCGGGGCATACAATTCGGCTTTGAGTACTTCCTGCACTTCCTGTGGAGCGGAGAAGACCACAAAGAGTTACTTTGACATTCAAAAGGAGAAGGAGACATCGACAAAGAAGGAGGAGCCGAAACCGGAACCACCGAAGCCGCAACCACAAAAACCTGCAGCTGCACCAAAGAAAAATAAAAAATTCAAGGGCTGGATTGTCGGTCTGATAGCGGTTGCTTTACTTATTACAGGTCTGGTATGGATGCTGACACCGAAGACTTATGATGGAACGATAAAGGATAAGTACTGGAAGTCAAGTGTTGAGGTAGAGAAGAACACGAGATGCTATGAATCCGACTGGTCGCTGCCGAGTGATGCCAAGCTGGATAAGAAAGCCACGGAGATACGATCGTACCGGCAGGTACAGGATGGCACAAAGACAGAGACCTATGAGACTTATGAGATCGTCGGTTATCATGATGAAGCTGTCTATGAGGACAATGGAGACGGAACTTTCCACCACAGTACAAAGTCGGTTCCGGATTATGATTATGTCACCCATACGCGGGAAGTCCCGAATTATGTCGAAGAACCGGTGTATGACACGAAGTATTATTATTATATATGGCGCTGGAAGAAGGATCGGACGCTGCATGCAAAGGAGCATGGTGACGTAGAATTGTACTATAAAGAAGAAAACTTAAAGGATACGGAGCGTTATGGAAAGAAAGAGAGCACGTATTATGTAAAGTTCAAGCACGGAAAGAAGACGAAGACCTATGAAGTCAGCAGCCAGATGTATAAACAACTGAAGACAGGAAAGAATTATCAGATTGTTGTGCAGGCAGGTGAAATACAGGAAGTAAAATAATAAAATCATAAAAGACTCCCGAATCTTACGGTGTGAGATTCGGGAGCCTTTTTTTATTTACATTCTTTTGGAATTTTAAAGCTGCTTGCTTTATTGAATTTCGAATAGGTCGTTGTGGTAATGAATTTCGAATAAGTAGCGTTTGATCCACTTATTCCCATGGATGAATAAAGGTTTTCCATATAGCTGTTGATAAAAGCAGTGGAATCGTTTTTTGTTTTTACAGGAAGGTATGTTTTCTGATTGATCCAGATGGTCGCTTTCATTGGCTTTAGAGTAGAAAAGTCAACGCCGGCCTGCGAAAACAGATCACCCATTCCAAGCTGCTCCATCATTTTACCAAGAGATTTACCTTCTATTTGGGCCGAAATCTGTATGGTATTGACTCCGTTGACTTTGACACCTTTTTTCACAATCTTTGCGGAAGAGAAGTAGTCCATGGAAGTTGTGTTGGAGGTCATATCGGTGATATCTGTTTTATCATATGTGTTGCCACCGGTGGCCTGATATAAATAGTAATGACCATTCGAAGCTTTTTTGGTATAAGAAAGAGATCTGGTGGTGCCGCTTGTAGTCGGCATTTTCATTTTCGAAGTGGTTACTGTTTTAATTTTTAAAGGTTTCTTGAAGTAAATCTGTTTTTGGGTCTGTGTGTTGCTGAAACTCTGTCCCGAAATAGAACCGGTCATTTGAGAAGTTTGCTTAAACTCATAGGATTTGGCTTTTTGTACCGCCTTATTCATCTTGGAGATGTACTGTCTGGCAGTTGGTGTTGCCGCATTTGCGGGGGTTACAATTGCAAATGTGCATACAGCCATCGCTGCGGTCAGGATGCATGCCATGAGTTGTTTTTTGAATGTTTTCATTTCATTCCTCCATAATCTTTTATATTTTCATAACATATCTATGGTAGCATTTGTTAAGATCGAAAGCAATTAAAAATTCTTGTTTGGCATTTGCGGAAGCGAATGAGAATATATCTATATAAAATGGATAATTTTACATAGAAAACACAAATGGTCTTGTACATTTTTTTAATGGGTATATAATGGTAATTAGGACTAAAGTAACAGGACTATATAAAATTTAACATAGGAGGAATTTAATTTGAAAGATAGTAGGAAAAAATGGAAGATGCTGAACATCCAGAATCGCTTAAAGAAAGGATTCCGTTTTACAACGGTTTTGACGGCACTGGCTGGTGTCATCGCAATTATAGTTCTGGGTATTATGTCAACGCAGTATTCGGATGCATTGAAATATTACGGATTCTCGCAGGGAGATATTGGAAAATCAATGGTTGCCTTTACAGAGACACGTAGCTGTACTCGTGGCTTGATTGGTTATACGGATTCAGGTGTGCTCAGCACTTTGTCAGAGAATCATGATACAAAGAAAGAGTCTTTTGAAAAGTATTGGAGCGAGGTAGGCGATACAGTCAAGACAAAAGCAGAAGCTAAGATTTACGATGATGTAAATAGTAAACTGGAAGATTATTGGAAAATCGATGAAGAAATCAAAAATCTCGGTATGAATGCTGCAGATTCGGATGTACAGAAACAGGCAGAGCAGAGAGCAAGTGCAGAACTTACACCGGCATATAATGAGATCTACAAAGATATGGTTTCTCTCATGGATAAGAAAGTTACGGAGGGAGATGCGCTCAAAGCCAGATTGGGTGTGCTGTCGATCGTTGCACTTATTCTTGTTATCGTAATTATTATTGTTGCTTATGTAATCGCAATGAAGATTGGAACAGAAGTTGCAGTTGGCATTTCAACACCTTTGGACGCGTTAAAGAAACGTCTGGAGACATTTTCAAAAGGAGATTTGGAATCTGAGTTTCCAACGGTAGAGTCAAAGGATGAGATTGCAGATATGATTCATGTTGCCAGCGATATGGCCGCTGATTTGCGTACAATTATTTCTGATTCCGATATGTTACTTGGAAAGATGGCCGAAGGTGATTACACGATTACTTCACAAGTAAAAGATAAGTATGCTGGAGATTTTGTAGGACTTCTTATGGCAATGAGCCGGATGAAGCACCAGATGAACGATGTTATGGGCAAGATTAATGATGCATCTTCTCTTGTTGCAGCAGGTTCCAACAACCTGGCACAAGCAGCACAGGAGATGGCAGAGGGCGCTATGGATCAGTCTGCTTCCATTGAGGAGCTGCAGGCTACATTCGCAGATATTACGGAAGGTGTGGAAAAGACCTCTGAGAAGTTGAATGAAACATACAAGATTGCACAGCAATATGCAAAGGAAGCTGACAACAGTCATACAGAGATGCAGGGAATGGTTGATGTCATTGCCCGTATTAATGAGACATCAAAGCAGATTGAGAATATTATTTCTGAAATCGAAGATATTGCAAGTCAGACCAACCTTCTTTCTTTAAATGCCGCAATCGAGGCTGCCAGAGCAGGAGAAGCTGGCAAGGGATTTGCTGTCGTTGCAGATCAGATACGAAGTCTTTCTGAGCAGAGCGCGAAGGCCGCTGTTGATACCCGTGAGCTGATCGAGGGAGCCATCGAAGTTACCAATGAAGGCAATGAGGCAGCAGAGCGCGTGAGTGTTTCCATCGAGAAAGTTATCAGTGGCATGAAGTCCGTAGCAGCTTCTTCCCAGGAACTGAGTGAGATTGCAAATGAGCAGACAAAGGCAATGGAACAGGCAGAGCAGGGAATTAACCAGATTTCCGAAGTTGTTCAGTCCAACTCCGCAAATGCAGAAGAGACTTCTGCAACCAGTGAGGAGTTATCTGCACAGGCTGTGACCATGAATGACCTGATTAGCAAGTTTTCTTTGAAAAAATAAAAATAATCCTATTGTATTACATGAAATATCGTGGTACAATGCAAACGAAATGAACAAAAGCGATGAAAGAAAAAGTAGTGCAGTTGAACCATACAGAGAGAGTGACAGATGCTGGAAGCCACTTATGGGAAGATTACATGAAGACCATTCTTGAGCTGTACGTGAAATCAATCAAGCGTTACCGTGTAGCTGCGTTAAAGCTGTAAGGAGTTATTTAAGAGAACACTCCGGAGTGAAATATAAGGTGGAACCGTGTAAATTATGCACCCTTAGGTATGAAAGTACCTGAGGGTGTTTTTTACTGTATAGGAATTTCCTTTGGAATTCTCTACACAGCAAAAGATTATAGAAAAAGGAGTCAATAAAATTATGGTAAACTTTAAAGAAGACGAACAGTTAAACACATTGAATCATTCTTGTGCACATTTGATGGCACAGGCAATCAAGCATTTGTATCCACAGGCAAAGTTCTGGGTAGGACCGGTTGTTGCCGAAGGATTTTATTA
The DNA here is from genome assembly GCA_900550545.1 of uncultured Lachnobacterium sp. Taxonomy (GTDB): domain Bacteria; phylum Bacillota; class Clostridia; order Lachnospirales; family Lachnospiraceae; genus Roseburia. The sequence continues at coordinate 10,485 of URSS01000050.1, read as the reverse complement.
TGACATAGATCTCGGGGATGATGTAATCCGTGACGAGGATATCGAAAAGATTGAAAAAGAAATGAAGAAAGTGGCAAAATCCGGAAAGAAGATTATCCGTCGTGAGGTTTCCAAGGCAGAAGCAATGGAAATGTTCAAAGATGATGAGTACAAGTTGGATTTGATTTCGGATTTGCAAGATGGCAACATCACTGTTTATGATCAGGGAGATTTCACAGATCTGTGCCGTGGACCGCACGTAGATAATGTAAAGCTTTGCAGAAACTTTAAACTGATCCGTCATTCCGGTGCATATTGGAAGGGTGACAGCAAGAACAAAGTATTGCAGAGAATTTATGGTGTATGTTTCCCGACACCGGAAGAACTTGAGGCACATTTGAAGTTGCTCGAGGAAGCAAAGGAAAGAGATCACAGAAAGATCGGTAAAGACATGAACCTGTTCATGGTCGATGATCTGGTTGGACGTGGACTTCCAATGTTTCTTCCAAAGGGATACACAATCTGGCAAGAGCTGGAAAAATATATCAAAGATAAAGAGAGAAAGCTTGGTTACCTGCATGTTATGACACCTTGTGTCGGTACCGTAAATCTCTATAAAACATCCGGACACTGGGATCACTATAAAGAGAACATGTTTCCACCGATGGAGATGGAGGGAGAATCCTTTGTACTTCGTCCAATGAACTGTCCGCATCATATGATGATTTACGCAAACAGAAGACATTCCTACAAAGATCTTCCAATCCGTATCGGTGAGATCGCACATGATTTCCGTTATGAGTCCAGCGGAACTTTAAAGGGAATCGAGCGTGGAAGACATTTCTGTCAGAATGATGCGCATTTGTTCGTTACACCGGAGCAGATCGAGGATGAATTTAAAAAGGTTGTGGATCTGATTTTCAGCACATATAAGGATTTTGGAATTACCAATTACCGTTGTGTACTGTCTCTTCGTGATCCGGAGAATAAAGAAAAATATCACGACGATGATGAAATGTGGAACAAGGCAGAGGATGCACTTCGTAAAGTAATGAATGACATTGGCATTGAATATACAGAAGAAATCGGAGAAGCTGCTTTCTACGGACCAAAGCTTGATGTAAATGTACAGCCTGCTGTCGGCAATGAAATTACATTATCTACCTGCCAGCTTGACTTCTGTCTGCCAGCAAAATTCAACCTGTCTTACATTGACAGAAATGGCGAGAAACAGACTCCGGTTGTACTGCATCGTGCAATCCTCGGATCTTTGGATCGTTTCATGGCATATATCCTTGAGGAGACAAAGGGAAATCTTCCAACATGGCTGGCACCTGTTCAGGTTCGTGTCATGCCTGTTAAGACAGACAACGAAGAACTGACTGCATATGCACAGGAAATCTGCAATGCGCTGGAAGAGAAGAATGTCCGTGTAGAGTTAGACGACAGATCCGAGAAGCTTGGCTATCGTATGCGTGAAGGCCAGGTGCAGAAAGTTCCTTATCTTCTGGTTGTCGGCTTCAATGAGAAAGAAGATCGTACCGTTTCCTTCCGTCTGCATGGAGAGAAAGATACAACCGTACTCCCATTGGATGAGTTCGTAGAAAAGATTGACAATGAGATCAAGAACAAACTGAGAACACATATCGGTGTAGAAGAGAAATAATAAACAGATCATCGAAATATGAAAAAGAAGATAGAATAAGATGAAATAAAAAGCGGAACCGTGCAGGTTTAAGCACGGGTTCCGCTTTTTTTGTTAAAAATATTTGATTTTAATTTGTAGTTATAAATGGTAATTTTACACAATAATTCTGCGTTAGGATGCAGATGCCTCAAGCTCCAGCCGGTTGATGTAGCGGAACTCCTGGATCACCATTCCGAGTCCGACGGCAAAGGAAAGCAAATCGGCTACCGGGCTGGCATACAACACGCCCATGATTCCGAAAAAATGCGGGAAGATCAGCATCAGTGGAAGGAGAAACAGAATCTGTCTCGTCAGGGAAAGGAAGGTTCCCTTGTAAGCCTTTCCAATCGAACTGAAGAAGGTCGACGAAATCGGCTGCATAAAGTTTAGCCAGGTAAACAGCAGGAAAACGCGGAAATAGCGAATTCCAAAATCAAAGTATTCTTTCGTTCCGTTTCCAAACAGTCGAAGAATTTCCCGTGGATAAATCTGGAATAACAGGAAGGATGCGATGGAAACAATCGCACCGACTGTGACTGCCATACGGTAGGAATCCTTTACACGTTTATACTGTCTGGCTCCGTAGTTGAAACTTTGAATCGGCTGACTTCCCTGGGATAAGCCGATGATCACGGAGAAGTAAAGCTGATTGACCTTCATTACAATACCGGCGCAGGCAATCGGAATCGCATCGCCGTATGCAGATTGCGCACCATATTTTTTCAGAAGGTTGTTCATTGTGATCTGTACGATCATCATCGCAACCTGGTTGATGGCGGATGCCATTCCAAGGGAACAGATCTGTCCTAAATAGGTTATATTTGGTATAAAATGCTTTCTTTCAAGTTTCACGGTGCGGTAATGCAGAAGATAGCAGACAGCAATGATAGTTGAAATAATCTGCCCAATCACGGTTGCAGCCGCCGCTCCATACATGCCCCATTTGAAAATAAGAACAAACACGGCATCCAATACGATATTGATGACGGCTCCAGAGATATTCACGAACATGGCCATTTTTGGACTGCCATCTGCACGAATGAGATGTCCGCTTCCAATCGTTAAGATCAGGAATGGAAATCCGATTGCTGTGACACGTACGTACTGGCGGGCCAGCGGAAGAACATTCGACGGAGAACCAAAACCAATAAGCAGAGGTGTGAGGAAAAGCTCCGTAATCAGGAACAGAAGAATGCCGGTTGTCATAAGCATCATAATGGAATTTCCGACAAAATAAGGAGCTTCTTCTTTTTTGTTTGCACCCATGTGCAGGTTAAATGCTGCAGCACCGCCGATTCCAAACAGGAGACCGAGCCCGGTGCACATCATTGCAAGTGGAAATGCAATATTGGTTGCGGCGTTTCCCAATGTACCGACTGCATTTCCAATAAAAAGCTGATCTGCTATATTGTAGACCGCACTCACAAGCATTGCGATAATGCTCGGCACGGAAAAACGCGCAATCAGTGTTGAAATTTTGTCCGTTGCAAGCGGATTGGATTGTTGTGTTGTCATATGAATTGCCTTTCTTTCTGAAGTATAAATGTCGCTGCAAGTTTTGAAAAACAGGCAGTATTCCTATTATAGTCTGCTTTTTTTAATTTTTCAATGGAAGGAAAAAACATTTGTTTATATAATTTTAAGGATATAAGGATATAATTATAAGCAGAACACTCATTTCTTATTGAGAATGTGTTATACTAAATCATAACTATTTCAGGAAGTCAATGGTGGCCTGAAATCAATCAGAAAAAAGAGGACAGGATGAATTTATGAAAAAGACAGGAATTATGACAGACAGCCACAGTGGTATTTTACAGAGTGAGGCCGATGAACTTGGAATTGGTGTATTGCCAATGCCTTTTTATATCGATGAGAAGTTATATCGCGAGGGTGTGGATATTTCAAGGGAAGAGTTTTACGATCGGCTTCGCAAAGGCGTTGATGTGTCGACGTCCCAGCCATCACCGGAAGAAGTGATGAAGATGTGGGATACCATGTTGGAACAGTATGAGGAACTTGTTTATATTCCAATCAGCAGCGGTCTGAGTGGTTCCTGTATGACTGCGCAGGCGATGGCGCAGGATGAGCCATATGCAGGAAAAGTTTTTGTTGTAGACAATGGTCGTGTTTCTACACCGATGCATCGCTCTGTGCTTGATGCTGTGGAACTGGCAGGCAAGGGATATTCCGCAGAAAAAATTAAAAAGATTCTGGAAGACAATCGGGAGAATATGGTCATTTACGTTGGACTTAGTACGGTAAGTTATCTGAAAAAAGGAGGGCGTATCAGTTCCGTTGCAGCAGTGGCCGCGGATGTATTAAATATTAAGCCGGTCATGAAATTTGGTGTAGGAAAACTGGATGTTTATCAGAAATGCCGCGGTATCAAAAACGCAAGAAAAGCAATGATCGATGCAATCAAAAAGGAATTTGCAACGACTTTCAAAGATGCATATGAAGCCGGAAAAGTATATTTGATGGCAGCATCCAGCTCAACGGAGGAAGTGACCAGAGAATGGGTTGCACAGATCAAAGAAAATTTTCCGGGACTCGATGTCATGTGCGATAATTTATCACTTGGATTATCCTGTCATATTGGACCGGATGGTCTTGGAATTGCCTGTTGCACGAAAGTAGAATAATAGATAGGGATAATAATAAAATATAAGGAGTTTGGATTATGCTGAAAATTGAACATTTGACAAAAGTATACGGAGGCAAGAAAGCGGTGGACGATCTTTCGCTTCACATTCAGCCGGGCGAAATCTACGGATTCATCGGACACAATGGCGCTGGAAAGACGACGACACTGAAATCAGTGGTTGGCATTTTACAGTTTGATGAGGGAGAGATTACAATCGATGGCATTTCCATCAGGGAGCAGCCGCTCGCATGCAAAAAGAAATTCGCCTATATCCCGGATAATCCGGATCTGTATGATTTTATGACCGGAATCAAATATCTGAATTTTATAGCAGATGTGTTTGGTGTGGATGAAAACACCCGCCAGGAACGTATCCGAAAGTATGCGGAGCTGTTTGAACTTACGAACGATTTGGGACAGCCGATTGCTGCATATTCACACGGAATGAAACAGAAACTTGCAATCATTGCAGCATGGATGCATGATCCGAAACTGATCATTATGGATGAGCCGTTTGTCGGTCTGGACCCGAAAGCTTCCCATCTGTTAAAAGGAATGATGCGGGAAGTCTGCGACAATGGTGGTGCTATTTTCTTCTCTACTCATGTGCTTGAGGTTGCAGAGAAACTTTGCGATAAGGTCGCAATCATCAAAGGTGGAAAGCTGATTCGTTCCGGCACCATGGAAGAAGTAAAGGGTGATGACAGCCTCGAAGAAGTATTTCTGGAATTGGAGGGAGAATAATGTTTGGAACACTTTTAAAGAAACAGATGACAGAAATTTTCCGCGGATATTTCTACGATGCAAAGAAGAACAAAAAGCGTTCCACGACGTCAACGGTGATGTTCATCCTTCTGTATCTGGTGGTCATGGTCGGAATTTTAGGGGGAATGTTTACTTATTTATCGGTGACGCTTTGCGGGCCTTTTGCCATGCTGCATATGAGCTGGCTGTACTTTTTGATGATGAGTCTGATCGCGATTGCACTCGGTGCGTTCGGCAGTGTGTTTAATACATATTCCGGTCTGTATATGTCAAAAGATAACGACCTGCTTTTGTCACTTCCGATTCCGGTGTGGAGCATTCTGGCATCGAGGCTTGCCAGTGTATATCTGCTTGGACTGATGTATTCCGCAGTGGTGATTGTACCGGCAGTCATTGTTTACTGGATCGTTGTACCGGCTACATTTGCAGCAGTGATCGGGTGCATTTTACTTGTACTATTGGTATCTGTGATTGTGCTGATCTTATCATGTGCACTGGGCTGGTGCGTCGCAAAAATCAGTATGAAACTGAAAAATAAGAGTTTTCTTACCGTGTTTGTTTCACTGGTATTTTTTGCAGCATACTATTTTGTGTTTTACAAGGCACAGAGTGTGATAGAGGAAATCCTTCTTCATGCAGAGACTTATGGAAAGAAAGTCAAAGCCTCGGTATATCCGCTCTATCTGTTTGGCCGTGTAGGTGAAGGCGATGTGCTGGCAATCATTGTGTGTGCGGTTGTTATCTTTGGAATTTGTGCGCTTACTTTCTGGCTTTTATCGAGAAGTTTTCTTTCGATTGTGACTGCAAGCGGGAAGACAGCAAGAGTTGCCTACAAGGAAAAGAAAATCAAATCCAAAAATATGTTTCAGGCAATGCTGGCAAAGGAGTTCGGGCGTTTTACGGCAAGCCCGACTTATATGCTAAACTGTGGCCTTGGCGCGATATTTTTACTGGTTCTCGGAGTCGTGCTTGTGGTAAAAGGCAATGCTTTTACAAAGATGATGACGCAGATTTTTGGCGCTGGTGGCGAAAAAGGCATTCCGATTGTCGTTGTTGTGACAGTCATCTGTATGATCGCATCCATGAATGATATGGTCGTTCCATCTGTTTCGCTGGAGGGAAAGAACATATGGATTGCACAGTCGCTTCCGGTTCAGCCGTGGGATGCGTTGCGCGCAAAACTTATGGTGCAGATTCTGGTCACTGGAATTCCGGTGCTTTTCTGTGACATCTGTATGTGCATTGTTCTTCAGGCTGGCTTTTGGGAGCTGCTTCTTGGAGTGGTCGTTTCCGTTTTGTTTGTCCTTTTTATGGCTTTGTTCGGACTGATGCTTGGCCTTAAGATGCCGAACCTGACATGGACCAATGAGCTTGCGCCAATCAAACAGAGCATCAGTGTCATGATTGAAATGTTTGGCGGCTGGGGATTCTCGCTGGTGATTGGCGGTGTTTATATTACGGTCGGCTGGCATATGGGTGCGGCTTTGTATCTTGTGATTCTGACAATTGTACTGATTGCAGTCAGTGTGTTGCTTTTGATGTGGCTTAAGAAAAAAGGAACGGAAATTTTCCGTTGGTTATAGGAGCGAAAATGCAGGGAAATGCGGAAAATATCTGGTTTGACTGGCGTGACATGAAGGGTGATATTCAAACAATTCATTTTCAGATTGCTGCCATACCGCTTTTGTGCCAAAAGCTGAACAATGTGGGAGAGTTTATGATAGAGGTAAAAAGCATTTCAAAGGATTTGGTATCCCAGAAGAAATATCCAGGATTAAAGAGAGTGGTCAAAGAACTGTTTACAAATGAAAAGTATCTGGAGAGGTGAAGTATGAAAAAAAAAATAACTTTTCTACTGATTATTATGAGTGTGCTGATTCTTACAGTGCTTATTTTTCGAATAAAATCTCCGTCGGGGATTTCTGTGGAAGATGCGCAAAAGCAGATGGAAAACAGTCTGGAGGCGAATGGAATCAGTGAATATGAGAAAATCGATCTGGGAAAATATGAAAAGCAGGCAGGTGTGGATCTGTCAACATATATTTCTTACCGCTTTTTTTACCAGAGCGATGATCTTAAAATCGAGGCTTTTATCAGTGCACCGGTCGATTTGCTCGGAAAAAAGAAGTCACCGTGTCTGATTTATAATCACGGAGGTAACCGGGAATATGGCGCATTGGAAAATGTGGAAACAACTTTTTATGCCTATCAGTTTCATACGATCTGTGTAGCCACTAATTACCGCGGATGCGGCAGCAGTCAGGGAACCGATGCGTTTGGCGGTGATGATGTGCATGATGTAATCCATCTGATTGATTTATGCCAAAAACTTGATTATGTCGACACGAATCAGATCAATATGCTTGGTGTCTCCCGTGGTGGAATGATGACGTATGAGACGGACGCTGCGCGAAGACAAGCGGATTCATAAAGCGGTCGTGGTCGCCGGCGTGGCGGACTGTTCGATGAGTTATGAAGAACGTTCCGATATGCAGCCACTGCTCAAAGAACTGATCGGCGGGACACCGAAGCAATTGCCCGAAGAGTATGAAAAGCGTTCTGCCGTTGCATGGGCTGATCAAATCAACACACCGCTTCTGATTTTTCACACGACGGGAGATGACAAGGTGTCGGTCAAACAGGCGGACAAGCTTGTGGAGCAGTTGAAGAAATATCAAAAGGATTATGAGTATGTAACTTTTGACTCGCATGTGCACGGGGACCTGCGCAAAACGGATGTGGAAAAAATACACAAGTGGCTGCAATGATTGGAAATAGCGTTGGCAATGTCTGTGCGATTGGTGTAAAATAAAAAGTAGTAATTAATTTTGAAACATCAAAGGATATGTTATGCGCGAAAAAATATACGACATTATTGAGGTAAAAGAGGAAGAGAGTATAGGGAGTACGCTTTATGATGCATTTATGCTGCTGACAATTATCGCAAGCATCATTCCACTGTGTTTTAAGAAGCAGACGGCCTATATGGAAATCATCGATCAGGTGACTGTAAGCATATTTATTATCGATTATCTGTTGCGCTGGAGCACTGCCGATTATAAATTAAAACGGTACAAAAGCAGGGCTTTTTTGTACTATCCATTCACACCGATGGCGCTGATCGATTTTGCTTCGATACTTCCGTCGCTGACGGTTTTAAATCCGGGATGGAAGCTGCTTCGTCTGTTTCGACTTGTCCGGGCGCTGCGCATTTTCAAATTTGCGCGTTATTCGCGGAGCATTCGTATGATTGTCCGCGTGTTAAGACGGGAGAAGGATGTTTTATTTGCTGTAGGTTATCTGGCTGTCGCGTATATCATCGTTGCGGGTCTGATTATGTTTCAGGTTGAGCCGGAAAGCTTTGATACGCTGTTTGATGCGATTTACTGGTCAACAACAGCGTTGACAACGGTAGGGTATGGGGATATTTATCCGGTTACGGTGTTTGGCAAGCTTGTGAGCATGATTTCATCTATTGTTGGAATCGCAGTGGTTGCGCTGCCGGCAGGTGTGATTACCGGAGGATATATAGAGGCAATCAAGCACAGATAGTATCAGCCCATTTGCTGGAAGCAAATTTTACATGGGCTGATGTTTAAGAAGGAGGGAAAATTTATGAGGAAAAAGTTATTGGGGGTACTGTCGCTGGCGTTATTTACAGGCATGCTCAGCGTGGGTTGCGGACAAAAGCAGGACGCACCTTTCCAGACAGAAAATGCGCAAAGCATGGAAATCTATCGCTATGTTCTTCCGGTGGAGGCAGAAAAGAAAGTGGTAACAGATTCCAGTGAATTGGAGACTGCATGTGAGGATCTGATTTCGGCAGGCAATCCGAAGAACGGCGAGGTGGAGTCCGGTGGAACGGTGATCAGTTTTCGGGTAAACCTGAAAGACGGAAGTACGTATGAACTTGTGTGCCTGGAAAATGGCTCGGAAAGTCTGAAGAAATACGAAGCTATCTGGGATGAAGTTTCTGCGGAAGCGGTTTCTGCAGAAGAAGAGGAATTGCCAAAACAAAACGAGACCTGACATCGATTATGTGATTTAAATTGTGAAGGAATTATGTTAAAATAGCATTGGTTAGAAAAAACTAACTGATGCTATTTTTTTTAATTGTGTTGATGAAGCGAGGATCTTCTAATTATGTAAAAGAATATCAATTTTCAAATTTCAGGTCATAGAAAAGGGCATTTGAAAATAACTCGATATTTTCCATATCGGCAAAAATGTGTATAACAAACAAAGGATGTATGTATTTATTGCCGATGATGTGGTATACTAACTATTAATAAGTGAAATTTTTGAATGCATAACTATGAAAGGAGGACCGCAGATGCGATACCTTTCAGTTACTGAAATGGCGAAAAAGTGGGATATCTCTGAACGTAGTGTAAGAAATTATTGTGCCCACGAACGTGTGCCGGGAGCATTTCTTACAGGGAAGACATGGAACATTCCGGAAAATGCAGAAAAACCGGAGCGTTCAAACAAGAAGAAAGAACAGCCGATGACATTACTGGATATTTTGCAGGATGAGAAGGCAAATAAATACTCGGGTGGTATTTATCATAAGACACAGATTGATCTGACATATAATTCAAACCATATCGAAGGCAGTCGTCTGACACATGAGCAGACACGATATATATTTGAGACAAACACCATAGGTGTAGAGAATGAAGTGCTCAATGTGGATGATGTGATTGAAACTGCAAATCATTTCCGTTGCATTGATATGATTATTGATCATGCAAAAGCAACGTTGACGGAAAAATTTATCAAGGAGCTGCATTTGATTTTGAAAAATGGCACCAGTGATTCCAGAAAAGATTGGTTCGCCGTCGGCGCTTATAAGAAACTTCCAAATGAAGTTGGTGGTATGGATACTACACTTCCAGAAGAAGTTGCAGATAGGATAAAGGAATTGCTGACAGAGTACAATCGTAAGGAGCACAAGACTTTTGAAGATATTTTGGATTTTCACGTGAAATTTGAACAGATTCATCCTTTTCAGGATGGTAACGGGCGTGTTGGGCGATTGATTATGTTCAAGGAGTGCTTGAAATACAATATTGTTCCGTTTATTATTGAGGATAATCTGAAGATGTTCTATTATCGTGGTTTGAAAGAATGGAATCATGAAAAAGGGTATCTGACAGATACCTGTCTGACGGCACAGGATAAATATAAGGTGTATTTGGATTATTTCAGGATTGCTTATGAAATATAGTGTTTATTATGGAGAGATAACTATGAATATACAGATATTTGGAACAAAGAAATGTAATGATACGAAGAAGGCAGAACGTTTTTTCAAGGAACGGGGCATAAAGTATCAGTTCATTGACATGAAAGAAAAGGGCATGAGTAAAGGAGAATTTAATTCCGTAGCTCAGGCAAATGGCGG
>URSS01000049.1 GCA_900550545.1 uncultured Lachnobacterium sp. | reverse complement strand
TCGTCACTTTTCTCAAAATCTTTCAAGGTTTTTCACTGTTCAGTTATCAATGTTCTCTCGCCGTCCTCTGCTGTATCTCTCAGCGACAGCTTATTCATAATAGCACCTCTGTCGTCTTTTGTCAACAACTTTTTTCATCTTTTTCAGAAATCTTTTTGAGGTCTTCCGCCCGGAAGCCTTCTTCCTGTATTTCTGTTTCGATTCAGTGCCTGCCGTCTCATCAGCGACAGCTTTGTTATACTATCACGTTCCGCAATTTTTGTCAACAGCTTTTTTCATTTATTTTTTAATTTATTACTTTTTGAATACTATCGATGTTGAATTGCCTGCAATGCTTCCTGTACATTCTGTACACCGACAAGACGAATCCCCTTTATTTTTCCTGCTGCGTCAAGACAGACTTTCGGTAAAATACATGTCTCAAATCCAAGTTTCGCCGCTTCTGCCACTCTCTGTTCTGCCATGCTGACACCACGCACTTCTCCACTTAATCCCACTTCTCCAAAGCATATTGTCCGGTCATCAATAATTAGATCCAATTTGCTTGACATAATCGCCAGCACAATTCCCAGATCAATTGCAGGCTCATTCATACGGATTCCACCTGCGATATTTACATAAGCATCACAATCGGAAAGCTGCATACCGATTCTTTTTTCAAGAACAGCCATAAGCAGATTAACCCTGTTAAAATCCGTACCGGTCGCTGTACGACGTGGATTATTAAAATAACTGTGACAGATCAACGCCTGAATTTCCAGTAAAATTGGGCGTGTTCCCTCTATTGAACATGCAACCACAGATCCGGATGCATCCTGCGGCTTTCCACTCAGCATATATTCTGAAGGATTTTCTACTTCCACAAGACCTTCTGTGCGCATTTCAAATACACCAATTTCATTTGTGGAGCCAAATCGATTCTTCACACCGCGCAAAATACGGTAGCTTTCGTGTCTGTCACCTTCAAAATACAGCACGGTATCCACCATATGTTCCAGTACACGTGGACCTGCCACTACACCTTCCTTTGTCACATGACCTACAATAAAAATTGAAATTTCCATGCCTTTTGCAATCTGCATAAGAACACCTGTCGATTCACGTACTTGCGACACGCTTCCCGGTGCAGATCCAACACTCTCATTATACATGGTCTGTATACTATCTATGATGACGATTTGGGGCTTTTTGCGTTCGATTACACTGCGAATTGTATCCAGATTTGTCTCACATAATAATTCCAGACTGTCCGTAAAAGTTCCAATGCGCTCCGCACGGATTTTAATCTGGTGCAAAGATTCTTCTCCCGACACATATAACACGGACAGATTCTGATTCGACAGGTTCCTGCAAACCTGCAGCAATAGTGTTGATTTGCCAATGCCCGGATCTCCACCAACCAGAACAAGAGAACCTTTCACGATTCCCCCTCCCAGTACACGATCCAGTTCTTTTATAGATGTACTTGTTCTCTTCTCGTCTTTTGCCGTAATTGCAGAGAGTGGAACAGGCTTCGCTTCCGTCGCTGGTTTGATTTTACCGGAAGTACTAAGCGACTTCCGGTCCACCAGTTCCTCAACGAAGGTATTCCACTCCTTACATCCCGGACACTGTCCCATCCATTTGGCGGACTCGTATCCACAATTCTGACAAAAAAACGCGCTCGTTTTTGCTTTTGCCATATAATTATCTCTGTTCTACCTTAATTTCTACTGTATCTGCGCCTTCCAATTCAACGCTCATGCTTAATTTGCCACCAAGATTTGTCTTCATGGTTCCTGCAGACTTTCCATCAATGGTGATTTCATATTCGGTCTCTTCTGCAAGTTCAAGGGTAATCTGTGCATCCTCCGGTCCCTCTACGGTAAAGGATACTGTCTTCTCATCCTGCTTAAAATTTGTTACAGCAGTACCCGGTACAGACTCGTATACAAAAAGTCCATTACGCTCTAATTTGGTAATCTCCTTGAACGTCTTTACCTTATACATATCTCCATGAAATTCGTAATTGTCTAACTTTGCCTTTGCTCCCAAAGTATAATCTCCAAAGCTAATTGTTCCATCTGCCTCGGTACGAATCAATTCACTAATTGCAGCCATTATTTATCCTCCTGTGTATTAACTTTTTCTCAAAAATAGTTTCTTAAATTATAACACTCTTATGCTTTTGTGACAACGATTTCCTTGTTCTTTGTTGTAACAATTACATGATCCTGTGCGTGGATATCTCCGCGGATTATTGCCTCTGCAAGCCGGTCTTCCACCTCGTCCTGAAGCTTTCTGCGAAGCGGTCTCGCACCGTACTTGCGGTCGTAAGCCTCCTCGACAATATGTGCCTTTGCAGCATCCCGCACGGTGAGCTCAATCTGCAGCTGATCTTTGCATCTTTGCTGAAGTTCACGTACCATGATTGTCATGATCTGTTTCATATCCTCTTTGTTCAATGCACGGAATACAATGGTCTCGTCAATTCGGTTCAAAAATTCCGGTTTAAAGATTCTTTTAACCTCTTCCATGACATTGCTCTTCATGCGCTCATGATCCTGCTTTTCATCTTCTTTTGCACCAAATCCGAGCTTTTTCGGCTCAATAATAGACTGTGCCCCTGCATTACTTGTCATGATAATGATTGTATTCTTGAAATCGACTTTTCGTCCCTGTGAATCGGTAATGTGGCCGTCATCTAAAACCTGCAAAAGAATGTTAAACACATCCGGATGTGCTTTCTCAATCTCGTCAAATAAAATTACAGAAAACGGATTCCTTCTGACTTTTTCCGAAAGCTGCCCTCCGTCCTCATGTCCTACATATCCTGGTGGTGATCCAATCATTTTGGAAACACTGTGTTTTTCCATATATTCCGACATATCAACGCGGATCATTGCCTCTTCATTGCCAAATACAGCCTCTGCAAGCGCCTTGGATACTTCTGTTTTTCCAACACCGGTCGGTCCGAGGAATAAGAAGGAACCAATCGGTCTCTTTGGATCTTTTAATCCAACCCTGCCACGGCGTACAGCTTTTGCCACTGCAGAAACTGCCTCTTCCTGTCCAATGACACGCTTGTGCAATGTCTCTTCTAATTTCTGTAAACGCGCCGCTTCGCTTTCTGTGAGTCTGCTCACTGGAATCTTTGTCCATCCGGCCACAACATCCGCAATCTCATTTTCTCCGACAACCGGAACTTTCCGCTTATTTGCACGCTGGTTCTTCTTGTTCTGTTTTTCCCATTCAGAAGCCAGTTCCTCCTTGGTGTTTTTCAACATGCGGGCCTTTTCGATATCGCCCTCACGTAAGGCATCTTCAAGTAAAAGTTCGGTCTGATGCATTTCCTGCTTTAAACGGTTCAATTCGTCACTGCCTTTTAACACGCCAAGCCTTGTCTTTGCTGCCGCTTCATCCATGAGATCAATTGCTTTATCCGGCAAAAAGCGGTCGTTGACATAACGTGCTGATAGATGTACTGCCGCCTCTAATCCTTCATCTGTAATTTCTACATTGTGATGTCTTTCATACAGTGGACGAATGCCTTTCAATATCTCAATGGATTCTTCTTCTGTAGGTTCATTGACCTGAACCGGCTGAAAACGGCGCTCTAAGGCAGCATCTTTTTCAATATATTTCCGGTATTCTTCTATAGTCGTAGCACCAATAACCTGCACTTCGCCTCTGGCCAGTGCAGGTTTTAAAATATTGGATGCATCCAATGCGCCCTCTGCGCCACCCGCACCTATAATCGTATGCAGTTCATCAATAAAAAGCAACACATTTCCAGCTTCTGTCACTTCGCTGATTACTTTCTTGATGCGTTCCTCGAACTCGCCACGATATTTGGATTTTGCAACCATACCAGACATATCAAGGGAAACCAGACGTTTTCCTGCAACGATCTCCGGAACTGTCCCATTCGCAAGACTCTGTGCAATGCCTTCTACAATTGCCGTCTTTCCTACGCCCGGTTCACCAATCAGACACGGATTATTTTTTCCCCTGCGGCACAGAATCTGAATGACGCGTTCTGTCTCCTGCTGTCTTCCAATTACCGGATCCAGCAAGCCTTCCTGTGCCAGTTCTGTCAGGTCTCTGGAATACTGATCCAGTGTCGGCGTAGAGGAAGATGCGTTACCTCTTCCTCTTTGAATCTCATCACGGAATTTTGCCGGGTCTTCGCCCATCGCTCCGAGAATGTCAATAAACAGTTTCTGTATGCTGGCTCCCATGGTATTCAAAAGTCTGCATGCAGCGCAGTCTCCTTCTTTCATAATTGCAAGAAGTAAATGTTCTGTTCCAATCTCCTCGCACCCAAAACGTTCCGCCGTCTCAGATGCCCGATCAAGGATTGCCTGTGTTCGCGGAGTATATCCATCTCTGTCAAGGACTTCAATTTCTTCTCCCGCTGATACAAGATCCTGGATCAGTTGCAGCAGATTGTTGAATTCAATATTGTTTGCCGTAAGAACCTCTGCCGCAACACCGGTTCCTTCTTTTAATAAGCCTGCAAGAATGTGTTCTGATCCCACATAATTACAGTTCATTGATTTTGAAAGACGATTCGCGTAGTTCATCGCTTTTTTCGCCTTATCTGTATATGGTCTCACTTCTTAAGCCTCCTATAAATCAATAAATTCTATTCCATTTTCCTCTTCCAAAGATTTTTTCTTTCTGCCGAAAAAATGATGTTTTTTCGGTTTCTTATCAGGAATTTCTTTCGAAATCGGTTTTGTATCGTTTTCTGAATCTGCTATTCTTTCTATTGTTTCTTCCGGATTTGAATCTGATACTTCTTTTTCATCCGGCATCGCATCTTCCTCTTCCTGTGTAAGCTGTTCGTTTTCAGCTTCCAGTTCCGCATACTCTTCATCATCAAAATCATCGAAGTCCTCTTCGTCTTCCTGATGTTCCAGACGGTTTCTGCGGGAAAGGACAAGTATAACAATCACAACAAGAAGGAACAGCACAACGATCAGAAACGCCCAGAAGATCATGCGGTTCTGACTTTCTAATTTCTGAATATCACCACTCTGCGCCTCCGTGTCCGGAACCTGAATTTCTTCTCTGTCCGCCTCACTGTTTCCAAGATAGCGCATGTAGGTACGCTCATTTGTATCATAGAGGTACCATCCATAATTTCCTTCATTGTTTACAGCATAGACCAGACAAACATTTTGGTCTTCCCCATAATAGTATGCACCGACACTTCCTTTTCCTTCAATATTGAGAGTTCCAGCCTTATACCCCGCCGGAAGTGTTGTCTCATCTGCATCCGGAACGACAACAATATAGCCAAACTCAGAGGAAAAGCTTACATACGGATACGCCTCGTACGGTGCACTGTCCATTACCATATACAATGCTCCATTTTCCTTGTTTTCATCCACAAGATAAAGCAGACAGATCTGGCTGCCGATTTTGTCATTGTATAAATATGGGTAGTCTTTGTCCCAGAGTTTCATGGTTCCCTGTTCGAAATCCTGTGGCACGACATCCTCTGGAATCGAAATTGCCGGATATAATTTTTGTCCGTTTATTTCGTAATATTGCTGGCTTAAATCACCATCCGGCTGCTCATCTTTTTCTGAATCCTGCTGCTTTTCATCATCTCCAGCCGCTTTTCTTGTCACATTTACCACATAAGTGGTCGTCACTCCATTCTCCGCTTTGACAACAATCCGGATCTTATTAGAGCCAACAGCAAGTTTTTCCCCACCTTTTACAGATTCCACGGTGGCTTTCTCATTGTTTGCCTTGGCGCTTACCACAACAGATGTCACATCATTTTCTACTTCTGCTGTATAGCTGGTAATATTGTATTGAAACGCCGGCGAAAGTTTTCCTGCCGATAAAGTAAGCGAGGAAAGAGAATTATCCGAAGATTTGTTTGCATTATCCCCATTCTCCGCATCATCGCCTGTTTCATTCTTTATGTTCACGGATGCACTCGCACCTGTGACACTGACACGATCCCCTTCCTGATTTCCTGCAATTGGAGCAGAAGCTGAAAAGATTGCTTTACCTGATGATTTTGCCTGAAAAGTTACCGTTCCAACCGAACGTTTATTGGAACTTCCATAACTTCCGATCGTCATGGAAACTGTTCCTGCATTTGCACTGGCGGTATCGGATGCCGACGAATAGGTAAGTAAATCCGTCGGATACGTCAAATTAACTGTTGCCGAAACGCCCGCCGGTACAGTGACCGATACGGTAATAGCATCGCCAATTTTAACTGTAGTGTCACTCAGTGCAATGTACAGGTTATCTGCTTTTGCCTCTATATTCGGAACCAAAAGACAACCGAACAATAAAACAATTGCCATCATGTTAGTTAGGAATCTCCGTGTAAATTTCCTGTTATGCTTTCTTTGATTGCCTCCGTTTGTTTCCTGTTGCGCTTTTATCAAATTCATTGCTATACATGCCTTTCTTCTACCTGTTTTATTACTGTTTTATGGTACTTAAGCCCAATGCATGACGATTGATGTAAATCATGTCCAATACATTCAGACCATCCCCCTTGCGGTTGGCATCTGCTGCAACCAGATAAACTCCAGACAGTTTATCCAATCCAAGAATATGACGATTGACCTTTATCATATCTAAAACATTGATTTCTCCGTCTCCGTTGACATCTCCATAAATCACAACTTCGTAGGAAGTTTTCTTCTTGTTGTCCACATATACTTCGACTTTGTTTCCAGTCGCTGCCAGTCCCTGATTTTGTTTGCCATTAGCTCCAACAAGCTTTGCAGTTCCTCCATCTACGGAAAGTCCTGCAAGAAAAGTGGATGCCTTGGTTCCCGGTGTGATTCCTGTAATATATTTATCACCCACCGTATATTTTGTAGATGAAAGCGTTCCCGTAGGTTTCGCCGCCTCTTTTCGGACAACGGTAAGCTTGTATGTACGTGTGGAGCCACTTGCGGATTTACATTTGACATTGATCGTATTGGTTCCCACATTCAATTTTTTGGTTCCCGTTCCTGTAATTGTGGAAGTTGCAGCCACAGCTGTCGCATTTACAGAAATAGAAGAAACCGTATTTTCAACAACCAGTGAATATTTTGTTGTATCGCTCTTGAATCCCGGCGTCAGGCTTTGTCCTGCCACTGTAATATTCTTCAAATAATTGTTTGGATTGCCCGTCGCTGTAAAGGTTACTGCAGATGACGGCATGGATTTGTATACCGGAATCCGGAAAACAAACGCCTGCTGCTTGTCCGTATAGCCCTGTCCAAGTTTTCGCCCCTCCGTATAAGCAGCTGTCAGATTACTCATATACTGATGTCCATAAAGATTCTTTTTATTGACTACATTAAATTTCTGAAAATATAATGTATCCTGCCCCACTGCAATATAATTCTTTGCAAGAAGCTGCGAACCGCCGAGCAATGCTTTATATCGCGTGTCCCATCCGGCTTTCTTCGCATAGGCAAGTCCATTCTTGATAACCAGTGTAGAGGTTACTCCGGCCGCTCCGACATTGAAATAATTGAAATACCCCTCATAGCCTTTGTACGTTCCGGAAATGAGCGAGCTTGTTCCATTCAAGCCCTGTTCCTGCCGCACACGGGATGCCAGATGATACGGACTGACACCTGTAAGTTCACCGATTTTCATAAATGCATTCGCATAATTGAGTGTCGTTTTATCCGAATCTGTCACGGTCTTTGCCATAAATGTTCCGGAAAGTATTGCATTCACTCCGGATTTTGTCTGTGACTTATTAAAGCTCAGGCTTTCAAACTGAAAAATATCTGTCTCATTCAAAAAATTTCTTGGGTCCATATAATAAGCAATGTATCCGGAATTCGCTGCGACCCAGTTCGATCCATCATAGATTGTCCATGTATTTGTATTCCAGTCATAAGCTCCTGCTGCAGTAGATTTTCTTGCGTCATCTCCGCTTTTTGGAACCAGATTCACACCATTTACACTTTCTTTGGTAATCACTGTTCCCCAGTCAAGACCGGTATCTACCGCTTCAAACTGCCATTGCGGATACTGCTTGTGCAGCTGCGCAAGCCCGGTTATATAGCTGTCTGGGAACCCTGCCACCTTCATTTCCGAAGAAAAAGTAGCATCTGTTGCAGCCTCTGCAACATCTGTATTCGAAAAAAAACCTCCGCCTGAAATCAGTATTATGCAGCTTAGCACAATGCTCAACAAGCGCTTTCTTTTGTTTATCATATTTGTGCATACCCCTTTCAAGACATAATATGCTAGTTTTCATTATATAAAACTTTACATAGGCAGTCAATCAAAATATAGGGTCACAAACGGCGCAGATACTGTATTTAGTGCTTTTTGCGTGTCATGCTATCGCAAATATGGTAAGATATAAAAAGGACACCTCTCATGCAGGTGCCCCTCGTATCATCTTTTAATCTTCATACTCCGTTTCTCCGACCTCTGTCCAGTCGCTGATTTCATATTCATTTCCATCTTCGTCTGTAAACGTCATGCCATCTTGCGTATTATACATCTGTGCATCGTTCGGACTACTGTAATCCCTTCCCGACGTTACGATTGCTACAATAATTACTGCCACAATCACCACCACGGCTCCAATAACCAGAAATTTGTTCGCTTTGTTGTCCATTGCTTCATCTCCTTTGTTTTAATTATTTCTCTTTGCATTTTTGCAATTGCATTCTTTTACAATATAATGCGGTCTGCGTTTTACTTCCATATAAGTCTTGGCAATATACTGGCCCATAATGCCCATGCAGAACAATTCAATGCCGCCAATAAATGTAATAATACACACCAGCGACGGCCAGCCTGCCACCGGATCACCAAACACAAGTGCACGGATCACCTCAATGATAATCGCGATAAACGAAACAATCGTAAGTATCATTCCAAGATAGGAAGATATCTGAAGCGGCATATTGGAAAAATTTATAATGCCATCAATCGAATACCGCACCAGTTTCCAAAAGCTCCATTTTGTCTCTCCCGCCGAGCGCTCCACATTCTCAAACTCCAGCCATTTCGTCTCATAACCTACCCATGCAAATATGCCTTTGGAAAAGCGATTGTATTCGGTGACAGAGAGTATCGAATCCACCATTGCTCTGCTCATCAGTCGATAATCTCTTGCCCCATCTGCGATATCGATGTTTGATAGCCGGCGCATCAGCTTGTAAAAGCAGCGGGCAAAAAATGAACGGATCGGCGGTTCTCCTTTGCGGTTGACACGCCGCGTCGCCACATTGTCACAATCCTGACTTTCTATCATGGCAAGCATCTGTGGCAGTAAAGACGGCGGATCCTGCAAATCCGCATCCATCGTTGCGATGTAATCTCCCTCGGCATTGGATAATCCTGCATATAAAGCTGCTTCTTTTCCAAAATTTCTGGAAAACGAAACATAATGCACTCTCTCGTCTGCTGCTGCCAGCTTTTGAATTTCCTGCAATGTATTGTCCTTCGAACCATCATTGACAAACAGATACTCAAATTCGTAATCCTTTATCGTATCCGTAACCCGATTCAGTTCCTGATATAAAATCCCCAAAGATTCCTGTTCGTTATACATTGGAACAACAATACTTACTTTCCCCTTACTCATGCAATTCTCTCTTTCTCCTTATTCTTGTGCTTACATATGCGCTGATCATAAACAGAACCACCGCACCAAGACTGAAGCCGGCTCCCACCTTCAGTCCAGGCGTTGTATAACAGAGTTTTATCGTATGACTGCCCTTTTCCAGATGCACCCCTACAAGTGCATCTGCAAGTGGTTCGATTTCTGTCTCTTTTCCATCCACATACAGCGTCCATCCTTCATCCGCCGGAACCGATAAAATCAGTCTTCCCGCGTTCTGTACCTGAATTTTTCCTTCGATCTTACGGTCTGTCATATCCGTAAGCTGCATGGTCTGTGCATTCAAAGTATCAAACGCCTGCTGCACCACTTTTTCATTTAACTGATACACCTCAAACTCAATACTTTCCATATTGGAATTAAGGATGTGAATCTCATCCCCTGCTTTACATTCTCCCAATTCAATCAGATACCGATGGGAAGTCTTTGAATATTGCTTCGTCCATCCATCACTGCGGTTCACTGTCAGGGTGTCGGAAGTACAGCTTTCATAATCCGCATAATAATACCCGTCTTCCGCAATGTCAATTGTCGTATCTCCCGCATTCGCATCAGTAACATAGGTCGCCGGATAAAGCATCTGTCCCTCTGCCCCCAATGCAGATGCAAAGGAATTGAGTGATGCCATGCGGTCCGCGGTAGATACATTCCAGTCTGCGATTGCCTGCTCATCCATGACGAAGCCAAGCGGAAGGCTGAAATTATTGCGATACAGAAAGCTTTTTCCACTGCCACCGACCAGTGTACGATACGGACTTTCCTCCAACGCATTGTCTGACAACATATATTTTACGGAAAAAAGTGAAGAAGAGAGTGGGGTCGCTCCATTATAACAATAGAAGTTTTTTCCACCTTCCATAAACAGACTCTGGAACAGATGGCTCACATCAAGATTCATCAGGGAAGAAAAAATCGTTGCGGACGCATACCCATATAAGGAATCATCATTCTTTGTCTTACGTCCCGTATCTTCCACACGGTAAAATCCGCTGCCTGTCTCTTCATTATCTTCTTTTGCCATCTCAAGAAGCTTCTCGTAATCGGATTGCTTTTCCGTATATGCCACACGGCTTGTCGTGCCAAATCCCGTGGCCGCCATATTGATAGCAAGTTCAGCCACTGCAACAAAAACTGCAAACTGTGCAAATGCCAGACGCTTTTTCTTTCCTGTTATTTTTGTAAGAACAAATGCCACAGCATACACACAAATAAACAATGCGGTAATCACCAGTGAAACCGGCTCTGTCACCGTCTCATCTCCATACCATCCTGCGACAAGAAGCAGCGCCATAGACACGATAGCCGCCACCGCAATGTTCCAGATCCTTGTGCCTTTTCTCTTTCGAACCGCTGCAAATCCCATCGACAAAAGAACAAAGCTGTATAAAAACGACTGTCTTCCCGGTAAAGCCTGCGGGAAATGCATGCCATGCCAGATATAATCTAACTGGTTTTCTGCAAAACTGACAAGGAAAAACACAAGCATCGCTATGCGTGGAGCTTTTTCTTTCCAGGAAATCCTCCGGTTCAATACATAAATCCATACAAGGAATAGCGAAAATGCCCCGGCATACAGATTCGGCCAATGGTCATTTCCTGTGTATACACTCGTAACTGCCGCGCCTCTTCCAAGTTCTGCCAGAATGTTGAAATAAAATTCGGCTGTCTTTGGAAAACCGCCCTCTGCCGATCCGGAAACACTTAACACGGCAATCTCCGGAAGAAGCAGGATGGCAGAACTTGCTCCGGCGAGAAGCGAGTACCACCCGAACCGGAGTATTGCCCCTCCTTTTCCCTTCTTCTGGGAAAAGAATAATAACGCAAATGCAAATACCAGAAAAATGCAGATCATAATGGAGATATAGTAATTACAGAAGATACACAAAGCGAGCGTAATGTAATACAGGCCTGCTTTTTTCTCCTGCACGAGTCTTTCCAGTCCGATCATAATCAGCGGAAACAGCGCAATGCAGTCCATCCACATAATATCCCAACTGTATGCAGCCACAAAACCTGACAGCGCATATGCCGTCGAGAACACCAGCGCCGGAATCATCTGGTTCTTATGCATCCGGCCATCTTTTCCGATCAGTTTGTAATGATGACGAATATACAGGAAAAAAGTCAGTCCGCTTGCTGAAATTTTCAATATGATCAAAAGTGTCATAAATTCAATCACATGGCTTTTCGGGCAAAGCAGGATCAGAAAATTCAACGGACTTGCGAGATAATAGGCATACAGCGATACAAAATCGGATCCCAGTCCGAGATTCCAGGAATACTGCAGGCTGCCGCCCGTTTGAAGTTTGTTCAGAAACTCTGTAAAAAACGGACAGTACTGATGGTACATATCAATGTGCAGAATACAGTTGTCGCCAAACGGATACACACCATTTCCAATGCATATGATCACGCAAATGAGAAACGGCAATCCAAATGCCACTATATATGGAAAAGCTTTGCTATGCGCAAAACGCTTTATCTGATTCATTTTTTATTCCTCTCAAACAAATTATAATACTGAAGTTTCCGATACGTTAAAAGTGCATCCTTGTCTGCACCGACGTTCTCTGTGCTGCCTGCGGCAGAAAATACCGGATATGTATTGCACAGCTCCAGAAGATAGTTCTGGTAAGCACTCGTCGGCACACCTGCTGCTTTCAGAACCTGTGCCGAGAGATAGTTCAGACTTGTATTCTGGTCACTGGCTTCTCCAATGTCATAATTTGCCCAGACAAGATACGGCACCTGATATCTTTTCTTCTGCTGCTCACTGTTCATATCGGAAGGATCTACTCCACTTGCCATCTCAATCTGGTTTGCCACTGCGTCACTCGGCTGATGATCACCAAAGAACACGATTACCGTCTTTTCGTCTGCCTTTGAGAAATAGGAAACCAGATCTTCCAAAGCAGCATCTGTCTTACGAATCAGTGACAGATACTGATTCAAAGCATCACTGTTGTACTGTGCCTGTATATCATTTTCAAAATTCGGATACACATCCGTATAACCACCGTGATTCTGCATCGTAACATTAAATATAAATGCCGGTTTGCCCGCTTCTTTCTTCTCATAAGTCTCGATAATATGCTGCATATCAGATGCATCACTGATGTATTTCCGGACATACGACACATTCGTATAATCGTCGATAAAATCCATATGTTCAAAGCCCAAAAGCGGATATACGCGCTCTCTGTCCCATCCGCTTGCATAATACGGATGTTGCGCATAGGTCGCATACCCAAGACCTTTCAAATAACTTGCAAGAGATGGCGTATCCTGTTTCACATACTGCTGATATGCAATGCTTCCGGATGGCAGAAATGCCATTGTATCACCAGTCAAAAATTCGAATTCGGAATTTGCCGTATTTCCACCACATACAGATACCTGTGCATATCCGGTAATTGTATTTTTCTGTCCCTGCTGCATCTGATGCATAAATGGCATGTAATCTTCGTTCGTCTGTAAATCACCAATGACTGCCAGATCCGAAAAAGCTTCATCCATAATTACAATAATATTCGGAAGATCCTGCGTATCTTGCTTTGTATTTTCTGTCTTTTCATAACTTTCCAATGTCTTCTGCGCGTCTTTTGCACTGTATCCCTGCGGTTTGTCTACGACAACATACGCCAGATTCATGGCAAATGTCACCGCCATACCATTGACCTCTGTCATATATGCCGGCGTAAACAGAAACGGATACAGATAATGTTTTGTCTGAAAATCTTCTTTCTGCAGTGTATTTACGAAAAGGCAGGTCACTAAAACACTGACCAATAAAGTGCCAAGTCTTACCTGCAGTTTGATTTTCGGTGCTTTTTTCAAGAAGCGAACCAGACTCATCGCTGCAATAAAAATAAGTGTTACGATCACCATACGCATATCCGGTGTAAAATCATAATTTTCCGCCACGCTCGTCGCTGTACGCACAGAAAAAATGTCCCACGGCACAAACGGAGTTGAACGAAACTTCATCACATAATGATTGGTAATTCCAAATGCCATAGCAATTCCAAGTATCACACGGGCCGCTGCGCACATATGCCCAATTGCCAGGTATATAATCCATGCCAGCAGTTCAAAGATAAAAATATTAAAAAACTGTGCTTCCGTTCGGACTTCCAGCAATGCATTGTGTTCATATGCTTCCATCAAATAAAATATGCCGACCGGCAACAATGCATATACAACAAAATACAAAGTCCGCTGTATTTTTTTACGATCTAATTCCATGATACTTCTTTCTATCGCAGGGTATGTCTTTTCTAGTTTTTAAGATTTAAGAAAAAGGTGCGATAAACTCCTTCCAGACATAGTCTGTTTGAATTTTATCACACCTTGTTTGTTTTTTGAATGAAATTCACATTTTTTTCATGAATCCTGGACAGCTTCTAATAATTCGACAAAACCAGACGTTCCCTGTACACACGGTCCATGGAATCAATCACTCTGCGGGCCTGACCATAACGCCTTGGATTGATGGTGATCACCCACATGGTATCTGCACCTTTGTACGCTTCTCTCTTGAAAAAAGGAATACGCTTGCTGTTCTTCGTAAATGGAATGTGCTGCTCCAAAAGCACCTCTGCTGTCTGATTACCAACACGGGCATTTGTCGTACGGCAAAGTTCCACATCATTGTCCTTATAGTTTCCAAGTTTCTTTGTCATCTTCTGTCTCTACCTCCGTCATTTATTTTACTTTTACCTGAATCTGCTTTCCCAGTCCGCCTGCTACTTTCACAAGGAAATCCAGACTCGGATTATATCTTCCACTCTCTAATCGGGAAATGTTTGATTTTTTTGTTCCCACACGGTCCGCCAGTGATTCCTGTGTCATTCCCTGTGACTTGCGGACTTCACGAAGCTGCTGCGCAACTTCTTTCCTCGTTGCATTTGTTCCTTTCATTCTTCCCCCCAAATGTTCTAAATATCTTTTTCTAAGTTATCATATACGATAACTTTTGTCAAACGAAAAGGAATGCGCAAATTTCTGCTTGCATTCCACCGTATCTTATGCTAGTATAATATTTGTTCGCGCCGGCATGTCGGAATTGGCAGACGAGGCAGACTCAAAATCTGTTGATGGCAACATCGTGTGGGTTCAAGTCCCACTGCCGGCAGTATCTGAAAGATTCCTGAAGACCAGGAATCTTTTTTTTGTATTTATTTTTGTGTGGAGAATTTCTGATACAGCAAAAGCAAGCTTGCCTGCAAGATGTGCAAAAAAATAGAAGGACTGCATATCCATATGCTTTCCTTCTATTTTCATATTTATGATTAATCCGAGCTATTCTGTGATCTTAAGATCATCAAAGCAGTCAAATGTTGCAAAATAATCAGCCGGTGTCTCTGCACGACGAATCATCTGTACACTTCCATCCTCTTTCAACAATAATTCTGCAGAACGAAGACGTCCATTATAATTGTATCCCATTGAGAATCCATGTGCACCTGTATCATGAATTACCAGGTAATCTCCCATATCAATCTTTGGCAGCTTGCGGTCTACCGCGAACTTATCGCAGTTCTCACAAAGGCTTCCGGTCACATCATATGTGTGGTCACAAGGTGCATTCTCTTTTCCAAGGACTGTAATATGATGATATGCTCCGTAAATTGCCGGACGCATCAGGTTTGCAGCACATGCATCTACACCAATATACTCTTTGTAGATATGTTTCTCATGGATTGCCTTTGTCACAAGACATCCATAAGGTCCTAACATAAAACGTCCCATCTCTGTATAGATAGAAACATCGCCAAGACCCGCCGGTACAAGGATCTCATCGAATTTCTTGTGTACGCCCTCTCCGATCACATGGATGTCGTTTGGCTCTTTGTCTGGTGTATAAGGAATTCCAACACCACCGGAAAGGTTTACAAACTTGATGTCACAACCGGTCTTTTCCTTCAACTCAACGATGAGTTCGAATAATTCTCCGGCGAGTTTTGGATAATATTCGTTTGTTACCGTATTACTTGCCAGGAATGCGTGTACACCGAAATACTTTGCGCCCTTGCTCTTTAAAATCTTGAAAGCCTCGATGAGCTGGTCTTTTGTCATTCCATACTTGGAATCTCCAGGGTTGTCCATGATTCCATTGCTCAGCTCGAACACTCCGCCCGGATTGTAACGGCAACTGATGGTCTCCGGAATATGGCCAATGGTCTCCTCCAGAAAATCAATGTGTGTGAAATCATCCAGATTGATGATCGCGCCTAATTTGTCTGCATATGCGAATTCTTCTGCCGGTGTATCATTGGAAGAAAACATAATGTGTTTTCCGTCAAAACCGCAGGATTTTGAAAGCATAAGCTCTGTGTATGAAGAACAATCGCATCCCATATCGTATTCCTGTAAGATTTTAAGAATGTATGGATTTGGAGTTGCTTTTACTGCAAAATACTCACGAAATCCCGGATTCCAGGAGAATGCTTCCTTTACTGCTTTTGCATTGTCGCGAATTCCTTTTTCATCATATAAATGAAATGGCGTCGGGTATGTCTTTACAATCTCTTCTACCTGACTTTTGGTTACAAATGGTTTCTTTTCCATGTTCGGTCTCCTCTGTCTGCTTTATTTGTGAGCCACGGCAAGTGGCTTGCCTACCTACACTTTGCAATCTATGCTACAACAACTATTTTACAAATTCAAGCAATTTTCGGCTTTTGCTTTAAATTTATCACTAGATATGTTAAAATAGTGGCGTTAAATATTGTTTATTATACAAAGGATGAGTTCATATGAGTGTAACTGTATTGCCCTATCTGGCTGATGTGAGTGCTGCATCCTCAGCACCCTCTTCAACCAAACAGACAACCGGCAAAACAAATACCAATTTCAAAGATGTTTTAGATTCTGCAACGAATGCACAACAGAAGAGGGCTGTGGACGCATTGATCGCGGCAAGTGGTTCCGGAGCCGTATCGGTCTCCACAGTGCAGAAAATTCTCGGTTTTAATCCACAATACACAGTCTCCTCCACGCAGGCACCTGTTGCAACTACGCAGGAGACAGCGAATACAGATCCTGCACCTGCGACATCGGCATCATCAGAGACTACACAGACGCCTAAGACGACCACCAATGATTCTGACAAAGATTCTCTCGGCTGTCCTTCGGAACTGGAACCTTATTTTAAGGAAGCCTCCGAAAAATATAACGTAGATATCCATCTGCTCAAAGCTATCGCCAAAGCAGAATCCAATTTCAATCCGAACGCTGTAAGTTCAGCAGGCGCGCTTGGTGTCATGCAGCTGATGCCTTCTACTGCAAGCAGTCTTGGTATTTCAAATGCATACAATGCAAAAGCAAATATCATGGGCGGTGCACAGGTGATTGCATCAAACTTAAAGAAATACAATGGAGATATCTCCCTCGCCTTAGCCGCATACAATGCAGGCTCCGGCAATGTTGACAAATACGGTGGCATCCCACCATTTAAAGAAACACAAAATTATGTCAATAAAGTAATGAACTATTATAAAAACGCGTAGCATCTTGCCACGCGTTTTTATATTTCAGTCTTTCTGAATTGTTATCTTATTTTTATGATACCTTTTGACCCTTTAATCATTTTTATAATTTCAAGCCAGACAACAAAGCTCCAAGGCTTGTGGATGCATTTTCATTGGAAATATATTCCTCTGCCTGTGCGCTCTCCTCATTTTCCACCTCATCCGGCATAATTTCTTCTAAAGCTTTCATGCTCAGGCTGACACGATTATCGTTTGTGTTGATAATTTTTGCCTTTACTTTCTGTCCCTCTTTTAGTACTTCATGCACGGAACCGATACGTTTCTGACAAATCTGTGAAATGTGTACCAGTCCACTGATTCCATTTCCAAGATTGATAAAAGCACCATATGGCATAATAGATTCTACAGTTCCCTCTACGACCGTTCCCGGAACAAGCATTGCGATACGGTGATTACGCTCTTCTTCCTGCTGCTTTCTTGCCACGACTTTTCCAGATAAAACAAGTTTATTCTTCTCTTTATCCACATTGATGACTTGTACCGGCACTTCTTTCCCAATCCACTTGTCGGTATCTTCCACATAATCTGTAGAAAGCTGTGATGCCGGAATGAATGCACGGATTCCCTCTAAGAAGGTAACAACACCGCTTGGTACACTCTCTTTGATACGAACATTCACAACAGTCTCGTTCTCCATCATTTCTGCCAGCTTATCCCATGCCAGCACATCATTTGCTTCTTTCTTTGAAAGTTCAATGTTGCCGTTTCCATCATCCACTTTGATCACGGTTGCCTCAATCTCATCACCGATCTGCAGCTGCTCCTTCGGATTAAAATCCGGATCGTTGCTCAAATTCTCTGTTTTGATAATTCCCTGCGTATAATAATTGAGATCTAAGGTTACATCTTCCTCGGATACTGCAATTACTGTTCCGCTTACAATATCACCTTCATTGATTGTTCGAAAAGAACGCTCCAGCTCCTTTTCATAGTCCTTCATTGATTCTGTTGCATTTTCTGCCACTTGTTTTCCCTCCTTTTCTCATCCGCTTGTGCAACGGTGAGTCTGTCTTTACCCGCATTATAACATATTTTCTGTAAAAGCTTTATTATTTTTTTGTTTTGCCGATATATATGATGAAAATGCAATTCGGCCGAATATGCAGACAACTCAATAACCTAAGGAAAGACCAGGGACGGTATCCACGAACAAAAAGGAATTTTTCGCGGAGACCGTCCTTTTATTCTTCACTTAAATAGAAAGGGTGAACCTATTGATTATTCAGTCTAATACCATGCATACGAATGCACGAAGAACTTACCGTTCTTCAGAGACAAGCATTACCAACACAACACGTTGGGATAATTCCGGTGCAACGATATTTTCCATGCATGACGCACAGTCACGTCAGGAATCCATCTATACGGAAAGCCACAATGGACAAAAAGATACCGGAAACGGCAATGCTTCCATGAACGCAAACGAAGATTCTAAGGGAGACACCATGGATGATCTGATGCAGCGTTTTCTATCTACCCCAAATGTGCATCGCAACAATCTGCAGTCTAATATTTCTTCGATTCAGAAAATCCGCCAACAGGCGATCGACTATCTTCTTTATATTTTATTTGGAAGCCGATACGATGAATCGAATCCGACAACAGATACCTCTGACACAGCATCTTTCTCTGATACCCTCGCCTCTGCTTCGAATGATGCGAACTCGCTGACCGGAGAAGGCGGACAGACCTATCAGTACTTTTATTATTCCGAACAGGAAACTACCTGCTTTGATACCCAGGGAATTGTACGCACTGCCGACGGCCGGGAAATTTCTTTTAATCTCAGTCTTGAGATGTCCCGTTCCTTCACACAGATGTCCGAAAGTGTTGTGGATTTTGGCAAGCCACGTCTCTGCGATCCACTTGTCATCAACCTGGACAGTAATATTACCAATGTATCGGATCAGAAATTTTATTTTGATATTGATGCCGATGGTTCCGACGAATCCATCTCGATGCTCAATTCCGGCAGCGGTTACCTCGCTTTGGACAGAAACGGGGACGGCATCATCAACGACGGCTCCGAGCTGTTCGGCACGCAAAGTGGCAACGGTTTTGCCGATCTTGCCGCCTATGACAAAGATGAAAACGGCTGGATCGATGAAGCAGATGAAATCTTTCAAAAACTACGCATCTGGACCAAAGACGAGAACGGAAACGATAAGCTTCTGACGCTCTCTGAGGCAGGTGTGGGTGCAATCTATCTCGGATATGAAAATACGGATTTTTCGTTAAACAATTTGACCGATAATCAGACAAATGCACAGATTCGTAAAAGCGGTGTGTTCTTATATGAAGACGGAAATGCCGGAACGGTGCAGCAGTTAGATCTTGCAACTTAATACCGATTCAAAAATATCGGTTTTATTTTTTGAAATATCTTGACAGTTCGCTCAAATCATTGTAAAATGCAATAGTTGACGCAAGTCAAGATATTGCTGATGTGGCTCAGAGGTAGAGC
>URSS01000048.1 GCA_900550545.1 uncultured Lachnobacterium sp. | reverse complement strand
CGCAGATGCCTGCGACAAAGTCGCCCTAATATGCATCTGCACCTTAAAGGAGGGACCCTTTGGGAGGATTCCTTATGACCTACGCAGATGCCTGCGACAAAGTCGCCCTAATATGCATCTGCACCTTAAAGGAGGGATCTTTTGGGAGGATTCCTTATGACCTACGCAGATGCCTGCGACAAAGTCGCCCTGTTATGCATCTGCACCTTAAAGGAGGGAAGAATGGAAGACATACAATTTATGCAGCAGGCCATCGCACTTGCAAAAAAAGGCAAAGGCCACGTAAACCCGAATCCGCTTGTGGGTGCCGTTCTGGTCAAAGATGGAACAATCATCGGCAAAGGCTATCATGAGCAGTACGGACAGTTGCATGCAGAACGAAATGCATTAAAGGACTGTAAGGTCTCACCGGAGGGGGCGGTCCTTTATGTCACGTTAGAACCGTGCAATCATCACGGAAAGACACCGCCATGTACGGAGGCGATTATCGAGAATGGGATTGCAAAGGTTGTGATCGGAACATTAGACCCGAATCCGCAGATGGCAGGAAAAAGCGTGAAGATCTTGCAGGAACATGGAATCGAAGTGGTCGTTGGCGTGCTGGAAGAAGAATGCAAAGATCTGATCCGTGTGTTCCGCAAGTATATCACGACGGGCCGGCCATATGTATTGATGAAATATGCCATGACCATGGATGGAAAGATTGCTACTTATACAGGAGCATCCAAATGGATTACCGGGGAAAAGGCGCGCGCCTGTGTGCAGGAGACGCGCAATGAGTTTAGCGGGATCATGGTTGGGGTAAATACCGTATTAAAGGATGATCCGTCGCTGACTTGCAGGATGGAAAATGGAAGAAACCCGATTCGTATTATCTGTGACACACATTTGCGCACACCGCTTCATGCGCAGGTTGTTCAGACGGCAAAAGAGGTTCCGACGTGGATCGCAACCGCTGTCACGGATACG
The DNA here is from genome assembly GCA_900550545.1 of uncultured Lachnobacterium sp. GTDB lineage: Bacteria > Bacillota > Clostridia > Lachnospirales > Lachnospiraceae > Roseburia. The sequence goes on along the minus strand of URSS01000048.1, from coordinate 19,278 downwards.
ACGAAAAAAGCACAATATGAAAATTTTGGTTGCAGGATTCTGGAAGTTCCACAAAAAGACGGACACATTGATCTACAGGTGCTGATGCGGCTGCTTGGGGAGGAAAATGTGGATGGAATTTTGCTGGAAGGCGGTGGAACCTTAAACTGGAGTGCACTGAGAGCAGAAATTGTAGATGCGGTGCAAACATATATCGCACCAAAGATTTTTGGAGGCACAGCGCAGTCACCGGTTGCAGGAGCTGGAGTCGCATTGCCGGACGAAGGCATCCGGTTAGAGAATACGCGATGCATTTCCTGTGGAGAAGACTATCGGATAGAAAGTGATGTGGTGTATACATGTTTACAGGAATCATAGAAGAAGTGGGAAAAATCATGCGGATCCAAAGAAACGGGCAGTCTGCACAACTGATTATTTCGGCGCAAAAGATACTCGAAGATATCAAAGAGGGTGACAGTATTGCCGTCAATGGAATCTGTCTGACGGCAACGAGCTATACGGCAAACTCTTTTACTGCGGATGTCATGCATGAGACATTGGACCGTACCGCACTTGGAACGTTAAAGGCTGGAAGTAAGGTGAATCTGGAGCGGGCTATGGCAGCAAACGGAAGATTTGGCGGTCATATCGTAGCGGGGCATATCGATGGAACCGGAACGATCACAGGAATCCGCAAGGACAGTAATGCAGTGTGGTATACCATTGGCACTACAGAAAAAATAACAAAATATATCGTTGAAAAAGGCTCCATTGCAATCGATGGAATCAGCCTTACTGTCGCAAAGGTGGATGCAAAAAGTTTTGCGGTGTCGGTCATTCCGCACACATTGGAAAAGACTGCATTGGCAGGCAAAAAGTTACAGGACACAGTCAATCTTGAAAATGATTGTATCGGAAAATATGTAGAAAAATTTGTGACAGAAAATAAAAAGGAAACTGGAATTACCAGAGAATTTCTTTTAAAGAATGGCTACTAAAAGGAGGAATTACGATGGATTTTGAAAATGTAAAAAAAGCCATAAAGGCGTTGCAGAAAGGAAAAATCATTCTGGTCACAGACGATGAGGACCGGGAAAATGAGGGAGATCTCATCTGTTCCGCAGAAAGTGCAACAACGGAGAATGTGAATTTCCTTGCTACTTATGCGAAAGGATTGATCTGTACACCGATGAGCCGGGAAATTGCACAGAAGCTTATGTTTGATCCGATGGTAGCAAATAATACGGATAATCACGAGACGGCTTTTACCGTATCGGTTGATTATAAAGATACTACAACCGGCATATCCGCAGAGGAAAGAGGACTGACCGCCCGGATGTGTGTAGCGGAAGATGTCAGACCTGCCGATTTTCGCAGACCGGGACATATGTTTCCGCTGATTGCAAAAGAGGGTGGCGTTCTTGAACGGAACGGCCATACGGAGGCAACTGTAGATCTCATGCAGCTGGCAGGTTTAAAACCATGTGGGCTCTGCTGTGAAATTATGCGGGAAGATGGAACCATGATGCGGGCAGAAGAACTGCATGCATTTGCAAAGGAGCATAAACTGCCATACATGACGATCAAGGAGTTACAGGAATATCGGAAGGTCCATGAAAAACTGGTGGAATGCGTATCGGTTGTTAAAATGCCGACGAAATATGGAAATTTCATGGCGCATTGTTATATCAACCGGTTGACTGGGGAACATCATGTAGCACTTGTTATGGGTGAGATTGCGGATGGAGAGAATGTGCTTTGCCGTGTGCATTCGGAATGCCTGACCGGAGATGTGTTCGGTTCGTTGCGATGTGACTGTGGGCAGCAGTTTGATGCAGCAATGAAAATGATAGCGGCCGAGGGCAGAGGCGTTCTTTTGTATATGCGTCAGGAGGGCCGTGGTATTGGTCTGGTGAACAAGTTAAAGGCTTATCACCTGCAGGATAACGGCATGGATACTTTAGATGCCAACCTGGCGCTGGGCTTTGCAGGAGATCTGCGTGAATATTACACCGGTGCACAGATTCTGAGGGATCTCGGTATTCATTCGCTGGAACTTCTGACAAACAATCCGGATAAGGTTTACCAGCTCGAAGACTACGGGATGACTATTGCAAAACGTGTGCCGATTGAAATGGAAGCAACGAAATATGACAGATTTTACCTGAAAACAAAACAGGCCCGTATGGGACATATTTTAAATGCGATTGATGCTTAATAGTTTAAATGATAGTGTCAAGTTTTTTATGAAAACCTGACATTCAATAAAGGAGGATAAAAATGAGAACATTAGAAGGAAAACTTGTATCAGAAAACGGGATTAAGGTTGGTATTGTAGCAGCCAGATTCAATGAATTTATTACATCCAAACTGGTAGGTGGTGCATTGGATGGATTAAAAAGAGAGAATGTAAAGGACGAAGATATTGATGTGGCATGGGTGCCGGGCGCTTTTGAGATTCCGCTGATTGCTTCAAAGATGGCAAAAAGCAGAAAGTATGATGCAATCATCTGTGTCGGAGCCGTGATCAGAGGCAGCACAAGTCACTACGATTATGTATGCAGTGAAGTGTCAAAAGGCATTGCACAGGTTTCACTTGCCAATGATCTTCCGGTCATGTTCGGAGTCCTTACCACAGATACGATTGAACAGGCCATTGAGCGCGCTGGAACCAAAGCCGGTAATAAAGGATTTGAATGTGCGCAGGGTGCCATTGAGATGGTAAATCTGATCCGTGAAATTGGGTAATGAAATTTTTATTGTGTTGTAGTATAATTAGCAATGTTACTTGAAAAAATAGATAATTGGAACAGAGCAATGATACAACACAATCAGTTACATTTTATGCATGCAAAAGATTCGGACAAGGAAGAAATTTTAGCCTTATATCATTCCCTTGTGGGAACCGAATACTGCGCATGGACCCAGGAGTATCCTGGAGAAAAAGAATTTGCATATGACATGGGAAGAGATGCGCTATTTTGTCTGAAGAATGACAAGGGAGAAATCGTGGGAACTATCACGATTGATCAGGATCCGGAAGTGGAGGCACTGTCCTGCTGGAGCAAAGACCGGCAGCCATCTGCGGAATTATCCAGACTTGGCGTACGGGTGGATTATCAGAATCAGGGAATCGCCAGAATTCTTCTTTCACATGGTATGCAGGAATTGAAAAGGCAGCAGAAAAAAAGCGTGCATTTTCTTGTGTGCAAAACCAATAAGAAAGCAATCCGTTCGTATCAGAAGCTTGCGTTCCGCGTAGTAGGGGAATGCAGGCTTTTTGACGTGGAATGGTGGTGCTATGAAAAGGAGCTGTAAGCAGATGGATTTTTATGAACGTGCATTGGAATTAAAGGAAGAAACCATTGAAAATCGGCGGTATATACATGAGCATGCCGAGACGGGGCTTTATCTTCCGAAAACAAAGGAATATGTAATGAACAAATTGCAGGAGTACGGATTTGATCCCAAACCGTGTGGGGAAGGTGTGACAGCAACACTTGGACATGGTGGAAAAGTGCTTTTGCTGCGCGCAGATATGGATGCACTTCCGATGCCGGAAGAGAGCGATGAGCCATTTGCCTGCACGACCGGTAATGCGCATGCCTGTGGCCATGATTTTCATGCAGCTATGCTTTTGACCGCAGCAAAGATGTTAAAAGAAAAGGAAGAAACGCTCGAGGGTACGGTAAAATTCATGTTTCAGCCGGCAGAGGAAACGTTTGAAGGCAGCAAAAATATGATTGCCAATGGCATTCTCGAAAATCCGAAAGTAGATGCAGCGCTCGCTTATCATGTATCGCCGGGACGTATGCCAATCGGTTTGTATATGTACAATGACAAGGATACGATGATGTATTCTGTGGATGGTTTCAAAATCACGATTACGGGAAAAGGATCGCACGGAGCATATCCGCATGTCGGGGTTGATCCAATCAATATCGGTGTGCATATTCATCTTGCTTTGCAGGAACTTATTGCAAGGGAGAGCAATCCCTCCCATGCATGTGTGCTGACAGTGGGACAGTTTCAGGCTGGAACTGCCGCAAATATTATTCCGGATACAGCCGTTCTTCAGGGAACTATCCGGACCAACAATACAGAGACGCGAAAGCTTCTGGTACAGCGAATGAAAGAAGTGGCACAAAGGACTGCAGCTGTTTACAATGGAAGTGCAGAAATCGAGATGATATCGGAAGTGCCGCCACTGATCTGCAATCCGCAGATGACGGATGAAATCGTATCTTATATGGAAGAAATGCAGATACCGGGACTGACACCTTATCCGGGAGTATCTGCCAGCGCATCGGAAGATTTTGCAGTGATCGCCGAAAAAGTTCCGAGCACATTTATGTACCTTTCGGCAGGATTTATGAATGAGCGGGGAGATTATCCGGCGCATCATCCGAAGGTACGGTTTAATGAGGATGTTTGTCCGATCGGTGCCGCAGCGCTTGCTTACTGCGCAACAAAGTGGCTTCACAATCATAGAGAAAAATAGCAAAAGATAAGGGGAACAGATGAAAGAAGTATATATTCCATCTACAAATAACAGAAACCAGTTACATGTCGCAATCTGGGAACCGGAACGGGAAACGAAGGCGATTTTGCAGATCTCTCATGGAATGGTCGAGTGTATTGTGCGATATGACGATTTTGCAAAGCACCTCAATCAGCAGGGGATACTTGTGATTGGTAATGATCATCTCGGACATGGACAGTCCGTTTTGGATGAGAGTGAGTTTGGCTATTTTGGAAAAGAAAAAGGAAGCGCGGTCGTCGATGATCTCTATGAGGTGACAAAATATGCAAAAAAACAGTATGGAGAAAACATACCATACTTTCTTATGGGACACAGCATGGGTTCCTTCATGGCACGCAGATATCTTATGACATACGGAGAGAAGATTACGGGAGCAATTATTTCCGGAACCGGTTATAAGACTGCACCTGTACTTGCTGTGGCGTTTTTTTTTACAGCGGTAACAAAGCTTTTTCACGGGGAACGGTATCGTTCACCATTTTTGAAATGGCTGGCTTTTCATACCTATAATCGAAAGATTGCGGATGTAAAAACGGAAAATGACTGGATTACCAGAGATGCGGCAGTTGTGGCAGCTTATAATGAAAATCCATACTGTAAGTTTTCCTTTACTGTAAATGGCTACGAGACTCTGTTTGGTGCCATCAAGTACATACAGAAACAGAACAACTGGGAAAAGACGCCGAAACAGCTTCCGATTTTGATGATCGCGGGAGAGGAAGATCCGGTAGGAGGTTACGGAAAAGATGTGAAGAAAGTTTACAAGAAATATCAGCAGCTGGGATGCAATCACATTGAACTTAAGCTGTATCAGGATGACCGGCATGAGCTTGTAAATGAACTGGATCGTGAGGTTGTCTATGCGGATATCAGCCAGTGGATCTTAAGGTGGAGTCAGAGAAACATGTAGTAGACTGATGAATCATATCATAACGTGAAATGTTACACATTACGCATTTTGTAACTTACTTTCCTTCCGGTACTTTGTTAATATAAAGGCATGAAAAATATGTATAATCAGGTATTGGAAGGAGATTTTATATTATGGCAAACAGAATCATGTTAAACGAAACATCTTATCATGGATCAGGCGCAATCGAGGAGATTGCAACAGAGGCAAAGGCACATGGCTTTAAGAAAGCATTTGTTTGTTCTGATCCGGACCTTATCAAGTTCGGAGTTACTGCAAAGGTTACAGATATTCTTGATAAGAATGGTCTGGAGTATGAGATTTATTCAGAAATCAAACCAAATCCAACTATTGAGAATGTTCAGCATGGCGTAGAATCATTTAAAAAAGCAGGAGCTGATTATCTGATTGCAATCGGTGGAGGATCTTCCATGGATACATCCAAGGCAATTGGTATTATTATTGCGAACCCTGAATTTGAAGATGTAAGAAGTCTTGAGGGTGTTGCACCGACCAAGAAACCTTGTGTTCCAATCATTGCCGTACCTACCACTGCAGGAACAGCAGCAGAAGTTACCATCAACTATGTTATTACTGATGTAGAGAGAAAGAGAAAATTTGTATGTGTAGATCCGCATGATATGCCGATCATTGCTATCGTAGATCCGGATATGATGTCTTCTATGCCAAAGGGACTGACAGCTTCCACCGGTATGGACGCTTTGACACATGCTATCGAGGGATATACCACAAAGGCAGCATGGGAGATGACGGACATGTTCCATCTCAAAGCAATCGAGATTATTTCAAGATCTTTGCGCAGTGCAGTTGCAAACGAAAAAGAAGGCCGCGAGGGCATGGCTTTGGGTCAGTACATTGCTGGAATGGGATTCTCAAATGTAGGACTTGGAATTGCACATTCTATGGCACACACACTTGGTGCTGTATATGACACACCACACGGCGTTGCATGCGCAATGATGCTTCCTATCGTAATGGAGTACAATGCAGACTGCACAGGTGAGAAATATCGTGAGATTGCTCGTGCCATGGGTGTCAAAGGTGTAGACGATATGTCTGTGGAAGAGTATAGAAAGGCAGCGGTCGATGCTGTACAGAAACTTTCTGTAGATGTAGGAATTCCTACAAAGCTTGAGGCATTAAAAGAAGAAGACTTAGATTTCCTTGCAGAGTCTGCACACGCAGATGCATGCGCACCAGGAAATCCGAAGGATGCAAGCGTGGAAGATCTCAAAGCGCTTTTCCGTAAATTAATGTAAGAAATATAAAGAATATAATGAATGGAATGATTTGAAATCAGAAATGCTTCCATAAATGTTGCTTTTAAATTAGAACAATAGGTGATAAAACGAGAACAGTTTCCGCATTCACAGAAATGTATTTGCGGAAACTGTTTATTTTGCATGTTTGTTCATTTTGGACGCATGGAAATTAAGAAAGAGTCTAACAACTTAGAATCGAGCCAGTATGGACATATGACAAAAAATAAGTTGCTATGTCCATATATGTTTTTCGATGCTGCATTTTGACCCTTTAATCATCAGATCAATTTTAATTCACGAAATACTTTTTCAAGATCGGCAGGCATAGAATCCGTCAGCAGTCTGGCAAGTTCCTGTGGGGTAAATTTTTTATTGCCAAGCACCCACTGTACCGTCATAAAAATGGAACCCTGGCAGTACATTTCCAACTGAAACAGAAGGGTGGGAGAAATCTTTCGGTGTGTATGACTTTCAATCTGGTCAATGTAAAATTGTCGTATCAGTGCAAAATCATGGTCTTTGAGATTATTCTGCTCATCATTTTTGAAAGCTGCCCGAAAGAAAAGCTGCTCCATCTGGATATATTCAAATTTATTTACGAGACTTTTATATACGGTTTCGCCTTTTCCCATCTGGCGGAAAGATTCTGCAAGTATTTTGTCAAAGTACCAGTTGATCAGATCATACTTATCCTGAAAATTCCTATAAAAGGTCTGGCGTGTAATACCACAGGTATCTACAATCTCCTTTACTGTGATTTTTTCAACGGGTGCAGAAACCATGCATTCTTTCATGGCATTTGCCAGTTTGTATTTAATATCGTTGTTCATGGAAATATCCCTCTTTGTGTAAATCTGTGTTTCTATGTAACTATTATACATGAGGAAGTCAACCGTTCACAAAATCTTCACAAAAAATTAGCACTCAACTCTTGACAGTGCTAACAATTGGTGTTATAACATAGTCAGAACAAAGGAAGGGAACCAAAAGAGAACGAAAGGTTCGAAGGTTTCTGAAACATCCCGGTTCCAAAGAAACAAGGTAAACAAGCATGAGATGTCCATGGAGCGTGGGCGTAGAAAGAAAAGGAGAGATGACTTATGTTAATGCCTAGTATTTTTGGAGAGAATTTATTTGATGACTGGTTCGATAGTTTTCCATTCTATGATATGGACAAAGAGATTAACAATACAGAGAAGAAGCTTTATGGCAAGAAAGCCAGCAGAATCATGAAGACCGATATCAAGGAGAAGAAGGACGGCTACGAATTGGTAGTTGATCTTCCAGGATTCAGCAAAGATGAAATTAAAGCATCTGTTGCAAACGGATATCTTACCATTAGCGCTGCAAAAGGTTTGGATAAGGATGAGAAAGAAAAAGACAGCGGTCACTACATCCGTAAGGAACGTTATGCAGGAGCTTGCGAGCGTAGTTTCTATGTTGGTGACAATATTGAGCAGGAGGATGTCAAAGCGGAATTTAAGCATGGTATCCTGAAATTGTTCGTACCAAAGAAAGAAGCAAAGAAAGCAGTAGAAGAAAATAAATATATTGCCATTGAAGGATAATAGATGATAAGGGTCCCCGGAGTGATGAAACTCCGGGGATTTTTTTATGTGAACCGTAAATTTGAATTGTAGCAAAAATATAAAAATCCTGTCACACGAAATTGAATTAATGCAGATTCAGTCGCTTTTCCATAATCTCCGGATTGACAGCTTCGGAGATGGCGGTGTGGCGGTCGATAATTCCTTTCTTGTATAAATCAAGAATACTGCTGTCCATAGCAATCATATTTTCCGCAGCGGAAGTGTAAATAATACCATCAATCTGGTGTACTTTTCCCTCACGGATCAGATTGCGGATCGCAGGGGTGAGAACCATGATCTCGAAGGCCGGTACCATCTCACCGGAAACAGAAGGAACCAGTTTCTGGCTGACAACAGCCTGAAGGACAGATGCCAGCTGAATGGAAATCTGATGCTGCTGGGAAGCAGGAAATACATCAATGATTCGGTCAATGGTATTGGCAGCTCCAATCGTATGCAACGAAGAAAAAATCAGATGTCCGGTCTCGGCGGCGGTAACAGCTGTATTGATCGTTTCGTAATCGCGCATTTCGCCAAGTAGAATGACATCCGGGCTCTGGCGGAGTGCTGCACGTAAAGCGGTCAGGTAATTTTCGGTATCGGTATTGATCTCACGCTGGGAAACAATGCTCTTTTCGTGACGATGTAAAAATTCGAGAGGATCTTCCAGTGTGATAATGTGTGCCTCACGCTCATGATTGATTTTGTCGATCAGACAGGCAAGGGTTGTGGATTTACCGCTTCCGGCAGGACCGGTCACAAGGATCATACCGCTGCGGGAATTGGCCAGTTCCATGACGGCATCCGGGATGCCCAGTTCGCTCGGATGCGGCAGGGTAAAGGAAATGACACGGATGACAGCAGAATAAGAACCACGCTGTTTGAATGTGCTGACACGGAAGCGTGATACACCGGGGATGGCAAAGGAAAAATCATCATCTCCGGTACGGTCGAAATCGTCGATGTTTCTTTCCGCGAGCGTATAGATTGCACTTACAAACTGAAAGGTATCTTTGGGTTCCATACGCTGGTCATCCAAAGTGTTCATAATACCTTTGGATTTGTAAGTGAGTGGTCGTCCGGCGATGATAAAGATATCGGATGCCTCTCGTTTGGTTGCCTCTTCTAAAATTTTTCTAACGTCCATTTATTTTCTCCTCATATAGTTATTTTTCTTTTCGTCAGGAACCAAGCAGATGCAAGGTTGTATCCGGTTCTTCCGGCATTGTGCTGATCGTCTGCCATTGTGTCAGTTCATAGAAAACACCAGTGTTCCTATGTGGATAGTTTATGCGAAGTCCGACATGAAGTGACTGATTTTCACCATAGGAAATCTGAAAGGTAATCTCATTTCCGTCGGATGAAAGGTTTAATCCGGTATCGGATTTCTCCTGTGCCAGATATTCTGTGACCAGTGTATAATAAGATTCTTTGGTGTCGCTTTTCCGGTAGGCGCGGGCAAGATCCTGATCAATTTCCTGAAGCAGAAGGTAGGCCTTCTCTTCGGCCTGATAGTAGGCAGCGGTTTTGTCGGCTACTTTTTTACTGAGTTTGTAATCGGCATTGGCCGTAAGCAGTGACAGTGCTGAAAAAGTCACAATGCAGAGCATTACAAAAGCAAGCAGTATGCTGGAAAAACCAAAATTGGAAAAGCTTCGTTGATTCATTTCTTTTTGTTTTCCCATTAGATTCCCCCCATGGACTGTGTTTGCAGTTTGTTTGCTTTTAATTGGTTATAATGGCAGGCAGTCAGTTGATAGAGTACCTGTGCATCGGAGTCGGAGCAGACGATACTGGCTTTGGAAAGTGTATCCGAACTGCCTGTAGCCAGAGAAACCGTCAGAAAGTAAGTCGCTTTTTTTCGTTTGCATTCGTTGAAATCGGTATCCAGATAGATCACGATTTTATCGTCAAGATTTATACTGTAACGATAGGTCGTAAGAAGATCGTCCAGAGAGCCATCTCCGCGCTCAAATACAGCAGCTACACTTGCACAGCTGCTCACAGCCTGATGAAGCTGTGTCGTTTCTTCTGTGCGTGTATGGGCATGAATAAAAAATTGTAGCCCGACAACCAGTAACACAGAAAAAAGCAGCAGATTTAATATGATTTCCATAAGAAATAGACTGTTTTTGGAATGTGTACGTTTCATTACATTTCCTTTCCCGAAGCAGCATTGATATCCAGATAAATGCTGTGCTCCTTGTTTTGTGTGTCCGTAAAAGTAATACGGATCAGTCCGGTATGTACGACTTCGGGTATAAATCCGTGAAGCTGTACAATGGTTTGTCCGGCAGAAGGGGTAAAGGCGGCATCCTCTTTTACAAAAAGTTCTTTTAATACTCCGTCATAATAATAGATGTAGGTAATATAAGTCTGATTATTTTGCCTGTCGGTCAATGCAAGTGCAGAACCAACAGAAAAATCGACAACCGATACACCGGTGATGGTATCGGATTGATGGACTTTTTCCGTCAGATAAGATGACGCTGTCCGGATTTCGTAATTGCGATTCATGGAATCTGCTGTAAAGCGATATTGGCGTGCGCCAATCAGAATTAAAAGAATCGCTGTGATCGCAAACATTACAAAAAGCGAAACAATAAATACCGTATCGATTTTTCTTGATGAGTTTTCCAGTTGAAGCATGTCAATTCTCCGCAGATTGTTCTATGATTGTGACATCCGGACGCAAATTGCTCCCAATGTACTGATAATCAATAAAAAAATGTTTTTTGTTGTAGGTAAAACCATAGTGATCACACAAATACGAAAGATTTGGAGGATAAGAACCCTCCAGAGCATAACATTGTGTAATGCTCCGCTCCAACGCATTGCTTACGATTTCGCGCTCGTGTGCACGGTTATCAGCGGTAAGCTGCGTGGCACTCAGCGCAAATATCAGGATAACCAATAGCAGAAGCAGAATTGGAACAAATTGGATCATATGGCTTTTTTCCCGTTTTTTTATAGAAAAAAGCATAAATTCCTCCTTAGCCGATGCTGGACATAATGCCTAATAGTGGAAGTAACAGTGAAATCAGAATCAGTCCGATGAACACACATAAAATAATAACAAGTGTTGGTTCGAGCGCTGAAATCATACGATTGAGCTGATCGTCACTGTCTTTTTCATAGGCAAGGCTGATACGCTGCATGACAGCATCCATATCGCCTGTTTTATATCCGATTGTAATCCAGCTTGCATAGATCTGCGAAAATACGCCGGATTGTAAAAGTGCATGGTCAAACGAATCGCCATTTTTCATATGTTCTTTGCATAACTGGATGCGCATTTGCATATGTGGGTTATTTACCAGTGCTTCTGCAAGTTCCAGGCCACGGTCGGTATCCAGACCACTGACAAGTGCCAGATACATGCAGTTGGCAAAACGGCTGGCGGCAATTGTCATGGCATATTTTTTCCCCTGAAAAAGTACACGGCCGATGTCGGTCTGATATATGAGGAGACCGAAAACAAAAAGCACGACAAAAGCAATCACAAATACGATCATATAGCGGTTGATCAGATTGCTGATACGCATCAGCATACGGGCAAAGCCGGTAAGCTCACTTCCTAGTTCCGCATAAATCTGTGAAAAAACAGGAAGAACTTTGGCAATGAGAACGAGAATGACAGCAATCATCATAACCGTCATGATCAGCGGGTAGGTAATTGCTTTTTGAATGCCATTGCGGATTTCCGCTTCACGTTCGTAGTATTTACTCAGGGAATTGAGAACTTCTTCCAACCTTCCGGTAGTCTCGCCGAGTTCAATCATATGTATCATATATTCTGGAAAACGCCCGGTGGCGCGCAGAGCTTCATGCATCTGGGAGCCTTTTTCCATGGGCTGGTAAATCTGGTCAAATAGAGCAGCAGTCTCTTCATCGGCGGCTTCATCGCGCAGAATCGAAATTCCGTAGTAGGTTGGAAGTCCGGAAGTGACAACCATAGCAATCTGCTGGCAGAAGACGGAAATTTCGGTCTGGGTTAATTGTTTGTTACGGTGCGACATAATTTCCTCCTTAATGGAAATGTTTAATATACATATTTAAGCTGGTAATTGTTCTGGTCGGCTACGAATTTTTCCGGGGACTTACTTGTGGATGCATAGGTAGGATCCATGAGTGTCCAGGAAGTTCCGTTGAATTCGATAATACCGTTTACCCAGCCGATATCTTTGATATAGGTGCTGATCCATGCGTGGTAATTCTCGCCGGCATAGCCAATCTCAAGTCGGGTAGGAATGCGCTGACTGCGAAGCATGGTCGCCATGACAGAAGCGTAGTCAAAGCAGATGCCGGTCTGTGTTTTAAAAATTTCATCCACATCCGGTAAATATCCGCTTGCAACATTGGCGGCTTTGTCATAATCGTAGGTATAATTGTCTATAATATAATTATATATGCTGGAAACCACATCTAAATCACTGGTAGCAGAAGCTGCAAGCTGGGAAGCTTTTGCAACAGCCGGTGAGTCGGAAGTAAAATGCACATACTGATTCGGATAAAGGAATGGACCGAACGTATTGCTGATTTTGACTGTTATCTGTTGGGACAAGGCTGTCGCATACTGTGTGCCGGACACATTTTCAAAAACAGTGATCGTGTAATCCCCGTCTCCGGCCGTCAGTGGAAAGACTTCGTAATCCCCATGCAGGTTGTAAGTATAGGTTATGGTATCCGGTCCGGTAATCTGTAGTTTGACTTTTGGATTCGTTCCGGTGTAATTGACCATAACATACCCTTCTGCAACATTACTTGCATCGATTGTGGATACATCGCATGTATAGGTGTCTTTGCCGTCAGCAGATGGCGTCAGGACCTCTGGTGTATTGTCACGGGTCGCAGATGACGTATCTGGTAAATCATTCTTATTCGCAGATGGCGAGGATGGCGGCCGGGAAGGGGAGGTCTGATCCCCACTGCAGCCAATTAGAATCAGACAAAGACCAAGAAAAAGCAGCAGAGAAATTCTGCGCGAATATCTGGGTGTCATGTTATACTCCTAATGAATGTTAAGATCTATCTTCTTATTACTTATTATAAGGGATTATTACCTAAATGAAAACGATAATTTGCTTACATTTGGAAAAGATGTAAAAAAATAAAAAAAAGTTGAAATGTAAAGATGGATATGCTATACTCAATTAAGTATGAATTTTGAATTAGGAGGTGGAAATCGTGGCCGTTTTAAAAACGATTTTAACAGTGGCATTTATTATATTAAGCATTGTCATTACAGTAACAATCTTGATGCAGGAAGGTAAGTCAGCCGGACTTGGTGCGATCGCAGGAGCTGCTGATACTTACTGGGGTAAGAATAAGGGACGTTCCATGGAAGGAATGTTAGTAAAACTTACAAGAATTGGAGTTATCTTATTCTTAATCATTGGAATGGTACTTAACATGGGTATCTGGTAAAGAAATGGACTGTCGATGAATGTCGGCGGTCTTTTTTTCTGTTTATTTACAGGGAGGAAGGATATGTCTGATAAAAAATACGAACAAAGGAAGAAAATGATATATGATTTCATGTGCGACAGTATGTATGTCCCAATGAAAATCAAGGAACTTGCAATTGTTCTCGGCGTCAAAAAGGAACAGCGTCCACAGTTGGAACAGATTCTGGATGAGCTTATGGCAGAAGGCAAAATTGAACGTTCTAAGAGAGGAAAGTTCAGTAAATCCGAAGTGAAAAAAATTACAGGTACATTCCTTGCACATCCCAAGGGATTTGGCTTTGTTTCGATCGAAGGAGAGCCGGATGATATTTTTATTCCAGAGGCAGATACCAATGGAGCAATGCATATGGATCTTGTTGAGGTATCCGTTTCTCCGATAACAACCGGAAAGCGCAAGGAGGGAAAAGTATTAAATATTCTCGAACGCGGAATGAAACAGGTGGTATGTACCTATGAGCAGAGTAAGACGTTTGGCTTTGCAGTACCGGATAATCCAAAGTTCGGTTCAGACATTTTTATCCCACAGGAGCGTTCCAAGGGCGCTGTCAGCGGACATAAAGTCGTAGTTGAGATTACAAGTTATGGAAAAAAGGACCGAAAGCCCGAAGGAAAAGTGGTAGAAATCCTTGGTCATATCAACGATCCGGGTGTGGATATTTTATCGATCGTCCGTGCATATGGTCTGCCGGTAGAGTTTGAAGAAAAGATTATGAAACAGGTCGAGAATGTTGCAAAGCCCGTATCGGAAGCGGACCGGGCGGGCCGTATGGATCTCAGGGATTGGCAGATGGTTACGATTGACGGAGAAGATGCCAAGGATCTGGATGATGCGGTATCGTTGACCATGGACGGAGAAAACTATATTCTCGGCGTTCACATAGCAGATGTTTCCAACTATGTGCAGGAACACAGCGCTTTGGATGTCGAGGCTTTGAATCGCGGTACTTCTGTTTATCTGGTTGACCGTGTGATTCCTATGCTTCCACATGCATTGTCAAATGGAATCTGCTCTCTGAATCAGGGCGAGGACCGCTTGGCACTCAGCTGTATTATGACGATAAATTCAAGGGGAGAGATCATTGATCACACGATTGCGGAAACTGTGATCTGTGTCAACCGCAGAATGTCCTATACGAATGTAAAGAAAATTCTGGTCGATCAGGACCCGGCTGTGATTGCAGAATACGAACCGCTTGTTCCAATGTTTGAACAGATGGCGGAATTGGCATCCATTTTACGCAAAAAGCGTATGAAGAGAGGTTCGATTGACTTTGATTTTCCGGAGACAAAGGTGATTCTGGATGAACAGGGAAATCCTGTGGATATTCGTCCGTATGACCGCAATGTTGCAACGAAACTGATCGAGGATTTTATGCTTGCAGCAAATGAGACGGTTGCAGCTGATTATTACTGGCGGGAGTTGCCATTTGTATATCGTACCCATGAAAATCCGGATACTGAAAAAATCAGCAAGCTTTCTACATTTATCAATAATTTTGGCTATTCGCTGCACATTGGAGCGGATGAAGTACATCCAAAGGAGTTACAGAAACTTTTACAGAAGATCGAGGGAACACAGGAGGAGGCTTTGATCAGCCGTCTTACGCTGCGTTCTATGAAACAGGCGAGATATACGGTGGAAAATACGGGGCATTTCGGACTGGCTGCCGATTGTTACTGTCATTTTACGTCTCCTATCCGCAGATATCCGGATTTGCAGATTCACCGGATTATCAAGGAGAGCCTTCGTGGCCGCCTGAACGAAAAGCGAATGGAACACTATGAGCATATTCTGCCGGAAGTTGCCAAGCACTCCAGCGAAATGGAACGACGGGCAGATGAGGCAGAACGAGAGACTATCAAAATGAAGAAAGTGCAGTATATGGAGGCTCACGTTGGCGAGACTTTCGAGGGTGTGATATCTGGTGTTACCGAATGGGGCTTTTTCGTAGAACTGCCGAATACAGTGGAAGGCCTTGTACGTGTGACTTCACTTACGGATGATTTTTATCAGTATTACGAAGATACGTATGAACTGGTCGGTGAGGTGACGAACCGCAGATATAAACTCGGACAGAAAGTATATGTTACGGTCGAACATTGCGACAGAATTCTTCGCACCATTGATTTTGTACTGGCGGACAAAACAGAGATTTTGGAAGTATCTGACGAAAATGGAGGAAATTCTTAAATCTTTCAAAATTCAACCATTAGTTTATTGCTTTTTTGAAAAAAATCATATACACTAGGTAAGACAAGATGACAAGGAGGAGGCCGGTATGGCAAAACAGGCAAGAAAGTTAATAGCCAACAACAAAAAAGTCTATCATGATTACTTCCTTGAAGAGACTTTTGAAGCCGGCATCGCTTTGGCAGGAACTGAAGTAAAATCCATGCGTATGGGCAAATGCAGTATTAAAGAGTCGTTCATTCACATCGAGAATGGAGAAGTGATTCTTTATGGTATGCATATCAGTCCTTATGAAAAAGGAAATATCTTTAATAAGGACCCGCTCAGACCGCGGAAGCTTTTGATGCACAAGAAAGAAATTCAAAAGCTTGTCGGCAAGATTGCACAGAAAGGTTATACCATTGTTCCGGTGGAAGTATACTTCAAAGGAAGTCTTGTAAAAGTTCAGGTCGCATTGGCAAAAGGAAAGAAGCTTTATGATAAGCGTCAGGATATTGCCAAGAAGGATCAGAAGAGAGAAGCAGAAAGAGATTTCAAAGTACGAAATCTTGGTTAAAAAGCTTTCCAGAGAAAACGGGAAGCAAACGTGCATGAAAAATTCGCCCTGGGGGGCGAAGCACGTTCGCGTAGCAATATATTTTTGCTACGCAAAAATATATTGCAGGGGCTAGTAATGGTTTCGACAGGGATCATGCAGCTGGAGAAGCGAGTCGCACGGGATACGTTAAATTCCACAATTAAAATTAAACGCTGAAGATAATTTAGCATACGCTGCCTAATGGCAGCTGTCTGACTTAGTGCACCTACACATTAAGACCCAGGCATCGATTATGTAGGAAACGACACATACTAAGCTTTGCGTATGTGGGCGTATGATGAAGCTACCGACTATGCAGGGGCGTTGATTCGCCTGCATGGAAAGGAACAGGGCTGCAGAAGCTCGAAATAATCAACTAAGCCTGTAGAAGTACATGGGATAGTTTTTCGGACACGGGTTCGACTCCCGTCTACTCCACTTATCAACTATGTGACGAACCCACTATTCGCATTATGCTTTATGAGAATATGTGGCTTGTATCGAAGATAATCGCATGATTGGTGATGTAGAATGAAAAAGGGGCGTAAGTCCAATGTCATTAAGTTAAGAATTTTGACATAATTATAAAACACATCATATTTGCAATTGTTTGATAAATATGATGTGTTTTTTTCTTTTATCTATTTTGTAGCACAACAAAAAGACATATTGTTTATCTGTCAAAAAAACTTATAATTATCTATGATTAAGCCACTCTATATAGAAAGCTTACAGATGCCTGGGGTTTGACTTTGCGAGGGTCTTTTCGACCAGGTCTTACTGGTAATACATGCTTTTCTATTAGGTTAATCACATCAGGTGGACTAAGATTGCGTTTATTACGGAGATATTCTCTACAAATATAAATGGCGATTGTAAAGTTCACCTGTTTTGTTTTATCATTGTTTTTCATTTGTTTTATTACATGTGTTGTTATTAATTCACAATAGTTATACAAAAGTAATCGCGCATATATTTCTTGTTTAATAAAATCTGGTTTTCGTGCATGGAAACTTGTTAATCCTATGGCATATTTTAATTCTCTGAATGAAGTTTCTATTCCCCATCTCAAATGATAGATTTCCTTTATTTTTTTTACATCAAAAATATTTCTATCAAGATTTGTAATTATTATTTCATAAGAATTAGACCCTATAGGAAATCTAATAATACGAAATGATAATTCGTATGTTTTATCACTTTTTCGTGGAAGATAATCAAACACTTGATTTACAGGCATCCACTTATAGCCTGCATTTTTTGTGGTCTTTGTATTTTTCCTCGAAAAAATCTGAGTGATATCTATATCAAACTCATCATTTGGAGGAAGATTTAACCCAGATGCAATTCCATTACTATTTTTATCTTTGACACGTATAGCGAATTTCCATCCTTTTTCAATTGCATGTGCAAAAATGTTATAGTTTTCATATCCTCTATCAGCAACAAGAATAACATTCTCTAGTTTCGATCTGTCAATCATTGTTGCACATGCTCTAAACTCGTTGTAATCCGCTGCTGTTTGCACTAAAACATCGGTGTATATACGATTCAAAACATCATAAAAGGCATTTAGATGTAGTTTATTAACAATTGAACCATGCTGATTACGTTCCCAAAAAGTTTCTGGATCCTTTTGATTGGTTGCAATGGTCAAGTTACTTCCATCACATGCAATTAAACGATAACCATGATAATTATTAGTAGTTGGAAGGTTGTCATCCGTAAAAGATTTAAACAAATATTCAAAAGCCTCTGGAAGTACTTTTGAACGTTGTTGCGTAAATGCTGACACAGACGGAGTATTTTTGTTAAAATCAAAGAAATCAAGTAGTTCTTTACTCATAGTAGCTCCACCCGAATTCATCATGATTCCTATAAAAGTTTTGAAATCAATTTTCCGTTTTCGAGAGAAATCGACATTGGGGTTTCGAAGAAATAAACATGGATTGTTAGCTAATTCCGAAATATGATTCTTTAGAGAATCTGAAACTTGATTAATATAATTGCTCATATGCGTTACCTCCTTGCAATCAAGATGTTCTTAATTACAAGGGCCGCTTTCGCTACCTCATTATCATTCAATAGCGAAAGCGGCCGCACATTTCGAATCATATGTCAAGCATTTATTACAAAATAAAAAGACCCTAGCATCATTTCTGATGCTAAGATCTTGATTGGTCATCTTAACTTAATGACATTGACCGGAAGGTTCCCTTTTTTGCTTAAAGTTCTCTTTGACAATCCCCACAACTGTGTTATCATAGTTTTAAAGCATATTTTCTACCAGCAGATTAGCGCTTTTAGCGCATCTTTATGAAATCTTATTCTATTCCGGAAGTCTATGCTTTTGAACCAATTTCTATCAGTTTCATTTATTGAAAAAGCGGGGGATTTTACAGATGACGTGGGGAACCTGCAACCGGGAAATCGTATCTCCTGCAAAACAGGAGGTGTGAAACGTAGCGAGAAAAAACAAGATAAAGCCGGATGTCGTATTAAAAAACTTTTGGAAAAACAACGCGCATTTTGCGGATTTATTCAATGCAGCGGTGTTTCAGGGAGAACAGGTGCTGAAACCTGAAGATCTTAAGGAAGCTGATACGGATGTTTCGTCTGTATTGAAATTTAATGGGCATGCGGAGACAGTACAAAAAGTCTGGGACGTCGTAAAGAAAACGGCTTACGGAGTGGATTTTGTACTCTGGGGGTTGGAAAATCAGGAGAGGATTCATTAT
>URSS01000047.1 GCA_900550545.1 uncultured Lachnobacterium sp. | reverse complement strand
GATTGGTTCTGACACCATTATACCGAAAAAATGCACAAAGCAAAAGAAAGGGAGTGCAAAAATGGATAGCAAAAATCCGATGAATCTGCAAAAAATAAAGTCAAAAAGTTGCAAAAAGTCAATAAAGGGGTGATAGATCAAGGCTTTTTTGAAATCGTTATAAATGTAACAAAATAGGTCGGATTTTTTAATTTTTAACAGAGCTGTGTTTTTATATAATGACCTCAGAAACGGAAACAAAAAAACGCAAAGGGGCTGCAGCCACCAGGCGGGCAGCATTTACGGAACAGGACTGTTTCAGAAAAAAAGAGAGGGAGGAAGGTACATGACGGGAAAGAGGGAAAAAACCGCAGCACTTTCAAAGGGCCGACAGCAGGGGGGCCTGCAGAAGGCAGCACTGTATTTCTGGAAGCATAAATATCTGTATCTGATGCTGCTTCCGGCGATTCTGTATTACATCATTTTCTGTTACGTTCCGATGTACGGCGTAACAATTGCATTCAAGGATTTCAATCCGATGCTTGGAATCTGGAAAAGTCCGTGGGCGGGGACGGAAATGTTCCAAAAGCTGTTTGGAATGGAAAAGTTTTATTCCGTTTTCTGGAACACGATCCGGATCAGCCTGATCCGACTGATTTTCGGATTTCCGTTTCCGATTATCATTGCGCTGCTTTTAAATGAGCTGCGGCTTGGAAAGGTAAAACGGGTCATCCAGACAGCGATTTACATTCCGAATTTTATTTCCTGGGTCGTTCTGGGCGGTATTCTGACAAGCCTGTTATCGATGGATTCGGGTATTGTCAACGGCGTCATCAAGGCGCTCGGCTTTGCACCGATCGGATTTTTGACAGATGAAAAGTATTTCGTCGGCACGATGGTCGTTTCGATGATCTGGAAAACGTTCGGCTGGAACACGATTATCTATCTGGCGGCGATCACCGGAATCGATCCGCAGCTGTACGAGGCGGCGACCGTGGACGGGGCGAACCGGTGGCAGAAGCTGTTACATATCACATTGCCGTGTATCCGTTCTATTATTATCGTTGTGCTGATTACGAGAATCGGCGGACTGATGCAGGCGGGCTTTGAACAGATTTTCGTATTGTATCATCCAGGCGTATACGGGACGGCGGATATCATCGATACCTATGTATACCGGATGGGCTTGCAGGAAGGCAAATTTGAGCTGGCGACAGCGGTCGGCTTGTTTAAATCCGTGATCAACTTTGCACTGGTTGTCATTGCAAACAAGACAGCACGCATGGCAGGAGAGGAGGGAATTTACTGATGAGCAGGGAAAAGCCGAAAAAAATCAAGGTTTCTGTCGGCAGCAGGATTTTTGACACAGTAAATCTGATTTTTCTGATTCTGCTGGGGCTGACAACCTTTTACCCGTTCTGGGACTGCCTGGTTGTTTCGTTTTCCTCGCTGAAAAGCTATCTGGCGACGAACATCCATTTATGGCCGGACGAATGGTCGTTTGAAGGCTATGCCTATATGTTAAAAAGCTTCGATCTGTGGAGATCGTATGCGAACTCGATTTTTATCACGGTTGTCGGCACACTGATCAACATGCTGATTACGACGATGGCGGCGTATGTGCTGTCGAAAAAGGATTTAAAGGGACAGCGGTTCTTCATGTTTCTGGCAGTGTGTACGATGATGTTTACCGGCGGAATTATTCCGACCTACATCGTTGTAAAGGATCTGCATCTGATGAATTCGCTGTGGGCGATGATCCTGCCGTCGGCGGTCAACACCTACAACCTGATTATTTTAAGAAACTTCTTCTTGGAGCTTCCGATGGAGCTGGAGGAAGCGGCGCTTTTGGACGGATGTACGGAGATCGGCGTATTGTTTAGGATCATGCTTCCGATTTCCAAACCGGCGCTGACGACGGTGACGCTGTTTTATGCAGTCGATCACTGGAACGACTTTTTCTCGGCGATTATGTATATCAATAAGAAAGAAGCATGGCCGCTGCAGCTGTTTTTACGGTCGATGCTGTTTCAGAATGACGCAGCATATTCCAGCGGCGGAGAAAGCCTGTTTTTATTAGGACAGCCGATGAAGATGGCGGCTGTGATGCTGGCAATTATTCCGATCATGTGCGCGTATCCGTTTTTCCAAAAATATTTCACAGCAGGGATGACGGCAGGCGCAGTGAAGGGGTAAAATATAAAAGGGAAAGAAAGAGGGAACAAAATGAGAAAAAGAAGTAAGTGTGCATTTCTGGCAACAGCGATGGCAGCGACAACGATTCTGGCAGCAGGCTGCGGCAACAGCGCTTCGGGTGGTCAGAACACTGCGGATTCTGCAGAGCGGGTTCCGATCCGTTGGCTGACGACCGGCGACGCTGCGGCAGAAGCAATTCAGGATAACGACCGCATTATTGAAGCGATCAACGAAAAACTCGGCATAGACCTGACGGTTGAAATCGTTCCGGAAGCCAATACGGAAAAGGTCAACGTTGCGATGGCGTCCGGCGATTTCCCGGATGTGGTAACTGGTGCATACGGGACGAGCGCAACCCAGCAGTGGATTGATGATGGAATGGTTATTCCGCTGAATGATTACATGGATTCCTTCCCGAGCATGAAGGCATGGCTGGAAAATTACGAGTGGTCGGCACAAAATGGAAAATATTACGGCATGCCGTTTATTGCACAGTACAGTGTGGCCAATACCCTGATCGTGATGCGTCAGGACTGGCTGGATAATTTGGGATTGTCCTATCCGCAGACGTTGGATGAAATGAAAGACGTCATGCTCGCTTTCACAAACGACGATCCGGACGGCGACGGACAGAATAATACATACGGCTACACGGCAGAAAAGCCGGGACAGTTTGACTGGGTATTTTTCGCATACGGACTACCCTATGCGGACTATTCGCTGGATGAAAACGATCAGGTAATCCCCGTTTTTGAAGATCCTGCGTTTGTAAAGGGCATGACCTACATCAAAGAGCTGTGGGATGCAGGTACGATCGATCCGGAGCTGATGTTGAATGATATGTCTAAAAAAGAAGAAAAGTTCTATCAGGGCAAAGCCGGCATGATGCCTGCACCCCTGTTCCGTCATGTGACCCGTCATGAAAACAGCGTCAGAGAGCTGTTCCCGGACGCTTCGATCTGCTATGATCTTTCCCCCGCAGGTCCGGACGGCGCGAGAGGCTTAAGCAAGCAGGGCAAGAGCGGTATGATGACCTGTATCACCGCAGCCTGCAAGAACCCTGACAAAGCGGCAGCATTTGTGGACTTCATGGTTTCGGAGGAAGGAAATAACCTGCTGCGTCTTGGTATCGAAGGTATTCATTACACCAAGGATGGCGACGAAATCGTCTTCAACGAAGAAGAGCGTGCAAAGGATGCTTTCTCGCCCAATGGCTGGGCGCACGCGCTGGCGTGGGGCTCCTTCTACTGGCCTCTGGAGAGCAACTACATCCCTGTAACCGATCCGAACCGGGAACGTGCGCTGCATACCGTTGATCTTGCGACCCAGTGCCAGGTTCCGAACCTGATTAAGCAGAAAACGCAGGTTGAGATCGAAAACGGCGCCGCAGTGGACGATATTTACACCCAGTACTTTTCGGATATGCTGCAGGGTAAGCTTTCCATCGAAGAGGGTGTAGAGCAGCTGAGCAAGTCCTGGAGAAGTCAGGGCGGTGAAGAGATCCTTGAGGCAGTCAATGCAGAGTATCAGAAAACAAAAGCAAAGCAGTAAAAAGGAAAATCTAATAATATGGAAAAAACAGGGAAAAAACCGAATATTATCATGATTCTGGCAGACGATCAGGGCCCCTGGGCGATGCACTGCGCCGGGACACCGGAGCTTTATACGCCCAACCTGGACAGAATTGCAGAACAGGGAATGCGGTTTGACAGCTTCTTCTGTGCCTCGCCGGTATGCTCTCCGGCGAGGGCATCCATTCTGACCGGGAAAATGCCTTCCGCTCACGGCGTACAGGACTGGCTCAGAAGCGGAAACTTAGACGGCGAGAAATTTGCCGCCCAGGGAAAGGAAAATCCTTATTTCGAGGGCTATAAGCAGGAACGGAAGCCGATTTCCTATCTGGAAGGTCAGCCCACCTACACGGACATTCTGGCGCAAAACGGCTATCACTGTGCACTCTCCGGAAAATGGCACCTGGGCAACAGCATCGAACCGCAGCAGGGCTTTCAGGAGTGGTACACCATCGGCATGGGCGGCTGCTGCTATTACCACCCGGACATGGTGGACCATGGAGAAATCACCGTGCATCATGGGGAATATGTGACAGATCTGATCACGGATCGTGCACTGGAATATTTAAAAGAGCTGGGCGAAGGGGATGCCCCGTTTTATCTGTCTGTCCACTATACTGCACCCCATTCACCCTGGGAAAAGGAGCACCATCCTGCAAAGTGGATCGATTACTATGATGGCTGCACGTTTCCCAGTATTCCCAACGTGCCGGATCATCCCGATCTGCGCACCGGCGCGGTATATGGAACCGGTAAGAGGGAAGAAAATCTGCGGGGCTATTTTGCGGCGATCAGTGCGATGGATGAACAGATCGGCAGACTGCTGGATGCAGTAGAAGAACAGGGGCTGGCAGACAATACCGTAATCCTCTTTACAGCGGACAACGGAATGAGCATGGGACAGCACGGCGTCTGGGGGAAGGGCAACGGGACATTCCCGATGAATATGTATGATTCCGCAGTTAAAGTGCCGTTTCTGATTTCCTGGCCGGGGCACATTCCTGCAAATACCGTCTGCAGCGAAATGATAAGCGCCTGCGATCTGCTCCCGACGATCCTGGAGCTGACGGGACTATCCGACAGGCAGCCTGCGGGACTTCCCGGAAGAAGCTTTACAGAGCTTTTAAAAGGCGAGCAGAGGGAGCACCGCGACGAGGTCGTGATCTTCGACGAATACGGGCCTGTCCGCATGATCCGGACGAAAGAATGGAAATATGTGCACCGTTATCCCTATGGAAAACACGAGCTGTATCACCTCGTGGACGATCCGGGAGAAGAGAAGAATCTGTACGGTTTACCGGAATATAAAAAACTGGTAACTCAATTAAAGGGCAGGATGGAAAAATGGTTCTGCACCTATTCCGACCCGGCGATCGACGGTGTGCGCTCCGCGGTCAACGGCTCCGGACAGCTCTGCCGTCCGGGGGTGTATGCAATTTATGAGGATCCCTTTGCACCAAAGGGCGTGGAATGATTACGAGTTGTTTGTCAAAGAATAAGATTGAGTAAGGCCGGTCAGGGAAAGATTCTCTGACCGGCCTTTTGAGGTGTTCCACAGTTATTCCTTTGTTGTACTGTCTCCAAATAAAATCCGCATATAATCGCGGCGGGCATAGAGAATACGGTCAATGTAAACTTCGTTGCCGTAAGCACGGTAAAAGCTGATGTAGTTGCCGCTTACAATAAATCGATAATTGCTCTCTATATCTGCAATCGAAGATAGCAAAGCTCCGGCCTGAGCGTGGTTCTGCAAAATACGGGGACTTTTTGTAATTTTGCTTACGGTTGCCAATGCTGCGGATGGATTTAATAATTCTTCCTCAATATAGGTCTTGATTTCTAAGAGATCATTTTGGACTTCTTCGGAGACCGTTTCAAGTTTTGTGTAAACGTTAAAAACTGATATAAGATTTGTGAATAGTTACAAATGGGCAGAGCCGATTTTCCGGATTCTGCCCATATCTGCATTATACAGTAGTTTTTAGGCATGTCAATAAAACCTGCCTAAAATTGACTGCTTTACAGGTTCCGTCCTGCCAGACGTTCTTCAAAATAAATTTCAAGCTGGGAATGGATCTGTCCCCAGTCCTGCCTATTTTTTCTTTCGCTCTAAAAATCCTTAACCATCCGCTCAATCTCATCTTCATCCAATACCACACATTTCTTATCCCGAATCGCATAAACTCTTTGGCACATATTCAGCACCGTCGGGCGGTGTGTTGTGACAATACAGGTTCTTGGGTAATCATCTTTTATAATATTCTTTAATACTGCACGTTCGGTAGCAACATCCAATGCGGAAGTGGCTTCATCCAGTAACAGAATTGGCGATTTGCGCAGCAGTGCACGTGCGATGGAAAGCCGCTGGGCCTGTCCTTCGGAAAAACCGCCACCGCGCTCCTTGATTTCGCTGTTGATGCCGTCTGGCAGCCGATTGACGAAGTCCCATGCGCAGGCGGATTTTAATGCTTCAATAATTTCATCATCGGTAGCATTCGGTTTTACGACGCGCATATTTTCTGCAATCGTGCCGGAGAACATCGTGTTTCCCTGTGGAACATAGGAAAAAAGTTTTCGCGCGGAAGCCGTCAGAGGAAGGATTTCCGAGGAACCATCTGCCGATATGGAAGAGAGCGTGCCTTCGCCGGATTGTGGGCATAAAAGCGCCAGAATCAGGCGGAGCATTGTTGTTTTTCCCTCGCCGGAAGGACCGACCATAGCGATGATTTCATGTGGATGTGCTTCGAGATCTGCATGTTCAAATACTTCGGTATTGTTGTGGTAAGCATAACTGATATCATGCAATTCCAGACTGATACCGTCTCCATGATGCCTTTCTGCAAAACGGGAGAAGTCATCGTCTAAGGAGTAATCTTCCTGCGGCATTTCCAGGATGTCCATCAGACGTCCGGCGGAGGTCGTCAGGCTGATGGCGGAAGGAACCATGTTGATCAGTGAATTTAATGCACCCGTCAAAGTACCTGACAGGGAGAGAAAAAGTGTCATCGTACCATATGTAATTGCGCCGCTCCACACACGGTAAATTCCCCAGCCATAAGAACTGTAAGAAACCAAAAATCCAACGATAGACATGATAAAAGAAGTTACCATGGACATTTTCTGAAAGTCCAGACGCATGGAAATATAGTCTTTCTGGAGATTTTTTAACTTTTCAATATAGGTAGTGATCGCACCGAATGCTTTGATTGTCTGGATGTTGGAAAAGGCCTCCTGATTGAATCCGGACATTTTCGCATTCATGGCAGCACTTCGCTTATTGTTGTTTACCATTCGGTTCATCAGTGTACGGGACATGAGCAGAGATACCGGGATGCCGATAAAGGAAAAAATGGCAAACGTCCAGTCCTGATAAATGACAATCGCGAACGCACTGATGAATTTGAATATATTGATGATCAGATTT
Organism: uncultured Lachnobacterium sp.; assembly: GCA_900550545.1. Lineage (GTDB taxonomy): Bacteria > Bacillota > Clostridia > Lachnospirales > Lachnospiraceae > Roseburia. The sequence goes on along the minus strand of URSS01000047.1, from coordinate 13,888 downwards.
GGAATCCAGCTTAAGATACCACTTGAAATCGTTGAGGCATCGGAACTCCAGCGTGTCAGCAAATCACCGGTATGATAATTTGTGATGGATTCCCAGTCAGTGACCAGCATTTTGGAGAAAATGTCAGCTTTGATTTCGGCATCAACTTTCAGACTGATCCAGTTGGAAGCATAACTTGTAATCTGACTGACCAGCGTATTGCCGATGGACAGGCCGACCATAAGACAGAATGTCTGGACAAGTTTTCCGGTCTGGTGTCCGGTGATGATATCGACCAGGTCTTTGGAAACAACACTGCTTCCCAGGCCGACAACGGTGCCGAACAGGCCGAGTGCTGTATAAAAAATCATGGCCAGCCAATAGTGCCTTGCGTATTGATAAATCCATTTTGTCTGACGGATCATATCTTTTAGCATGCCCTCTTTGATACGGACATGAATATGTTTTAAAGTTTCTAACATGTTGCAGTACCTTTCAAGTAATCATCAATGGCTTCCTTCATAGTGGCAGCAGCTGCGTTTCCTATATTGCAGCAGAGACGTGCCACATAGATTTCAGAAGACAAATTTTCTGTAAAATGCAGATTTGTGTGAAGCTGCTCCTTTGTCCAGGACGGCGAGATGAGCCGCTGCGAAACAAGAAGAGCTTTTTCGTGCATCGCTAAAGATTCTACATGGTTTTTCGGCGCCTGCTGCAGCAGAATGATACCTCCGAGCGGATATGTTTTGATGTCAAAAATCTCGGAAGTTCCGCACCACGGAAGACCGTAGACCACAGGTGTCCCATCTTTGAACGACAAAAGGTTGAGATCACCGTTGATCAACGGTGTGTCATAAAGTTTATGCCACAGATTTGTGTGAGTGGATTTTCCTGAGCCGGACGGGCCGGAAAACAGCCAGGCTTTTTCCCTATAATAAATAGAAGCGGAATGCAGTGCGAAGATACCGCTTTTCTGCGCCCGGTAAAGATAAAAAAGCCGCATGGCATGAAACAGATCTTCTACCAGCTGTTCATTGCAGAATGGGGAACAGTAAATGTCGGCCTGCGTGCCATCTTTGGTAAGGTGACCTTCATAAACATCCACCATAGAAGGAAATAGGAGTGTGTAGGAATCGCCAGCGTCTATAACATAAAGATCCTGATTGCGTAAAAGCAGAGTTCCATTCTTCTTGGAGAGCGGAAAGTGATCATGAATCTGAATCGTTAAATCCGGTTTTCGGTCGTCAGGGAGCTCAGTGGTAAAGGCATCGAATTTATCTGAAAAAAGCGTTTTTTTTCCATGAAGAGCGACATAGAGTTCTCCGATGCGCAAAACCTTACAGAGCGGTTCCTGCTGTACAGGAGCTGCGTAGCCTGTGATCATACCATGTGCATTGAGCACAGAAAGGAATGTTTCCATATCCTCTTTGAAAAAAGGAAGATCCTCCGCAGACCCTTCAAAGTAACTGCAGAAATTATGTAATAACGTTTCCGGCGCGATTTCCTGCGCTAAGGAATTCCATAAAAACACACTGGTATCGTTGAGCTGTACTCCTCGTTTTAAGTCGGCAATATTTTGCCCGTATGGGAGCAGATAAGGTACACCTGCAATGGTTTCCAAAAGATATCCGTCTGTCTGTTTCATTCGTCCCTCCAAAAGTGCCTGTATCTGAAATGGTTTCAGGCATTATTTATATCTGATTATAGCATTTTTACGGGCAAAATGCTATGATGGATGGGAAAACGAAAAAAGAATCTGACAGGGGAAGAAAAGAAGAGATTGAAGGAAAAAGAAACGGAACGAATGGATATAGAAAAACTCTTGAAAGAGGGAAAAACCATACAGATTCAGCCACAGGGATATAGCATGTATCCACTGCTTTTCCCAGGGCGGGATGCGGTACAGATTGAAAAAACGGACATTACAAAAGTAAAGAGAGGAGACGTCCTTTTGTATCGAAGAAAGGAGGGAATCCTCGTATTACACCGTGTGTACCGCAGGAAAAAAGACGGACTGTATATGGTGGGGGATAATCAGACGGAAATCGAGGGACCGCTTGCACTCAGTCAGGTGAGGGGCAAAATGATTGCTGTCATAAGAAACGGAAAAAGCTTTTCTACAGGCAATCCTCTGTATGTGATTTTCAGTCGGATATGGCTGATTTTACGGCCATTTCGCCCGGCTATTTCCAAAATAATACATAAAGTGCATCCTTTTCGTGATACAAATTAAAAAAAAGCTTGTAAAATCAGCATTCTCTATGCTATAATGCTTAAATGACTGTAGTGGTCGCAGTATGCCCTTTTGTAAAATGGCATGCAAAGGATAAAGAGTGTACATGGAATTGATATATATAAGGAGGAAACAATTAAAATGAGTGTACAGGTTGAAAATTTAGAGAAGAATATGGCAAAGCTTACCATCGAGGTTCCGGCAGAAGAGCTGGAGAAGGCTATTGAGTCAGCTTACCAGAAACAGAAGAAACAGATCAGCGTTCCTGGTTTCCGTAAAGGAAAAGTTCCGAGAGCTATGATCGAGAAGATGTATGGTGAAGGTGTATTCTATGAAGACGCAGCCAACACCCTGATGCAGCAGAATTACCCATCTGCAGTAGATGAGAGTGGAATCGACATCGTATCCCGCCCGACTGTAGACGTTGTACAGATCGAGAAAGGAAAGCCTTTCATCTTTACAGCTGAGGTTGCTGTTAAGCCAGAGGTTACACTCGGAAAATATATGGGAGTAACAGTTACAAAGATTGATACTACCGTAACAGATGAAGAAGTTGACGCTGCATTAGAGCAGGAGCGCAACAACAATGCAAGAACAGTTACTGTAACTGACAGACCAGTTGCAGAAGGCGATACAGCTGTTATCGATTTCGAGGGATTCGTTGACGGTGTTGCATTCGAGGGCGGCAAGGGAGAGAATCATCCATTAGAGATTGGTTCCCACACATTTATCGATACATTCGAAGATCAGTTAGTTGGAAAGAATGCTGGAGATGAAGTTGAAGTTAACGTAACATTCCCAGAGCAGTATCAGGCAGCTGACCTTGCTGGAAAGCCAGCTACATTCAAGGTTAAGATCAACGAGATCAAGGCTAAGGAGCTTCCAGAGTTAGATGATGAGTTCGCACAGGATGTATCTGAGTTCGATACTTTAGCTGAGTACAAGGAAAGCTTAAAGAAGAACCTTGAAGAGAAGAAAGAGAACGAAGCTAAGCGTACAAAAGAAGACGAAGCAGTTCAGAAGATCATTGACAAGTCCAAGATGGATCTGCCAGAGGCAATGATCGATACACAGTGTGAGACAATGGTAGAAGAGTTCGCTCAGAGAATCGCACAGAGTGGCCTGTCAATGGATCAGTACTTACAGTTCTCAGGACTTACCATCGATGGATTAAAGGATCAGGTTCGCCCAGAAGCTATCTCCCGTATTCAGGGAAGTCTTGTTCTTGAGCAGATCGCTAAGGAAGAGAACATTGAAGTTACAGACGAAGACGTAAACGCAGAGATCGAGAAGATGGCTGCAAACTACGGTATGGAAGCTGATAAGCTCAAAGAGTACATGGGAGATGCAGAGAAGGATTCCATGAAGAAAGAACTTGCAATTACAAAGGCAGTAGATCTTGTAATGGCAAACGTTAAGGAGAGAGCTAAGGCAAAGAGCAAGAAGGAAAAGGAAGCAGAAGCTGCGGCAGAAGCATAATTCCAGTTGCTTAAATGAATGATATAGACTGGTCTGGGCAAAACCAGACCGGTCTTTTACACTTTTATTAAGGAGGCGTTTTTCTATGAGTTTAGTACCTTATGTCATTGAACAAACGAGCAGAGGCGAGAGAAATTATGACATCTACTCCCGTTTATTAAAAGACAGAATCATCTTTCTCGGAGAGGAAGTAAATGAGACAACTGCAAGCCTTGTAGTTGCCCAGCTGTTATTCTTAGAGTCTGAGGATCCTGGAAAGGATATTCAGTTATATATCAATTCTCCAGGAGGAATGGTAACTGCAGGTATGGCAATCTATGACACCATGCAGTATATCAAGTGTGATGTATCTACAATCTGTATCGGTCTGGCAGCAAGTATGGGAGCATTCCTTCTTGCAGGTGGAGCAAAGGGAAAGCGTTATGCGCTTCCAAACGCAGAGATCATGATCCATCAGCCATCCGGTGGAGCAAAAGGTCAGGCAACTGAAATCGAGATCGCAGCAGAGAATATTTTAAAAACCAAGAAACGTTTGAATGAGATTCTTGCTGAGAATACAGGAAAACCTTACGAGGTTATCGCAGCAGACACTGAGCGTGATCATTACATGTCCGCACAGGAAGCTGCTGATTATGGTTTGATTGATGGTGTGATTACAAAAAGATAATGTAACATCCTCTACGATAATTTAAGAGGCGTTACCTGATGCCTCTGGCCAAATTCCGCCAGAGGTATTCTTGAATAAGGGGTAGGCATCCCTTGCATAAGGAGTGAATTATGGCAGGAAAGAATGATGGAAAGATTCGCTGCTCTTTTTGCGGCAAAACACAGGATCAGGTAGGAAGACTGATCTCTGGACCAAATGGCGCATATATCTGCGATGAGTGTGTAGATATCTGTGCTGAAATTATTGACGAAGAAAATTTCGATGAGAGCAAGAACTCTTCTGCAAAAGAGGATATCAATCTGATTAAGCCGGAGGAGATGAAGGCATTTCTGGACGATTATGTAATCGGACAGGATCAGGCAAAGAAGGTGCTCTCCGTTGCAGTATATAATCATTACAAACGTGTGCTTGCAGGAACTGATCTGGGTGTGGAACTTCAGAAGAGTAATATTCTTATGCTGGGACCGACGGGTTCTGGTAAGACACTTCTGGCACAGACGCTGGCACGTGTGATCAATGTTCCGTTTGCAATTGCAGATGCGACAACTTTAACAGAGGCCGGTTATGTAGGTGAGGATGTGGAGAACATTCTTCTGAAACTGATTCAGGCTGCTGATTATGATGTGGAGCGTGCACAGCACGGTATCATCTACATCGACGAGATTGACAAGATCACAAAGAAGTCAGAGAATGTATCGATTACAAGAGATGTGTCCGGCGAAGGTGTACAGCAGGCACTTCTTAAAATTCTGGAAGGAACCGTTGCATCCGTTCCACCACAGGGTGGACGTAAGCATCCGCAGCAGGAGTTGATTCCAATTGATACTACGAACATCCTTTTCATTTGTGGTGGTGCTTTCGATGGATTGGAGAAAATTGTAGAGTCCCGTATGGATGCTTCTACCATTGGTTTCAATGCAGAGGTAAAAGCAAAATCAGAGATGAACATCAGCGATGCGTTCAAACGCGCACTTCCGCAGGATTTTGTCAAGTTCGGTCTGATTCCGGAGTTTATCGGACGTGTGCCGATTACCGTTTCTTTGGATGCTTTGGATCGCAACGCTTTGATCCGTATTTTACAAGAACCAAAAAATTCTTTGATCAAACAGTACACCAAACTGCTTGAACTTGACGGTGTGGGACTGGAATTTAAGGATGATGCGGTGGAAGCAATTGCAGATAAGGCTTTGGAGCGCAAGACTGGAGCCAGAGGACTTCGTGCGATCATGGAGGCAGTTATGCTCGATCTGATGTACCGGATTCCGTCGGATGAGTCCATCAGTAAGTGTGTAATTGACAAAGCATTGGTAGAGAAGAATCTTGCTTTGGATGGAGGCGAAGTGCTTGCCATCGAGAAGAAAGACGAAAAAAAAGATGAGGAACTTGCGTCTTAATCAGGAGTAGATACAAGTGGAAGATAAAATATGTACAATGCCTGCGATTGCCCTGCGCGGAATGACCATTCTGCCGGGGATGGTTGCGCATTTTGATATCAGCCGGGAACGGTCAATTAAGGCTGTTGAGACAGCGATGATGGGAGATCAGACGATTTTTCTTGTGACACAGAAGAATGCGAACGAGGAGAATCCACAGCCTTCCGATCTGTTTTCCGTTGGTGTCGTGGCGAATGTCCGACAGGTAATCAAATTACAGAATGATATTGTGCGCGTTCTCGTAGAGGGAAGTAACCGCGCAGAATTATATGGATTTACAGAAGAAACAGAATATATTGAAGCACGTATTATTTCTTATGAGTCACAGAACGATGAAGATCTGCCGGAGCAGGCAGCGTCTGCGATGTGCATGAGTGTACAGGAGACGTTTGCCAAGTATGCAAAGTTTCATGGAAAAATCAGCAGGGAAGTGGTGCATCAGGCAGAGGAAGAGCGTGATCTCTCGCAGCTTCTTGACTATGTGGGGAATAATCTTCCGGTGCATTACGATGAAAAACAGAAGATTCTTGAGGCAATCAGTCTGACGCAGCGTTATGAGGTGCTTTTGGGCATGCTGTTGCAGCAGATTGAAATTCTTGCCATCAAGAAAGATTTTCAGAAAAAAGTGCAGGAGCGTGTGGAAAAGCATCAGAAAGAATACGTTCTTCGTGAACAGCTGGCTTTGATTCGTGAGGAACTTGGCGAGACGAATACGGATTCTGATGCGGAAGAGTATGAAAAGAAACTCAAAGAGTTGCAGGCTTCTAAGGAAGTAAAGGAACGTATTCACAAAGAGATCCAGCGCTTTAAGGGAATTTCAGCGAACTCTTCCGAGAGTACGGTAAGTCGTGGCTATATTGAGACTTTGTTAGAACTTCCGTGGGAGAAAGAATCCGTCGATAACAAGGATTTAGAACAGGCAAAGAAGATTCTGGATGAGGATCATTACGGTCTGGATAAAGTAAAGGAACGCATTCTGGAGTTCCTTGCAGTCCGCAATCTGACAGGAAAAGGTGAAAGTCCGATCATTTGTCTGGTAGGACCTCCGGGAACCGGTAAGACAAGTATTGCCCGCTCTATCGCAAAGGCGCTGGATAAGGAATATGTACGCATTTCCTTAGGTGGTGTCAGAGATGAGGCGGAGATTCGCGGTCACAGAAGAACTTATGTGGGAGCGATGCCTGGACGAATCGTTGCGGGACTTCGGACGGCAGGCGTTCGCAATCCGCTCATGCTTTTGGATGAGATTGACAAGATGAGCAGCGATTACAAAGGCGATACCGCATCAGCAATGCTTGAGGTTCTTGATTCGGAACAGAATCACAAGTTCCGTGATCATTACGTGGAGTTGCCAATTGATTTGTCAGAAGTGCTTTTTGTTGCAAGTGCAAACTCCCTGCAGGACATTCCGGGACCATTGATGGATCGAATGGAGATTATTGAGGTAAGCAGTTATACGGAGAACGAGAAGTTCCATATTGCAAAGGATCACCTCATGGCAAAGCAGTTCGCAAAGAATGGCATCGAAAAGGGGCAGTTGAAAATCACTGACAAGGCATTGAAGGATATGATTTCTTTCTATACGAGAGAGGCCGGTGTCCGTGGACTTGAGCGCCGGATTGGAGAAATCTGCCGTAAGAGTGCGAGAAAGCTGTATGAGAAGGAGACTGACAAAGTCCGTGTTTCTGCCGGCAATCTTGAAGAGTATCTTGGTAAACCAAAGTATCGTCCGGACAAGAAGAATAAAAAGGATGAAGTTGGAATTGTGCGTGGACTTGCATGGACAAGCGTTGGCGGTGTGACTCTTGAAATTGAAGTCAATGTGATGCCGGGCAAAGGAAATCTGGTACTTACCGGAAAGCTTGGAGATGTCATGAAAGAGTCTGCACAGACCGGCATCAGTTATATTCGTTCCATTAGTGGACAGTATGACGTGAAGCCGGAATTTTTCCAGGAGAATGACATCCATATCCATATTCCGGAGGGAGCGGTACCGAAAGATGGACCGTCGGCAGGTATTACGATGGCACTTGCCATGCTTTCTGCTATTACTAATCATCCGGTGCGTGCAGATATAGCAATGACCGGAGAAATCACGCTGCGGGGCCGGGTCCTTCCAATCGGAGGCCTCAAGGAAAAACTTCTGGCAGCAAAGAATGCAGGAATGCATACTGTATGCGTTCCAAAAGAAAACGAAAAAGATCTCAGCGAGATTTCAGAAGAAATTACAGAAGGAATGGAAATACTTCTGGTGGAACATATGGATCAGGTAATAAAGGCTGCTTTTGTATAAGACAGCCTTTATTGTTACACTGCAAAAGTAAGTGCACACTTTTTTATCGTAGAAAAGAGGTACCGTATGGTAATAAAAAATGTAAATCTGGAGACCGTGTGTGGAATTACGAGTACAATTCCGGACAATATGCTTGACGAAGTGGCTTTCGCCGGAAAGTCAAATGTGGGAAAGTCATCCCTGATCAATGCGCTGATGAACCGAAAAGCGCTGGCCCGCACTTCATCCCAGCCGGGAAAGACCCAGACGATTAATTTCTATAATGTCAATGATGCAATGTATCTGGTGGATCTGCCGGGATATGGTTATGCCAACGCAAATGTGGAAATTAAGGCGAAGTGGGGGCAGATGATTGAGAATTATCTGCATACTTCCAAACGTTTGAAAGCGGTGTTCCTGTTGATCGATATCCGCCACGAGCCATCGGAGAATGATCAGATGATGTATGAGTGGATGGAGCATCAGGGATATGCACCGATCATCATTGCGACCAAATCAGATAAGTTAAAACGCGGACAGGTCATCCGACACGTACAGATGATCCGCGAGGTGTTGCAGATGGAGCCGGAATCCATAGTGATTCCGTTTTCGGCAGAGACAAAGCAGGGACGCGAAGAAATCTGGGAGCTGGTTGATTCCCTCGTGGAAATCCCGAAAGAAATTCTTGAGAAACAAAAGAAAAAGGAACTACAGAAACAAAAAGAACAGGCGCAGGAGAAAGATACACCTGCCCGCAAGCCACGCTGGAAAGCAACGGATCGTCCGGTTGCAAAGAAAACACAGAAGAAAGCAAATAAAAAGAAAGTGAAGAAGAAATAATATGAAAAAAAACAAGTATTTATTTGTATGTCTGATGTTGGCCGGCATTCTGCTGGTGTCCGTTCTTATCGGAACTGTGGCAGCGCGCAATCAGGAAGGGCATGCATCAAAAGAACTTACAGTAGTTACTTCTTTTTACCCGATGTATATTGCAGCCGAGAATGTTATCGGGGATGCCGGGGACGTGAGACTTGAGAATCTCAGTGAACCACAGACCGGATGTCTGCATGATTTTCAGCTGACACCGGAGGACATGAAGCTTTTGAGTACTGCAGATGTGTTTATCATCAACGGTGGTGGAATTGAATCGTTTATGAAAGATGTGGCGGCAGCCTATCCAGACCTTACGATCATTGAAGCATGTGAGAATGTACAGCTTCTTGCCGAGGGGGACGAGGAAAATGCACATGCATGGATGAGCATCACTGCTTACAAAACACAGGTACAGACGATTGCAGATGAACTGGGAAAAGCAGATCCAGACCACAAAGATCTCTACGTGGCAAATGCAAAAATCTATAAAGAAAAGCTGGAGCCTTTAAACGAACGTCAGAAAAAAATTGCAGAGGCAGCAAACGGACAGAATGTAATCCTTTTTCACGAAGCTTATGATTATGTGGCAGAAGATTATGGACTGCATGTCAGTTATGTGCTGGATCTGGATGAAGAACGGCAGGTCAGCGCCGGAGAGATCGCGGATGTACTCGCAGCGGTCAAAAAGGATCATGTAAAATATATTCTGGCAGAGGAATTATATGGAAAAAGCACCGGCGATACGATCGAGGCCGAATCGGATGTGAAGGTGCTGTATCTCGATCCTCTGAACAAAGGCAATTATGATGCGGACAGTTATCTGGAAGGAATGTCAAAGAATATGGACATTCTCGAACAGTATCTGGACAATTAGAAAGGAGCGCAGCCATGCGCAAGATTATTACCCCTTGTGGGTTTCATTGTATCAAGGTGAATCACCTTGGCGTAAAATTCAATGAACAGATTGTGCTGGATGATGTGAATCTGCACATTCACTGTGGATCGCTCAATGCGATTATTGGAAAAAACGGTGCCGGAAAATCAACCCTGATTCGGGCGATATTAGGTAATATTCCACATACCGGAGATATTGAGTTCCGCGATACCAAGGATGGAAAAATGCAGAAACTGAAAATCGGATATGTACCGCAGTCGGTCAATATCGAGAAGGATACGCCGGTCAGTGTGTATGATCTGCTGGCAAGTTACGAATCGCATTATCCGGTATTCTTACCAAAAAGCCGCAAGCTTTATGAAAAAATCAAAGAGAATCTGCGTGTGTTCGAGGCAGAAGACCTCATTGACAAGCAGGTGTGCAATCTTTCCGGCGGACAGCTGCAGCGCGTGCTTTTGTCGCTAGCAGTTATAGATGAGCCGAATCTGTTGCTTTTGGATGAGCCGGTATCCGGTATTGATCAGAATGGTATGGAGCTTTTTTTCCGCACGATGACATATCTCAAGGAACATTATGATCTGGCAATCATTCTGATTTCCCATGATTTGGATTATGTGGCAAAGTATGCGGACCATGTAGTACTTCTGGACAAGACGGTTTTAAAGCAGGGTACCGTCCGGGAAGTGTATGACAGTCCGGAGTTTGAGCAGATATTTTCGATTGGAAATGAAGAAAAATGGATCAAGGAGGAGAATGCAGATGAGTAATTGGTTTGCCTGGCTGGATTACGGCTTTATGAAAAATGCGTTGATTGCGATTCTGATCATCACTCCTTTGTTTGGTCTGATGGGTACAATGATCGTGAATAAAAAGATGGCATATTTTTCGGATGCATTGGGACATTCGGCACTCACCGGAATTGCTGTGGGCGTGGTCTGCGGCATGCAGGATACGAATCTGTCTATGGTATTGTTTGCCATTGTGTTTGCTTTGCTTTTAAACAAAATCGGAAGTGCGGGGATTGCGACAGATACGATTATATCGGTATTTTCTTCCTGCTCGGTGGCAATTGGACTTGCGATTCTGTCAAAAGGCGGAAATTTCAGCAAATATTCGAGTATTCTTGTCGGAGATGTATTAAGCATCACAAGACGCGAGATCTTTTATCTTGTGGCAATTTTTGTAGTGACGATTGTATTCTGGGTGTTTTGTTTTAACTGGCTGAATGCAATCTGTATTCACCGCGCACTGGCGGGAAGCAAACAGATTCCGGTGCGCCTGATGGACAATATTTTTGCTGTGTTAGTGGCTTTGATCGTAACACTTTCCATCAAATGGGTCGGAATTCTGATCATTAATGCATTACTCATTCTGCCGGCCGCTTCGAGCCGGAATATCTCGGTAAATATGCGGGAGTATCACCTGTTTTCTGTGATTTTTTCCGTATTTTCTGGTGTGGTGGGACTTGTGCTGTCGTATTACACCAATGTGGCGACCGGACCGACCATTGTCATTATTGCTTCCGTGATTTATTTTATGACTTATTTCTTCAGGAAAAAGTGCAAAGAATAAAATTCAGATGATTATTTTTATCATATAACAGACGCGGATTTGACCGCAAAACGTTCTTATGGTACAATTGTTGTATACAAAATACAGAGGAAATACACATGGATGAAATTAATTTAAAGGCATTAGCGAAGATTAATTTGGGGCTGGATGTAGTCAGACGCCGGGAAGACGGATATCACGAGGTACGCATGGTGATGCAGACGATTCACCTGTATGATCAGCTCCTGATTCAAAAAAGTGAGATACCGGGCATTCAGATTCATTCAAATCTGAGTTTTCTTCCGGTCAATGAAAACAATCTGGTGCATAAAGCCGGAAAATTGCTGATGGATGAATTTGATATTCATACAGGCGTATCTGTAGAACTGACCAAGCGCATTCCGGTTGCCGCCGGTATGGCAGGCGGAAGTACCGATGCAGCAGCGATGCTTTATGGAATGAATCAGTTGTTTGGTTTGAAATTAAAGCGCAGGGATCTCATGGAGCGCGGCGTGCAGATCGGCGCGGATGTTCCGTACTGCATTATGCGGGGGACGGCGTTGGCAGAAGGCATCGGAGAGAAACTTTCTTCTCTGCCTCCGATGGTCAAATGTCCGGTACTGATCGCCAAACCGGCGGTTTCGGTTTCTACTAAATTCGTATATCAGAATCTGAAACTTGATGAACAGACACCGCACCCGGATATTGATGCTTTGATTGCAGATATTCGCAACAAGGATTTCGAAGGAATCTGTGCAGATATGGGAAATATATTAGAAACAGTGACGATTCCGAATCACCCGGTTATTGCGCAAATTAAGGAGCAGATGTTAAAATCAGGTGCGAAAGCATCCATGATGAGCGGTAGCGGACCGACCGTATTTGGCCTTTTTGCTGATGAGGAGACAGCCCGGAGGGCACGTGCGGAGATGAAGGCGTCAGGATTTGCCAAACAAGTGTATCTTACCTCGATTTATAACAATCGCAGATGACTATTTTTGCAACGAGTAGTGAATGGAGAATGAGAATATGACAGATGATTTAACGCTGAATATGAATGCGTATCTGCCACTGAGAGACGTTGTGTTCAATACGCTGAGAGAAGCTATTTTAAAAGGAGACCTCAAGCCGGGTGAGCGACTGATGGAGTTACAGCTGGCATCAAAACTTGGGGTAAGCCGTACACCGATCCGGGAAGCAATCCGGATGCTGGAGCAGGAAGGTCTCGCAGTGACCACGCCACGTAAGGGCGCAGAAGTGGCGAAGATGACACTCAAGGATATGGAAGATGTATTGGAAATCCGTGATGCGCTCGATGAGCTTGCGGTCCGTATTGCCTGTCAGAAAATCACAGATGAGCAATTGAAACAGTTGGAAGATGTTAAGGAGCTTTTTGAAAAAAATACACAGACCAACAATGTGAAGAAAATCGCAGAAGCAGATGTAAGCTTTCATGATGTAATCTATGAGGCAACCGGCAATCTGAAGCTGGTAACGCTTTTGAACAATCTGCGTGAGCAGGTCTATCGTTATCGTGTTGAGTATATCAAAGATCCGAAGAATTATCCGACACTGATTGCGGAGCATGAGGCAATCTTAGAAAGCCTTAAGAAGCGGGATGTCAAGAATGCAGTGGAAGCGATGCATGTACATGTGGCAAATCAGGCGGAAGCTGTTAAGACAGTGATTCAGGAACAGGAATAAATCAATGTATATAATTTCCCCAATGGGGCAAAGTAAGAGTAGATGCGAGATGCACCTGCTCTTTTTTTGCTACATGGGCTGATGTTCAACGAAAGGGGAGATTTCCATGACAAGGATTTCCACACAGATTCAGAAAAACATAGACACATACAAAGCGCTGTTTGCGGATTGTGCTGATATTAAAATGCGTGAGATGATGCTTGGCAGTGACAAAAGCCGCAAGTGTTTTCTGGCATATATCGAGGTAGCGGTATCCAATATCCTTGTGGAAAATACTGCTTTGGGGCAGCTGATTGCAGCACTAGAGCATACGCCGCAGGAGAAAATTAATCAGACACTGGATGAAAATGCATTGGGAATCGCCGATGTTATGCCTTATGAATATCTGGAAGATGCAGCAGCCGGCATGCTGACAGGAGATGCAATCCTGTTTATCGATGGGTATGGAAAAGCGTTAAAGATTGCGGACAAGGGATATCCGGGAATGGGGGTACAGGAACCAGATTCGGAAAAAGTAATCCGGGGATCGAAAGAGGGGTTTACGGATTCCATTAAAACGAATACGGCGTTGATCCGGAAACGTATCCGTTCCACAAAAGTGAAAGTGGAAGAGATACAGGAGGGGGTGCGCTCCCACACATCCATCGATTTGGTGTACATGAAAGATCTGGCTTATCCGGATGTAATTACAGAAGTAAAAAAAAGATTGCAGCAATTTGAAATTGACGGAATTTTGGATAGTGGAGTGTTAGAACAGCTGGCAGAGGAAAAATGGTATTCGCCTTTTCCACAGTTTCAGACA
>URSS01000046.1 GCA_900550545.1 uncultured Lachnobacterium sp. | reverse complement strand
ATCGAATTGCATGCAAGCATGCATCGATGATACCTTTTGACCCTTTAATCATAATTATGCAAATAAAAACGGCTGGCAGATACGGAATATTCGTATCTGCCAGCCGTTTTTGCAGTTGCAACAAAAAGGATTAATCATCGGCCTCTTCATCAGCTGTTGTGTTGTATACCTGACGCTTTCTTGCCATAACATCACTTTCGAGATATTCATCGTAAGTAGATACCTTATCGATCATAGATCCATCCGGAAGGAATTCGATGATACGATTGGCAGTTGTCTGTACGACCTGATGGTCACGGCAGGCAAACAGAATCACACCAGGGAATTTGATCATTCCGTTGTTTAAAGCAGTAATGGATTCCATATCCAGGTGGTCCGTAGGTTCGTCAAACATCAGAACATTGCTTCCCATGATCATCATACGGGAGAGCAGTACACGCACTTTTTCACCACCGGAAAGTACACGCATTTTCTTTACACCGTCTTCTCCGGCGAACAGCATACGTCCGAGGAAACCACGTACGTAAGTCGCATCTTTGATTTCAGAGAACTGTGTCAGCCAGTCTACGATCAGCTCGTCGGTGTCGAAAATCGTGGTATTGTCTTTCGGAAAGTAAGACTGACTGGTTGTCACACCCCATTTGTACGTACCTTCATCCGGTTCCATTTCGCCGGCAAGAATTTTAAATAAAGTAGTCTTTGCCAATTCGTTTCCGCCGACAAAGGCAATCTTATCATCATGTCCGACAATGAAGGAGATGTTGTCGAGTACCTTTACACCGTCAATAGTCTTGCTGATGCCATCAACGCTGAGTACTTCATTACCGATTTCACGGTTTGGACGGAAGTCGATATATGGGTACTTACGGCTGGATGGACGAATGTCATCCAACTGAATTTTCTCCAGAGCACGCTTACGGGAAGTTGCCTGCTTGGATTTGGAAGCATTTGCAGAGAAACGGGAAATGAATTCCTGTAATTCTTTGATTTTTTCTTCCTTCTTTTTGTTTGCTTCTTTCATCTGGCGGACGAGTAACTGGCTGGATTCATACCAGAAATCATAGTTACCGGCATAGAGCTGGATTTTTCCATAATCCATATCTGCAATGTTGGTGCAGACTTTATTGAGGAAGTAACGGTCATGGGATACAACAATGACTGTATTCTCAAAGTTGATCAGGAATTCTTCCAACCATGCGATCGCGTCGAGATCCAGGTGGTTGGTAGGCTCGTCGAGAAGAAGAATATCCGGATTGCCGAACAAAGCTTGTGCGAGCAATACTTTGACCTTGATGGAGCCTGGCAGATCTGCCATCTGTGTATAGTGATTCTCGGTCGGAATGCCAAGACCATTTAATAAAGTAGCGGCATCGGATTCTGCGTTCCAGCCGTCCATATCTGCAAACTCGGCTTCCAGTTCACTGGCACGGATTCCGTCTTCGTCGGAAAAGTCTTCTTTCATATAAATAGCATCTTTTTCTTTCATGATATCATAAAGGCGCTTATTGCCCATGATAACGGTATCAAGTACGGTAAAATCATCATACTTGAAGTGATCCTGCTGCAGGAAAGACAGACGCTGGCCCGGTGTGATTACGATATCACCGCTGGTCGGCTCGAGCTGTCCGGATAAAATTTTTAAAAAGGTTGATTTTCCGGCACCATTGGCACCAATCAGACCATAACAGTTACCTTCTGTAAACTTTACGTTTACATCTTCAAAAAGGGCTTTTTTCCCTAATCTTAATGTAATATTATTTGCACTAATCATACGAAAACCTCATTATATTTAAAATATTCATTTAGCCACGAACTCTATTATAAACATGATAGGCCCTATATTTCAAGAAGAAAAACGCTTTCTTTGCAAGGAATATAAGGATTTGTGCGGTTTTGATTGGAAAAGGCTTCAAAAACTGTTATAATAAAAATATTTAATGGAACGGAATTGGAGCGGGGATATGGACTATAAAGAATTAATGGCAGCAGATATTCCGATTGCCTCTGCAATCATCAGTTACGGCGAAGACTGGAAGATTGAAAGGGTAAATACGGAGTTTGTGAAATTAAGCGGGTATACAGAACGTGATCTTGGGGAAAGTGGAAGGGACCAGCTGATTACAGAAAAAGACTGCTATTTGTTTGAAGAGACACTGGCGCAGGCAATCGCAACGAAAATGACTGCAGATCAGGTACTTCGTATTCGCAGAAAGGATCAGGAAATCCGATGGGTGGCATTTCGCAGCAGTGTATTTCATTATATTGATGCAGTGCCGTACCTTCTTGTTGTTTTCTGGGATATTGATCATCAGAAGCGAAAAGAGATCAGGCAGGAGATTTTTAAAAAAAAATATGAGATGATGGAATGTCTTTCACATGAGTATCCGTTTGATCTGGATGTGAAAAGCTGGACAATGATGCGTTCCCATCGGCTGATGGAACTTCGCGGCGTGTATGGGACGGAAGATGTGTATTATCCGGTGGATGAGGAAGTCCGTACACTTTCGCCGGTGGACCATAAGCTTTTTCTTGATGCGATGCATGAAGCAGCAATGGTTGTGAAATCAGACAGTGTGGATACACGTTTTAATATCAGCAAAGATGGAGAGGCACCGCGTTATCAGTGGTTTCGAACCTATTATAGAAGTGTGACCAATGCGGAAGGAGAAATCATTCGCATTATAGGCCGCAGCTTTAATATCGACATGGACAAGTCTTTGCAGGAAGAGGTGCGCAGGGATCCGCTGACACAGCTTTTGAATAAGCTGGAGGTACAGAAGGAAGTTACACGTTATATCGAAGAAAATCCGAATAAGTGCAGCGTTCTGTTCCTTATTGATATTGATAATTTCAAAGGAATCAATGACAATTTCGGGCATACATTTGGTGATACAGTAATTATGGATATGGCAAAGCAGATTCAAAGCCAGTTCCGTATGAATGATATTGTTGGCCGGGTCGGCGGTGATGAATTTCTTGTGTTCATGAAGAATACGACTGTAGAGAAAGCAGAGGAAAAGGCGAAGCTTCTCTGTCATTTGTTAGAGAAGAAATATATGGGCCGAAAATTGCATTATCGTCTTTCGGCCAGTATTGGTATGGCGGTATATGCAAAGGATGGGGATAATTACCGCACATTGTTTGAAAAGGCAGACCATGCGATGTATCGGGCAAAACAAGCGGGAAAAGATGGTTATCAGCTTGCACAGGAAGAAGATTGCGGACCGGTAAAAAATACCAAGCATGTGATTGACCGGCAGGAACAGATCAGCCAGGATGACCGAAACTTTCTGGCATTTACAATCAGTCTCATGGCACATGCGCGTGATTTGGATGGCTCATTGAATTTGCTGCTGAAAAGAATTGCAGAGCGTTATCACCTTGATATGGTAGCTGTTATGGAAAATGCGGAAGACGATTCCGGGATGGTGATGACAAATTATTACAGTAATGTATTTTCTTTTTATGACAGAAGCTTTATTCCGGGTATGCACCCGATGATTAAGGAATTAAAACCTGGAGAATATCTCATTTTTGATCCGCAGATTGCTGGGATAGCGCTACCTCCGGAAGATTCACTGAGAAAGTCGAAAGTAGAGAATAATAACAATACGGCATTGATCACAAAATTCGAGTATGTGGGAGAGAAAATCGGTGAAGTGGTATATTTGTCTATGGATCTGAACAGGCAGTGGAAAACAGATGAAATCGAGATGATGCAGGAACTCTCACGTACGCTTGCTATTTTTGTCTCCCTTCGTTTTCGGATGGATGAGAGCAAAGCACAGATTCGTCAGATTCAGAAGAGGGATTCTTTGACGAATTTATATAATCAAAGTGCTTTTCGGGAAACGGCACAGGAAATTTTAAGACAGGCAGATAAAAATAAAATCTATGCGCTTGAATATTTGGATATCAATAATTTTGGATATGTAAATGAAAATTATGGATATAAGGTAGGAGACAGCATTTTAAAGATGTTTGCGGCAGATTTGTCCAGTCAGCCGTATTATAATGCAGGATGCCGCCTGTATTCGGATTTCTTTCTGGTATTATTGTGTGATGAAAGCAAAGAAAAACTCGAGGAAAATTTAAACTTACGCAACCGCAGATTTACGAATATGCAGAATCATCAGTATCCAAACAGTGGAATGGGTGTTACGGCAGGTGTATATGTGATCGAAGATTCCCGTATGGATATTGAACAGGCAATCGAAAATGCGAATCTTGCATGGAAGAGCGCGAAGAATGCCGGCAAGCAGGGCATCATGTTCTATGAATCTTCACTGCGTACGAAACGTGCAGAAGAACAGAAAATCGTTGGAGAGTTTTTTGAGGCTTTGTACAGGGACGATTTTCGCATGTATTTGCAACCGAAGTTTATTCTCGGGGAAAGACACGTGTATGGAGCGGAGGCTTTGGCAAGGTGGAAACGCCCTGACGGAACGATTTTACCACCGGCATATTTTATGGATTCTCTGGAAAAAATCGGCTATATTACAGAACTGGATTTCTACATATTTGAAGAGGTTCTGAAAACGCTTGACAAATGGGAACGTCAGAAAAGAAGAAAACTGGTGATTTCAACAAATTTCTCCGGAAGGCATTTTGATACCGATGGGGAAGAATTTCTTGACCGCATCCAGCACATTTTTTCGAAATACACGGTTCCGGCAGAATATGTTGAGATTGAGGTTACAGAGGGAGTCCTGGTGAAGAATGTCCATGTACTGGAGCGGTGCGTGAACCGCCTTCATGAAATTGGATTCCGTGTGTCGATTGATGATTTTGGAACCGGATATTCCTCTTTGTCAGTGCTTGCAGATATGCCGGCAGATGTGGTGAAAATTGACAAAAGTTTTATAAATAAGGATATGAATGGCAAAAAAATGGATCTATTATACGAAATCGGACGGATGGTAAAAATATTGCAGAAAGATATCATCATCGAGGGCGTAGAGACAGAGGAACAGGAGAAACTTCTTATTAACGGAGGATTTACCTGCGGACAGGGTTATTTGTGTAATCGCCCGATTCCAATTGGCGAATTTGAGAGGTTGTATTTGTAAAAATACAAAAATGGTGTCGCTTAAACTTGATTTTTGCGGTTAATAACCTTATTATTTAAATTAGAGACATTCTGATTCAATGTCTGATTTTAATACGTTTGAACATTAAATTAAATAGGAGGACTAATTCATGAAACGTTCAATGAAAACCATGGATGGAAACCATGCAGCAGCTCATGCTTCATATGCATTTACTGATGTTGCAGCTATCTATCCTATTACTCCTTCATCTGTTATGGCTGAGGCTACAGATGAGTGGGCAACCGCAGGTCGTAAGAACATTTTCGGACAGACAGTTCAGGTTACAGAAATGCAGTCTGAAGCCGGTGCAGCTGGTACTGTTCACGGATCTCTTGCAGCTGGTGCATTAACAACTACTTACACAGCTTCTCAGGGACTTTTACTTATGATCCCTAACCTGTACAAAGTAGCAGGTGAGAGACTTCCGGGCGTATTTAACGTATCTGCTCGTTGTGTCGCTACACACGCACTGAACATTTTCGGTGATCACTCTGATGTATACGCTTGCCGTCAGACAGGTGTTGCAATGCTTTGTGAGTCATCTGTACAGGAAGTTATGGACTTAACTCCAGTTGCTCATTGCGCAGCAATCAAGGGAAGAGTTCCATTTATCAACTTCTTCGATGGATTCCGTACATCTCACGAGATTCAGAAGATCGAGACTTGGGATTACGAAGATCTTAAGGATATGGTAGATATGGATGCAGTTGATGCTTTCCGTAAGAATGCATTAAATCCAAATCACCCGGTAGAAATGGGCTCTGCTCAGAACCCTGATATCTTCTTCCAGTCAAGAGAGGCTTGCAACTCTACATATGATGAGCTGCCAGCAATCGTTCAGGAGTACATGGACAAAGTTAACGAGAAGATTGGTACTGATTATAAATTATTCAACTACTACGGAGCTGCTGATGCTGACCGTGTCATCATCGCTATGGGTTCTGTATGTGAGACAATCGACGAGACAATCGATTTCTTAATGGCAAGAGGCGAGAAGGTCGGTGTTGTTAAAGTTCGTCTTTACAGACCATTCGTTAAGGAAGCTTTAATTGACGCTATCCCAGATACTGTTAAGACAATCGCAGTATTAGACAGAACAAAAGAGCCAGGTTCTCTTGGTGAGCCATTATACTTAGATGTAGTTGCAGCTCTTAAGGGATCTAAGTTCGATCAGGTTAAGATTACAAGCGGACGTTATGGATTAGGATCTAAGGATACAACTCCAGGACAGATTATCGCTGTATATAACAACACAGAGAAGGAGCGTTTCACAATCGGTATCATCGATGATGTTACAAATCTTTCCCTTGAAGTTAAAGAAAATCCTGTTACTACACCAGAAGGAACTACAAACTGTAAGTTCTGGGGTCTTGGTGCAGATGGTACAGTAGGTGCCAACAAGAACTCTATCAAGATCATTGGTGACAATACAGACATGTATGCACAGGCATACTTTGATTATGACTCTAAGAAGTCAGGTGGTGTTACAATTTCTCACTTACGTTTTGGACATTCTCCAATCCGTTCTACATACCTGATTTCTCAGGCAAACTTCGTAGCATGTCATTGTACAGCTTACATCTACAAATACAACATGGTTCAGGATCTGGTACCAGGCGGTACATTCCTGTTCAATACACAGTGGTCTGTAGATGAGTTAGACGAGAAATTACCTGGACAGGTAAAGAGATACATTGCTGAGAACAATATCAATTTCTACATCATCGATGGTGTTAAGATTGGTAAGGAAATTGGTCTTGGTAACCGTATCAATACTGTTCTTCAGTCAGCTTTCTTCTCACTTACAAAGCTGATTCCGGAAGAAGAAGTAATCAAGCTTATGAAGGATGCAGCTACAAGATCTTATGCTAAGAAGGGTGACGATGTCGTTAAGATGAATCATGACGCTATCGATGCCGGTGCTACAGCATACGTTAAAGTAGATGTTCCAGAGAGCTGGAAGAACTGCACAGATGATGATTACTCTGTAGAAGTTAAGGGAGACAACAAGGAAGTTGTTGACTTCGTTAAAGATATTCAGCAGAAAGTTAACGGACAGCAGGGTAACACAATTCCTGTATCTGTTGTTAAGAAATACGAGACAGGCTGGACTCCATCCGGTACAGCAGCATACGAGAAGCGTGGTGTTGCAACTGACGTTCCAGTATGGGATGCTACTAAGTGTATTGAGTGTAACCAGTGTTCATATGTATGTCCTCATGCAGCAATCCGTCCAGTAGCTATGACAGAGGCTGAGGCAGCTGCAGCTCCAGAAGGAATGCAGATGAAAGATCTGAACATGATGCCAGGCTATAAGTTCGCAATCGTTGTATCAGCATTTGACTGTACAGGATGTGGATCTTGTGTAAACGTATGTCCAGACAAGGTTCAGGCTATTACAATGACTGGTTTCGAAGCACATGAAGATGAGCAGAAGTACTTTGATTATGCAGTTTCACTTGAGGATAAGGAAGACGTTATCGAGAAATTCAAGATTAACTCTGTTAAGGGATCTCAGTTCCGTCAGCCATTACTTGAGTTCTCAGGTGCTTGTGGTGGATGTGGTGAGACACCATATGCTAAGTTAATCACTCAGCTATTCGGTGACAGAATGTACATTGCAAATGCTACAGGATGTTCTTCAATCTGGGCTAACTCTTCACCTTCTACACCTTATACAACAAACAAGAAGGGTCATGGTCCTGCATGGTCTAACTCACTGTTCGAGGATGCAGCAGAGTTTGGTTATGGTATGTTACTTGCTCAGAGAGCAATCCGTGACAGATTAAAGAATGAATTAGATGAGATCGCAGCTAACACTGACAAAGCTGATGTTAAGGATGCCATCAAGGAGTGGAATGATACATTCGCTTCTGGTATCGAGAACGGACCAGCTACTGAGAAGTTAGTAGCAGCATTAGAGGCTTGCGGATGCGATGCTTCCAAGAACGTATTAAAAGAGAAAGATTTCCTTGCTAAGAAGTCTCAGTGGATCTTCGGTGGTGACGGATGGGCATACGACATCGGATTCGGTGGTGTTGACCATGTATTAGCATCTGGTAAGGATATCAACGTAATGGTATTCGATACTGAGGTTTACTCAAATACAGGTGGACAGTCTTCTAAGTCTACTCCTACAGGTGCAATCGCACAGTTCGCTGCAGGCGGTAAAGAGACAAAGAAGAAGGATCTTGCTGGTATCGCAATGAGCTATGGTTATGTATATGTAGCACACATCTCTATGGGTGCTGACATGAACCAGTGTGTTAAGGCAATTGCAGAGGCAGAGGCTTATCCAGGACCATCGCTTATCATCGCTTACGCTCCATGTATCAACCATGGTATCAAGAAGGGTATGAGCAAGGCTCAGACCGAGGAGAAGTTAGCAGTTGAGTCTGGATACTGGTTCAACTTCCGTTACAACCCAACACTTGCTGCAGAAGGCAAAGATGCATTCTCATTAGACAGCAAGGAGCCAACAGGCGATTATCAGGCATTCTTAAAGGGTGAGAACCGTTATGCATCTCTTGCTAAGTTTAACCCGACAAGAGCAGCTGAGTTATTCGCAAAGGCAGAGAAGAACTCTAAGGATGAGTATGATCATTTGAAGAAGTTAGTAACTCTTTACGCTGGTAAATAATCTGATATAGATTAAAAAGATTATATAGAAAAGCCCCAACGCAAATTTAGTATTTGTTGTTGGGGTTTTTTGTATGTGACAGGCCAATTTTTCATTTACAAAGTGCTGAAGGAATGATAAAATAAATTAAATAAGGTATATAAATATACCATGATGGAGGAATTGTGATGGCGGGTCTATTGCTGGAATTGCGTAGGCAGATAGCGAAAAATCACCGCAAGGGTATATATGGGAATGTGTCAGTACATAGACACGAGGTACCGAATATGAAAGATAGTGTTCCAAAAAGGAACAGTATGGCAGAGACACAGCTGGAAAAGGAACTGGATAAAGTTATCCGGCAGGAGGAAGAGCCGGTGGTGGAGATTCCAAAACCAGTGGAGCAGGATTTGTCAGAGCTGAAAGAAGAGGCTGTTGATCATATTCAGGAAAGGACAGTAGAGGTTGTGAGTAAAGAAGATTTCTTACTTAATCAAATCGATGAATTCAGAGAACGTGCAAAACAATTGCAAAGTTTACTTGACACAAAGGAGAACGAAGCACAGGAACTTCAGACTTTGGTAGATGAGCGTCAGGAAAAAGCGGAAGCTTTAGGTGAAATCCTCAAGGAGCGTCAGAGTAAGGCGGATGGATTTACTGCTGAAGTGGAGAAACAGATTGATGCTATGATTGCTAAAGTGGCGGACAAGATGGACGAAATCGAATCTGCAATGAAGGAAGATGTCGCTGATGGAAAGAAGTTCAATGAAGAGAAAGCAAGAGAACTGAAAGAATCTCTCGGACAGATTGAGGAGCAGCTCACAACGATTAAATCCGAACTTTCTGAAAAAGTACATACGGAAAATGTAAAATGTTATCGCAATATTCAGGATCTGTTCCGAAGCATGGAAGAGAAAGTAGATCATTTGACCATGATTGAGGACAAGCAGAGATCAATTGGTGCTTGGACAATTGTTGTAGCAGTACTTGGAATTGTGAATCTGGTTGGCTTGCTTGCATTGATACTGATTAATCTGGGTGTTTTTGCATAGGAATGGAATAAGAATATAAGAAATGCAATTCTCGAGGATGAGGATTGCATTTTTCTGACTGTGTATACAATTCAATTTATAGCAGGGAGTACACTATGGAAAAGAAAAAAATATGGGTAGTTGGCCATAAGCATCCGGATACAGACTCTGTCTGTGCAGCAATTGCTTATGCAAATTTAAAAAACAATATTGAAAAAAAAAATACAGAGCATAAAGTTGTAAAAGAATATGTTGCAAAGCGTGCGGGCAGTTTGAATGCAGAGACAGCCTATGTTCTGAATCGCTTTCGGGCACAATCGCCGGAGCTGATTACCGATGTGGGAACACAGATGAAAGACATTCATATGCGAAAGACGGAAGGTGTCAGCAGTCATATTTCCATGAAAAAGGCATGGGAGATGATGAAGATTCTTGGCGTTGTTACTTTGCCGGTTGTAAAAGAAAACAAACTGGAAGGTCTCATTGTAACTGGAGATATTGCAAAATCCTACATGGATGTTTATGATAATACGATTCTTTCTACGGCAAGAACACAGTACAAAAATATCGTGGAGACGCTGGAAGGACAGCTTCTTACAGGAAATGAACATGCATATTTTGTAAAAGGAAAAGTTGTAATCGGTGTGGGTTCGTTAGAAGTGCTTTCTTCAGTAGTAGACAGTGATGATCTTGTAATGATTGGAGACAGAGAAGAATTGCAGATGCTTTCTATCGCATCCAATTGCAGCTGCATGATTGTTACGAATGGATATGAAGTGGGGCCGGATGTGATTGAGGCGGCAAAGGAACGTGAAGTCGTTGTAATCAGCACTCCGTATGATACGTTTACCGCAGCACGTTTGATCAATCAAAGTATTCCAATTAAGCACTTTATGACGAAAAAGAATATTGTTCATTTTGATTTGGATGACTATGTAGATGATGTCAGAGAAGCTGTTGCAAAAATCCGACATCGTGATTTCCCGATTCTCGATGCAAATCAGAATTACGTGGGAATGTTCTCTCGCCGTAATTTGATGAACACAGACAAAAAACAACTAATTCTTGTTGACCATAATGAAAAGACACAGGCGGTTGATAACATTGATGAGGCAGAAATTCTTGAGATTATAGACCATCACCGTCTTGGAAGCCTTGAGACAATGGCTCCGGTATATTTCCGCAATCAGCCACTGGGGTGTACTTCCACGATTATTTATCACATGTATCTGGAGCAGAATATCGAAATCAGTCCGCAGATGGCGGGCCTGATGTGTGCTGCAATTCTCTCTGATACACTTATGTTCCGCTCACCGACCTGCACAGAGATTGACAGGGATGCAGCATTGGCATTGGCAAAGATTGCAGATGTGAAAGTAGAGGAACTTGCCTCTGCAATGTTCGAAGCAGGAAGCGATTTCAGCAATAAGACAGAATCGGAGATTCTAAATCAGGATTTTAAAATCTTTCATGCGGGCGCAGTCAGCTTCGGTGTGGCACAGATCAGTGCTATGAGTCGTGCAGAACTTGATAAAGTGCAGAAACGTATTGAACCTTATCTTGAGCAGATGATGGGAGAAAAACAGATTCAGATGATTTTTATCATGCTGACAGATATATTAAATGAATCTACATTTCTGGTGTATCGTGGGGCGGACAGTGCACAGATTGCGGCAAGTGCGTTTAATTGTGAAGTGAATGAAAAAGGAATTATGTTAAAAGGAGTTGTTTCAAGAAAGAAACAGCTGATTCCAAACCTGATCAATACGCTTACAGAAAAAGGATGAAAAAGACGCTTCGCTATTCGCGGAGCGTCGAGTCGAGTGTGCGCTGTTCCCGAGGAGAATATCCAAAATTTTTTTTGAAAGCACGTGAAAAAGTGGAATAATTCCGAAAGCCACATTCGTAGCAGACATTGGTGATCGGTTCTCCCTGAAGAATGAGATCCCGGGCGAGAAGCAGGCGTTTGGTAGAAAGATAATTTCCAATCGTATAGCCGGTTTCTTCTTTGAACGAATGCATCAGATGATATCGGCTCAGAAAAAAAGTCTCAGAAAGAGAGTCGATGGAGATGTCTTCGGTAAGATGTTCGTTCAAATAATCGATGATAGCAATCATTTTCTGATTGGATGAAGTATTGGATAAATATTCGATGCTATTGTGCAAAGCATTACGATTGAGCTGTACCATAAACTCCAAAAAAAGGAGATTGTGATACAGCTCATTTGCGTATTCTTTTGAATCAAGAGAATGTTCAAGTTCTCGTACAATCTGTCCAAGTTTGCTGGTTCTAAAAGCCGGAATGCGCAAAACATGGGACTGTTTCTGATGGGCTTCGGATAAACATTGGGATAAATCATATGAATCTGTCCGGTAACCATCTAGATATCCTTTGGAAATGTAAATGATAATTCGTTCATAAGTGTTCTGGTCATGAATGATTGGACAGTGGACTTCTCCGGCAGGAACAAAGACAACATCATCCGGCTGAAGATCATAACTGCGACCTTCAATGCAGTAGGAGACATTACCATTTAATAAAATCAGTATTTTATGAAATTCGTGAAAATGAAAATTTACCGGAGCCATACCCCGATCAATGAGATGGAAAATCTTGAAATCGTTGTTCAGATATCCAGTTTTTTTATATTCTTTCATAATAAAAGATACCTCTTTCAATATAAATGACATTGGTATGTTGCAATTGATTATGCAATTGCGGTTTCTTTTATGTTAGCACACAATTTGCAATATAGAAAGCACTTATACAGTTTTCGGGTAAAAAAGTGCGGAGTATACTATAATATGATGAAAGAGTAAAAGGTTATCATCGATGCATGAATGTATGGATGCTTGCAATTCTATATAGAACAGAAGGAGGACTTACGATGAAATTTACAAAAATGCACGGATGTGGAAATGACTATGTTTATGTGAATTTATTTGAAGAGACAATTACAGATCCGTCGAAGTTATCAATTGCAGTGAGTGACCGGCACTTTGGAATCGGATCGGATGGTTTGATTACGATTGGCCCATCGGACGTGGCAGATTTTCGGATGCGCATTTATAATGCAGATGGATCCGAGGCTGAAATGTGTGGCAATGGTATTCGTTGTGTGGCAAAATACGTATATGAGCATGGGCTGACAGATAAAAAAGAAATTAGTGTGGAGTCTGGTGCAGGAATCAAGTATTTGCAATTGACTGTGGAGAATGGAATTGTAACATTGGTACGTGTAGATATGGGAGAGCCGATTCTTATGCCTGCAGAGATTCCGGTGGAAGCTGCTGGGGATAAAGTTGTGGATGAACCGATAGAAGTTGGCGGCAGACAGTGGAAAATGACATGTGTATCTATGGGAAATCCGCATGCAGTTGTGTTTGTTGATGATGTGGCAAATTTCGAAATTGAAAAATATGGACCGGAGTTCGAGCAACATCCGCGTTTCCCAAAGAGAACGAATACTGAATTTGTTCAGATTATTTCAAGAACAGAAGCTTCCATGCGTGTCTGGGAGCGTGGTTCCAATGAGACCTGGGCATGCGGGACAGGAACCTGTGCAACGGTTGTGGCGAGCATTTTGAATGGACTTACCGATGATACGGTTCTGGTGCATTTGCGTGGTGGTGATCTGACAATCACATATGATCGTAACACCAATCATGTTTTTATGACAGGGCCGGCAACAGAAGTTTTTACCGGTGAATGGAAAGAGTAAGTTAGTGAGGGAAAATAAATGAAGATTAAAGAACTTGTAAAAGAACTGAAATATGAGGTACTTGTTGGAAATGAAGAAACCGATGTTACAACGCTGGTTTATGATTCCAGAAAGGTGGAAAAAGGCTCTGTTTTTGTATGCATCAGTGGCAGTGTAAGGGATGCGCATGATTTTATACCAGATGTGGTCAAAAAAGGGGCAGCTGCGATCATTGTAGAAAAGGATGTGGAATTACCGGAGCATGTGACAGTTATAAAAGTGGAAGACAGCCGTCTTGCGTTGGCATACATGTCTGCTGCATATTTCGGTTACCCGGCAAAGAAATTAAAGACAATCGGTATCACAGGAACCAAAGGAAAAACAACAACCACTTATATGGTAAAATCTATTTTGGAATCAGCTGGAATTAAGACTGGTCTGATCGGAACGATTGAATCCATTGTAGGAGACAAAAGAATTCCTTCCGCAAATACGACACCGGAATCCTACCGTGTACAGGAACTGTTCCATGAGATGGTAGAAGCAGGGCTGGACGCAGTTGTTATGGAGGTTTCATCGCAGGCACTGATGCTGCATCGTGTATCTGGATTTATATTTGATATCGGAGTGTTTACGAATCTCGAGCCGGATCACATTGGAACAAATGAGCATAAAGATTTTGCAGATTATATGCATTGCAAGAGCCTGTTGTTCCAGCAGTGTAAACTTGGAATTTTCAATGGAGACAGTGAACACTTAGAGGGAATCTTAGAAGGACACACCTGTCAGGTAGAGACATTTGGTTATGGAAAAGAAAATGATCTTGTTGCGCAGAATGTACAGTTGAAAAAAGAGCACGGTGCACTCGGAGTGAAATATCATGTAAAAGGACTGATGAACTTTGATGTGGAAGTCAATGTGCCAGGAAGTTTTTCGGTATACAATTCTTTGACTGCGATTGCTATCTGTCATCATTTTGGGGTGCCGGTTGAAAAAATTAAAGAAGCATTGCTTCATGTCAGTGTAAAGGGAAGAATTGAAATTGTGCCGGTTACCAAGCGATACACATTGATGATTGATTACGCACACAATGCAATGTCATTAGAGAGTCTTCTTACAACGTTAAAAGAGTATGAACCGGGACGGCTCGTTTGTCTGTTTGGATGTGGTGGAAATCGTGCAAAGTCCAGACGGTATGAGATGGGAGAGGTTTCTTCAAAGCTTGCAGATCTGACTGTTGTAACATCCGATAATCCAAGAAACGAGGAACCGATGGATATCATCAATGATATTCTTGTTGGTGTTCATAAAGCTGACGGAGAATATGTGACGATTCCAGACCGTAAAGAAGCTATTGCTTATTGCATGAAAAATGCGCAGGATGGAGATATTGTCGTTCTGGCCGGAAAAGGACATGAGGATTATCAGGAAATCCGTGGTGTGAAACATCATATGGATGAGAGAGAACTGATCGCTGAAATTATTCGTGAAAATCCAGATTTGAAACTGTAAAGGAGAAAAAAATGTCTGTGTTTCGCGGCTCCGGAGTCGCCTTGGTGACTCCATTTCATGAAGATAAAAGCATTAATTTTGAAATGCTGGAGTACCTGGTGGAAAGACAAATTGCAGGACATACCCCAAAACCAATTATCATACGAAAAGCTGATTGAAAAGCTATTTACAGAGGTAAATCCGATTCCGGTGAAAGCAGCTTTGAATATGATGGGAATGGATGTCGGTCCGGTACGTTTACCACTGACAGAGTTGGAAGAAACACATAAAAATGAACTGAAACGGGCAATGTCCGAGGTGGGAATAAGGAGCTTATAAATGGGAAAACAAAATTGGAAACCGGGAAATATGTTAAATCCGGTACCGGCAGTTATGGTGAGCGTAACAGACGAAAATGGAAGATCAAATATCATTACGATTGCATGGGCGGGGACAATCTGTACGAATCCGCCGATGGTTTCCATCTCGGTGCGTCCGTCACGCTATTCTTACGATATTATTGATCGTACCGGTGAATTTGTAATCAATCTCACCAATCAGGAATTGGTAAAGGCATGTGATTATTGTGGGGTGGTCAGCGGAAGAGATGTTGATAAATTCAAAGAAATGAAACTGACACCATTGCCGATGCAGCAGGTGAAAGCGGTTGGGATCGCAGAGAGTCCGGCGAATATTGAATGTCGTGTTGTAGAGAAAAAAACATTGGGAAGTCATACGATGTTTATTGCGGAAGTGGTAGGAGTTACCATTGATGACCGTTATATGAACGAGACCGGAAAGTTTGAAATCAACGAATCCGGCCTCTTGATGTATTCTCATGGAGAATATTTTTCTCTGGGAGAAAAACTTGGAAAATTTGGATATAGTATAAAAAAGAAATCTTGAATTAATTATTTTAAAAGCATATCCATGAGATATGCATACACATCTTCATTTTGATTTTTCCAATTATTGCAGATTGCTTCGGCCTGTTCCTTGGTGGTGACGCTGAGGGTCAGGTCGATGATTGGATTGGCGTCAGAACGTACCTGACAGCGCACGGCATATTTCTGGTTAGTTGTTTTATAGTAGTCTGCAAGAATGGAATTTTCCTGACGAAACTCCAGCTTATTTTCTTCGAAAAATTTCATAATGTCGGCTTCGATGCCGTCAGTGATTTTGTCTTTAAAGAAACCGAGTGTTTCTTTTCCGGCTGCAGTAAGCGTGTATTGCGTGTTGGAGTGTGTGGATTCTGCTACAATCAGATTGGTATCCACGAGATCTCCGAGTACCTCCTGCACACGAAAATAATCAGTATATTCTTCGCTTAGAAAGAAATTGGATATCTGTGTGTTGGTTAGAGGAAAGCCTGCTTTGCTCAGCATGTATAAAATTGTTAATTTGTATATGGTAAATGGTTCAGCCATAAAATCAAATCCTCCTTAAGATATAAATAATCGTCCTTGCCATGTATCGCGTTCTTTGAGACGATGATGAATGGTATTCAGCACACGTTTTTTGTCAGTGCTCCATGAGGGTGCCAGTAAAAGGTTTCGCGGACCGTCACCGGTTAATCGGTGAACGACCATATCCGGCGGAAGAAGTTCCAGACAATCAATGACCAGATCGCAGTAGGGCATCCGTTCCATAACCGGAAACGGTGTTTCCAGATATTTATTCCCCAGTTTCGTGTTTTTTAATACGTGAAGAAGCTGAAGCTTGATTCCGGCAACCGGAAGTCGGGATACATGGGAAATGGTCTGTAACATCATTTCTTTTGTCTCGTTTGGAAATCCAAGAATTACATGGGCAATTACCGGGATATGAATTCGGGTAAGTGCATCAACAGCAGAATCAAATTGTTCGACCGTCGTGTGTGTATTCATCTGCCGCAGCGTGTCGTTGTGCATCGTCTGTAATCCAAGCTCAATCCAGATTTGTTTGTGCGGATATTCCTTTTGCAGTTCGGAAAGAAGCAGGAGCACATCTTTGCCCAGACAATCGCTTCGTGTGCCAATGGATAAAGCAACAATCGCAGGTGATTGTAATGCTTCTTCGTAAATGGAACGCAAATATGCAATCGGTGCGTAAGTGTTCGTGTAGGATTGAAAATATGCAATGAATTTTGAACAGTTTGTTTTTGTAACAATGCGCATTTTTGCATCCGACAACTGTTGCGAGACCGGAAGAGATGCAGAGGCTGCAAAATCACCGGAACCACCTTCACTGCAGAAGGCACAACCGAGAGTACTGTAGGTTCCATCGCGATTTGGGCAAGTCATACCACCGCTCAAGCTGAGGCGGTATACTTTTTCACCAAAAGTCTCTTTGCAGTAATCATTCAGGGAATAATACCGCCTGCCGGAAGAAAAAGGGCAGACGGTATTGGATAAAGTACGCATATTATGAAATATGAGACTTGACAGCTTCGCTGACAACTTCCGCAACACGTGGATCAAATGCTTCCGGCATAATGAAATCTTCGTTGATCTCATCATCGGATACGAGTGCAGCAAGTGCTTCGGCAGCAGCAAGTTTCATTTCTTCGGTAATCTGTTTTGCATGTCCTTCCAGTGCACCTTTGAAAATACCAGGGAATGCGATTACATTGTTTACCTGGTTCGGGAAATCGCTTCGTCCGGTTCCAACAACTTTTGCCCCAGCAGCTTTTGCAACATCCGGCATAATCTCCGGTACCGGGTTTGCCATGGCAAAAAGAATCGCGTCTTTGTTCATAGAGGAAACCATCTCTGGTGTTACAATATTTGGAGCGGAGACACCTACAAAAATATCTGCATCTTTTAATGCGTCTGTAAGTGTTCCACTTGCATTTTCAAGGTTTGTAACTTCTGTCATTTTTTTCTGCATCCAGTTTAAGTTCGGATAATCTTTTCCAATGATACCCTCGCGGTCGCACATGGTTACATGTTTGAAACCATAAGTAAGAAGAAGCTTTGTGATTGCAACTCCGGCAGAACCTGCACCGTTTACAACAACTTTGCAATCTTCCTTTTTCTTTCCGGTAACACGTAAACCGTTGATGATTCCAGCAAGAACAACGATCGCGGTACCATGCTGGTCATCGTGAAAGACAGGGATATCCAGCATTTCTTTGAGTCGTTCCTCGATTTCAAAGCAACGTGGAGCAGAAATATCTTCCAGGTTGATTCCGCCAAATCCCGGAGCAATATTTTTGACAGTAGTAATGATTTCTTCGGTGTCCTGTGTGTCCAGACAGATTGGGACAGCGTTTACATCGCCGAATTCCTTGAACAGTACACATTTTCCTTCCATTACCGGCATCGCTGCGTATGGTCCGATATTGCCAAGACCAAGAACCGCACTTCCGTCGGATACAACGGCAACGGTGTTTGCTTTCCAGGTATAAGTGTATGCAGCGGATTTATCTTCTGCGATGACTTTGCATGGCTCAGCAACGCCAGGTGTGTAGGCAATTGCCAGATCCTCGCGGCTGTTCACCTTGGATTTTGCGATAGTTTCAAGTTTTCCATTCCATTCTTTGTGGCACAAAAGCGCTTTTTCTTTATTATCCATAGTAATTCTCCTTTGTTTCCTTGTACTTTTTTAACAATACCATTCTTGGAAATACAAATCAAGAAAAAGACTTCCTATTTTCAGAATAATAGTGTATAATAATTTCATAAGCGATTCTGCGTCGTTTCAGACATAGATCCCATGAAATTCGATTTTTTAATATAAAGGAGATTATATGAGGGAAAAATACGAAAGCCTGTCTTTGGTTGTGTTAAAGGACCTTGCCAAAGCGAGAGGCATTAAAGGCGTGTCAGCAATGAAAAAAAGCGAGCTGATCGAGCGCATGCTTCAGGAAGATGAAGAAGAAAAAAAGTCAGGCGTAGTAAAAATTGCCAAGGATCATAAGACTGTTTTTACTACAAATGCGATAGAACACAGAGAGCGCATTCTTCGTGCCCGCAAAGCGGAACAGGAGCGGGAAGAAAGTGATTCTTCATATAATGTAAAAGAAGAGATTCAGGATTCGGCGGCTATCAAGGAAGATATTGCTGATCTTGACAGCGGATGCACCGTGAGTGGCATTCTTGAAGTTATGGCAGATGGGTATGGATTTTTGCGCTGTGAAAATTATCTCCCTGGAGAGCATGATGTGTACATTGCACCGTCACAGATCCGGAGATTTAATCTAAAGACCGGAGATATCGTTACAGGTAATACAAAGATTAAATCTTCCGAAAAAGAAAAATTTTCAGCATTGCTTTATGTTTCTACGGTGAACGGATATCATCCTTCGGAGGCGCAGCATCGAATGAATTTCGAAGATATGACTCCAATTTTCCCAAACAAGCGTCTGCGCATGGAACGACCGGGATGTTCGGTGGCAATGCGTGTTGTGGATGTTGTGTCACCAATCGGCAAAGGACAGCGAGGTATGATTGTGTCTCAGCCAAAAGCCGGTAAGACAACCCTTTTGAAAGAAATTGCAAACTCGGTTAAGATCAATAACCCGGAGATGCATATGATCATTTTACTGATCGATGAGCGCCCAGAGGAAGTAACCGATATCAAGGAAGCCATTCAGGGAGACAATGTGGAAGTGATCTATTCTACGTTTGATGAGACGGCAGAACACCATAAGAGAGTATCCGAGATGGTGATTGAGCGCGCAAAGCGTCTGGTAGAGCACAAACAGGATGTTATGATTCTTCTGGATAGTATTACAAGACTTGCCCGCGCTTACAACCTGACATGTACACCGAGTGGACGTACCTTATCCGGTGGTCTTGATCCGGCGGCACTTCATATGCCAAAGCGCTTTTTCGGTGCTGCACGTAATATGAGAGAAGGCGGAAGCCTTACTATTCTTGCGACAGCACTGGTAGATACCGGAAGTAAGATGGATGATGTTGTCTTCGAGGAATTCAAAGGTACCGGTAATATGGAACTTGTACTCGATCGTAAGCTTTCGGAAAAAAGAATTTTCCCGGCTGTTGATATTGTAAAATCCGGAACCAGACGAGATGACCTTTTGCTGGATCCACAGGAACAGATTGGCGTGGAAAATATGCGAAAAGCTTTGAATGGAATGCGCTCGGATGAGGCGGTGGAAAACATTTTGAATATGTTTGCGCATACAAAGAACAATGCTGAATTTATCAATATGGTTACGAAAAACAGAATTTTATAATTTAGCCCTTGCAATGTATATATATGTGTGTTAGAATAACTAAGATGTTTATCGGGATGTAAACGGACGTACGTGTCGCTCTTGCAACAAGTATCATATGCGGATCGGGCATACGGGTATAAAGAGTGTGACAATAGGCGGATCAATCAATTTGAGATTGATTACAATAAACGATAAGAATAGAAGAGGTGAAAATCATGAGAGAAGGAATCCATCCAGATTATTATCAGGCAACTGTTACATGTAACTGTGGTAACACATTCGTTACAGGATCTACAAAGCCGGAGATCCACGTAGAGATTTGCTCAAAGTGCCATCCATTCTACACAGGTCAGCAGAAAGCTAACCAGGCTCGTGGACGTATTGAGCAGTTCAATAAGAAATATGGTATGAAATAGAATCATATAGTTACTTGAAAGGTTGAGGTTGCAATATACCTCAACCTTTTTTGGAATATAGAGAGGTTTTATGAAGTATTCAGGTATTGGCGGTCAGGCTGTCATGGAGGGCGTAATGATGCAGAACAAGGACACATACGCAGTAGCCGTGAGAAAGCCTGACCATGAAATAGATGTCAAGGTGTCAAAGCGTAAGAATTCAAAGACGCTTGATGCAATTAGAAAAATCCCTATTTTAAGAGGTGTGGTGAGCTTTGTCGATTCGCTTCATCTGGGCATGAGCACACTGATGTATTCAGCGTCATTTTTCGAGGACGAGGATGATGAAGGTGCCTTGGCTTCAAAGAAAAAGGAAAAGGAAGAAGAACTCACAGCGGAAGAAAAGAAAAAAAGGGCTGCCAAAGAAAAGAAACAGGAAAATGCCATGCTTGGAGGTTCAGTGGTACTGTCAATTGTCATAGCACTCGCGCTGTTTTTTGCATTGCCGTATTTCCTTTCAGGGTTTTTTAAAAAGGTGATAAGCTCACAGATGCTCATAGCGTTCATAGAGGGCGTTATCAGACTGGCAATATTTCTGGGGTATATAGCAATTATATCGCTGCCCCCTGATATTAAGCGCACATTTATGTATCACGGCTCTGAGCATAAATGCATCAACGGCATAGAGCACGGACTGCCTCTTACCTGTCTCT
>URSS01000045.1 GCA_900550545.1 uncultured Lachnobacterium sp. | reverse complement strand
GTGTAGTGCGGGTCACTAAGGTATACATCGAATTGCATGCAAGCATGCATCGATGCTACCTTTTGACCCTTTAATCATATAATACCGGGCTTTAAGTTGTGATTATGTAGAGGCTATACAGAATCTGTGTTAAAATAAAAAAAAGGTAGTGTAGTAAAGTTTGAAGTAACGTGAGGAAATATTATGATCAACCGAGAAGACATGTTGGAATTGTCCCGTCGCATGACACCGGCACGGACGCATTTTGACCGGATCGCCGGGGCATATTTTGATGAGGAAGGATTGGTGGATGGAACATTCAATACGTATTTTTTGAAATTATCC
Source organism: uncultured Lachnobacterium sp. (assembly GCA_900550545.1). Classification (GTDB taxonomy): domain Bacteria; phylum Bacillota; class Clostridia; order Lachnospirales; family Lachnospiraceae; genus Roseburia. Next base: position 20,944 of record URSS01000045.1, on the reverse strand, counting down.
ACCACAGAAAAGAAGAATAAACTAGAAATTGCAAAGGCGGTAGTTCTTGCGGAAACAAATGAACAACTGAAGGATTACCGGATTCCGGAGAGTGAACGGAAACCGGGAAGTATCTGGCAGCTGTTGGATGGAATCAAAGAATCTGGACTACAGAATGATGCGTTTTTGGATTTACTATATGAAATGATTGCAGAAAAATATCAACCGAAAAAGCCGTTTGCTGTTTTTCTGTTTCATGGAGCTTATGATGTTCCGGTGAAAGGAACAGACAAAGAATGGCAGGAAGGTTCTGAGGAAGTGTATCATTATCTGCTCTGTGCTTTGTGTCCACTAGAAGACGAATATGAACCAGGGGCACCGGAAGCAGGATTTTTGTACCCGGCATTCCGGAACCGGGAGACTGCATGCGAATATATGAATATATTGAAAGGCAGATAGCAATTTAACATAGGGAAATGAATGTGCGTAGTAATGTAGAAATGAGGTCGCGAAAATGAGAATTTTAATAGTAAGACATGGAGATCCAAATTATGAGCTGGATACACTGACAGAAACCGGATGGAAAGAGGCAAGACTTGTAGCGGAATATCTGGCTAAATTCAATATAGCTGCTTTTTATGTGTCACCACTTGGACGTGCACAGGACACTGCAAAATGTACGTTGGAAAAGATGAACCGCAAAGCAGAAACTTTTGACTGGTTACAGGAATTTCCGGCACACATTCATCGGCCGGATACACCGGATCAGGAGACAATTTGTTGGGACTGGCTGCCGCAGGATATGGAAAAAGATAACGCATATTATGATCGAAACGACTGGTGCGAGACGGACATTATGCGTGCAGAAAATGTAAAGGAAGTATATAAAAAAGTATGTAATGGCCTGGATGAACTCCTGAAAAAGCATGGGTATGAGAGAGAGGGAATGCATTATCGTGCGATAAAACCAAATAATGATACCATTGTGCTGTTTTGTCATTTCGGGGTGGAATGTGTGCTGCTCAGCCACTTGCTTCAGATTTCCCCGATGATTTTGTGGCATAATTTCTGCGCACTTCCTACTTCAATCACAAGTATATACACGGAGGAACGAAGGAAAGGAATTGCAAGTTTTCGAGTGAATGAATTTGGAAGTACTGCCCACCTGTATGTGGCAGGTGAGAAGCCTTCCTTTTCTGCAAGATTTTGTGAATGTTATGCGAATGAAGATGAAAGGCACGATTAAAATATGACGGATTAAATGAAATTCGGAATTTTCCAAAATGCTGAAAGTCAACATTTTTATCGTTTGATTACCCGGACTACTGTATCCTGATAATCGTCAGTCAGTGCAAATGAATTTTTGAGACCTTCGGTAATATATACAGTGCCATCATCTGTCACAAACACGGCCTCAAAGTCATTTGATTTTCTCCAGAAATCAGCAGCTTTTTCAAGCCCCATAACAAACAGGGATGTGGACAGACCGTCGCAAAGCATGCCATCATCTCCAACGATGGTAACAGAAATGAGCCCATTTTCCGCAGGATATCCGGTTTTAGGGTCCATGATATGCCAATAGGTTTTGCCATCCTCTTCGAAATAGCGTTCATAGCCTCCGGATGTGACAACGGATTGATCAGAGATAGAGAGAACCATCATAGGTTCCTCATTATTGCGTGGGTCCTGAATTCCAATCTTCCAGGGACTGCCATCCGGTTTGTTCCCAATTGCCTGAATATTTCCACCGAGACTTAGAAGACCGGAAGTCACTCCGTTTTCTTTTAAGTAGTCGGCAACTTTTTGACCGGCATAGCCTTTGGCAACACTTCCAAGATCGATTTCCATATCATTTGGAAGAGAAATTTCACCTGACTCTGGTTCATATTGGATTTGTTTGTAGTCCACAAGCGGAAGCAGGGAACTTATCGTGTTATCATCCGGTACCTGGTATTTACCGGTTGTGAATCCCCAGACGCAGACAATCGGATAAATAGACAGATCCAAAGCTCCATCAGTGCGTTCGCATAAAGAGAGTGCCTTTTGTACCAGTGTACGTGTATCGCCCGTCAGTGTCACGGAACCATTCTTATTTAGTGCAGCAATCTGGCTGCTCGAATCTGTGACGGACATTTGTGACTCCAGATCAGAGATTATGGTTTCCGTTTGATCTAAAATCTTTTCATCTCCATAAACAGAAAAATTCATGACCGTATCCATCGCAAAAAAAGTTTTGGAAACTTCCTGTCTGGATTCATGAGAACATCCTGTAAAAAGAAGAATACTGCAAAGAAAAAGTGCAAGTGATCTTTTTATTTTCATAAAAACTCCTTTTGATAAAAAATAGCAATAAGACATTTGTTGCCGTATTTGCGTTGACAATAGAATCATTATTTGATAATTTATGTCTCGCGGTTAGATAATACTAACCAAAGCGCATTATAACATGAGCGGTTGAGAGTTTCAACAAAATAAGAAGGAAAGGAAAGTGGTTATGAGAAGCAGATGGAAAAAGGTAACAGCATTGTTTATGACGGCAGTACTTGTTTTGATGCCACAGGTATCATCAGTTTATGCTGCAAATGGATCGGAGCAAAACAGGAAAGTTCAGACACAGGCGGCCGGACAGGCAGGGGAAGAAAAAGAACCGCCGACAGATGTTTCGGCATCATCTTATTTTTTGGGAGGCTTTTCCATTAACTATTATTATGGTACGGAAGGATATGAATGGATTTCTAAGATTAGTGGAGTATCAATCAATAATCATGCATGGGAAAAAACAGGTTCGAGTTTCAATATAGGAAATAATAATTATTACTATGCAAATGATGGTTATTTGCATATCGGGGAAGGATTTGAAACAAATCCGGCAACCTGTGTGATCACAGCAGATGGATATAAGCCATTGACGCTATCTTTGGATAAAACAAATCATTCAGCAACCGTAGTTGCAAATGGTTCGGAGTCCGGAGATGGAGAAGAACAGACATACGAAGTATCGGTAGACGAAACTGTAAACGGAAGCATTGCTTTAAGCGCAACATCCGGGGTGAAAGCGGGAAGCAAGGTTACGGTAACTGCAACACCGGACAGTCATTATACAGTGGACGAAATATCAGTTCGTGGAACGGTAAGTGGAACAAAGGTTGAGGTAAATAATACATCGGCAAATACCTATACATTTACGATGCCCAAAGAGGATGTAACGGTTACAGGAACATTTAAGGAATATACACCGGAAAATGTTACCATAGACGGCATAAAGCTTGAGACAGATATATTTGGAAATACCTGGTACATGAAATTTACAAATGCTGGCTATGCAGCTGCGGTTACGGATGTAATTGTAAACGATGTATCCTGGGAAGCAAAAGCATATAGCGTTTCAGGTGGGGGCGCATATAGAAAAAATGCAGAAGAGAATCGTCTTGAATTTGCCAAAATGGACTTTTCAAGTAATCCAACAATACCTGCTTTGAAAAGTGGTGATGTGATTACAATAAAGGCAGATGGATATACAGATCTGACATTTAAGCTGGTCATTGACAATGATGGTAAAGCAACTCTTGTAGAGGATGACGGCAAGGGTGACCCGTATGAACTTCATGTGAAAATTGATGGAAGTTTTGAGGCTGCTGTCGTAGGACAGAAAGATTATGATGGGGTTTCGAGTGCCAGTGTTGGAGGATCCTCTTCAAATAAGAACAGTGCAGTAAAAGTATATGGAGCACTTGTGGAAAAAGATACAGAGCCTGCGGACAGTGATTGGGAAGAACTTGACAATATGTCCAAAATCAATCTGGACGGAAGCAAATGTTCGGTCAGCATTGTACCGGATACAGAAAATGGAACACCAAAAGACAGCGACAGTGGTATGGAAGGTGTCTACATGACCATCAGCAGTGATCTGACTTTAAACGGAACACCAAAAGACGCCGGTCAGTATCTTATTTCGATTACAATCGCAGATGATCAGGGACGTACAGCGACCAGTAACGCACTTCCGTTTCGTATTTATACCGGAAAAGAGACTCTGGCAGATCAGATTTCGGTTAAGAATTTGAAACAGTATGAGAGTGGTCTCTATGCATGGGATATCATGGAGCCATGGGTAATCGAAAATTTTGGAAGTAACGTGGAAGGACAGGAAGAGAGTGTCCGTGTACCAAAAGATTTAGAAGCGTGGTTTGGATCTCACGAAAGTGGTACATATGGATATCTTGGATATGACATACCGTGGAAACAGGTAGTCGCAAATCATATCCCTCAGACACTTTACATTCCGGACGGATGTAACTTGACACTTACAAATATGGAAGTGTTGAGCAGTGCGCGGATCGTGATTGAAAAAGGTGGAAAACTGACACTTTCGGATTCTGTAGTTCAGGGAATCATTGAAGTAAAAGAGGGTGGAACATTTTCCATGAATTATGATGCTTACAGCGGAACATTTACGACGGGGGCATCGGTTTGTGGTCAGATCCGTATGGAAGATGGAGCGATTCTTGAAAATGCAGCAATTTATTCACACACAAATTATCTTGCAAATGGAAATACCGCTGACCGTTCAAATGCAGAAGCTGTTGTATTGGCAAATGGAAATGTAACAGTAAAAGGACAGGTATTTGTGGAAGGTGATTCTGCGGGAAGTGAAGGTATTGGACAGACGGCATTGCGTGTGCAGAATGGAACTTTAACGTTAGAAGAAGGAGCAACGCTCGTTACTTATGGCGGTGATGGAACGGTAAATCTCTATTCGGAAGGCGGTCATGCACTCGAACTGGAAAATGCAACCATTACAGGAAAGGGAAAACTGGTTGCGATCGGTGGATATGTACTTTGGGGAGATGGTGGAACAGCAGTGACAGGAAACGGAAACATTTCAACAGAGGAAGTATTTTTGCAGGGAGCAACTGCTTATACCAGTAACAAGGCAGTTCCGGGCAAAGCAGTAAATGGCGAGATTAAGATTACATCTTATAAACAGCATATCGCAGATGGAACGCTGCTCGTGACAGGTGTGGATGATTCGCTTGCAAATCTTTATTGGAAGACCGGAATTCACCCGGTTCCGCCGCTTGATCAGTTTACGACATTTCCGGTAGACGATGGAAGCAAAGATAACGGATCCACAGGAGACAATGGAAACAGCGGAAATAACGGAACTTCTAAAGATAATGAAAGCAGTGAAAGTAATGGAACTTCCGGCAGCGACCAAAGTAAGATTACTTCGGTGGAAGTAAAAGGAATTGAAAAGAAGTCAGGAATAAGTACATCGATTTCTGCGGAGACCATAAAGAACATTACGGACAACGCTGGAACTACGGATGTGACAATCAAGCAGGAAGTTAAAAAAGAAGATGGTTCAACAGCATATACCGTGGAAGTAAAAGCCACAGATATAAAAGCCGGAAATGATCTTAAGCTTATGAAGAAAGATGCAAAGACTGGAAAACTGATCTTGGTAGATAAGAAGAATTATACGGTTTCGAAAGATGGAAGCATCAATCTGACAATGAAAAACGGTGGCGATTATGTCCTGTTAAACAGTACAGATGCAAAAGCTGCTGCAAATGAGATTAAAAAGACGGTGAAAGCCACAAAGTCTTCAACAAATGTAAAGCAGAAAAAGACTACAGAATTTCCATGGAGCAATAAGCTGAACATGGAAAATGTAGAGAAAATCACGTATACTACTTCTAAGAAATCAGTTCTTACCGTGAATAAAAACGGAAAGATTACGGCAAAGAAGAAAGGTACAGCAAAAGTGAAGGCGGTTGTTACATTAAAGGATGGAACAGTGAAAACAGTTACCATGAAAGTTAAAGTAAAATAAAACGGATTATACGGACGACCAGCTTTTATCTTCGGCGAATCTGATGCAGACCAGACAGTGTCAGAAGCATCGTTACAAATTCCGCAGCAGGAAATGCAAGCCATACACCGGTCATTCCAAAGAAAGAAGACAGCAGGAATGCAAAGAAAATGATGGCAACAAATCCGCGCATGATGGAAGCTGCAAAGGCACATTTGACAGATTCCACAGCACTGAGGGCCGCCGTTCCGACGATATTGATGCCGGCAAAGAAGAAACCAAGGAAGTACAGGCGCAATCCTTTTTCGGCATAGACAGCCAGTGTTGCGTTATGTTCCCCGTTGAATACCGCAGTAACCTGTGGTGCGCACAAATAAATAAAGGCAATCAGTATAGTAGAAAGACAAAGGGAAGTCATGAGGGCCATGCGAAGGACCTCATGTACTTCCTTTTTCTGTCCGGTTCCGTAAGATTTGCTGATCAATGGCTGAGAGCCCTGTGCAATTCCGTTAAAGAGTGCCACCGCGACCAGAGAGGTATTTGCAACCACACCGTAGGCGGCGACGCCGATATTACCGGTAAGTGAAAGGATGATCATATTAAATACCACAGTGATGACTCCGGATGAGATTTCCCCAACGAAAGCTGACACGCCGACCTGACAGGAATAGATCAGTTTGCGAATCGACGGTATGATCGGATGGAGCGGAACCGTGCATTTTTTCGAGCAAAGATGAATGCAGCAGATCAGGATTCCGATGATCGGAGAGATGGCGGTCGCAAGTGCGGCACCTGCCATGGAAAGTCCCATAGGAAACATCAAAATATAGTCAAATACAATATTGAACAGACTGCTGAATAAAGTGGCAGCCATGGCAATGGATGGATTGCCATCATTTCTTACAAACGCATTGCAAATGTGATTCCACATAAAAAACGGCGTAAATAGCATAAAAATACGGGTGTAGGAGGTTCCTGTAGCAACAATCGTTGCATCTCCACCTAGCAAAGCCACCAGTTTATCCGGAAGAAAAATTCCTACCATTATAAATAGAATACTGATGATACCAGCCCCGGCAAGTGCATGGAAGAAATATCCGGCGGCGTCAGGGTTCTTTTTGTTGCGTTCTACCACAAAACGGATGGCTGATCCTACGCCGATCATCGCTCCGATGGCAAAAATCAGATTGTAAAGAGGAAGGACCAGATTAAGAGCTGCGATACCGTCAGGTCCTACTGCACGGGAAATAAAGTAGGTATCTGCCAGAATGTACAGGGACATCCCAAGCATTCCAAGCATATTTTGAGAAACGTATTTTACAAATTGTTTACGCATAAAAAACTCCTTTGTCATAAGATACCCACGTATTATAGCATGAGCAGAAAAAAGATGACAGGAAAAAGGATGAGGAAAATGTGCACAAAAAGTAAAAATGATTTTTAGAACATATTTTGCGCAAATAAATCTCAAAATGTGCAAAAAAAACAAAAACTGTATAGATTCACAAAAAACGAGTAGCAAATTCTCTAAAACACACAATTGCCGAAAAAAACCGAAAATTATATAATGAAAATACGAAAAAACCGAAAAATGAATAAAGGAGGCAAATATGCGAGGGGAAGGTTTTAAAAAAGGAAGAAACAGAGTCATCAGCTTTGTTATGGCAATAGCGATGGTTCTGACGCTTGTGACGGTTGCTCCGGTGACAGCACAGGCAGCTGGGGTAACGAACATAACCATTCATTTTAAAAATGATTGGGGATGGGGAACACCGGCATTACAGTATTGGGATGGAACATCCACAACGGTTACAGGTGGTGCTACTGAAGAAGTGCAAGGCTGGGGTGGTGCGAAAGCAACTATGCTTAAAAAAGAGGATGCAGAGAATGAAGGCTGGTATACAATAACTTTAAAAGGTGATTGTGAAGGCTTTCAGTTGTTAGACTTTAGTAAGCCATCAAATAATACTGGTGGAACTGGTAGAACTCTTGCAATGGACTATTGCAATGGAGAGGAACCAACCGATGTTTATTTCAATTGTGAAAAGTTTGTAGCGAAAGAAAATCCATGGTATCTTGATTCAGATTTTAAAACAAGCATTGAAACGAAACTTCCAAAACAGGAGGAAGAAACCTATGATCCTGCTACTTTAGTAGGAGACTTCTCTGCTCTTACTTTTAAAAACGAAGATGAGAAAATAGGCGATTGGGATCCTGCTGATACCAATGGTGATATGGAGTATGTTGGAAATGATGTATATGCAAAAACAATTCATTTTGAGCCATTAGAAAAAGATGTCTCAGTTGTGTACAAAGTAGCTTTTAATCATGCATGGACTGAGTCAATCGGAGCAAATGGAACAGATAGTAATGTAACGCTTTCTATTCCGGCAGGAACTTCATATCTTACGGTTGTATGTGATCGTAAGAATCCAAATTTGTATGACAGTGTTACAAATGGCGCAGATACAACTGGAGATATCGTTTCTATTATAGGTACAGTTCGTGACAGCAATCCATGGGAGCCGACATATGCGGGTACAGAATATGATTTCGTAAAATTATCCAATCGTTATTATGTATATCAAAAGGCGTTTAAAGCAGGTTCTTATCAATATAAAGCTGTTTTTAATCACAAGGATTGGGCTAGTTGGGACAACATTACCTTGAAGCTTTTGAACGATAAGGTTGTAACATTTGTTTATGATGCAGAGACAGGAAATGCATATGATTCTGTTAATGACTTAGATAAGGTAATTGAAGCTTTAACAGCAGAGCCACAGAATATCGAAAAAAGATGGGCATTGGTAGAATATGATCGACCGGATGGAGATTATGAAGGTTGGAATATTTATTGCTGGAACAGCGGTTTCAGTGATGGAATGAATGTTAAGGTTGATGAATTTAATGGTAAACATTATCTTAGAATTCCGGTAAAAGCATCAGAAGCAGATATGACATTGAGCTTTTGTATGAGAAAGAGCACCACAGAAAATGAATGGGCTGATAAAGATGGTGGAGATCATTACATTACTTTCCCGGCAAATCAGAAAGTTGTTATTGCAAAATTTCAGCAGGATCAGGGAATTACATCTGTGCTTCCGTATAACAAAGGTTATGAGATGTTGGGAGCGGAAAATAAGATTGCATTTTATTATCGTGATGATGCACTTATGCAGGACTTAAAGGAAAGCTCACTTTCTGATAAGGTTTCTGTTGTTGTTAATGGAAATACCTATCCGATGACATTTGATGAGAAAAATCAAAGATATGTATATGAAATGGAAGGTTGTGTTCCTGATCAGTACACTTATCATTATGTAGTAGATGGTCAGGATGTCACAGATTCATTTAATGAAAGTGGTACATTTGAGTATAAGAAATTTGATGATTTGACATTAGAAGCTTCATTTGGAAATGCAACAATGGATTATAATGATAATAATGTATTATCGGTATCATTTAAAGGAACAGATGCCACAAATATAGACGCAAAATCTGAATTGGCATCAATTACAGCTGATTTATCCGAACTTGGTGGAAAGACACTTGATGTAAATACAGAACTTTTAGAACTTTCAGCATCTGTAAGAGATTCTGCAAGTGCCGGAAATAAAAGTGTTCCAGTAGTGGCAAAAGATATTTATGGAAATATATATCGTGCAACAGCAGAAGTTACTGTCACAAAAAGAGATACGGATACGTTTGACTGGGATGAAGCTGTTATTTACATGACTTGTACAGATCGATTCTTCGATGGAAATACAAAGAATGATGAAGGCGTTAATAAAAGCGGCTCATTAAGTTATCATGGTGGTGACTTTGCAGGTCTGGAACAGAAGTTGGATTATTTACAGAATCTTGGTGTCAATACAATCTGGATTACACCAATTGTTGAGAATGTTGATACTGATACAGACAATGGTTATCATGGATATTGGGCAAAAGATTTTACTAAATTAAATCCATATCTTGGAACGGAAGAAGAATTAGAATCTCTGATTAATGCACTTCACAAGCGTGGAATGAAGCTTATGGTTGATGTGGTATTGAATCATGCGGGATATGGAACCGAAGCTTATTTTAATAGCATTTTAAAGGATCAGGATGGAAATTCGATTTCAATGATTCGAGATAAAGATACAACAATTACGGGTGATGATGTGAGAGATTCCCTCTCCAATCTTCCGGATTTTGTTACAGAAAACGCAGATGTACGTAATCAGTTAGTTAAGTGGCAGACCGAGTGGATGAAAAAGTATGACATTGATTATTATCGTGTTGATACCGTAAAGCATGTAGATGCAACTACCTGGGCTGCATTTAAGAACTCACTGACAAAGGCAAATCCAGACTTCAAGATGATTGGCGAGTATGCCGGTGCAGGATATGCAAATACTGCCGGAGAACTTGGAACTGGTACGATGGATTCATTGCTGGATTTCGATTTCAATGATAAAGCAGAGGCATTTGTAACCGGTGACATTAATTCTGTCGAGAGCTTCTTCCAGAGTAGAAACGCATCTATCGACAATACTGCAACTATGGGCGGTTTCCTGAGCAGCCATGATGAGGACAGTCTGATTGACAAACTTGTAACTGAAAAGAAACTGACAGAAGAGCAGGCATTACAGGTATTTAAGGTTGCTGCAGCATTACAGCTTACCGCAAAAGGACAGGCGGTTGTTTACTATGGCGAAGAAATTGGACAGCATGGATTAAACAATTATCCAATTCAGTCAAACCGTTACGATTTTGACTGGAACCAGGTATATACACAGAGTGCAGATGCAAATAGTATGTTGAATCATTATAAGAAGCTTCTTTCTATCCGAAACGAATATAAGAAGCTGTTTGCAAGAGGCGACAGAAGTTCTGTGCTTGTTTCTGATGAAAATGGATATGATGTATTTGCAAGATCTTACAATGGAACAAAGCTGTATGTTGGATTAAACATCAAAGATGCAGATCAGACAATTTCTATTCCAGTCAGCGAAGCTGCCGGAAGTACAATGACAGATCTGTATTCCGGAAAGACATACACGGTAAGCACTGATGGAAAGGTAGAAATTACGATTCCAAAAGCTGTGGACGGCGGTACCGTTATCTTAAAGAAGGAAACTTCTTCTAACGGTGGCAGCAGCAGTTCTACCGGAACAACTGAGACTGTTAAGAATGACACAACAACCGTAACCAACCCAGACGGAAGTAAGACAGAAACAACTGTCATCAAGGATCTTCCGGCAGATACAAAGGCAAGCTTAAATGTAACTACAGATGCAAATGGAAACAAGACATCGGAAGCATCTGTTGAGACAAAGGGAACAGAAAAGAAGTCTGGTGTTAGTACTTCTGTTTCTGCAGATGTTGTAAAGGCAATCACAGATAAAGCCAAGACAACAGATGTAACCATTAAGCAGGAGGTTAAGAAAGCAGATGGTTCTACTGCATATACGGTGGAAGTAAGTGCAGGAGATGTTAAGGCTGGAGAAAATCTCAAACTTCTGAAGAAAGATGCAAAAACTGGAAAACTGGTATTAGTCAACAAGAAGGATTATACTGTTTCTGCTGATGGAAGTGTTGATCTGACAATCAAAAACAGCGGTGAGTATGTTCTGTTAAACAGCAAAGATGCAAAAGCTGCTGTAAAAGAAATCAAGAAAACAGTGAAGGCAACAAAGACTTCTACCAATGTAAAGAAGAAAAAGACTACAAAATTCCCATGGAGCAAGAAGTTGAACATGGAAAACGTAGACAAGATCACCTATACCTCTTCTAAGAAATCGGTTGTAACCGTAAACAAAAACGGAAAGATTACAGCAAAGAAAAAAGGTACTGCAAAGGTGAAAGCAGTCGTTACTTTAAAAGATGGAACCAAGAAGACGGTTACCATGGAAGTAAAAGTGAAATAGCTTAACTCATATTATTACTTATCCTTATAGAGTCCCTACTTGTATTACAGGTGGGGACTCACTCCTTTTTAGGGTTGAAAAAGGAAGGGGTTAATGTTAAGATGTACGAGGTTAAAAATTTGATTCATGTGTCATTTTTAAACATGACATATAATAATGGAGGTGAAATTCATGGACAGTTGTGATAGTCATGGGCGAAGTATGATGTGCAGTGTTTTATATGATGATGCAATAAGAACGCAGCTGTCTGTGAGATAGCCTCGTTCTTGTTTCTCATGCATGAAGCACCGCACCGTAATTGGTAGGTGTATTTTTTTTGCTGTATTGGAAATTATTTTGGAATTCCCGACACAGACAGCAAAAGCAAGCTTGCCACACACTTATTTTACACATAAGGAGGCATGTATGAGCAGAACAGAATTAAAGAACAAGAATTACAGCAAAGAATTAGCAGCTTTTATCCGCAGTGGTCTTTCTAAGGAAGAATTAAGAAAGCGTCTGTCAAATTACCATGAGAATGATATTGCTGATGCATTGGAGCGTCTGACAGCCGCAGAGCGTAAAAGACTGTATCAGATTTTAGGTGTTCAGCGGATTGCGGAAATTTTAAGTTATGTAGATGATCCAGAGATTTATTTTAAAGAATTAACGATTGCCAATGCCGCAAAAGTGATCTCGCTGATGGATTCCGATGATGCGGTAGATGTTTTGGAAAATCTTGAGGAAGACAGAAAGCGGGAAATTGTAAAGCGTCTGGACAAAGAAGCGGGCGAAGACATCCGCATGCTGTTATCTTATGATGAAGAAGAAATTGGTAGTTGTATGACGACCAATTATGTGTGCATTCGTAAGGATTTATCCATCCGGCAGGCAATGAGCGAACTGGTGAGACAGGCGGGAGAGAATGACAACATTTCTACGATTTATGTGGTAGATGAGCAGGAACATTTTTTCGGAGCTATCGATTTAAAAGATTTGATCGTTGCAAGAGATAATGTGGATCTGGATAGTATCATTATTCATTCCTATCCTTATGTGCTCGATCATGAGAAAATTGATGATTGTATTGACCGGATTGTTGAGTACTCCGAGGATTCCATTCCGGTTCTGAAGGAAGATGGAACAATCCTTGGTGCCATTACATCAGAAGATATCGTAGAACTCGTAGACAATGAGATGGGCGAAGATTATGCAAAACTTGCTGGTCTGACTGCAGAGGAAGATTTGAATGAAACAACAGTCGCAAGTATGAAAAAGCGTCTGCCATGGCTGATTATTCTTTTGTTCCTTGGCACAGCGGTTTCTTCGGTTGTGGGAATTTTTGAGACGGTTGTTGCGATTCTTCCAATCGTTATCTGTTTTCAGTCACTGGTACTGGATATGGCAGGTAATGTCGGAACGCAGTCACTTGCTGTTACTATCCGTGTTCTCATGGATGAGAATTTAACCGGAAAACAAAAACTTCAGCTTTTGGCAAAAGAGATGAAAATCGGTTTTTTGAATGGACTGATCCTTGGAATTTTTGCACTTATTCTGTTGGGATTGTACATTCATTTATTCAAACATTATACATGGGGATATGCTTTTTTGATTTCCGGATGTGTCGGCATTTCCCTTGTTGTTGCGATGGTGATTTCCAGTATGGTGGGAACGGTTATTCCAATGTTTTTCCACAAGATCAAAATTGATCCGGCAGTAGCGAGTGGTCCGTTGATTACTACCGTGAATGATCTTGTGGCAGTTGTGACATATTACGGTTTATCATTTGTATTTTTGATCAACATTTTTCAGGTGGCAGGTTAAAACTGCAGATGGTATTTTTCCATCCAATAATTGATCTGGATAAAATATGCGATCAATTGCGGGCCGGCCATCAGCTGGCCAAACCACGGACTGCCGTATTGTTTTGGAGCATCGAGAAATGCACGGACTTTTGATGGATCTACAAGAGACTGGATCGGTGCATTGGTATCGGAAAGAATACGGCGCATTTCTGAAACCAGAAGTTTTTCATATCCCGGATGATAGGTCTTTGGGTAGGGGCTCTTTTTGCGGTGGAGTAGTTCGGATGGAAGAACATCGCAAAAAGCGTCCCTTAACAACGTTTTTTCCACCCCGTTTTGATATTTCATATGCCACGGCACGTTATAGACATATTCAATGATGCGATGGTCGGCAAAAGGTACACGGGCCTCTAAACCACTGTACATACTTGTGCGGTCCATGCGGTCGAGCAGTGTCTGCATAAACCATTTGATATTCAGATAGCCGATGATGCGCCGGCGTTCTTCTTCTTTGCTCTCGCCATCGAGAAGAGGCGCTTTTGCTTTGGATTCTAAGTAGTGCTGATAGGAATAATCGGTCAGATTCAGATCTTTTACAACTTCGTCGGTCAGAAAAGCCGTCCGCGCAGTCAGATCAAAAGACCATGGGAAACCGTTGGCATGGAACAAATCATCCCGATAAAACCATGGGTATCCGCCGAAAATCTCATCGGCACATTCTCCCGTTAAAGCAACTTTATTATGTTTACTTACCAGAGAACAGAAGTACAGAAGCGATGCGTCCACATCGGTCATACCGGGCAGATCTTTGGCATCTACTGCGGAGTACAGTTCGCAAAACAGTTGTTCTTCGTTACAGAACAGATAGGTATGATTCGTAGGATAAGCGGCAAGCATCTTTTTTACATAGGTGACATCCTGTTCTGGCTGGAAGGTACTTGAAGTAAAGTATTTATCATTTCCCTCGAAATCAAAGGAAAACGTATTTAATGTCACCCCCTGTTTTGCAAGTGCGTTGTGCGAAATCGCGGTGACGATACTTGAATCGATACCGCCGGACAGGAAAGTACAGACTTCCACATCGGATACAAGCTGACGGGTAATGGCATCTTCCACCAGAAAACGCACATGATCTACGGTGTCGGCGTAGGCATCGGTGTGTGGGTGACAGGAAAGTTCCCAATAACAGGTGTCATGCAGACCTTGTGGTGAATAGACCATAAAATGTCCGGGAAGAACCTCGGAAAGATTTTGGAAAATACAGGTGCCGGATGTGTGTGCAGGTCCGATCGCAAGAAGTTCCTGCATGCCCTGACGGTCGATTGCAGGGGTGATGGAAGGATGGCAAAAGAGCGCTTTGGGTTCCGAACCAAAGACCAGAGAGCCTTCCATCTGCGTATAGAAGAGCGGTTTGACACCGGCGCGGTCACGGTAGAGCAGAAGCTGCTGCTTTTGTTCATCATAGATGGCAAAGGCGAAGATTCCATTCAATTTTTGGACAAAAGAAGGTCCGAAGTGCATATAACAGTAAAGGATGACTTCGGTATCAGAGGTTGTTTTAAAATGAAATTTTCCGGCAGGAAGTTCTGCTTTCAATTCTTCGGTGTTGTAAATTTCCCCGTTGTATACAATGGTGCAGGTATGATCGTGGACGGTGCGGGTCATAGGCTGCGTTCCACACTGGATATCGCGGATGCTCAGACGACTGTGTGCAAGTCCGGTGTGGGCCGATAAGAAGATCCCGTGATTGTCATTTCCGCGTCGTCGTATGGACTGCCACATATCTGTCAAAATTTTTTCCCAGTGGATCCGTTCTCTCAGGTAGTCTTTTTTATAATTGCAAAAGCCGGCAATTCCGCACATGACAAAGGCTTCCTCCGTATATCGATGCATTTATGTTTGGTTTTAGTATATGTATAAGAAAATATAAAGATACATTTTTTTCATTTCTCTTCCATAAATTATTGAAACGAAGAACAATATCTGCTACGATAGCACTGAAGCGAAAAGCTTTGGACAGGTGGCAATGGATATGACAAACAGAACTTTTGGTAAAAAGTGGATATGTCTGATCTTAACATTCGTGATTTTATTATCAGGGATGTGTTTTTCGTCCTATCAGACAGCGTCTGTTCTGGCATCCATTGAGCGTGAAAATACTGTGGATTCGGTTACGGGAAATCCGGCGCAGACACTTGAGACATCTTCACCATCCCTGTGTCAGAATCAGGGTGCAGAAGAAGTTTTCGGCACACGCGGACTGGACACAAGGCTTATTTCGGAGCGTCGCACGGAGAAAGTGCACATCCTTCGGACGCTTCTGTTATCTTGCGCTTTAACCAATCAGTTGGAGCATTTCACATATTTCTATACATATCGCATGCCGTTTCGGGGAAAAGAAGCGGGGGCTCTGCGAACGATCATCCGTTATATTCATCAGACGGATGGGGAGAAAGATTGCGCATATGATCTTTAAAAGGTGAAAATTCACCGGCAGTCACCAATTTTGATTGATGGCTTTGTTATGGTACATAAAAATAATAAAAAGATCGCGCGTATGCCACAGAAAAGAGGAAATATGATAGAGAACATTATTGTTGGAGTGATTGTAGCACTTGTAATTGTCGCTGGAGTTGTCGCATGGTGGTTTGAAAATCACGGAGAGGACATTCAAAATCCAGACGAAAAGAAATTACAGGATAAAAAATAAGTATGAATACATCAAATTTGTAGAATACTAGGAGTAACAGAAAGGCAAGAAAATGAAGAAAACAAAGATTATTTGTACAATGGGACCTGCAACGGCAGATGATGAAGTATTAAAAGAGATTATGCGAAGCGGCATGGATGTTGCCAGAATCAACTTCTCCCACGGAAATGGTGCGGAACATTTACCAAAAGTGGAACAGATAAAAAGACTTCGTGAAGAACTGGGATTACCGATCGCATTACTGCTTGATACAAGCGGACCGGAGATTCGCCTTGGCAATTTTGAAAACGATAAGATTCAATTGAATGCAGGAGATATATTTACCCTGACTGCCAGAGATATTATCGGAAATGAAAAAGAGGCATCTATCACATATAAAAATCTGGTAAAGGATGTAAAACCGGGCATGCGAATCTTGATCGATGACGGTTTGATCGAAATGCGTGTCAAAGAAGTGACGGATACAGATATTGTGTGTGAAGTGGAAAATGGAGGTACGGTATCCAATCATAAGGGAATCAATGTTCCGGATGCACATCTGACTATGCCTTATATCAGTGAGAAGGACCGCAACGATCTTATTTTCGGTGTGGAACAGGGATTTGATTTTGTGGCAGCGTCCTTTGTCCGTTGTGCAGATGATATTGTTCAGCTTCGGAATCTTCTCAGGGAACATGGAGATAACGACATGAAGATTCTTGCAAAGATTGAAAACCGTGAGGGTGTGGATAACATTGATGAGATTCTGGCTGTTTCGGATGGTGTCATGGTTGCCAGAGGAGATATGGGTGTAGAAATCCCAATCCAGGAAGTTCCTGCCATCCAGAAACTGATCATCAAGAAAGTATACAATGCAGGAAAAATTGTTATCACAGCAACACAGATGCTGGATTCTATGATGAAAAATCCGCGTCCGACCAGAGCGGAAGCAACGGATGTCGCAAATGCGATTTATGATGGAACCAGTGCGATCATGCTTTCCGGAGAGACCGCTGCCGGAAAATATCCGGTACAGGCGGTAAAGACCATGGCAGAAATTGCGGAGTATACCGAGAATGACATTGACTATGAGAAGCGTTTCCGCCAGTTGGAGAAACTTCCGAAAGATGATGTTACCGATGCTATTTCTCATGCGACCTGCATGACAGCAATTGATATTAACGCATCTGCAGTTGTAACCGTTACAAAATCGGGAAGAACTGCAAGAATGATCTCACGGTATCGTCCGAATTCACCAATCATCGGATGTACGCCATCGGAGCGCACATACCGTCAGATGAGTTTATCCTGGGGTGTAATTCCTTTGATGATCAAAGAGGAGACCAGCACGGACGTATTGTTTGCCAATGCCATGAAACGTGCAGAGGAAGAAGGCTATCTGAAAGAGGGAGAGCTTGCTGTCATTACCGCGGGTGTGCCGCTGGGAATGTCAGGTACCACGAATCTGATCCGTGTGGCAGTGGCTGGACAATGTGAGTCTCTGTAAAATTAAAAAATAAATTTATTCTAAAATAAGAAACGAAACACTTGTTCGGTGATGCGGGCTGTGCTATGATAGGCAGGTCACAGGGAAAGTGTAAAGAAGGTTGGAAATCATACATTTGCATGTGATTTCCAATCTTTTTTTGTGTCAGGTATTAGGGTAGCGGGAGAAAATAAATATGAGAAAACGAAATCATTATCCGATTGCGGTTTTGTTGTTGCTGCTTACATTATTGTTTGGTGGCTGCAGTTATGTGCAATCGGGGCTTGATACAGAGGCTATACAGGAAAATACACAGAAATCATACGAATCGACAGATATTCCAGCTTATGCGGGGAATTCTTTCGTTATACTCGATGGCAACAAACCGTCATTTTCAAAAAAGGATCGGGAGCGTACAGATGCGTTTGAGACATACAGCAATTTGGATAAACTCGGACGATGTGGCGTAGCTTATGCAAATATCTGCAAAGAACTTATGCCGACCGAGGAGCGCGGAGCCATCGGCATGGTAAAGCCAACCGGATGGCACACTGTAAAATACGACAATGTAGAAGGAAAATATCTGTACAATCGATGCCATCTCATTGGATATCAGCTGGCAGGCGAGAATGCCAATGAAAAGAATTTGATTACGGGTACGCGCTATCTGAATGTAACAGGTATGCTGAAATTTGAGGATCGGGTGGCAGATTATGTGAAGGCGACAGATCATCATGTACTTTATCGTGTGACACCGGTATTTGAAGGAGATAACCTTGTTGCCACTGGTCTGGAGATGGAAGCATATTCAGTGGAAGACTGTGGAAAAGGAGTTTCATTCCATGTGTTTGTTTATAACATTCAGCCGGGGATTACGATTGATTATGCCACCGGCGAAAGCTGGACCGATGATTCCAAGACCGAAGAAAATACAGAAGCAGAAGACGGATATGTACTGAACACCAATACGCACAAATTTCATAAAGAAAATTGTGAAAGCGTTAGGGATATTGCCGGCAGTAATAAGGAGGTTTATACCGGGAATCGTGAGGATTTAATAAATATGGGATATGAACCTTGTAAAAGATGTAAACCTTGATTAAATATGAAAAATATGCTAAAATTAACCATATTTAAAAGAAAATTAATCTGATATCATTAAACAGGGGTTAGATGTAGTATGGGAAAACGCAAGACGATAGGTGTAGTTGTTGGTGGTGTGACAGATGATTTTACACATGCATTGAGTGAGGGGATTAAAGAAGCCTCAAAGAAATATAATGTGAATTTCATCTTATTACCAGGTAAATTTTTAGATCGTGATTATGCACAGGAATTGGATATTATGTATGAGTACCAGTATGGTACCTTATTTTATTATGCGACGAAACAATTCGTGGATGGAATCATTGTTGCAGCAAACTGTATTGGATGTTATACGACAAACAAACGTCTGAAAGAGTTACTTCACATTTATGACGGGTTGCCATGTGTTTTAGTTGCTTCACAGATTGACGGCTATGTGAGTGTTAATTTCGATAATTATAAAGGAATTCATGATGGTTTGTCTTATCTGATTGAGGAACTGAACTGTACCCAAATTGGTATGATTGGCGGACCGCCGGATATTTCGGATTCCATCGAGCGGAAAGCAACTTACGAAAAGACGTTATGGGAGCATGGAATTGAGCCGGACCCGAAGCTTTATGTGGAAGGAAATATGACTGGAAAAACACCAAAAGTATTTGCAAAGCTTTTGGATGACAATCCGGATCTGCAGGCAGTCTTTTGTGTGAATGATGAAGTTGCAGGTGGATTTTATGATGAACTGAAAAAGAGAAATCTTATGCCGGGACGAGATATTTCGGTATTTGGTTATGACAATATGGATTGGTGTTCGCAGATTTTTCCGACATTATCATCCGTGAGTGCAGATGCGGCAATTCTCGGTGAGAAAGCGGTAGAAATGCTTTTGAAGATGATGGATGGCGAGAAGGTGAAATCGTTAAAGCTGCCGACGCAGTTTGTCCGCAGAAATTCATTTTGTAGACCGGTGAGTGCTGTGGAAGATACCGAAGAAGTGATGGAGAAGTATCTGACGATGAATCACTGGCTGGATGAGCAGCGTGAGAAGCAGAATCGTGCGAATTTCGAAATGAAACATTTTATTATGAAGATTCTTCGTTTTGAAAAGGGAAGCGATCAGAGTTACGGTGAAATTTTAGGAACGATGGATTGGCTGGGAATTCACAATGCGTTATTGTTTACATACGAGAATCCAATCATCCATTTGAATCATGAGGCGTTTGAATTACCGGAGAATGTTTATCTGAAGGCGGTTCTCCACAAAGGAAAAGTGCGAAGCATTCCGGCAATTCGACAGAAGATTTCGGTGAGCGACATTTATGATATGAGCCTTTATGGAATCAAGGAGAAAATTCAGCTGGTTGCATTACCGTTATACGCAAACGAAATGCTCTATGGAATTTTCCTGTGTGATCTGACAGAAGGTGTTCTGGAAAATGGAGAATTTTTAAGTAATCAGGTTTCTGCAGCAGTGAAGATGATCAATCTTCTTAAAACAAATGAGCATATCATGATGCAGCTCGAGGAAAGTCTTGCGGTATTGCAGCAGCATAACCTTGAACTGGATACACTTTCCCGTCTGGACCCGTTGACCGGAATTGGAAATCGTCGAGGATTTTTCCACGATGCAGAGCCGTTGCTGAAAGCGTGTCATGCACAGGACAAGGAGCTGACCGTTATGTATATCGATATGAATAACCTTAAGATTATCAATGATCGATACGGGCATGATGAAGGAGATTTCTCATTGAAGACAATTGCGCGGATTCTTGTGCAGGTAGTTGGCAACAAAGGTGTTGTGGCAAGAATTGGTGGCGATGAATATGCATGTGCACTTGTTACAGATTCTTCAAATGAAGAAATTTTGAATCAAATATATGATTCTTTTAATCAATTTAATCAGAATAGTGACAAGCCATATAATGTTACAGTTTCAGCTGGAGCATATAGAATTTCGAAGGAGAATGAACACAGTCTGGAAGATGCGATGACATTGGCAGATGAACAGTTGTATGAAGTGAAAAAGCTTCGAAAAAAAGATGTCGCAAAAAATGTATAAATATATGAGGCACATGCGAAAGCATGTGCCTTTTTTGTGAATTAGTATTTGATAAGGGGGAAAGATGTGTTAAGATTTTTATGAAAACTTGACATGTAGGGGCAATGCATCTTTGATGCATTACAATCATCAGC
>URSS01000044.1 GCA_900550545.1 uncultured Lachnobacterium sp. | reverse complement strand
ACGAGATTCGCCTTAGTCTCGTGGGCTCGGAGATGTGTATAAGAGACAGCTGTTAGGAGCAAGACCGCGAAATTTCATGAGGATTATATTAGTTATGGAAAGTCTGTGGCCAGTATAAATGCAGATTTTGGGCGAAATGGATGATTCTGTCAATTTATTATATTTGTATAATGAGGATAATAAAATTTTATTTAAGACCTATGAATCCTTTGTGGGATGGGATGCAAACATTATTTTAGAGGAAGTAATGAATACATCTTCAGTTAATCAGAATATCAAGAAAATGATTGATGAGATGTATAAATATATTGAAGATAAAAAGTATAACGAAGCAGAGGAACTTGCAGATATACTGGATAAGAAAACAAATGGTTATGCTGATGGTATTTCTAAGGCAAGAATACTTATTTCAAGGGGAGAATTTAGCATTTGAAAACATTTTTAAAGTATACATTTCCAATATTAACAATTATCATACTTGTTCTGGCAGTCTGGCTTTCCCACCAGCCGGGAGACATCAGTGGCCGGGAAAGCGCGCATTTGGCACAACTGCTAGGTGTGACTGATACATTCCTTCGGTCGGCATGTCACTATATGTTTTTTTTCCTGATTACATTCTGTTGTGGTGTGAGCCTTGTGCTCTGGGAGAAACCGTTATGGTGGCTGTTGTTGATGTTTCCGTTGTGCTGGCTGGACGAGGCTTCAAAACCTATGATCATCGGTCGGCATTTCTCATGGGTTGATGTTGGAAAGAATGCGGCGGGAGCAGGTGTCGGAATGTTACTTACAATTGTTGTGTGGGTGATACAACGCAAGAGATCGTGAGTAGTATATAAAATGATGAGCAAAATACCTTTTGACCCTCATATCATATGTTATTATACCAGGAGATGATTTTATGCATATCAGTATGCTTTTGATGGAACAGATCGTAGAGCTTTCTATTATGATATTTATGGGGTTTGCGATTGTCAAAGCCGGAATAGTAAAGGATGAGGAAAGCAAGGTTCTGTCAAAAATAGTTTTATATCTGGTGATACCTTGTGTGATTGTTAACGCGTTTCAGGTTGATTATACGGCACAGACGGTCAAAGGATTAATGATTGCATTTGTGGCGTCGGTAATTTTACAGATTATTCTTTTGATTATCGTTGCGGTCATGGGAAAAGTATTATCGTTGAATGAGGTTGAAGTCGCATCTGTTTACTATTCTAATTCAGGTAATCTGATTGTACCGATTGTGACGTTTATATTAGGAAAAGAATGGGTTCTTTATGGATGTGTTTTCATGAGTGTCCAGCTCGTTTTCCTGTGGACACACTGCAAAAAGATTATTAGCAGGGAACGTTCTTATGATTGGAAAAAAATTGTGCTGAATATCAATATGATATCAATTGCTGTTGGTGTGGTACTTTTCTTTACACGGATTCGCCTGCCGGAGGTTATCGACAACACCATTGGCGCTGTTGGAAATATGATTGGACCGGCGAGTATGATTGTTACTGGTATGCTTTTTGCCGGTATGAATCTGAAACAGATCTTTGCAAATAAAAGAGTATATTTTGTTTCTTTTTTGCGGATGCTCGTAGTTCCGCTGATTGCACTTGTTTTGATTAAGGGCAGCCAGTTGGCAAATCTTTCTGCCGATGCGCCAAAGATTATGCTGATTGTCTTTCTGGCAGTTATTACACCATCTGCATCTACGGTTACACAGATGTGCCAGGTGTATGGCAATGATTCACAATATGCCAGTGCCATAAATGTAGTGACCACATTGAGTGCGATTATCACAATGCCGGTTATGGTATTACTTTTTGAAAATTTTATCATGTAGCATAAGTGATGGGGAATGGGCGGATGTCCCGGAAGATCAAGAGAAAATGAAATTAAAAGAGAAAATATTTAATATTATACAGATAGGTGACAAAAGCAATCGAATCAGCCGGATGTTTGATATTTTCATTACGGTGACAATTGTTGCCAATATACTGGTGACTTTTTTGCAGACGTTTGATGAGCTGGCGTTTTTGACAACTGTATTTAAAGGTGTGGAATACGTTACCATATTTATTTTTTGTGTGGAATATATTCTTCGTATATGGACGGCTGAATATTTGTATCCGGACAAAAGCAGGGGACGTTCGAGATTCCGTTTTCTGGTGTCATTTGATGGAATCGTGGATTTACTTACGATCGTTCCGGTATTTTTCCTTTCCGGATTTGTGATTTTCCGTATGCTGCGGGTGGCACGTATTTTTCATTTGTTCCGTCTCAATGCAAAATATGATTCATTTAATGTAATTACCACGGTTTTATATGAGAAAAGAAATCAGATTATTTCTTCGGTGTTTATTGTTTTGATTCTGATGCTTGCCAGCAGTCTGTGCATGTACAGCGTAGAACATGATGCACAGCCAACCGTATTTCGCAATGCATTCAGTGGAATCTGGTGGAGCATGTCTACACTTCTTACAGTGGGTTATGGAGATATTTATCCAATTACACCCCTTGGCAGAGTGATGGCAATTTGTATTGCCTATCTTGGCGTTGGGGTGGTTGCCATCCCGACTGGTATTATCAGCGCCGGTTTTGTAGAACAGTATCAGCGAAAAAGCAATATTTCCGGTCTGAAAAATGAAGATATCAAAGAAATTGCAGAAGTATTTGTGGATAAGAAATATGCAGGAAAAACGGTACAGGATATGGAAGAGACAAATCAACTCACAGTCTTTTTGATACTTCGGGAGGATTTCTCAATCCTTCCGCAGAAAGATACGATCCTGCGTATGAATGATATTATTGTAATCAGGGACGAGAACGAAAACAGCTGAAACACAGGATTTTACGGCTTCCCAAAAATGTCTAAAACATTGACCGATTAGTACTAAAGTTATATAATATTATCTTAAAGTGGTTTGTAGACAGAAGTTGGAGTAGATGATGAAAAAGTGGAAAGAACGAAGTGCAAATATAATGCTTGGTGCTTTTCTTGGAATAGTGATATTATTGATGCTTTTGGCAACGATATGCAATCATTCCAAAGTATCCTATGATCATTTGCAGGAAGTAGAACCGGATTCTGTGGAAAAACTGGCAGACGGAGGTTCTGTAGTAGAACTTACGATTGATGAAAGTCTGAAGAAGCGTACGACGGTAGCTTTTTTTACTTCCCATCAGTATGTGGATGTTTATGTCGATGGACGGGATGTTTATAGTTTAAAAGAGACTGCAGGAAGATGGGGACACACGACCGGAAATGTGTGGAATTTTGTCCTTCTTCCGGTAAATACAACACATCTTACAGTGAAACTTTCGCCTTGTTATCCAGAGACCGCAAATGCGTTCTTGACATATTATGTTGGAAACGGACGTGAAATTTATACGGGGCTCATGCGACAATCACTTCCTACATTTATTATCAGTTTTATTATTCTGATTGTAGGAATTTATATGCTTGGGTACTGGTTGCTGGTGCGTAAAAGTGGAGATATTGATGCGACACTTTTGTACCTTGGCATTTTTTCGGTTCTTCTTGGAACATGGACCGCAAATGAGACCGATGTTGCGGCGTTGGTTCTTGTAAACCGTTACGCATGTACATTTGGTGCATTTGTTTTGTTGATGGCAATGCCAATTCCGTTTATCTTATTCGTAAGATGTTTTCTGGATCTGGGAGATAAAAAAATCTGGCGCGTATTCTGTGATCTCAGCATGGTGATGTGTGTGATCAGCTGTGTTTTGCATTTTACGGAAATATGGGAATTTCGACAGAGTCTGATTCTGACGCATATCGTTATTGTAGGAGTGCTGATCTATCTTGCAGGCGCAATCATAATTAAAATCGTAAAAAAGCAGGTGAACCGGCGGCTGCGCGTCTGTATCGGAGCATTGATGCTCGTTATTCTTGCATCGATTGCAGATCTGATCAATTATTATAAAGCCAGCGGAAATTCAGGCATCTGGGGACGCATTTCTTTTTTGGTTTTTATTGTGATTCTTGGTGTGGAGTCTGCAAGTAAGACCCTTTCAATGCTGAAAAAGGGACGCAGGGCAAAGGAACTCGAACAGTTTGCACTGAATGATTCGATGACAGGACTTTATAATCGAAATGCTTATAATTATTATGTGAACAGCAGGCCGCAGTTTCAGGATTCCATGGTTGTGACATTTGATCTGAACAATCTGAAAATGTGCAACGATGAATATGGACATAATGCCGGGGACGATTATATTACTGAGACAGCGCAGATTATCGAGAATGTTTTTGAAAAGCATGGTAAATGCTATCGTATTGGAGGCGATGAGTTTTGCTGTATTGTGCCGGAAGCAGACAAATGTCAGATTGATCGTCTGATCCAGAGAATGCATGAGGAACTGGTATTTTTGAATAATAAAAAGATTATTCCGATTCGCGCAGAGATCGCATGCGGTTATGCAATGGCGGAAGAGACTGACGATGGAATCGAAAAGATCCGCGAACGTGCGGATGCCATGATGTATCGTGACAAAAGCAGGTTGAAACAAAATAATTAACATAAAATGGAGGCAGAATTATGTGGGCTTATGAGAGTGTATTTTATCAGATTTATCCGTTAGGATTTTGTGGAGCACCGTTTGAAAATGATGGAGTTCTGGAGCATCGTATCTTGAAAGTGAACGATTGGATTCCTCATATTCAAAAACTGGGTGCGAACGCAATTTATTTTTCACCGGTGTTTGAATCTGATACACATGGGTATAATACAAGAGATTATACAAAGATTGATACAAGATTAGGAACCAATGAAGATTTTAAACAGGTGTGTGAGCGTTTGCACGAAGCAGGAATCAAGGTTGTTTTAGATGGTGTATTTAATCATGTGGGACGTGGATTCTGGGCGTTTCAGGATGTGCTGAAGAATCGTTGGGATTCTCCGTATAAGGACTGGTTTCAGATTAATTTTGATGGAAATTCCAATTACAACGACGGACTCTGGTATGAAGGCTGGGAAGGAAACTTTGACCTTGTTAAATTAAATCTTCGCAACGAAGAAGTCATACAGCATATTTTTGCAGCAATCAAAGGCTGGGTGGAAGAGTTCGATATTGACGGACTTCGTCTGGATGTGGCATATTGTCTGGATCTTGATTTCCTGCGCAGACTGCGTTCGTTCTGTGACAGTTTAAAACCGGATTTCTTCCTAGTAGGTGAGACTTTGCATGGAGATTATAATCAGTGGATGAATGACAGTATGCTTCATTCTGTAACCAATTATGAGTGCTACAAGGGACTGCATTCGAGCTTTAACAGTATGAATATGTTCGAAATCAATCATTCTCTGCTACGTCAATTTGGACCGGAGAATTGGACCTTATATAAGGGAAAGCATCTGTTATCTTTCGTGGATAACCATGATGTGTCAAGAATTGCAAGTGTACTTACCAACGAAAAGCATTTGCCTTTGATTTATGCGATGGCTTTTGGTATGCCAGGAATTCCTTGTGTATATTATGGTAGTGAGTGGGGAACGAAGGCAAAGAAAGAGGAAGGTGATCCTGCACTTCGTGTCAGCTTTGAAGAGCCACAGTGGAATGACCTCACAACCTTTATTTCAAAGCTTGCAGAGGCAAAGAAGCATTCACAGGCATTAAATTACGGCGATTTCCGTTCGGTACTTCTGACCAATCGTCAGTGTATTTTTGAGCGTAAGACAGACAGCGAACGTGTACTTGTGGCAATTAATGCGGATGGAGAAAACTTCCATGCGGACTTTGACGCCGGATGTGGCACGGCTGTGGATTTGATTACCGGCGAAACGCATGATTTCGGTGGTGGCAGCGATTTGGCACCATACAGTGCAGCTTATTGGAAGATGGAACGTTAATTGTAATAGTTACGTAATAAAAATTGTGGAAAAGAGGCGGAGGAAAGTTTATTCATGTGGAAGATGATTATCATGGTGAAATCATTTATGGACAAATGCAAAAAGGATAAGATCAATGCATATGCAGCACAGTCGGCCTTTTTTATACTGTTGTCCCTGATTCCATTTCTCATGGTGTTTTCTTCCCTGCTTCGCTATACACCGATTACAGAAGAGACCCTGATTAAGATATACCATGCGGCGTTGCCGGAGTATCTGTCAGGGTTTCTTGGTTATATTACAAACGAAGTGTACAATCGTTCCGTTGGTATTGTTTCGATCACAGCCGTGGTGGCAATATGGTCTGCTGCGAAAGGAATCCAGTATCTTACCGATGGGCTGAATTCTGTAAATGATCTGGAAGAAAACCGCAATTGGTTTACGATGCGTCTTTGGGCGGTAGTATATACGGTAGGATTTCTGGTTGCGTTTGTTTTTGTTCTGGGCGTTCTCGTATTTGGAAATACATTGCACAATCTGGCGGTAGGATATATTCCGGTGCTGAAAAATTTTGCAGAGATACTGTCACATTTCCGTGGCCTGGTACTCCTTGGAATTCTGTTTGGATTTTTTGTGGTGATTTTTACGACGCTTCCGAACAAAAAGTTACGTTTTAGAAAGCAGATTCCGGGAGCTGTCATCTGTGCGATCGCATGGTATGTATTTTCGTTTGCTTTATCCATTTATGTGGATTATTTTAATGGATTTTCCATGTATGGAAGCCTGACAACGATTGCCCTCATTATGCTCTGGCTGTATTTTTGCGTGTATATTCTATTGATCTGCGCAGAAATTAATGTCATGCTAGAGGGCCAGCATGCATAGAATTTATAAACAAAAAAATAAAATCGAAAGAATTCTAAAAAAGATATTGACATTTACTTTTTATGGTGCTAATCTTGCAGTTAACAAAGAGTAAATGCATGGAACAGAATAAGATTTTTCGAGAACCATACAACAGAGAGCCGTCGGGTGGTGCGAGACGGTGTGTGACTCGGGAGACCATCCTCTGTGAGCAGTACATTGAATTTCTGATTTTAAGAATCAGAACAGTAGGTGCTACCGGTTTTCTACCGTTATCAGGAAGCTTATTTCTGCAATTGCTATATTGCATAGATGAGACAGAGAGGTCGTTAAGATACGACAAATAAAGTGGTAACGCGGAAGCAAAAGCCTTCGTCTTTATGACATGGACACACATGGATAAAGACGTGGGCTTTTTTCAGTTTCAGTTACTCTTTGCGAATCTTAAGAAGGGAGCCGCCAAAGGGCGGACAAAAAAATGAATGGTTTAGTTATAGTATTAATTGCTATCGTAGTTCTTGCTGCCGGCTATCTGTTTTATGGACGTTGGCTTGCAAACAAGTGGGGACTCGATCCGAAAGCAAAGACCCCGGCATTTAAACATGAAGATGGTCAGGATTATGTACCTTCTTCCAAACTGACAGTATTTGCACATCAGTTTTCTTCAATCGCAGGTGCAGGACCTGTCACCGGTCCAATTTTAGCATCTGTCTTCGGATGGGTACCTGTATTACTCTGGTTGCTCATCGGTGGATTGTTCTTCGGAGCTGTACAGGATTTCGGTGCTTTGTATGCATCTGTAAAGAATGACGGAAAATCCATGGGAATGATCATTGAGAAGTATATCGGTAGAACCGGACGTAAATTGTTCATGTTATTCTGCTGGTTATTCACACTTCTTGTTATGGCAGCGTTTACGGATATGGTTGCCGGAACATTCGTAGGAAAAGGTGTTGAGGGTGCCACAAAGGCAACCAACTATGCAAACTCTGCAGCAGCATCCATTTCTATGTTGTTCATCGTTGTAGCTATCATCTTTGGACTGATTCAGAAAAAAGTCGGAAAGATGAAAGAGTGGGTACGTGCAGTTGTAGCTATTGGTCTTTTGGTTGTAATGTTTGTCATCGGTATGCATCTTCCAATGTATGCAACAAAGACAACATGGATTTATGTCGTTATGGCTTACCTGTTCCTTGCATCGGTTATGCCAATGTGGCTTTTGATGGAGCCTCGTGATTACATGACAACATTCATGCTCTTAGGAATGATCATCGGAGCAGTCGTTGGTGTGATTGCTGAGCATCCTACCATGAAGTTGAATGCATTCAACGGATTTAACGTAGACGGAAGTTATCTCTTCCCTACATTGTTTGTAACAATCGCATGTGGTGCGGTATCCGGATTCCACAGCCTGGTATCTTCCGGAACTTCATCCAAAACAATCAGTAATGAAAAAGATATGCCAATGGTTGGTTATGGTGCCATGGTCGTTGAGTCACTGCTTGGTGTCGTTGCACTGGTTGTTGTTGGTGCAGTAGCAGTCAATGGAACAAAACCAGATGGTACACCATTCTCTATCTTCTCAACAGGTGTTGCTGGATTCTTTGAGAAATTTGGTATTCCGGTACAGGTTGCAACCGTATTTATGACAATGTGTGTATCTGCATTAGCACTTACTTCACTCGATTCTGTTGCACGAATCGGACGTATGTCTTTCCAGGAATTATTCTATGGAGATACAACTGATACTTCCAAGATGCCGGTATGGCAGAAAGTTCTGACTAATAAATATTTTGCAACAATCATTACATTATTCTTCGGATATTTGCTGACACTTGGCGGATACAACAATATCTGGCCACTGTTTGGTTCCGCAAACCAGTTACTTGCAGCATTGGTTCTTATCGCACTTGCTGTATTCTTAAGGACAACCGGAAGAACCGGATGGACACTGTACATTCCGATGTTTGTCATGCTTGCAGTTACATTTACAGCATTGATCCAGAAGACCATTGCACTGGTTCAGAATATTGCATCCGGTCAGGCTACATTCCTTGTAGATGGCTTACAGTTCATCATAGCAATTCTTCTGATGGTTCTTGGCGTATTGGTAGCATTCAGCTGCCTGAAGAAACTCTTCGGCAAGAAAGCAGAAGCAGAGGCATAAAATTAGTCGTGATATAAAATTACAAAAAGTACATAGTAGAAAAATAATAAGTATAAAAAATAATAAGTAGAAGCGAAGAGACTATTGTTAACTAGATGAAATATACAGGTTGACAATAGCCTCTTTTTTGCTATAATTGTTAACTGTATTACTTTTGGAGGTTGACAAACAATGGAAAATTACATGACATCAGAAACAAGGGAAAAACCTATGACAAAAACGAGGAGTCTTGTGTATTGCGCTTTGTTTACCGCGCTGATTGCGGTCGGTGCGTTTATTAAGATTCCAATTCCGGTTGTGCCATTTACACTGCAGTATTTGTTTACGATGCTGGCAGGAATTCTTTTGGGATCGCGATTGGGATCGCTTTCTGTACTGGCATATATGATACTGGGATTAATCGGACTGCCGATTTTTTCAGAGGGTGGAGGAATCGGCTATGTGTTCAAACCAAGTTTTGGCTATATTATTGGTTTTTGCGTTGGAACTTTTGTGACAGGCTGGCTTGTGGAACACATGAAAAAGAAAACCATCGTACATTATCTGATTGCAAATCTCGCAGGATTATTCTTTGTGTATGCTCTGGGAATGATCTATTACTACGTGATCTGCAACTATGTGATTGGTACGCCGATCGCAGTGGGACCGCTGTTTTTGTATTGTTTTGTACTGGCAGTGCCGGGAGACATTTGTCTGAGCATTCTTGGAGCTGTCATAGGGCGCAGAGTCAGACCATTTTTGAAGAATGAAAACTTGACATGTAGAAGGAGATAATATTTATGAATGCACTTACACTTGCACAGGAAATTATAGATGGAAGGAGAATCACAAGGGAAGATGATCTGCAGTTTTTTCTGAACTGTGATCTCAATGAGCTATGTGAGGGTGCGGACCGCATCCGGGAAAAATTTGTAGGAGACAAAGTAGATTTATGTTCCATTATCAATGGACGAAGCGGCCGATGTCCGGAAGATTGCAAATATTGTGCACAGTCTGCGCATCACCATACAAACTGTGAAGTATATGATTTTTTGCCAGAGGAGAAAATCCTTGAAGCATGTAAGATGAATGAGCGGGAAGGTGTGGATCGTTTTTCGATTGTTACGGCAGGAAAAGCACTGACAGGAGAAGAGTTTGACAAGGCCATCCATGCGTATGAAACAATGAAACGGGAGTGCAAGATCGATCTGTGTGCTTCTATGGGCTTTTTGACGGCGGAGCAGCTGCATCGTCTGCATGAGGCCGGAGTGAACAGCTATCATCACAACATTGAAACCTCACGTAGAAATTTTCCGAACATTTGCACCACGCATACTTATGACATGAAAATCGAGACATTAAAGAAAGTAAAAGCAGAAGGCATGTACGTATGTTCCGGAGGTATCATTGGAATGGGAGAGACCTGGGAGGATCGTCTGGATATGGCGGTCAGCCTTGCGGAGCTGGAAGTGGATTCGATACCGATCAATGCACTGATGCCAATTCCGGGTACCCCGTTGGAACACCTGCCACAATTGACGGAAGATGAAATTCTGCGGACCATAGCCTTTTTCCGCTATATCAATCCGAAGGCAGATATTCGTCTTGCGGCAGGCCGTGCACTGCTTACAAATGACGGGGAGCGCGCATTTGCGGCGGGAGCATCTGCCTCAATTACCGGAAATATGCTTACAACTGTAGCATGTGCCACGATTCGCAGTGACCGCCAGATGCTTGAAAATATGGGGCGTGATGTAACACCGGATTATTGGAAGGAAGTGTAAACGATGAGTAAAGGGTTATTTATTACAGGAACCGGTACGGATCTTGGAAAAACATATATTGCAGGACTGATCGTAAAGAAACTGGCGGATGCAAAACAAAGCGCAGCCTATTATAAGGCAGCGATGAGTGGAAATGACCGGAGAGCAGATGGAAGTCTGATTCCGGGAGATGCGTTGTTTGTGCAGAAGACCGCGGGCATTTCCCAGCCACTGGAGGAGATGTGTCCATATGTGTATGAGCATGCCTACTCTCCGCATCTGGCGTCAAGAATCGAAGGTCATCCGGTACAGATGGATGTGGTAAAAGCCGGATATTATAAAGTATGCAGTGCATACGATTTTGTCACGATGGAGGGAAGTGGAGGCATTTTGTGTCCAATCTGCTTTGACGAGGCAAAGATCCAATTGGAGGATGTGATCAGGGAACTGCATCTTCCGAGTATTCTGATCGCGGATGCAGGGCTTGGCACGATTAACAGTGTGGTACTGACCGTGGAATATATGAAAGCTAAAAATCTGCCGGTGAAAGGTATTATTTATAATCACTATCACGGCAATGATGTGATGGAAGATGACAACATATTTATGTGCGAATATATGACAGGGCTGCCGACATTGGCAAAAGTAAAAGATGGAGACACAGAACTTGCCATGGATGTGCAGGATCTGATGGCATTGTATGAGGAGGTAAAAGCATGATCTGGTATCCTTATGAACAGATGAAAACAATGAAAGAACCGTATCACATTGTAGATGCGGATGGTGTGTATTTGTATACAAAGGATCAGAAACTGATCGACTCGGTTTCTTCCTGGTGGTGCATGATTCATGGATACAAACATCCAGAACTTACTGCAGCAATCAAAGAACAGGCGGATCATTTCTGCCATGTGATGTTGGGTGGATTGACACATGAGCCGGTACAGAAACTTTCTGCAAAGCTGCAGGAGTTTCTGCCGGGCAATCTGGATTATTGCTTTTTCTCCGATTCCGGAAGTGTTGCGGTGGAAGTATCTTTGAAAATGGCTTTGCAATATAACACGAACCAGGGAAGAAAGCGCCCGTTGGTGCTGGCTTTGGAACACGCATATCATGGAGATACATTTAAGGCGATGGAAGTTGGCGATGATGAAGATTATCATTTTGCCTTTGAGGAAAAGACAGGAGTGGTACATATCCCGACAGAGATTCCGGCGCTTGAAGAAGCATTTGCAAAATATCATGATCAGTTGAACTGTTTTATCGTTGAACCGCTTTTGCAGGGAGCAGGTGGCATGCGTATGTATGATATTTCCTTTTTGCAGAGGGCAAGAGAATTGTGTACACAGTATGATGTGCTGCTGATTTTTGATGAGGTGGCAACTGGATTCGGACGAACCGGCAACCGGTTTGTTGCAGACCTTGTGCTTCCGGATATTCTGGTGCTTGGAAAAGCACTCACCGGTGGATATATCGGTCATGCAGTTACGGTGGCAAATCACAAAGTATATAATGCTTTTTACAGCGATAATGACCGGCATGCGCTCATGCATGGCCCGACATTTATGGGAAATGCACTGGCATGTGCAGTGGCACTCAAAGGAATTGAAATCTTTGAACGTGAAGATTACATGAGTAAAGTAAAACACATTGAGAAGATTTCGCATGAGCAGATGGACGGATTTTCTGATCCACGTATCCGGGAAGTCCGTGTGATGGGCGGATGTACCTGTGTGGAAGTTTATGATCCGGCAGATCTGGAAGGTTTTCAGCAGTTTGCTTACGAGAGGGGTGTGTTCAGCCGCCCATTCCTTTCTTATATGTATTCGATGGTTCCATATATTATCGAAGATGAACAACTGATCCGGATCTTTGATGTGATGAAAGCATGGTTCCGTCGGGACTAAACGTTTTCTGGAAGTATTTTCCGTTGTATAAAGTAGTGGCAAAGATGGCTAAAAAAGAGTATAATAAATCAGATGGTGATTATTCAGAACCAATTTGCATATTTGAATGATGAGTTTGAATAATTACAGAAAAAATCATAACGGGAGATAAGAAATGGGAAAATATTTTGGAACAGATGGATTTCGTGGAGAAGCTAACAAAGTACTGACTGCGGATCATGCATATAAAATCGGACGTTATCTTGGATGGTATTATAATCAGAATCACAAGGGACGTATAGTAATTGGAAAAGATACAAGAAGAAGCAGCTATATGTTTGAGTATGCGTTAGTTGCAGGAATTACCGCTTCGGGTGCGGATGCGTTTCTTCTTCATGTAACGACGACACCGAGCGTTGCCTATGTTGTACGCACTGAGAATTTTGACTGTGGAATTATGGTTTCTGCCAGTCACAATCCATACTATGACAACGGAATCAAGGTCATGGACGGGGAAGGACACAAGATTTCTGCTGAGGTAGAAAATGCCATGGAGAAATATATCGATGGTGAGATGGGAGAACTTCCATTTGCTTTGCAGGATAAGATCGGTGTGGCAAAAGATTATGCAATCGGAAGAAACCGTTATATCGGATATCTGATTTCTCTTGCAACCCGTTCCTACGATGGAATGCGTGTTGGATTGGACTGTTCAAACGGAAGTACTTTTAATATTGCTAAGAATGTTTTTGATGCATTAGGTGCCAAAACTTATGTTGTCGGCAATGAACCGGATGGAACAAATATCAATATGGGATGCGGATCTACACATATTGAAAATCTGCAGAAACTCGTAAAAGAGAAGAATCTGGATTGTGGCTTTGCATTTGACGGAGATGCAGACCGTTGTATCGCTGTGGATGAAAATGGCATGGAAGTGCATGGAGATTATATTCTCTATGTTTGTGGTAAATACCTCAAAGAATGCGGAAAATTACAGAACAATACGGTTGTTGCGACGGTAATGTCCAATATGGGATTATTCAAGGCAATGAAACGTGAGAATATTGATATCTGTGTTACAACAGTTGGCGATAAGTATGTAAACGAGGCAATGGTAGCCAATGGATATGTGCTTGGAGGAGAGCAGTCCGGACATATTATTTTCAGCAAACATGCAACAACCGGAGATGGAATCCTTACCGCATTGATGCTGATGGAAGTTATTCTTGAGAAAAAGCAGAGTCTTGGAACACTTTGCAAGGGAATGCAGATGTTCCCGCAGCTTCTGAAAAATGTCCGTGTGGAGGACAAAGCCGCAGCAGTTAACCATCCACGTGTACAGGAAGAGGTTAAGGCAATTACAGAAGCATTAGGTGATGATGGAAGAATTCTTCTCAGAGAAAGTGGAACTGAGCCGGTGGTACGTGTCATGGTAGAGGCAAAGACGGACGAACTCTGTGAGAAGTATGTCAATCAGATGATTGATGTTATGAAGCAGGAAAATCTGATTATTGCATAGCGAAAACGACTTTGTGCTATGTGAATGATTAATTGTACAAAATATATATAAAATTCATACAATTTCAACTATTATGACGAGAAAATATATATGCTATAATAGTTTTACGACGTGCAGCAGAAACAGCGATCGCAAGATCCTGTTTCTGCTTTTTTTATTCATTTTTACACAAGAAAAGGAGAATTATTATGCCAAAAAACAAGTTTCAGGAAGTTATTTTTACAATTATTATGGTATTTTTTATGGTCTATGCCATGATCTGTTACAACATTGCCTTGAACAAAGGTGGAATGACAAATGAAGTATTTTTACTTGCATTTCATGAATTGGTTATTATGGGACCGATTGCTTTTGTTCTGGATTTCTTTTTATATGGACATCTTGCAAAGAAGATTGCTTTTGGAATCATCAATCCGGCAGAGGCAAAACAATATGAAATTGTTCTTGCCATTTCATCTGTTACCGTATGCCTGATGTGTCCGACTATGAGTCTGGCAGCGACACTGTTGTTCAGTCATCCGGGAAGTGAAGTTATCGCTGTCTGGTTCCAAAAGACAGTATTGAATTTTCCAATGGCATTTTTCTGGCAGATCTTTTTTGCGGGACCTGTGGTAAGAAAAATTTTTGGATTACTGTTTAAAAACGCAAAATAAGTGCAGAAAAGCGTAGTTTAGACAAAATTGGGAGCTTTTGCAATCGTAGGAGCCAGAATGTGGAAACGGAATCGGAAATCTCAATTGGGATTTCCGATTTTTATATTTGTTGTGTGAATATTTTTGAAATTGCGGGTTGACAATCCGAAACGAAATTCCTATAATTAGTCTCAATTGAACAACAACCTATCTTCAGGGCAGGGTGCAATTCCCTACCGGTGGTAAAGCCCACGAGCCGTAAGGCATGATTCGGTGAAACTCCGAAGCCGACAGTACAGTCTGGATGAAAGAAGATACCAAGCGCAGAGCCCGCACGGTTCGGCGCTTGTGGAGGCTGCTCTGGGATGCGTTTGCATTCTGGAGCTTTCTTTTTTGCACAAGGGTCCCTTGTGTCTTTTCGGCTTGCCCTGAACGTTTTTGTTCAGGGCTTTTTCTTTTGGAGGCGACACGATGAACGACAAAG
Organism: uncultured Lachnobacterium sp.; assembly: GCA_900550545.1. Classification (GTDB taxonomy): domain Bacteria; phylum Bacillota; class Clostridia; order Lachnospirales; family Lachnospiraceae; genus Roseburia. Next base: position 6,159 of record URSS01000044.1, on the reverse strand, counting down.
AGTATATGCGTCTGGCTTTGCAGCTTGCAAAAAAGGGTTGCGGATGGACATCTCCCAACCCGATGGTGGGTGCCGTGGTCGCAAAAGAGGGCAGGATCATCGGACAGGGCTGGCACCAGAGATACGGTCAGGCTCATGCGGAGCGCAATGCGCTGGCATCCTGCACCGAAGATCCGCAGGGAGCGACCCTGTATGTGACATTGGAGCCGTGCTGCCATTACGGAAAGCAGCCGCCCTGCGTGGATGCGATTCTGGACGCGGGCATTCACCGGGTGGTCGTGGGTTCTGCTGACCCGAATCCGCTGGTGGCTGGAAAAGGAATTGCAATCCTGCGCGCACACGGCATAGATGTGACCGAAAATGTTCTGCAAGAGGAATGCGATGCGCTGAACAAGGTGTTCTTCCACTATATCACCACAAAACGCCCCTTCGTTTCCATGAAATACGCCATGACGATGGACGGAAAAATCGCCACATACACAGGCGCTTCCAAATGGATCACCGGGGAAATTGCCCGGAATCATGTTCAACGGCAGCGACACCGATTCCGCGGCATTATGGTGGGAGTCGGAACCATCCTGGCAGATGACCCGCTGCTGACCTGCCGGATAGAGGGTGGCCGTGATCCCGTCCGGATCATCTGTGATACACATTTGCGGACACCGCTGCAATCACAGGTGGTCATGACCGCCAAACAGGTTCCGACCATTCTTGCGACCTGCTGCGGCGACCCGGAGAAGCAGGCGGCATATCAACAGGCCGGGTGCCGGGTCCTTTGTCTGGAAGCGCATTGCGGTCATGTGAATCTTCTGCAACTGATGGAACAGCTGGGGCAGGAGCAGATCGACAGCATTCTGCTGGAAGGCGGCGGAACCTTGAACTGGTCTGCACTGGAAAGCGGCATCGTGCAGCAGGTACAGGCTTACATTGCCCCGAAGCTGTTCGGAGGAAGGGATGCCAAAGCACCCATTGAGGGTGCAGGTGTCCCGCTTCCGGATGCTGCATTCCGCCTGAAGAACAGCCGATTGGAACAGCTTGGCAAAGATTTCCTGATCGAAAGTGAGGTGGAGTACCCGTGTTTACCGGAATCGTGGAAGAAGTCGGAACAATAAAATCCATCAATCGGGGACAGCATTCCGCCGTACTGACTGTTCGTGCAAAAACGGTTCTGGAAGAAACCAGAATCGGTGACAGCATCGCCGTCAACGGCATCTGTCTGACCGTCAGGCAGCTCTTCCCGGATAGCTTTGCTGCGGATGTCATGCACGAGACCTTGAACCGCTCTGCACTTGCACAGCTCACCGTTGGAAGTGCTGTCAATCTGGAACGTGCCATGCCGGCCAACGGACGTTTTGGCGGACACATCGTAGCAGGCCATGTGGATGGCGTCGGACGCATTGCTAATATCCGAAAAGACGATACGGCTATCTGGTACACCATTCATGCAGATTCTGCGATCCTTCGCTATGTCGTTGAAAAAGGCTCTATCACAATAGACGGTATCAGCCTGACCGTGGCTGCGGTGGAACCTACGGGCTTTTCCGTGTCCACGATACCGCACACCGTCCGTCAGACGAACCTGAACCAACGGCACAAAGGGGATTTTGTCAATTTGGAAACCGATGTTGTTGGAAAATATATCGAGAGGCTGCTTCCATCAGAAACACCGAAGCAAAACACGCTCACAAAAGAAATGCTGCTGCGCTGCGGCTTTTAAGGAGAGTTTACGATGAACTTCAATACCATTCCCGAAGCTTTGCAAGACCTGAAGCAAGGAAAAATCATTCTGGTAACGGATGACCCCGACCGTGAAAACGAGGGGGACTTCATCTGTGCTGCCGAATTTGCCACCACCGAAAACATCAACTTTATGGCGACCCACGGCAAAGGTCTGATCTGTATGCCGATGTCCGAGGCTTTCGTCCAGAAGCTGCAATTTCCGCAGATGGTGCAGCATAACACCGACAACCATGAAACGGCATTTACGGTGTCCATCGACCACGTTTCTACTTCTACGGGCATTTCTGCCGCAGAGCGTTCCATTACGGCGATGGCTTGTGTGGACGATCACGCAAAAGCAGAAGATTTCCGCAGACCGGGCCATATGTTCCCCCTTCTGGCAAAAAAGAACGGTGTGTTGGAGCGCAACGGTCACACGGAAGCAACCGTTGACCTGTGCCGTCTGGCAGGGCTGAAAGAATGCGGCCTGTGCTGCGAGATCATGCGGGAGGATGGCACGATGATGCGCACCGCTGAACTGGCAAAGCTGGCAGAGCGTTTCCAGATCAAATTCATCACCATCCGTGATTTACAGGAGTACCGCAAGTGTCACGATAAACTGGTCGATCAGGTGACGGCAGTGAACCTGCCCACCAAGTATGGCACCTTCAGAGCTTATGGTTTTGTGAGCCGCCTGAACGGAGAGCATCACATTGCACTGGTAAAAGGTGACATTGGCGATGGAAAGGATATTCTGTGCCGCGTCCACTCGGAATGCCTGACAGGAGATACATTCGGTTCTTTGCGTTGTGACTGCGGCCAGCAGCTGGCCGCTGCCATGACGCAGATCGAAAAAGAAGGCCGGGGTATCCTGCTCTATATGCGGCAGGAAGGCCGGGGCATCGGTCTGATCAACAAACTGCGTGCCTATGAACTTCAGGAGCAGGGCATGGATACGCTGGAAGCCAATCTCGCTCTGGGGTTCCATGGAGATGAACGGGAGTATTATCTCGGCGCACAGATCCTCCGGGAACTTGGCGTAAAAAGCCTGCGCCTGCTTACCAATAACCCGGACAAAGTATATCAGCTCTCCGAGTTTGGGCTGGAGATCTCCGAGCGCGTACCCATTCAGATGACGGCGACCCCGTATGACCTGTTTTACCTGAAAACGAAGCAGGCACGGATGGGGCATCTTCTGGAATATTAACAACGAAAGAGGTATTTAAAAATGAAAACATTTGAAGGTAAGCTGGTTTCTCAGAACATCAAGGTCGGTATCGTAGCTGCCCGATTCAACGAATTTATCACGTCCAAACTTCTGAGCGGAGCAATGGATGGTCTGCTCCGGCACGATGTGCAGGACGCTGATATTCATGTTGCATGGGTTCCGGGTGCTTTTGAGATCCCACTGGTTGCCTCTAAAATGGCAAAAAGCGGAAAGTATGATGCTGTGATCTGCCTTGGTGCCGTGATTCGCGGTTCTACCAGCCATTACGACTATGTGTGCAATGAGGTTTCCAAAGGCATTGCCACGGTCTCGCTGGAAAGCGGGGTTCCCGTCCTCTTTGGTGTTCTGACCACCGAAAACATCGAACAGGCCATCGAGCGGGCAGGCACCAAAGCAGGTAATAAAGGCTATGACTGTGCAGTCAGTGCCATCGAGATGGTAAACCTGCTCCGGGAAATGGATACCGCCGCAGAGTAAAATACACGCAGGAGTTTGCCATGATCGTTATAAAGACCCGACAGCCTGACCCGGAATTGGAGCAGAAGATCCGGATGCTTCTGGAACGAGAGCACATCGAGGCAGAGCAAATATCCATTGATTCATGGGAGAAGTTGGTTCTTCCGGGGCTTACACTGGACGGAATGACCCACGAAGTGTCGTGCAACGGCAGAAAAGTCTCCCTTACACGACTGGAGTTCGATTTGCTGCTGATGCTTGCCTCCCACGAAGGACAAATCTTCTCAAAAGAAGAGCTTTTCCGTGCTGTGTGGGGACAAAACTGTGACGACACCTTAAAGGTCGTGGCAAATACCGTTTCCAATCTGCGAAAGAAGCTGGCCGGCTGCGGTAGCTTTATCCGCACTACCCACGGCGGCTATGCTTTTGTAAGCCAAAAGGAGAACGACCCGGCATGACCAGGATCTTATTTATTTGTCTCGGAAATATCTGCCGAAGCCCGATGGCGGAGTATGTGATGAAAGACCTTACGTCCAAGGCAGGACTATCCGAGCAATTTGAAATCGCATCAGCCGCCACCAGTGCATGGGAAATCGGAAATCCGGTCTATCCTCCTGCACGGCAGAAGCTGGCAGAACATGGCATCGACTGCAACGGCAAGACCGCCCGGCAGATGACCCGGCTGGATTATGCACGGTATGATCATCTGATTGGCATGGACGAAAGTAATCTGTGCGACATCCTGCGGCTTGTCGGCGGAGACCCACAGCATAAAGTCTCGCTGCTGATGGCGCATACGGATCATCCCCGTGAAGTGGCAGACCCATGGTTCACGGGAGATTTCGAATCCACATGGCAGGATATACTGGAAGGATGCACGGCATTGCTTGAGGAACTGCGATCATAACAGATTATCATAAAAACGGACGGATGTCTGCCAGTTGACAGACATCCGTCTCTTTTTTTATTTCAAATCATCTTAAAATACTTCAGTGCCTCCCGGATGGCTTTTTCCTTCTCCGGCGGGCACTTGAGCTGCTTGGGGTTCTCAGCCTTAGGCTTGTTGTAGTTCTGCCGCTCCTTGATGCCGCACTTGCGCTTGACCTGTGCAATATAGAGGTTGCTCACGTTCAGACCGGTGTGCTCCTTGACGTACTCCCGGATCTCTTCATAGGTAGCCTTGTTCTCCACAGCAGTCACGTCCAACTCATCCATCTTCAGGTCTACCGTGATCTTCTGGTAGACATCTAGTTTGGACAAAGCGCATACCGTCTCGGCGGTGTCATCGACTGGCCCTACGAGCTTGTGAAGGAGGGATGATTGTGGACAGTTCTTTTAATCTGGCCGTCCATGCGCTGGTCTGCCTGAGCCACAGTGGACGCTCCCTCAGCAGCGAAGCGCTGGCGGAGAACATCTGCACCAATCCCACCCGCGTCCGCCGGGTGCAGGCGGTGCTGAAAAGGCAGGAATAGTGGAGACCCGGGAGGGCTTGGACGGCGGCTATCCGGGAAACGCTGGCGCAGTGAGGGCGTGGCTATGGAGCAGATCTATGATACGCTTCCATGTAGCACACTTCGTGTCTCCTTAGAAATCGAGGGTAACGGTCAAAGCCATCCGTTTGCACCATGGTCAAAATGCAAAAAGCGCAACCGCAGATATTCTCTGCGGCTGCGCTTCGATCCATCTTCAAAGCTTCGGCATCACTCAACGACATATTGTTGTCTAAATAAATCAGCGACGATGTTTTGCTTTTGAGGCATCGGGCGGCCGGACGAAGCCAGACTCGCCGCCTACTCCGCGCAGAGCTCAGCCACCAGAGCGTCCATCTGCGCTTCGCTGGTTTGGTTCAATGCACCACGCAGAGACACTACCGTTTCGTAAAGGTGGATATCCTTCATCTCCTCCAATTTGGTGCGCATCAGCCGCGCGGCAGCAGGTGCCCAAGAGCCGTTTTCAATAAGGCCAACCCGGCGGTTTCGGAATCCCTTTGTCTGTAAATGTTCCAAAAACTCCTTCATGGGCGGGAACAGTCCTCCGTCATAAGTGGAGCAGGCCAACACCAGTTTCCCACAGTAGAATGCGCTGGTCACGGCATAGGAAAGGTCTGTTGCCGTCAGATCGCACATGGTGACTTGCGCACCTTTTCCCTCCAGCTTGCTCTTGAGGGCCTCCGATGCGTATGCGGTATTTCCATGGATGGACGCGTGGACGATCAGGATGCCCTCCGGTTCTTCCGGTTTCCATTGTGACCAGAGATCATAGAGCCGCAGATACTCCCCCAAGTCTTCTGTGAGCATGGGGCCATGGAGCGGGCAGATCGTTTTGATCTCCAGCGCGGAGATTTTTTTCAGCAGCGCCTGCACCTGTGCGCCATACTTTCCGACGATGTTGTAATAATACCGCCGGGCCTGCGGCGCCCAGGGGGCACGGGCAGTCCGTTCCAGTGAACCGAAGCGGCCGAAGGCATCCGCCGAGAACAGGATCTTTTCCTCCTCTTCATACGCTGCCATCACCTCCGGCCAGTGTACCATCGGCGCCAGCAGAAAGCGCAGCCGGTGCAAACCCAAGGAAAGCGTATCTCTTTCGCCAACCTCCAGCATACGGTCTTCCGACAATGCACCTGTGCCGAAGAACTGCTTGATCAGGGTAAATGTTTTCGCGTTTCCCACGATCTTCATCTCCGGGTACTTTTGTGCCAGCCGCATGAGGCTGCCGGAATGATCCGGCTCCATGTGTGTGACCACAAGATAGTCGGG
>URSS01000043.1 GCA_900550545.1 uncultured Lachnobacterium sp. | reverse complement strand
CCGTTAGAAGCCTGTACTGCAAGCTCGTTCATACGCTGTAACATAGAATGTACTTCAGTAAGAGCACCTTCAGCTGTCTGTACAGAAGATACACCATCCTCTGCGTTTGTTGAAGCACGATCCAATCCCTTGATCTGCTTACGCATCTTCTCAGAAATTGTAAGACCTGCTGCATCATCTGCTGCACGGTTGATCTTGTAACCAGAAGAAAGTTTCTCTGTAGCCTTAGCCTGTGTTGATGTTGTTACGTTGAGCATTCTGTTGGCGTTCATCGCCTGCATATTGTGTTGTACTACCATAATATTTTCCTCCTTGTCCCATCCTTTGATGGGTTATTATGTTTGTTACCTCCGGGAGTCCTTTCCCAAGAGGGTCGAAATGCATGTATCCTTGCATTTCCTGTAATGCACCTTATGATGCATTGCATATGTAGAGCACTTTGTATGATAATTCCGCTTCGCAGAAACAAAGTACTCAAGTGATAATAAATAAGCATTACCACAATTTATAAATAAGCAAGGCGTCCCGGGTGTGCCCCGCCTATTAACGTATTTTTCTATGGAACCGATTATCGGGTTCCGTTTTTCAAGCGCTCTCTTTTCAAAATCTGTTTGATTTCGTTCTGCGCTTCGATGGAGAGTTTCGGATCTGCATAATATTTTTTGCCATCCACGTCCTCCACGCTTCTGGAGATACGCAGTTCCTTTGGTGCCTCGATCATGAGTTTTCCATTGCTTCCGGATCTTCCCACATAGACAACGCGGATATCATCTCCGATATTTACATATTGTCCTTCTTTTAAAGAAATCTTGAGCATTGCTACCTCCATAAAACTGTTTGCTACGTTTTGTAACTTATATATCGTCTGAACGCTACAGTTTGTTAACCTCTTATTTTCACTTTTGCTACACTTTGTAACTTTTTGCCAATTAGATATCCGTTTGCGGTAGGTATAAAATTCCATTTTTTGTGCAATATCTATAATAATCAATTCGTGCAGCAACAAAATGTTACGAAATCTTCCAATTGGAATCACCGTGGTTTAACATTTATTTCTATTTTCGCTACATTTTGTCGCAAACCACACTATGGGTGAAAATATACTAAGTTAGTAAAGGTGGTATCATTTATGAGAGGGAAACTTCTTCCGCAAAAACTAAAGGAATTACGAAAAGTAAACAATTACACTCAGGACTACGTCGCCGAAGTACTTGGAGTCGTCCGACAAACGTACAGTCATTATGAGACCGGCAAACGAACGCCGGATGCCGAGGCTTTATACAAGCTGGCAGGCCTGTACAACATTTCCATCGACGATCTTTTGCATCTTACGATCAACATCGACCGAGACATTTCTTACGATGCTCCCAAGCCAACAACATCAAGCAACGACCTGTCAGAATATCTTGAGTTTTTCAACAATCCAGCGAATAAGAAGAAATATATGTTCAATACGACTTTAGAAAAAGAATTGCTTTTTTATTTTGATAAGATTTCCGAAGAAGATAAAAAAGAAATTATTGAATTTACAAAAATCAAAGCACGAAAAAAAGCTGCGACCCCGGCAGATAAATAATCTACCGGAGCCACAGCTCCTTTTTTACAACTTTTTATGCCTCTGGTTCTACACTTTCCTTTATCGCATTCCAATATGCAGAAAATGCGCTCGGCACAGCATAGCGTTCTTTTGCATCCGCTGCTTCCACAAATACCAGATCCCCAATCGGCTGTTCCGGTTCCTCGATCAGAATCGTATAGCCTTTCATGTGCCACTCCACATGGGAAAATATGTGCTTTGCTTCTGTCAGTTCCCGGATACGGATTGGCTTGCATCCAATTTTCTTAACATAGGCAAGTGCTTCTTCCTGACTTTTCTTTCCTTCGCAGTTCGGCAGTTCATATAAACCGGCGAGCAGGCCCTTGCTCCCCCGCTTGTGCAATGCAACTTTCTCTCCATCGCGGATGACAAACACCGTCTTTTCTTCCACGCGTCTTGCCTTGGCTTTCTTTTTTACCGGAAGTTCCGCAATGCGACTCTGTAAACGCGCCTCACAGAATGCCTGCCACGGGCATTCCTCACAATGCGGTGCCCCATTCGGCACACAGATCATTGCCCCCAGTTCCATCAGCGCCTGATTGAACTTGCGTGGGATGAGCACATCTGTCATTCCTTCCATCAGTTCTCTCAATTTCCGCTCCATTGCAGTCCGGACCGACTGTTTCATAATATCCGAATCATCCGCACACACGCGGGAGATCACGCGAAGTACGTTTCCATCTACTGCCGGAACCGGCTGGTTATAGGCAATGGAAGATATCGCCCCTGCTGTATAGCTGCCAATCCCTTTGAGTTTCAACAGTTCCTCATAAGACTGCGGGATAACCCCATCGTATGTCTCCATGATCTGAACAGCCGCTGCATTGAGGTTACGCACCCGGTTATAATAGCCGAGCCCTTCCCACAATTTCAGATACCGGTTCTCCGGACATTCTGCCAGAGATTTTACATCCGGCAACTCTGTGATGAAACGCTGAAAATATGGTTTCACTGCCTCCACACGCGTCTGCTGCAGCATAATTTCTGAAATCCACACATAATACGCTGTCGGATTTTCCCGCCATGGCAATACACGGGCATGACCATCGAACCAGACCTGCAGCGGTTTTACAATTTGCTTGAAATCAAAATTGTCAATCAATCAGGGGCCTCCTTATAAATAAAGTGTGTGCTTGCTTTTGCTGTATAGGGAATTCCCAAGGAAATTCCTATACAGTCAAAAAATCGGCATGAGATCTCTCATGCCGATTTCATCACGTATGTATTCATCAAAATGAATTAGAAGTCTGTTAATGTAGCAGCTCTCTTCTCTAAGAATGCTCCCATTCCTTCCTTCTTGTCATGTGTATCATTTACAACACCGAAGAGGTTTGCTTCCATCTCAACTGCGTTCTTGATATCCATGTCATAACCATTGTTGATTGCAGCCTTTGCTACAGATACTGCATAGCTTCCCTTAGAGATGATCTTTGCAGCCATAGCCTTAGCAGTTGACATTAACTCTTCCTTAGCAACTACCTTGTTTACAAGGCCGATACGGTATGCTTCGTTAGCATCGATATTCTCGCATGTGAAAATCATTTCTTTCGCACGTCCCATTCCTACCAGACGGGCAAGTCTCTGTGTTCCACCAAATCCAGGGATGATTCCAAGACCACACTCTGGCTGTCCGAAGATTGCGTTATCGCTTGCGATACGGATATCACATGCCATAGAGATCTCACATCCTCCACCAAGTGCGAATCCGTTAACAGCTGCAATTGTAACCTGACGCATGTTCATTAACTTGAAGAATGGCTCAGAAGCCTTGATTCCGAATGCGCGAGCCTCTGGAGCAGTAAAATTAACCATCTCGGCGATATCAGCACCAGCTACAAATGACTTGAACTCGTTACCCTTCTTGTCTGGACCACCTGTTAAGATGACAGCCTTGATATCATCATTTGCCTCGATCTCGCTCAAGCATACGTTTAACTCGTCAAGAGTCTCACTGTTTAATGCGTTAAGTGCTGCTGGTCTGGAGATAGCAAGAACAGCAATTCCGTCAGCTACATCAAGTGTTAAATTCTTAAATTCGCTCATTGTAAAATTCCTCCTAAGATTGTGTTCGATTGTATTGTGTCTTTTGACACTCCGATGGTTCAATCGTAACACTTTGATAAAAATTTGTCAATCTCCTACGCCATCTTATGATGACTTTTATTGTTATGAAACAACTGTGAAATCGCATCGACCATCTGCCGGTTGATCACAACGATATGCTCGATATCCTTTTCCACATTCGAACGTTTCTTAAGATATGCTTCATGTTGCTGCTTTACATAGGAAAACAGATCCTCTAACGAAGTAAAATCCCGGTCTTTGTCTCTTCCGATCTGTTTTGCTTTCTCCGTCTTCAGAAAAGCGCGCAGATCCTGCTTGAGTTTTTCCTCATATGTGCAGTGATCTTTGAGCGTTCCCGGGTAGGTCTTATTATGTGGAAACGTAAAATAATCTGCCACATAGTGGGTGATCTCACCGAGATTTTTATAGTACATACGCTTTCTCTTTGGTGTATGATTCTTTTTGCCTTCTACAAGATATGCAATATTTCTCCTGACCAGTGGAAATGTAGCGCTGATTTCATGTCGTTTGTATACGAATGACGGCTTGCAGTCCGGCAGAATACTTCCAATATAAAAGGAAAGTTTATGTTTTTTCAACTCTTCATCTTTTGTATTTGCTACAATATAACGTGCTAATGAAATGTGTGATTTCTTTCTCATAATTCAGATCCTCCTATCTCGGAATTTCATACGATAAAAAAAGTAATTTTTCAAAATCAACACTTTTACGGGAACATCAGCCCATTTAAATTTGCCTTCGGCAAAGGGGCTGACGCTGCATGTTGATTTTTTCAAAATCAACACTTTTCATAGTATACCCCTGATTTGTGAAATACAATCGTTTTTTATGAAATTTGATTATGTTCATTTAAGAAAGCAATGAAAGATTCCAACACAACCGGTTTGCTATACAAATGTCCCTGATAACACAGGCATCCAAGTTTTTCCAATACTACTTTCTGTTCTTCCGTTTCCACGAATTCTGCGATTACACTCATTCCCAGTTTGTCAGTCAGTTCCACGATTGAGCGCACAATCGTCTGATTCGTCTCGTTGACCAACAAATCCCGTACAAGCGATCCATCTAATTTTACAATATCAAATGTATGGGAATTCAGATATAGCAACGACGTATGGCCCATACCAAAATCATCAATGAGCAGCTTATGTCCGGCAGCGCGCAGACGTTTCATTTTCTCTGTTACCGTATCTACTTGCAGAAGTACATCCTGCTCCGTAATTTCAATCCACAGTTCTTCTGGCCGGACATCGTATTTCTTCATTGCATTGTGGATACAGCTTTCGATATCTCCAAGCAATGAATGTGCTGTAAAGTTAACCGAAATCTTAAATGTGGAATGATACCGGCTTTTTACTTTCTGGATTGCCTGACATACCGTGTCCACAATATAGTCTTCCAGTTCCGGCAGGATTCCTCCATCCTCTGCCAGATAAATGATCAATGGTGGATAAATCATACCGTATACCGGATGATTCCATCGCAGATTTGCCTCCGCTCCCACGCACTTTCCGTTGGCATCGATCTGTGGCTGATAGAGCATATACAATTCTCTTTTTTGTATTGCGCTCTTCAGTTCCTGTAATAGCGTTCGGGAAATAATACCAACAGAGTTTCCCTGTAACAAAAACATTGGATGCTCAATATCATTTTCCTTTTCCTTGAGTTCTTCCACCAGAAGGGAAAGCTGGTGCTGTCCCCGAACAGTCTCAATTTCTTCATTTAATTTCAAAAAAGGCAAATAAATACCAACTCCAATTACAATACAAATAATCTGAAGCACAGCTCCCCGAATGCTGCCGGTCGCCACATATCCACTGAGGATTGGTGGCATCGTCCATGCCACCTGATTCGAAGCAGCCGGTACAATGTCAAGCCATACCGCTATATAGGAAATCATGTACATAACAACCGGGGTCATCACAAACGGCAAAAACAATACCGGATTCAATATGATTGGAATACCAAATGTAAGTATCTCGTTCATATTAAACAATACCGGAATCGTCGCAACTCCCGCGAGTTTTCCATTCCGCTTTTTTCTCATGAACAGAATCAAAGCCAGCCAGATACAGATTGCAGTGCCACTTCCTCCCATGGAAACAAAGGTATCTGAAAAATTTTTTAAGAAAAAAGATGCTCCATCTGTAAATGCTACCGTCTGCGTCACCGGGTTGAGTACATTGCTTCCATGAAATCCAAGAAACCACAACAGCTGTACTGCAACAATATAAATCAGCCCCAAAAGAAATGAATTGTGTGCCGATACAATCTCAAACAAACGCTGCATGAGGTAATCCATTACTTCATACAGTGCCTCCACATGAAACCATGCACACACAATACAATTCACAATACCTACTGTAAATATGATCAGTGTCATCGGCAAAAGTGCCTGTATTGCCGGAGCGCAGATGCCTCCAACACCCGCGGTATAACGCTGTAATGTAATATATTTATTTTTACGGAGAGCCGCATAGGCCATGCACACCAGATAGGTCACAAAGATCGCACAAAAGCAGCCTTCCGTTCCCAATCCGGTTATATTCAGCTTCCCATCCTGCCAATCGAGCTGGGAAACAAAAGCCCCCAGTGAAACTATGACATACATCATTGCATATTCAAAACTTTCGTTTTTTTCCATTGCAAAACAGTATGCCAAAGTGATAACCAGAACCAGTGAAAATATGGCCGAAAAGCCCCCTCCCACAACATTCAAAATCAAATACAGCCATTGCAATGACTCCTGCAGCAGACTTTGAAAAGCCGGAATGGGCAGATCACGTATTGCCGAAGCAACTCCTGCTACAAGAACAAACGGAATCATCATTCCAAGTGCATGGCGAATCACCTTCGAAAAAAATGTATTTTCAAACTCAAATAATTTCTGTCTTAATAAATCTCTCACTGTATTACATATTTCCTTTAAACAACAAAATAAGTAACCGTTCAAAAAGGCAAATGCCTTTTCAAACAGTTACTTCATAACCAAATTACCGATTCACGTTTCGCCAAACCTCTGCTCTGCTCATATGCTCCCTCAAATAATTAGTGCTTCGGAATAATCTTTTCTGTTCCACCCATATATGGCTGAAGTGCCTTTGGAATATTTACAGAACCATCTTCGTTCAGATTATTCTCAAGGAATGCGATCAGCATACGTGGTGGTGCAACTACTGTATTATTTAAAGTATGTGCAAAATACTTCTTTCCATCCTTACCCTTTACACGGATTTTCAGACGTCTTGCCTGTGCATCTCCAAGATTTGAGCAGCTTCCTACTTCAAAGTACTTCTTCTGACGTGGAGACCACGCCTCAACATCACAGGATTTCACTTTCAGATCTGCCAAATCACCGGAACAGCACTCTAAGGTACGTACCGGAATATCCAAGCTGCGGAACAAATCAACGGTATTCTGCCAAAGCTTGTCATACCATACCTTTGAGTCTTCCGGCTTGCATACAACGATCATTTCCTGCTTTTCGAACTGGTGAATACGATATACACCACGCTCCTCGATTCCGTGAGCACCTTTCTCTTTACGGAAACATGGAGAATAGCTTGTCAGTGTATATGGTAATTTTTCTTCGTCGTTAATGGTATCAATGAACTTACCAATCATAGAATGCTCGGAAGTACCGATCAGGTAAAGATCTTCTCCCTCGATCTTGTACATCATGGCATCCATCTCATCGAAACTCATAACACCTGTTACAACATTCGAACGGATCATAAATGGTGGAACACAGTAAGTAAATCCACGATCGATCATAAAGTCTCTTGCATAAGAGATGACTGCGGAATGAATTCTTGCAATATCTCCCATCAGATAATAGAAACCATTTCCGGCAACTTTTCCGGCTGCGTCAAGGTCAATACCATCAAAACGCTCCATAATATCTGTATGATATGGAACTTCGAAATCAGGAACTACCGGCTCACCGAACTTCTCAATCTCTACATTGCAGCTGTCATCTTTTCCAATCGGAACCGATGGATCAATGATGTTTGGAATTGTCATCATAATCTGTGTAACCTTTTCAGACAGTTCCTTCTCCTGTGCCTCAAGTTCGCTAAGACGTGCTGCATTGGCTGCAACCTGTGCCTTCACTTCCTCAGCTTCTTCCTTCTTTCCCTGTGCCATCAAAGCACCGATCTGCTTGGAAATTTTATTTTTATTTGCACGAAGCTCATCTGCCTCGGACTGTGCTGCACGAGCCTTTGCATCCAGCTCGATTACTTCATCAACGAGTGGAAGCTTGTGATCCTGGAATTTCTTCTTAATGTTTTCCTTTACGACTTCCGGATTCTCTCTTAAAAACTTTAAATCAATCATTTTTCCTCCTATGCATAAAGCAGATATGTCTGCTTTACATCACCCTTTTTTCTGAGAATAAAACCTCTCATCTAATTTTGCAATTATACAATCAATCATGCTAAAAAGCAAGAATTAATGCATTGGCTGTAAAGGATATTTGTCGGTCAATGTCTTAATGATTGCCTGTGCTTTCTCTACTGCCGGCTCTCCCTCTTTGATCAGCATTGCAATTGCTTCTGCTACCTGATCGAAGTCGTCTTCTTTTAAGCCTCTGGATGTAGCGGCAGGTGTTCCAAGACGGATACCACTTGTTACGAATGGCTTCTGTGGATCGTTTGGAATTGTATTCTTGTTTGCTGTAATATGTGCGCTGTCAAGAAGCTTCTCTACAACTTTACCAGTAAGGTTATATGGTGTCAGGTCAACCAGCATCAGATGATTGTCTGTTCCATCGGAAACGATCTTGATATCGCGCTTCTGTAATCCCTTGCAAAGTGCCTGTGCATTCTTTACAATCTGTTCCTGATATGCCTTGAACTCCGGCTTTAATGCCTCCTCAAAACATACAGCCTTGGCTGCGATCACATGCATCAGCGGACCACCCTGTGTTCCTGGGAAAATTGCCTTGTTGAAATTATATTTTTTGTTTACTTCCTCGCTGCAGAGAATCATTCCTCCACGCGGTCCGCGGAGTGTCTTGTGTGTTGTTGTCGTAACAACATCTGCATATGGGATTGGACTTGGATGTAATCCGGCCGCAACCAGTCCGGCAATATGTGCCATATCTACCATAAGTACTGCGTCTACTTCGTCAGCGATTTCACGGAATTTCTTGAAATCGATTGTACGAGCATAAGCAGATGCTCCGGCAATGATCATCTTTGGCTTGCAATCTAAAGCGATCTCTCTTACCTTATCATAATCGATAAATCCCTCATCATTTACACCGTAAGGTACTACATGAAAATAAGTTCCGGAGAAATTGACTGGTGAACCGTGTGTCAGATGTCCGCCGTGATCAAGGTTCATACCCATAATGGTATCACCCGGCTTTAAAATTGCGAACTGCACTGCCATATTTGCCTGTGCGCCGGAATGTGGCTGTACGTTAACATATTCACATCCAAACAGCTTCTTTGCACGTTCCCTTGCAAGCTCCTCTACCACATCTACGCACTCGCATCCACCGTAGTAACGTTTTCCAGGATATCCTTCTGCGTATTTGTTTGTAAGAATGCTTCCCATCGCTGACATAACAGCAGGGCTTACCCAGTTCTCAGATGCGATCAGCTCGATATGACTGTTCTGTCTGTCAAATTCCGCGGTAATCGCTGCTGCGATTTCAGGATCTACTGCCTGAATATCATCTAATGTATACATATTGTTTCTCCTTTACTCTTTATTCATTCACACTATGCGTCTGTTACCAACGATTATAACTGATTTTGTATGGTAATGCAATACAGAGGATTTCGTATAGAAAAATCATTTTACCGGAACTGTAAAATGCATAAAACAACAATCTGTATTACCAGAATTGCGGGCATGCCAAAGACAAAATACCAGTGTTTCGTCTTATGCCGGAACAGATACATTCCCGTCCAGGTTCCAATACTTCCACCGAGGATACTCACAAGAAAAAGCGTTTTTTCTGGGATTCTCCACAGTTTATGCTGTGCCTTATACTTATCAATTCCCATGACTGCAACTCCCAGAATATTCATGATCACCACATAAAGAATCGCATATTCCATATTATCAAATAATAAGCTCATATCTTTCCTTTCTCCTGAAAATAAAATGTGCGCTTCCATAACAAATAAGGGGCTGTGATTCTTTCTCACAGCCCCTGTCTTTTATCTTCTATTTATTTTTCTTTGCATTCTTTTTTGCAAGCTTATTCTTTCCGAAATGTAATTTCATTACATACCATAAAGAGGTTGCAATAAAGATAGAAGAATAAGTACCACTGACAAGACCAACCATAAGTGGTAATGCAAACTCACGGATGGAAGATACACCAAGAATAAACAGCAGCAATACCATTACAATAGTTGTAACGGATGTATTGATTGTTCTTGAAAGTGTCTGTGTCAAAGAGCGATTTGCAACTTCTGCAAGTGACTCTGGCGTCTGCTCACGAAGTCCATGCATATTCTCACGGATACGGTCAAATACAACGATGGTATCGTTGATGGAGTAACCGACGATGGTAAGCATACAAGCGATAAATGTATTACCTACAGAAATACGGATCAATGCATATGCTGTCAATACAACAAGCACATCATGGAGCAATGCGATGATCGCACTACTTGCAAAACGGATATCCTTGAAACGGAACCAGATATAGAACAACATGAAGATACATGCAACGATTACGGCCATAACCGCATTCTTACGCATTTCTCCACTGATTGTTGATCCAATACTCTGTGTCTCGATGGTAGATTCATCAACACCAAACTTATCAACGAGCATCTTATTTACAGATTCACGCTCATCCAATGTCAATGTCTTTGTCTTAATTGTTACAACCTTGCTTCCGGATACTGTACTTGCCTGAATTGCATTGTCATTGATTACAGATGCAACTTCCGGAACGATATCTGCCTCTACCTGCTCTACGGTATAATCTTTTCCGAAATCTGCGGAAATGGATGTACCACCTACGAACTCAAGGCTGTAATTCAAAGCTTTGTTACCGGATGCAGAATAGCCAATCATTCCAACAAAACCTGCAACAATAATAACAATTGAAATTGCAAAGAATACAACACGATGCTTCATGAAGTCGATTGTTCTTCTGACTTTTGCACGACCGTATAACTTCTCGTTTCTGCAGCCTACTGCATAGAGTGCAAGGTTTAAGAAACGTGATACAACAAGGGCTGTGAACATAGATACCACAAGGGAAATCATCAATGTATAAGCAAATCCCTTAACGGTACCGGATCCAAGCCACATCAGTACCAAAGCTGCGATAAAGGTTGTTACGTTACCATCAATAATTGCAGATAATGCTTTCTTGTAACCTTCTTTGATGGAAGTCAGTACAGATTTTCCATTTGCAATCTCCTCACGGATACGTGAGATAATGATTACGTTGGCATCGACCGCCATACCAATACCGAGGATAACACCCGCGATACCAGGCAGTGTCAGTGTAATTTCAAACAGATAAATAAATGCAACAACGAGTGTTGTATAAATAGCAAGGCCGACAGATGCAACTGCACCGGACAGACCATAGCAGATGATCATGTAAAGCATGACAAGGATCAGACCGATAATGGCCGCCTTCACACTGGAAGAAAGAGCTTTTCCACCAAGCTGTGCACCTACAACATTTGACTCCATCTCTTCAAGTTTTAAGTTGATGGCACCAACACGGATAAATGTAGCAAGCTGCTGCGCTTCTTCATAATCAGACTGTCCTTCGATGACACAGTTTCCATCGGTGATTGCTCCACTTTTAACAGTTGGGACACTGATGAAATGATCATCATAGTAAATACCGATGGTCTCACCGTTTTTGTATGCATTCTCAGTTGCTGTAGCAAACTTTTCTGTTGCATCTTTCTTGAAAGAAAGTGCTACAACAGGGCTTTTAGAACCTGTTGCCTGATCCTGGTTGTAAGTTGCTGTAGCAGATTTTACACCGTTACCATCAAAAATAATGGATCCGTCTTCTTTTAAGGAATCAATATCTTTTCCTTCTGCGATCTTGTACTCGCCGGTAGACTGGTCGTATGTATAGTTGTCTGTACCGTCTGCACCTTTCTGTACAATAAAGTACAAGGATCCAGGACTTCCCAGATCTTCAAGGACAGCGTTTGCATCGTATACACCAGGAATTTCAACTGTGATACGATCATCACCAACTGCATATACTGCATATTCAGTACTGTAGCTTTCTGCACGCTCTTCGAGCTTTGCTACGGTATCCTCGATATCCGTCTTGGACGGATTCTTGTCAACGATCCGGTATGTAATGGAAACACCACCGGATAAGTCAAGACCAAGCTTAATGCCTTCAGACTTTGTCTTGTTGTCAGTCTTTGCCTGACTTGTGCTTGTCGCAGACATTATTGTAGTCGTATAGTATCCAAGACCGATCAGACAGGCCAGGATGACCGCAATAATTACGACGCCCTTACTTTTTTTCATCTTCGTTTCCTTCCTATTCTTTTAATTTTCCGCTTCAGCAGCTTTTATCATGATCGCACACTCGATACGCTTCTTCTGAAGTTCACAGCCAAGATCATAAGCATCTGTGATACTTCCGTGGAAATTGTATGAGTTTGCGGCACATCCACCACTACAGTAAAACCGTGCAAAACAGTTGCGGCATTTTTCTTTTGCGTAGACATTACAGCATTTGAATTCATCCTGTATGTCAGTTCTCTTGATTCCATCCCATACATTGCCCATAAGGAAATCTTCATTTCCAACGAACTGATGGCACGGATACAGGTCTCCCCAAGGAGTTACCGCAAGATATTCGGTTCCTGAGCCACATCCGGAAAGACGCTTGTATACACAAGGTCCTCCTTCTAAGTCTATCATAAAATGGAAGAAGTTAAATGCATTGCCTTCTCTGTTTCGTCTGACCATCTCGGCAGCAAGCTTGTCGTATTCTTCAAACAATACCGGAAGATCTTCTTCTGTCAAGGCATAATCATCGGTCGGCTGCGCAACAACCGGCTCCACCGAAATCTGCTTAAATCCAAGATCTGCAAGATGCAGTACATCCTTTGAGAAATCCGTATTGTAATGGGTAAATGTTCCCCGGACATAATAGCGCTCCTGATTCCGGCTGTCTGCCAGCTTCTGAAACTTAGGAACGATCAGATCATAGCTTCCGGCTCCTTTTCTAAACGGTCTCATATGATCGTGAACTTCCTTACGTCCGTCAATACTTAATACGACATTATCCATTTCTTTGTTGGCAAACTCCATGATGTCATCATTGAGCAAAACACCGTTCGTCGTGAGTGTAAAACGGAAATGCTTGTCATGAAGCTTCTCCTGCTCACGTCCGTAAGCAACCAGCTGCTTTACCACATCAAAGTTCAGCAACGGTTCTCCTCCAAAGAAATCCACCTCAAGGTTACGACGATTGCCTGAATTGGCAATCAGAAAATCAAGTGCCTGTTTTCCTGTCTCATAAGACATCAGTGCACGTCTGCCGTGATATTCGCCTTCTTCTGCAAAGCAATATTTACAGGCAAGGTTACAGTCATGTGCAATATGCAGGCAAAGCGCCTTGACTACCGTCGGACGCTTCTTGAAATCGATAATATGATTCTCGTATACATCCTCCGTGAACAGTTCTTCGTTCTCCCGAAGCTGTTCCACCTCATCCATTGCTTCTTTTATCTCCGTCTCCGAATACTTGTCCGAAAGAGCCGCAAGAATTTCTTCTTTGGTATGCTCCTCGTACATTGCGATCACATCATAGGTGACATCGTCAACTACGTGAATGGCTCCGGA
The DNA here is from genome assembly GCA_900550545.1 of uncultured Lachnobacterium sp. GTDB lineage: Bacteria > Bacillota > Clostridia > Lachnospirales > Lachnospiraceae > Roseburia. Next base: position 8,166 of record URSS01000043.1, on the reverse strand, counting down.
GTTCACATCCAAGACAATATCATAGCCATTGTTCTTAAACTGATGAACCACTATAATATTTCTCCTCTCTTAACACAAACAGACCGCGCGCAAGGCACGCGGTCGTTTATTTATATTTTCTTCACTCCCGTTTATGAGTATTCATTTGGTTCTCTAAAACGGGATAACCCTCGGCATATAAAATTGCTTACGCAATGCCTCGGGCTGGCAAGCAAGCACGTAATGCTTACTTGCAGTTCTCACAAGTCTGGTTTCCTACTGTGCAGGATGTCTTGCAAGCTGACTGGCAAGATGTCTGGCACTCGCCACATCCACCTTTTTTGATTGTGTTCTGTAACTTTCTTGTATTTAATGTCTTTACATGCTTCATAAGAATCTCTCCTTTTTCTCTACTTTAGGTGTAAACCCGTCTATCCATGCTATTATAGCACAGCATATTTAATATGCAAAGCTTTTTTCTTGCTTTTTGCCATGATTTCTCTATGTTTTTGCAGCTGTTTTTCCAAGACGGAGCGTTCCCGCGATACCACTCAGGATGCACATCAGCGGAATCGTCAGCTGTAACTGCTCGATATCAAGTGTTTTTCTCCACAGAAAAGACAACAGAATGAGAAGTGCATAGTATGCCAGTCCAAGGAATGCACCCCAGAAAATTTTTCCCGGCAGACAGCTTCGCCGTATCATCCTCGCCCCAAGAAAACAAGGCAAAATGTACACTGCCATCAACCCTGCCCGTATTACCTGTGCCGACAAGCGCATCTCAAAAGACACATAAATCCACATAAGAAATATCCCCGCTGCCAACGCAACCGTTAGCAGCCAGCAGCCCAAGAACCGTATCGCATATCCTTTTGGTCTTTTCCCGGGATGTTCTTTTTCTGTATTATTTTCTCTGCTTTTTTGCATTTTTTCTTCCACACAAGACCTCCTACCGTATGTTCTACTGTAATCTTATGTGGAAAAGCCAATTATAATTCGCAGTTATTTACAGTTCTTGGGAATGGGATGACATCGCGGATATTTGCCATACCTGTCAGGTACATCACGCAACGCTCAAATCCAAGTCCAAATCCAGCATGTCTCGCGGAACCATACTTGCGCAGATCCAGATAGAACTTGTAATCTTCTTCCTTCAGCCCAAGTTCATTGATACGTGCAAGCAGCTTCTCGTAATCATCTTCACGCTGGCTTCCACCAATGATCTCGCCGATTCCCGGAACAAGACAATCCACTGCTGCAACGGTCTTTCCATCCTCATTCAGTTTCATGTAGAATGCCTTGATTTCCTTCGGATAATCTGTCACGAACACCGGACGTTTGTAGATTTTCTCTGTCAGATAGCGCTCATGCTCTGTCTGCAGATCACAGCCCCAGGATACTTTGTAATCGAATTTATCATTGTGCTTGGAAAGAATGTCGATTGCCTCCGTATAGGTCACACGGGCAAAATCATTGCTTACGACATTTTCCAGTCGCTCAAGAAGTCCCTTGTCCACAAAATTGTTGAAAAATGCCATCTCTTCCGGTGCATTCTCCAATACATAATTGATGACATACTTGAGCATGCTCTCTGCAAGCATCATGTCATCCTCAAGATCTGCAAAAGCAATCTCCGGCTCAATCATCCAAAACTCTGCAGCATGTCTTGTCGTGTTAGAATTTTCTGCACGGAATGTAGGTCCGAATGTATAGATGTTCTTAAATGCCATCGCATAAGTCTCACCATTTAACTGTCCGGATACGGTCAGGTTCGTTGGCTTATTAAAGAAATCCTTTGAATAATCTACGCTTCCATCCTCGTTCTTTGGAATATTGTTCAAATCCAAAGTAGTAACCTGGAACATTTCTCCCGCTCCCTCACAATCACTTCCGGTAATCAGTGGTGTGTGCACATAAACAAAATCACGCTCCTGGAAGAATTTGTGGATTGCATAAGCACACAGAGAACGTACACGGAATACTGCCTCGAATGTGTTGGTTCTCGGACGTAAATGTGAGATTGTGCGCAGATACTCAAATGTATGGCGCTTTTTCTGTAATGGATAGTCTGGTGTGGAAGCTCCTTCAATGGTAACTTCTGCTGCCTGTATCTCAAATGGCTGCTTTGCTTCCGGTGTCGGAACGAGCTGTCCCTTTACAATGATGGCTGCGCCGACATTGATTTTGCATACTTCCTCATAATTTGCCACCCCGTCTGCATAGACAACCTGAATCGGCTCAAAGAAAGTTCCATCGTTGACAACGATAAAGCCAAAGTTCTTTGAATTACGGTTGCTTCTTACCCATCCTCCGATGGTTACTTCTTTGTTGGCATACTCCTGCGTATTGCGGAAAATGTCCCTGATGTTTACTAACTCCATTTTGTTTCCTCCGTTAATCTAATCCCTTAATTTAAATGTAAATCCTTAGTTTTCTGTTGACTCTGTCTCCGGCTCAATAGTGACATTTGCCTGCTCTACCACATAAGAAATAGCTTTGTTGATGCGGTACTGCTGACGAAGCATTTTCTTTCCATCCTCCTGATTGCCGTTTCCATAGTAATCATATAATTCAGACTCTGTTGTCATCTGGCTGTTTCCAGAAGATGCCAGATAATCTACAAACTGCTTGAAATCGTCATCCGTAACCTGAATATCCTCAAGATCTGCGATGCGTCCAAAAATAAATTCCACCTTAATCTGCTTTTCGAGAGATGTCTTCCAGCTCTTCTTCAGATCATCCAGTGTGGTATTGTTTGTCTTCAGATAATCATCCATTGTCTGGGTATCTGTCAGGTTGTCTCTTTCAAACATTGCCTGATACTCGCCCATTCTTGCATCCATATAATCCTCCGGGATATCTACGGTGCTGTTCTTAATCATATAATTTTCTACTTCGTTGATAGTTGCCTGTGACTTCGAATTCTTTGCCTGATTTTCCATCACCTTGCGCACATATTCTTTTAAATCTTTCTTTGTAGAAATATTCTGTGCCGAAAAAGCATCTGCGACCATATCGTCTGTCAGTGTGTCCAGCGTGATTGGTTCATAAATGCCTTTGATTTTGATTTTGAATGTGGTCTTCTTTCCGCCCAGTTTCTCATTATAATTGTCTGGGAATGTCACATCTGTACTGATTTCTGAACCAACTTTTGATCCAACCATTCCGTCACAGAAGCCATCAATATAGGAATTCTGATTGGTAACATCGTAGTTCTTATCAACATCAAGCATAACATCTGTAGCAGAACCGCCATCAAAAGCTTCTCCATCCAGATATCCGGTATAGTCCACCTTGACATAATCGCCCTTCTGAACCGTATCACGGTCTTTGATTTCGATTCCTGTAATTCCATAATATGGAAGAAGCGACATGATATTGCTTTCCACGTCCTCATCTTTGACATCATAGTTACCGGAGATTGTAACATCGATTCCTTTATAATCCGCAAGCTTGCTTACCTGCTTTTCCAGATCAATGTCCATCTGGGCACTGCTTGGACCATTGTAAGTTGCCTGCGCCTTTTCAGTTGACTGTTCTGTGTCCTGTGTTTTGGCCTTTCCACATCCGTTAAATGCCAGAATGGTTGTCATGCACAACATCAGTGCAATGATTCTTTTCTTCATAATAATATACGATCCTTTCCCACCCAATCGGGTCTATAACTTAACTAATTTAACATACCATAATTTGCCCAAAATTACAAACTTTATATATCTTCGTTGATTTTTGAAAAAATCTTTGCTACAATAATTAGCAGAAAAAATAGGAGGATTCCATCGTGTTAGGAAGAGTATTATTAATAATCGCCATCATTCTTCTCGTGGTTATGGTTGTACTGTACTTTCTTGGCAAGAAAGCACAAAAGAAAAAAGAAGAACAGGATGCACAGGTTGCGGCTGCAGCACAGTCCGTATCCATGCTGATCATCGACAAAAAGCGAATGCGCCTAAAAGATGCCGGTCTGCCACAACAGGTTTTGGCACAGACCAACAAATTGATGCAGCGTTCCAAGCTTCCAATTGTAAAAGCAAAAGTCGGACCAAGAGTTATGACTTTTATCGCAGATGAAAAAGTTTTCGAAGAGATTCCGGTTAAGAAGGAAGTCAAGGCTACCGTAAGTGGTCTGTATATTACCGGTGTACGTGGTCTTCGTGGTCCATTAGAAAAGCCTCAGGGCAAACAGAAAAAGAGTCTTCGTGCAAAGCTTCAGTCACAGTACGACAAAGCAAACAAGAAGCTTCAGGAAGAAAAACAGAAGAAATAAAGCACAAAAGAACTGCCGTAATGTGGCAGTTCTTTTTCATATCTTTTAGAGTATGTGAAATTCTGTACTTCGCTGCGGATTTGCTTTCAAGCGAATATGGCAGTCTGCAACATGCTCATTGTTGATTTCCAGCTCATATTCCACTTCCACAACGATCTCGTCCTCTTCTTCCTCAATATCCACACGATACGCATCGATGCCAATGAGCAGACTTCCATACGGTGTGTGATAATACGTCACATTCTTCTTGTTCTTCTCAAAGACCATATGTACATTCACAATTCCTTTTTTGGTCAGCTCCATATAATCTTTGGAAACCTTTATGATATTCTTTGTAACCTTTGTCTGTCCTTCTTCGACATCTTCATAGAGGAAAAAGTGCTTCCCATTACGAAAATAATATTCTCCCGGAGATATCGTTTCCACGGTATCTTTTTGTTCATCCTCTGCAATCTGTAATCCTCGGATTGCAAGCAGTACTTCTTTTGTCATGATTGCTCCTTACTATAATTCTTTATGTATCATAACTGTTTTATCGGAAATATTCAAGAAATTTGAAGCGAATCTCCAATTTTCCCGAATCAAACACATCTGCATACTCTTCCGGTGTAAGTACTTCACGCAGTGCTTCGTCTGCTTCTTCATCCACAACTTCGTAGACCGCTCCCTGAAAGCACATATTCGGATAAAGCACACACCACCAGTTATGTCCACCACCTTTTCCAAGTGTCACTTCCAATGCCTCGTATTCTCCTGCCGGAAATGTATAGTCCCCATAGTTTTTTTCCGGGAACTGTACATGGGCAAGTTCTGCGGCTGCACCGTAAGTATATCCATTGTCTTCAAGGGTCTTTTCGGCAAGTGCTACAATATCGTTCATATTCTCCGAAACGATCTTTTTTGTTTCCTCCAGATTTTTGCTGTCTGCAAGTTTCGGTCCCATCATCTTTCCAATCGCATCTCGTACCTTTATTTTGACAGCCTGGTCTTCTTCGCTGTCACTGTTTGCCAAAATATGAAAACGTAAAATCTTCCGGGCGATTTCCGGCTGAAGTGGATCCGCTTTCGCCTGCTGCATTTTTCCGTTTCCCGCCAGAACAAGAATCCCCAGCAGAAGTATTGCGCCAATTATTTTTTTTCCGTTATGCTTTCTCATACGAACCTCCAAATATGTATTGCCTACTATAAGACTGTCCATATTTGAAAGTTCTAAACATTTTTTTGATTCATCTCCGATTGCTACATGCTTCGATGCTGTCTTTCATCCGTCTATGATTTTTCTTCCTGCCGGTTTTCCATGATTGATCACATAATTGCTCTCCCACACAATTGCCTGATTTTGCACCGTCAGATACGGAAATTGTAACACCTGGCGCTGATTGAGCTGTTCGTCCAGCAGAATGCCAAGATTCAAAAGATGGATCTGTTTTTCCGACTCATGGTTCTGCAGATATGCTTCGATGTAGGAGCCTAAATCTTCCGGCAAATTTTCCTCAATCTCGTACAAATCATCGGCAGTATCCGTAAAACAGACGTACGTGTTTCTTGGATACAATTCTTTTTCCCGCAAATAAGAAAGCATCTCCGTAAAATGTGCCTCATCCTCCACAAACCGCTGCCCGATCACAAGAACTTTCATATGATTGCAGTCTGCGACCTTGTTCAGCTGTCCTTCATACACATGCAGGGCTTCTGCAAAATTTGCTCCACTGCTCATCGCCGCACTGACCTTCGCCTCTGCCAGATCTGTATTCTCCTTCTGGCTCAGTTCCGGAAAACCATAAGAGAATAAAATCTGTGTATCCTCTTTATCCACCGCTGCCAGCATCGGAAAACACCGGTCTTCGAGTTCCGTGGCACCGCAGCCTGCAAGCTGCATGGTTCCTGCAAAGCAGAGCACAAACAAAATCCCATTTACCACAGTTCGCTTTCGTTTTGTTTTGCCCACAACAAGAATCACAAGCGGAAAAAGCACAAGAAACGGCACCCCAAGCCAACGCATATAGGCAATATACCATTCCGTCAGGTCTCCATAGCAAAACCATTCTGCCACAAGAAAAGTCAGGACCAGAACACCTCCAAGTGTCCCCCACTTTTTCCAGTCCATTCTCCCCTTTTTCTGTTCCGATGTCTTTTCTGTTTTTTCATTTTTCCCGCCGGGAAGCAATTGATACAGAATCTTTTCTGCATAAAACAAAAACACGCCCACCAATGCAAACAATGTAAAAAACCAGATTGCAATCATAAATGCATCCAACCGCTTGACAAAGCCACCCCGCAGATGAATATTGCTCATAAGAATGACTGCCGGATACTGCATGGTTCCAAGCGCCCGATCGCCAAAATTTCCAAGCAATATCATATACATGATCAGAAGAACAATTACCGCAAACCATAAAGCAGCATACACAGATGCAATCATCTTTTTCCGACTCTTTTTCTTCACATATGCCGGTAAAAAAAGCACCAGAAACAGTGGCGTAAGATAGCAGAACACTTCGAACCCGCCATCTGCCACAGAAGATACCGAATGTGTAAAAAACGGTCCCATATAGGAGAAATCCACATCATTTGCTGCAATCACAAACATAATCAACAATGGAACAAACAAAATCCAGAAAAGTACTTCATAAACGCGCGCACGACTCTCGATTCCCGAACGTATGGCATACGCCGTCACCAGCAGAATCAGCACAAGAATCAGCGTGTAGGATTCCTCCCCCACAAGGCTTTTTTTCATAACATCAGCAAACACATATGCCCCATATCCTGCCTCTATGATGCAGTGAATCAGCAAAAGAGCAGCCAGAACAACGTACACCCAGACAGGAAAGGACTTTTTCATATAAGATGTCAGCTCCCCGTCCATCTCCCGCATAACCTTCGCCAGATACCACAAATAAACCGACGACAATATTCCTCCGAGTGCAATGGCAAACAGACCATCACATCCATTCAGCTGTGCCAGCACTCCCGGAAGTACAAGGGTACTCATACCAATAAAATCAAAGACGAACAGCCGAAAGACCTGCCGCGTCGAAATCCTGTTATTATCCGAAAACATGAATTACTTTCCTCCCCTGTTCCGTTCCCGCAGGCGTACCCGCTGTTCCCTTTTCGCATAGATTGGTCTCATTGGCATTTTGCGGAGCGGTGCCCGCCAGATTGAATCGCGTTCATCCGCATACCCGGTAAGATCTGCTCCCACAAACGGCATCAGATATGGAATGCCGAAGCTTTTCAGTCGCGACAGATGAATAAGCACCGTAAGCATTCCAAGCAGAAATCCAAAAAAGCCAAGCCATGCGCATAATGCAATCATATAAAATTTTAAAATACGGAAAGAAAACGCAAATTCCTCATTCGGTATTGAAAATGAACAAAGCGCAGTGAAAGCTACCACAATGACAACAATCGGACTAACGATATTGGCATCCACAGCCGCCTGACCGATAATCAGACCTCCCACAATGCCAATTGTATTTCCCATCGCTCCGGGCAATCGCACACCAGCCTCCCGCAACAATTCAAAAGATACCTCCATCAGCACCACCTCAAGTGCTGCCGGAAACGGCACTCCAATTCTTGCCTCCCAAAACGAAAGCAAAAGCGGTGTTGGAAGAATCTGCGTATGAAAATTCGTCACTGCAAGATACAGTCCCGGAAGTGTCATTGCAAAAAAAGCCGCCAGATACCGCAGGATTCTTGCGAACGTCGCAACTTCAAAACGGTTGTAATAATCATCACTGGTCTTCAGAAACGAATTAAAATCAGTCGGCAGAATCAGAGCCACCGGTGAATTATCACACAGAAGAATCACGCGTCCCTCAAGAATTGCATTTGTTGCACGATCCGGCCGCTGCGTTGTCTGAAACTGTGGAAAAGGCGAATACCATTTTTCCTCTGCCAGCTGTTCTAAC
>URSS01000042.1 GCA_900550545.1 uncultured Lachnobacterium sp. | reverse complement strand
CTCCGGGAACAAGCGCTCTCGTTCCCGGAGCTCCCCCTGCACTTTTCACAAAGGACAAGGGTTCTGATCTAACATTAGTGCCGGCTATGTTCCATTTCCGGCCGGCAGACGGAAATAACAGGCTGCAAAAACAAAGTTTTTTAACTGCTAAATTACTAAGGACCCTCATCGAGAAGGATCGTTAAGAACAGCCCGTTTTACTAATAGGCATTCTTCTCGCCACGGAAGACATTCGCCACCGTCCTGTACATGATGTAAAGGTCCAGACCGAAGCTCCAGTGCTCCAAATACCAGATATCACCACGGATACGGCCCTCCATGTCTTTTAGTTCCTTCGTTTCCCCACGGAAACCCGTAACCTGGCTCCATCCCGTTATACCCGGTTTCACAAAATGCCGCACCATATATTTATTGATCAACCTTGAATATTCCTGCGTATGGAGAAGCATGTGAGGACGAGGCCCCACGATACTCATATCCCCCAACAGCACATTGATAAACTGGGGCAGCTCATCTATATTCGTCTTACGCATTATATTGCCCCAGCGAGTCTTGCGGGGATCATGCTCTGTGGCCTGTATCCTGTCGGCATCTGCATTTACTTTCATACTGCGGAACTTGTAACAATAAAACTCCCTGCCGTTCAGCCCGTTCCGTTTCTGGCGGAAGAACAGCGGGCCGGGCATGGTCAATCCGGTCACTATCGCCACCACAATCAGAATAATCGGAAAAAGCGTACAAAGGAACACCGATGAGACTACTATGTCAAAGGTTCTTTTCAGCAGGCGGTTCCCCGGCCAACTTAAGGGATCGGGGCGAAGGCCCAGGTAAGGGACGTTCCCCATGATGTTGAACGACATACGGTGGTGGAGATAATTGCGCACATTGGGCACACTGAAGAAATGTACCAGATGGTTCTCGCAGTAATCAATCAGAGAAACAATGACCTCTCTGTCTTTTGAGGGCAGGCAGCAGAACAGGTAATGTACATAATCATGTTTCTCCAGATATTCCTGTACCTGCGCCAGCTGGCCCAAATACGGACATTCTACCGGAAAAGCAGGATTCGCCTGACCGTCAAAATAGCCCACGACCGAATAACCTGTATCTTCACTGCCCGACATCTCATGGTAGATTTCCAAGTTGTTGTCCGTACTTCCTACCAGTACCACAAAACGCGTATGTTTCTTGCTCATACGGTAAAGCCTGATGAGAAGACGAAGAGTGAAACGGAACGAAACAAGACACAGAAACAGGAGAAAAAGGTACTCCAGCATGAACAGGGAGGCTATATCCGCATACTTTCCTACAGAAAGGACCAGACCGCCCAGGAGGACAAACAGGAACATATTCTCGAGCACACGTTTCCATATCTGAAGGGAATGCACTTTCCTCCGGTGAAGCACTACTCCTGAATGGATGGCGCAAAGGGCGTAACATAACATCAGTGTAAGCATGACTTGCAGAACGGTGGTTCCACCAACCTGCAGGCTATCCCACTGCATCTCATTGGACAGCTTGCTGAAAAGCAGGAATAGCAGACCGCAAAGAAAGGTCTCGGTGACAATCACAAAGGTCTCGATCAAGTGGTTGTAGGATGCTAATTTGTCTTTCATAGTGGTATGGGGGGTAAGTTTAAAGATGTATGCCGTATTATCCCCAACTGGGATTCTCATTATCTGTTCTTATACATCGACTCATAATATTTTTCATATTCGCCACTGGTAATATGATCCATCCATTCCTGATTGTCCAAATACCAACGGACCGTTCTCTCTATTCCTTCTTCAAATTGCAAACTAGGCTCCCATCCTAATTCGTGCTTCAGTTTATTGCTGTCAATCGCATAGCGGAGATCATGACCTTTGCGGTCGGTCACATAAGTTATCAGACACTCTGAAGTGCCTTCCGGATTTCCCAACAAACGATCCACGGTTTTGATTATTACTTTTATCAAATCTATATTCTTCCATTCATTGAAACCACCGATATTATATGTATCCGCTGTTCTGCCCTGATGAAAAATAAGATCAATAGCACGGGCATGATCCACAACATACAACCAGTCGCGTACGTTCTCTCCCCTACCATATACCGGCAATGGTTTTCCATGACGTATATTGTTGATAAAAAGCGGAATCAATTTTTCCGGAAACTGATAAGGACCATAATTGTTAGAACAGTTTGTTACAACGGTAGGCATACCATATGTGTCATGAAAAGCACGAACAAAGTGATCACTACTTGCCTTACTTGCAGAATACGGACTATGAGGCTGATATTTGGTTTCCTCCGTGAAGAAAGTCCCGTCAAATTCCAATGCCCCATATACTTCATCGGTAGAAATATGATAAAAACGTTTCCCCTCATACTTTTCCGGCAGGGATTCCCAATACAACTTGGCTGCCTGAAGCAAAGCCAATGTACCCATCACATTGGTTTGTGCAAAAGTAAACGGATCTTTGATACTTCTGTCCACATGACTCTCGGCGGCAAGATGGATAATACCATCCACTTGATATCGCACCAATAATTCCTGAATGGTTCCAAAATCACAAATATCCGCTTTTACAAAAATATAGTTCGGTTTGTCCTCTATATCCTTCAAATTGGCCAGATTACCGGCATAAGTCAGTTTATCCAAGTTTATAATGCGGTATTCCGGATACTTGTTTACAAAAAGACGTACCACATGGCTGCCGATAAAACCGGCACCACCGGTAATGATTATATTGCGTTTAAATGAATCCATAATTTAAAATATTGTTTTAATTAGTTATTGTTGAGTTTCCAATTCTAGCATACATTTCTTTAGAGAATCTTTCCAATAAGGGATAGTGATACCAAAAGTTTCCTTCACTTTTGTTTTATCCAGCACCGAAAAATGAGGACGTTCCACCTTACTGGGGAACTCATCGCTGTGACAAGGCTGTATGTCACAATTATTTCCGCTCAATTCACAAATTTCCTTCGCAAAATCATACCAAGAACATACCCCTTCATTGCTGAAATGATAGACACCTTGACGATCCAGCAAGTTCTCTTCGATTATGTTATAGATCAAAGCAGCCAAATCTCCGGCATAAGTAGGAGTGCCTACTTGATCAAAAACCACTTTCAGTGAATCTTTTGTTGAAGTCAATTGCCGCATGGTTTTCACGAAGTTCTTACCGAAAGGCGAGTAAAGCCAAGCTGTGCGGAAAATAAGATATTTACATCCTGCTTTTACCAAAGACTGTTCGCCCGCCAGTTTGGTTTTTCCATAGACACCCAACGGATCAGTTTCCCAAGACTCACGGCAAGGAATGTTTTTATCCCCTCGGAACACATAGTCTGTAGATACATGAATAAGCGTGGCACCTGTTTCTGCGGCAGCAACAGCCAAATTCTCCACAGCTTTGTTATTCAGCAAATCGGCCATAGCAAAATCATCTTCCGCCCTGTCTACATTCGTATAAGCAGCACAATTTACAATCACATCTATCTGCTCCTTTTTCAACATATTACAGACAGCTGTCGCATCTGTGATATCCAGTTCATTTACATCTGTAAAGAGATAACGATTCCGGCTGTCTAACGACACCCTGCGCATCTCATTGCCAAGTTGACCATTGGCACCTGTAACAAGTATATTCATCATTCATATAGATTAATAGTGTAGTCAAACGGAGAGTCATAGTCTTTCAACAAAGGATGTTTCAAATCCTTCTCACTTAAAATGGCCTCGGCAACGGGTATTTTCCAATCAATACCCAGACTTTCATCGCGCAGCTGAATGCCACCATCAGCTTGCGGTGCATAGAAGTTATCGCACTTATATTGAAAAACCGCTATTTCACTCAATACGGCAAAACCATGGGCAAATCCACGGGGGATAAAGAATTGGAGATGGTTCTCCTCCGTCAATTCCACCGCAACATGCTGCCCGTATGTAGGACTTCCCTTGCGGATGTCTACCGCCACATCAAGTACGGCACCTTTTACACAACGCACCAGCTTGCTCTGCGTATAAGGCATTTGCTGAAAATGCAACCCACGCATCACGCCATACGATGACATACTCTCATTATCCTGTACAAAATTGACAGGCATCACCTTTTCATTAAACTCCCGTTGAGAAAAAGATTCAAAGAAATAGCCTCTTTCATCTTTAAAGATGCGCGGTTCAATGACCACCACACCTTCTATTCCTGTTTTTATAACCTCCATATCTTAATCTAGATTTTCTTTGCCTGTACGTTCCACTTCATCAATCACTTTGAGCAGATACTGACCGTATTGGTTTTTCAGCATCGGTTTGGCAAGGTCACGCATCTTATCTGCCGTTATCCAGCCCTTGCGATAAGCAATTCCTTCCAGACAAGCCACTTTCAAACCCTGACGTTTTTCAATGACTTCTATATAAGTCGAAGCTTCTGCCAATGAATCATGCGTCCCCGTATCCAGCCAGGCAAAACCGCGTCCCAACGTCTGTACTTTCAGTTCACGATCTTCTAGAAAACGCTGGTTCACTGTCGTTATTTCCAGTTCGCCACGTGCGGAAGGTTTGATGTTCTTGGCCACTTCCACTACTTTGTTGGGATAAAAATAGAGGCCCACCACTGCATAATTTGATTTGGGCTGTTCCGGTTTTTCTTCGATGCTCAGGCAGTTACCTTCCGCATCAAATTCTGCCACACCATAACGTTCCGGATCGTTCACCCAGTAACCGAATACAGTGGCTTTTTGTTCTTCTTCCGCCATACGCACGGCTTCACGAAGAAGAGAACTGAAACCGTTACCATGGAAGATATTGTCGCCTAATACCAAACATGCAGAATCATTACCAATGAATTTCTCTCCGATAATAAAGGCTTGTGCAAGACCATCGGGAGAAGGTTGTTCGGCATACTCGAACTTCACACCATAGTCTGATCCATCGCCCAAAAGACGCTTAAAGCCGGGCAGATCATAGGGAGTGGATATAATCAGAATCTCACGGATGCCTGCCAGCATCAAGACTAAAATAGGGTAGTAAATCATCGGTTTGTCAAAGATGGGGAGAAGCTGCTTGCTTACTCCCTTGGTGATGGGGTACAGACGGGTACCGCTACCACCGGCGAGAACAATTCCTTTCATACGAATAAGTTATAGTGTTTGTTATTTTAAATGTACTTTAAATATCACTCCGCCTGACAAATGCTTACATTCTGTCATTTCTACCACAGCATTAATATAATCTTTCCAAAAACTATATTTTAACCCACAGTTTATGGTACGACTGTCGTATTCAGCCATTACATTAAGATTGTTTAATGCCTTCACAAAGAAATTTGTACCCGATAGATAAAAATGAAAATTTACTCCAACAGCCGGACCGTTTAAATGATAGTCTTTCCGTTTATTGTATAAATAAGCAACATGAATGCCTAGCTCTCCCCTATTTTTGAAATAAAAATGCTTAGTACCAGCTATATAATATCGGTTCCAATGTCCATTACCCATCTCTCCTACTCCACCAATGCCATAATCATCTTTATCAGAATTTCCTAATATATCATTGGTACTTGGATCATTCGCACCCAATACAATCTGAGGAGTCCATTCTTTCCACCACCCTTCCTTCCATATACGCAACCGCCCTGAAAACTGTCGGTCCTGGTTACAATATTTCCCCCAAACGGAAGGTGGGAAATAAGTACTACCGTGTTCTGCCTTATGCAAGGTACAAGTATATCCGATTTCGAGCCAAGGAAAAATGGTGATATTAATGTAGTAATTAAACGTATGATAATTCCAATGGGCAGGAGTAGCAGCCACATCCAAATAAGAAGCTCCGAACAGGAATGTCTTATCCCGTTGCATATCGGCAGTAGGCATGTGCAGAAGTCCGGTGGTTCCATACACATACTGAGAAAAACCTTCCTGCCATATCATACACAGCAGAAAAACAAATAAAATTTTCTTCATTAAAACAAAAGGCAGGAAAAACAACAATCAACCTTGTTCCTTTTCAAATTTATCACGATAAAAATTATAGTTTAAAGAACGGTATCCGGAGAACAGTCTTTTTAAATAATATTGATTGGCAAAATGTACACTTGTCAAACAACGCAACAATCTATAAGGCAAATTGCTTTTGCCTTCATCCAACAACACCATTAGGATGAATGCCGTTTCCTCTTGTGCGGAAAGTTGTCTATACTCTTTTTTTGCCAAAACCTAATTATTCATGATGATATCATGAACAAAGGTAGCAATTTATTGTTTCTGAGAAAGTAACCAATAAAAATATTTTTCGTGTTTATCTATCAAACTTTCCCATGAGTATTCGTTCCTGATTACTTCAATATTACGGGCTGTATATTGAATCTTGCTTCCCTCCGCAATCGTGTCAATACGGTTAAGATATTCAGTGACTTTGTCTGCCGAAGGATAATAGAAAGCATTCTCCTTCAGTACGGCACGGTTGAAAATATTGTCATGAGCAAAGATGAAACAGCCTGCCGCCATCGCCTCAAGCAGGGAAGGATTTGTTCCTCCCACACTGTGACCGTGGAAATAGGCCTTTGAGAAATGACGGACTGAATCCAGCTTTTTGAAATCATAGATGCCGCCGACAAATTCCACGTTTCTCTCGTTCCCGTATTTCTCTACAAGTTCTTTACCATGAGGCGTGTTTGTCTTGCCGACCACAATCAGCGGTCTGCGTCCGTTCTCTTTGGAGTGCAGATAACCTTCTATCGCCATCACGATGTTGTTTTCCGGTTCAAGGCGTGCTATCAGGATGTAATATTCTTCCGATTTCAATCCGAACTCCTCCAAGTATTCCGCCTTAAAATCATCGTGTATGTCTGCGCCATAAGCTAGGAACTTGCTTTCCTTGCCATATTTTTCTTTATAGTAATCATGGATACCCATGTTGTCGGCTATCAGGTAATGACTGTATTTCACCGCCATCTTCTCTTCCCAGTCTAGAAAGCGTCTCACCATCGGGCTGAACTTCGACCGCTTGTTCTCCAATCCGTCCATGTTCGTGGTGAATATTGGACGTTTCCGTTTTTTCACGTTGAACCAAATGTAAGCAGGAATGATGCTCGTATATCCTGCCTCATAGATGATGTCGAAATCTTCTTTCTTCAAAGCATCACGTAACGATGCAAAGTCATAGAAGAAACTGCCGACTGAACTGCCCATCCATGTTTCCGGACTGTAGATATGCTTAATCCGCACACCTTTGTACGTGCTTTCCTGATATGGATGAAACTTGGGTGAATAGACTACCACTTCATGACCTCTTTGTGCCATTCCTACGGAAATGTATTCAGCAAACTGTTCGAATCCCCCGTAGTTATTAGGTATACCACGGGTGCTGACAAATGCTATCTTCATAAATATTGGAATATAATTTTAGAGAGTATTCCCAAATGGTTATATTGGAATACTTGTTGAACTATAATATATTATTGGAGCAATATCGGATTGAAAAAAATGTATTACTTAACAAGCTGATTATAGAAGCCTATCAGTTGCGGATAGTATTTTTCCCTGTCAAAATGCTTTCTGGCAAAACTCAGTGCATTCTGTTGATAGTTTGAATATTGTTCTGCTGGTAATGAATCAGCCGCTTTCACAACTCTTGTCAAATCAACGGAATTGGCCGGAGTGAACAAGTATCCGGTTACTCCTTCTTCTATAATCTCAGGTATGCCGCCGATGTTTGTGCCGATAACAGGCACGCCTGCCGCGTATCCTTCTATGATAGTCATCGGGTTATTCTCATACCACTCAGACGGGACTATGATGAAATAAGCGTTCTCAACCAAATCTGTCAGTTCTTTACCTGACTTATATCCTAAAAATTCCACATTGGTAACGTTGTTGGATTTGGTGTAATCTTTCAATTCATCTTCCAGCGGACCGGTACCTGCTATTTTCAGATTGCTATTTGGCATATCCTTAAAAGCTGAAATCAATGTTTTTACGCCTTTTTCGTAGGACAATCTTCCGAAAAATAGGAAATATCTATCTGTCTTTTGGGCAGGTGCATCCAGTATTTTATCAGCCAGATTATACAGGACAATGTTCCTTTTCTCCTTCAATTCAGGCATGTATTTTTCATGCATCTGTTTGGCAAACTGACTTACATAGATAAGACCGTCAATGTATTCGGCGGGATTGAAGAAGCGATTCCTGTAACATTGTTCTATCGCCATCATCACGCTTAGTAGATAACTGTCTTTCGTGCATTTGTTGATCACACAATGATAAAAGTTTCTTCCCCTGCACTGCTCGCATATCTCACCTTTCCCGTTCCTGAACGTATAGGCGGGACATACGATGCGATAATCGTGAATGGAAAATATGATTGGTACATTATGCCGCTTCAAGACAGGCAAAATGGAACCGGTAATCTGTCCCCAGATCAAATGCATATGTGCCAGGTCAGGACGTTCCTTCTCTATCAGCTGTTCCAACTTCCGGGCTGCTTCCCTGTTATTGAAATAATTGATGATGTTTTTTACAGGCTTCAACAGTTCACTTCGGGTTTCCTTTGATTCAGGAAAATACGATTCATATTCAGAAGGATAATTCTCAGGCCATCTCAATGCAAAATTGACAACCTCTTCGCCATGCATCCTCAGCAACTCCATCGTACTGAAATACACGACCTCAGAACCACCCTTACGATAGTTAAAGACGTTAATTTGCAGAATTTTCATTAAATAAAAAGATATTAGACGGTTATTGTCACTCAACCTTTTCGGTTTGAGTCTGTAAAATTCTAATGTATATGCCTGTCAAGAACCAACCAGACAGGTTTATAATCTATCTGTTTTAACAAATCCTGTTTCATCTTCCTGTCCTTTTTCGAATCTCGGTCCAACAGATAGATTTCACTTTTATCTTTACTTCCTTGTGAGGATGAAACATAGAGACATAGAACATCAGATAGGTTGAATCTTGAGAAACATTTCCCTTTGCAAACTGCAACAGGCTCACTAAAACCAGCAAAAGTCGAAAGATTCTTTTATTCTAGTCAAAGCTCATAAAGTGTGTATATAAAAAGATGCTATTGACGTAACTACTCAGGTGAGGTAACCTATTGACGAAGAAGCTGTTTCAGTATTCCCAAAGATCGAATGCGCTCCTTTCTTAAAATATCATTAACCCTTTCATAATCAATCATGCGTTCGCTTATTGAACAGTCAGCATAATCCGTAACAATTCTGTCTTGCAACCTCGTCAGTTGCAAGATGCTCTGATTTCTGTTTCCGGTCT
Organism: uncultured Lachnobacterium sp.; assembly: GCA_900550545.1. Classification (GTDB taxonomy): domain Bacteria; phylum Bacillota; class Clostridia; order Lachnospirales; family Lachnospiraceae; genus Roseburia. The sequence continues at coordinate 13,655 of URSS01000042.1, read as the reverse complement.
TATTGTTTGGCAATATCTCAATAAACTGCCTATTGAAATTCAACGCGAAGGCAGTTCCGTGGAAAGAGTCTGTTATGAAATAAGTAGAATTCTTTATGTATGACAGGAAATCAGGTAGATCAGGCAGATATATAAACTTGCCGCCCCTGCGGATTTGGTGGAAAGTGGGGGACACTCTATATAAAGGCAGTCCAACATGTTCTGCGAATCTAACTGCATATTTACTTAACGCAGGGTTATTATGAAGCTGATACACTAAAACATATTTGCCGCCCATATCTTTTTTTATCATTCTGCTCCATTCATCACCTGTAAGAAGGAGTGTTGGGTCAAGAACTTGTCCTGCACATTCAATGTCCATCTGCCTGAGCAACCCGACAGCCGTATTTTCTCTTACAGCTATGCCTGAATATGAAGACAACAGTTTTTTGTATTCAGAAAGTATCTTTGCCGTAAAATCAGTTCTGCCTAAACTTGCCGCATACGCTATTTTCCTTTTGTCTTTTACGAATGAGAGAAAATAAGCTTCATCATAGTGTCCGTTGAGAGTAGGTCCCCATACTTGATCACTGCCGGTCATGAATATATCGGCATCAAGACGTTTCAGATCGTCATGTGTCCTGCATAGCTGCGTCAGTTTCAGATACTTCCTGCGCATTTCTCTGAAGTTCAGTTCAGCCTTCTTTTCTTCAGGATAACGTAAAACTATATATGCCAATTTCTTCAACGAATTACCGGACCATCTCTGCTTGTTGTTAAGGTTTGTTTTTACGGCACTAAGTCCGTGTTCGTCATCGCGTATGTAATCTATGATTTCGCATTTATGCCCTAATCGTTCCAATGTCGTTATTGTGGCTATTGACTGCAATAAAGAACCGTAATTAGACGGAGCATGTCGGGTAATTACTTTTATATCCATAAACGTTATTTTAATATGTTATTTCGCCTGTCAGAAATTTTGCATAAAATGCGGTAGAAGAGAATCGGCATTCTTGGCAGTGTCTCAACCACAGAGCGCAAGAACTTTCTCTGGCTTTGCTCAGCCTTACCTGCCTTGAGGACAGTCTCCGTACAATTTTCGCCACGGAAGAACGGCACAAGCTGCTGTTTGCGCCAAATGTCTTTCAAGTCGAGCGCAAGTGCTACTTCTTTATATGCTTTCTGTTCTGACCTTAACGATAAGATATTATTCAACAGATTAAGTCCTTTGTCTGTGTGTACGATGACTAAGGTTTCACCCAAATCGTTTTCAGATCTTATTTTCCAAGGGTCCATTAAGGTTATGTCCGCTCCGACATTTGTCCCGAACGAGTCACCACAAACATTGCAGCCAGGAATAGTCCACAATCTTCTACCGAACGGAATCTGAGCTGCCCTATTCCAAGACAGTTCAGATTCGTTCACTCGAACAATTCCCGGCCATCCGTTCCCACGATAACGGATCGAGAAATTTAGATTTTCAGAGATTTCCATACCCATAATTTTAGCGAGAAATCTGGTCGAATCCAAAGTCTTCTGCTGCTTGCAAAAAATACAAATTCTGATAATCTCATTCGCCTTCCCTTTCAGTATGGTATTCATGGCCCTAAGCTGGCAGCTGGTACCGATAACAATCAGACGCTCGCACCGCTGTATTTTCTTTACCTCACGACACGCAAGTACAGAGTGGTAAACCGAGTTCGGAATGTCATCATATCGAGGTATATTCTCTTTCGTGTAAAACTCGCCTTCGGCATACGGATAACGTCCGGTCTTCCTCAACGTGTACACGCCGTCAGCCAAGTTGTTTTTCAGGCTCTCAATAATCAATGTCTTGCACACCCCGCCCGACGAGCTTTCACACCTTATCTTGTTGTCCTTATTATACCCTAAAAAATACTTTTTAATCGAAAAGTTATTGAAATATCCATCATAACCTTCTTTCTTATTAGCAGGGCAACTTTTTACGCATCGCAGACACCTGATGCACTTCTCGTCATCAATGACAACCTTGTGTATGCCGTTTTTCAACAACTTGAATGATATTGCCTGTTTAGGACATACTGCCTCACAAATGCCACATTGCTGACATAGGGAATAGTTGTAGTTTATTCTATTGTCAATGTACTGGAGCATAATCTGATTCTATAAATTCTTTGTATTTTTCTAAATATGTTTTAGCCGTAATCCGCACATTATAAAGTTCCGTAACTCTTTTATAAGCACTTTCAATCATAGAAATATTATTATGCCCTTTCAAAAAGGTTTCAATCTTATCAGCGCAGTCATTTACATCCATATTTTTGAATGAATAGCCATATTTACCATAATCTATGATTTCTAACGGCCCTTGATTTTCCGATACAAGTACGGGGATTTTCGCCGCCATAGCTTCGGCTACGGTTAGTCCAAAACCCTCATAAATAGATGGTTGTACATACAAGTCGTATTCACACAGATGAGTATAGATATACGACTGATTTTTTGCTTCCAAGAAACTGACATATGTGGACAGTCCCAACTCATTAACAAGATTCTCCAAATACTCACGAGATTCACCTTCACCTATAAAGTCAAGGTGCAACTGAGTATGTCCACGATCTATTAATTGATGAAAAGCCTTTATTAATATATGTTGTCCTTTCTTTTCATGCATGAGTCTACTCACTTGTACGATTCTGAAAATATCAACTTGACGAGCAGTAGAGTATCTGATTTTACTCACATCAACACCATTAAGAACGACTTCTGAATTCAGACCGGTCCATTTAAAAATATCTTCTTTAACAATATTGGAAATTGCATAAACCCTTTTACATCTATATAAGTTTACAAAATTTCCTCCGTTACATACATCATGATGTGTAACACATAGCTTGCGCTCCAATGAAGATAAAAAAATGAATCTCGCAATAGATGAGTAGTGCAAGTGAATAACATCTGCATTGATTCTTTTAAGAAGTAAGTTTAGCTTAATATAATGCAGAGGATTTTTAGAACCTTTTCGCCTTTCCAGGCAGTAGAATTTGATTTTTTCATTCAAACTTGTGCGAAGCTCATCGTTAACATTATTATTGATAACAATCAGATGTATATTATACCCGAATCTAGCTTGCTCATTCGCAATATTACGCAGCATAGTTTCTATACCTCCAAGACCGAAGGCATAGGTGATATGGATGATTGTCATAAGTGAAATGATTTGAATCTTTTTTTCAAATTGAATAATATCTTTAGAAATTGATAGCCAATAAAGAAATTTGCTGTTGATAAAAACAGTAAATTTCTTTTATTCAATAGTTCTTTCGGAATGTTTGTATTTGGGTATAAATTAATATATTCTTTATATGTATATTCTCCAGATTTCAGTATAGACAATTTTATACCTGCTTTAAATCGGCTGAGATCAAGGTCTAAAGGAAGTATTTTCTCGATTTCTTGGATAAAAATTATACGATTTATTATATAATTTCTATTTATTTCCCGTGTTAAAGATGATGCATCATAACAGTAATGATATAGAGCTTCATTGATGTAATTAATTGATATGTTATTTGAAAGTATTTGAGTTAAAATATAAACATCCTCACAATAATTACATTGCTTTAGAAAAATGACATTATTGTAAAGTGATGTTTTAATCAATTTATTCCACAATGTTCCAATGAATATTCCATTATATATTTGTTTAAGAAAATCAAATGCATCGCAGGCATCCTTCATACCTTTCTGGTATACAAACTTATTTTTCTTATATTCTAATATATAATCGCAAACAACCATATCCGCATTAAATTTTAATGCTATATCCATCATTCTTTCTATTTCACATTTATCAATGTAATCATCTGCATCAACATGAATTGAATATAATCCTTTCGAATGTTTAACTCCTATTTGACGGGCTATACTAACTCCTTCATTTTTTTTATGTATTACTTGTATATAATTATATTTTGTTGCATAATTATCACAAATGCTTCCTGATAAGTCTGAGCTACCGTCATCAATAATTATAACTTCAATGCTTGAATATGTCTGATGTATGATACTATCTAGGCAGCGTGTAATAGTACCTTCTGCATTGTAAACAGGAATAATAATGGATACAGTTGGATTTTTCATAGCTGCAGATTATTTTTTTAAATAGATAACCATAGAAAAACAAAGGACACATAACAAATTTGTTTGTGCCATTAAGGAAGTGTATGTATAAAATGTAGGAATAACCAACACCCTTGCGCATAAGCATAATATTATTATTTGAGGAAATGTTATTAATCCGTTTTTTATTTTAGTTAATTTGATAGTAATTGTAGAAAACACTAAAAGAAATATTAATGTGCCTATTTTATTGAAGTCTTCAAAAATGGATCCTATATACGTATAAAATATATTTCCAGGTATCCCCAATTTGCTAACTGTTGCCCAATTGTCTTCAACCCCAGAGCCTTTCGTAAGTCCAAGTAAATCTTTTAAAAAAATAAATGTTGAATCGCCCCCAGTGCTTTTTTCTACATACCACATTAGAGAATTGAAATTAAGAACTCCTTCACCGGCATAAAGTCCTAGCCATATCCAAATATTTTCTATATTGCTACCTTCTGCTTCTATACTTGTAAATCTAGAAATAGAAATGAGCAATACCATACAAATTCCTAACCCAATAACAACACTTCCATATAAAATAATTTTTTTAGTTATACAAGCATTTATATAGGGTCTCATCAAAAAAAAGCAAACAACTAAATATAAAATATTTTGCACTAATTTAGAACGCCCTCCTAATCCTAATTCATGAATCCAAAAACTTAAAATTACCATTATAAGTCCATATACGATTTTTTTTGATATTATTTTTTTTTGCAAAAAATAAAATAGTAATGGAGGGTAAATCAGCTCAAAAGAAGTCGAAATTCTATTTAATTTTCGTCCTATAAAAGAAAGATACTCGACTCTACTATCATACATTTTTGCAGCATAATCGGAATTAGCTATCACAGAAGGTAGATGCAACAAATTCTCCCCAAAAGGTTCAAAAGAAATGATTATTAAAAAAAGAGTAAAATAGTGTAAAAACACACCTTGCTTGTTAGTTATAGATAGTTCTTTCCTAGGAGTGATGTCATATTTTACTATAGGCATTAAGGTTATAAGATAGCCAATGATTAAATAGAAAAATGGAATTAGCGTCAGATTAGAATAATTACGAATAGTTCCATTTGAAACATTCCAATAAAAAGCAGAAATTATTCCTGAAAATAACAAAAAGAATAGAATATATAATGTGCCATTTAACTGCCACCCTTTTGTTTTAATCCAAACAAACAAAAGGAATAATAAGATCAAATTGTAAAAAACTAAAGAAATCAGTTGATAACTCATTGTATATAATAGGTACACTTAAACGTTTTTACTACTGTTTATAAAAGATATGATTAAACGATTTAATCATCATTTATATTAGCTTGAATGAAATTCAATCCACATTTACAATAATATGCAACATTTTCTTCTATTAAATTGTAATCAATAATCCTTTGATCTATTTCGAATGAAGAAACGATTTTGTTTTTCAGTCTTATTTCATCATGTAACGTAGAGATTCTTGTATCACTTGAATTTATTCCATAATGAACAAAGTTTTTTCGGTAAATCACAGAAAACATATTACCATGAAATGTGTTTGTTACGATAAACGAAGCATGATGAAACAGCCATAAAAATTGTTGTGGAGAAACATTCATTAATCTATAATCAACATCTTTATGCATTAATGCGTTCAAGTCTCTATCATTGCAAATTTGTACAGTTGGCAAATTTAAAGAAACAGCAACCTGATGCGCAAAATTTATCGTCTCTTTCGGTCTTTTTATTGTATAAATCAATAAATAATTATCAGGTAATCCTTTATATGGTTTTTCTATTTCTGACCACTCTGAGGCATTTAATAAAAAAGTAGGATCCGGATTAATCTCTGATACTAATCCCAATTCTTCTTTAATATATTCCTGCATAAATCGCTCCCTTACACCGATTGATTTCAAGTTTTGCAAATACTTTTTAAACAGTTCAGGATTTTCATCACCAAATCTGACCGAACCGGAACTCGCAGCGTATGAGAATTTACAAGTAGTCGTGCCAAAATCAAGATAATATATAGGGTCGTTTTCACCAGATGCCTTTGGATTCCAAATTTGATCCGAGCCACAAACTAAAATATCATAGATATCCGGTATATCATTTTTATCTTTTACCCTTTTGGATTTTTTCAGCACATTTTCAATAAAATCAGAGAATACCTGTTCCCGTTTTTTCCCAAAACTGAATAAGCCACGCAATACCAATTCTCGCAAATTCCATTTCCAGTTTTTATACGTAGACCATAGTCTCCACTCATACATATCTGTTGTTCTGGGATGGCGAAAATCTATCAGTTCTGCATCAAGTCCCATTTTCTGCATGACTCTTACCATGGCATAAGCCTGTAGAACAGAGCCGTAATTATGTGAGCTATGAAATGTAACGATACCACATTTCTTTTTTCTATTTTCCATATTATAATGCTACTATCTTATTATTTTTCTAATCTTATATTTTACAATCTTATCACAAACACATAGTTTGTAGGCAGCATCTACTCCTATGTATTTATGGATTCTTCTAAAAAACTTTATTCTTAGATTTTTCTTTTTGGGAAATCTGAGCTGGTCATTACCGTTTATGGCTTCCGTAACTGGACGTTCGTAAATATTCAGCTTATCCTTTACAATCGAAATGAGTCTTTTACCTTTTTCTGTAAGAGGAAGAACACAGGAAATGCCATACGGATGTTTGGGAATATAATTATCGTCAGTTTCATTACCCAATCCCCAAAAATCTCCGATAGTTATATCAGATACTCTTTCCGGTTTGGCATAATGACAATTAAAACAACTGTCTCGATAGGTAAAACCGTCAATAAAAGTGTTATAATATAAATCTTCATAACGGTGTGTCCATAGATTTCCGGACTTATAAATCAACCTATCATCATTATATACACATAGACTAAAAGCTTCAAATAACCGAAAACCAATGCTAGAAACTTTATCTGCTTTTATTTTGAGAGTATTTGCTATATAGTCAACCAACCATTTATTTGAAGGCACCCCATGACAAATAAGGTCTACCAAGAAAAGATTATCAGGTTGTTCCTCATACATTCGCTTGACAGCTGTCACTTGACAAGGTGTCCCGATAAATAATACGTTTGTTCCATCTTTTACATCTTGTCTAATTTGTGACAGGACATCAACGATACTGCTTTGCACATATTTAGAGCCTTTCAATTTATATGCATCTTTAAGATTATCTATGCGGATATGCTTAATTTCAATGCCCGGTATTACAGTGCATCCATAAACGATACCTACATTGGCTAAAAAATAATGAGTCAATACAGAAGCCATACCGCCGGAAGTGCTGCTTCTATAGTCTTCTTCGTCTTTCGACCATGCGGCGTATGCCACTGACGGATACAGACATACCGTATCATGCAACGATGGGCATGCTTTTTGACAAAGCCCACAATCAATGCATTTCTTCTGATCAACGGACGGATAAAGATGTCCCAATTCTTCAGCAACCAGGGATATGCAATGTTTGGGACACCTTGCGGCGCACAGTCCACATCCCGTACATAACTCTTTCTCACAAATCAATTTCATTTTTTATGAAGTTTGTTTTTTACGACGGAAATAAGCGTATTCCTTTCAGTCTTTTTCAAGCCGATAAACCATGAAATGGTCATAGTGACAATAGCGGTAATTATACATAGTGAAATGAAATTACCAAGAGTTTGAGCTTCAAGGAAATGATATTTTATGAAAACAGGCAACGGCAAAGAAAGAACCGTCACTCCGGCTACAGGAGATAAAACATCCTTTATAAGTTTCTTCAATGAATAGCCAATCAGACTCCGACAGAACAGAAAACGAACAAAACCTGCAATGAGTGTGAAGAATATTGAAATATAAAACACCGATGATGCGCTACAGCCGAACTTCAATGCAATATACCCGATCGGAAAAATGCACAATATGATGCAACTTACAACAATTTGGTAGTTCCGTATCCACCCCGTTGCTGACAAAGATGTCATAAAAGGAGTCCCAAAAAGTGTTCCACACAATGCATCTATCATTATCAATATAATGAATAAAGCAGCATAGTCAGGCACATCGACCAACCATAAATGCAACACGTAATCAATGTTCAAGCAAAGAGGAAATGCCATCATAAACAATATCAGAAAAGAATACTTTATCCCTAAATAAGAAAGCCGTTCCATTCCGGTTATATTTCCGGTTGCATAATCCTTGGTAATCTGGGGATTTAATGCTACTTGAAAATTAGAGATAAACCCCATAACGGCATTTGAGACCTGGGATGCCACCCCACGAGCAGCATTAATTGCAGGACCGAAAAAAAGATTGAGGACAATATTGGTCCCTTGATCACGCACGAGCCATGCCACACTGCCGAACAGATTCCATCCGGCAAAGCCAGACATTTGTTGATACAGAGCTTTATCCCAAAACAGTTTAAACCTGCTCTCTTCATAATGTCTCCTGCAATACATCTGATAGACAATCCGTATAATCAATTGCACAGCAAAGACAAGCATTCCATAGACAATAAGCTTATCCGCCGATACAATTACAAGCAAATAGACTATGCCTAATTTCAATAAGGCTTCCAATATGCTTATGTACGCATATACATTCATCTTTTCATGTGCAATTAAGACTGCATTATACGGCACCTGAATGATGTTGATGCAAAAAGTCAATATGGAAAACTGATAGACCCAATTGGCTGCAGCAATCCTGTTATCAGGAATGACCAGCTTTTCATTGACAAACCAAAGCCCAATCGTTTCGGCCAGAAATATTATTAAAATACCGATAGCTATATGGATGTTTAAGGCTGCAGCAAACACATTTTTTAATTTGTCCGTATCACCTCGACCAAGCTCGAATGTAAGAAAACGCTGTGTAGCGGTAGACATGCAACTGTTCAGGAAAGAGAACATTAAAACCACTCCTCCTACAACATTGTAAATGCCATAATCATCAATACCCAATTCTGCCAGCACGCCCCTTGACGTATAAAGGGTAACCAGCATGATAAGAATCATACGGAAATAAAGGAACAACGTGTTTTTGGCTACACGCTTATTGTTTTCTGCCGGATTTTTCATTATTTGTCACCATGTATTTGAATAAATTCATTTGCAAATTAACATGTTAACTTTATTATTTATTTTGACAATTAATCTTTTCTACAGTGGTTAAAAAGTCATTTCTTATCATATTCCAACGAGTTGTTTTTATGGGGTCTATATAAAAAAATCCTCTAATTATTCTTGAAAATCATTCAAATAATGGTATGTGTCTTTTTTGCCTGTTTTGAAAGCCGTTTCGTTAGATGTGACAACTCCTTTAAGCATTTCAAATTCACAATCACTTGTTAAAAATGACACACGGATATTCTTTAGTTCTTAAATTTTGATTGCAGCGAAAATAAGCCTTTTAATTTATAGCTATAAATTGAGTACCTGCCTAAATTGAGTACTTACTTCCTATAATGTCCCAAATGTCATAAATATACTTCCGCCTATCTTTATTTTTACTTAGGTCATATTTCTTTTTTATAAGCTCAAGGAAGCCATTGAGTGCTTACGACGCAAAGGGCGTAACATAACATCAGTGTAAGCATGACTTGCAGAACGGTGGTTTCACCAACCTGCAGGCTATCCCACTGCATCTCATTGGACAGCTTGCTGAAAAGCAGGAATAGCAGACCGCAAAGAAAGGTCTCGGTGACAATCACAAAGGTCTCGATCAAGTGGTTGTAGGATGCTAATTTGTCTTTCATGGTAGGTTGTTATTATCAGATCACATTATAAAAGTGATCTCCTGTTATTTTTTCATACCATATCCATAGCCGTAACCATACTTATGACCATATCCATAGCCATACTTATGACCATACCCATAGCCACTCTTTCTTGAATTCAAATCAATGCTATTAATAACCGTAGCCAATTTATCGAATTTCTTCTGATCCCGCAGCACATTAATATACTGATACCCCAACTTCGGAGTAACATCTGCACGACACACATACACGCACATATCAGCCACACGACTGGCAATAGCAGTATCGGTCACAATAGCAATAGGAGCCGTATCAAGAATAATGTAATCGTAACGCTCTTTCAATTTCTCTATTGCATCTTCCAGCACCGTACGCGCCATCAACTCTGTAGGATTGGGAGGAATAGGACCACCCGGAAGAATATCAAGATTAGGACTTACATCCGAATGTTGTATCATATCAAAAAGATTGGTATGCTCGGGATCAGCCAAATAATTGGTAATACCTTCCGTGCGATGGGACAGATTAAAAACCTTGTTCAGCCCAGGCTTGCGGATATCCAAACCCACAATAACAACTTTCTTACCCATATAGGCCAGACTGACTGCCGTATTGCCAGCAATAAAAGATTTACCTTCACCCGGCTGTGTGGATGTAAAAAGCACCACTTTCTGACTGGCACCAAGCATGAACAACATATTGGTACGCAGACCACGAAAAGCCTCCTCCATCATACCATTCTGATTCTCCTGAACCACAATGGCACCTTTCTCCGGCTTCTTACTTAAAGGAAGTTCACCCAAAATAGGAACATCCGTTATCTTCTCCACATCCTCGGCATTCTCTATCTTATATTTTAATAAATCCTTCAAATAAATAAGACCTACAGGAATACCCATACCCAATACAAGAGCGGCCAACATAACAACCATCTTCTTAGGAGAAACCGGCTTTTTACTAGGAAGAGCAGCTTTGATGATACGTCCGTTATTAGCAGTGGATGCCAGGGTTATTGCGTTTTCCTCACGCTTCTGAAGCAACATAATGTAAAGGGTCGCCTTGATTTCCTGCTGGCGGGAGATAGTAAGAAATTCTTTCTCCTGCTGCGGCGCACTGCTGATCCTGCCTTCAAACTTCCGTGCCTGACGTTCAAGGTTGGACTGCGCTATCTGCAACCCTCTCAGTACACTGTTCACGGTAGTCTGCACATTGTGCCGCATGGACTCGATGCCCGTATTGATATTGATTACCGCAGGATTGTTTTCGGAAGAGGTACGAAGCAAACGCTTGCGTTCGATCAGCATCGTGTTATATTGGTTGATGATAGAACCCAAATTCTGATCCTGCAACCCTACATTAGCGGGAATCACCTCGTTTGCATTCTTCGGGTTGTTCACATAATTACGCAAAGACTCCACCAGTCTCAACTGGGTAGCATTCTCGGTCAGCTGCTGTTCATATTTCGAACTCTCCTCCAAAGCCAGACGGGCATCGCTGGTCAAATCGGTCAATCCGGAGCGTTGCTTGAAATCGGCAAGTTCCGTTTCGGCAGTACCTAACTCCCGATTGATAATGCCAATACGTTCGTCTATAAACTCTGCAGATTTTTGAGCCACTTCATTCTTCTCGTCATTCGCGTCCAGATTATAAAAGTCAACCAAACAATTGATGAAATCGATACCGCGCTGCTTTACCGTATTCTGCAAGCTGATGGCAGCAATTGTGGTAGTCTTCGAAGTGGGTTCCACTGACAAATTCTCTACATAACTTTCCGTCACATCTGTAGGAGAATTAACGTATGCCACCAGATTCATATCTTCTTCCAAAGGCGGGACCGAGTCATTCTTTGTAAAACTGAAAACTCCTACTGGAGTGGGGAAAACAGCCGGAATACTGTCAAAACTTACCTCAGCCTCCTGCTTCTCCTCGTCAAGCATATATTCCACTTTTACATCCAATTTTCCATTCATGGTGTATTTTAGATGAAGCTCGACTCCTTCTTCCAGATTGTCTGCCTCTTCAGGAGTCATATAAACTTTTACCGGAGTGGACTTATATAAAGGAGTGTTATAGCCGAACATACGTTCCTCAGCCACTGAAATATACAAATTCAAATGATTCACCACCTTTTTAATCAAGGTTCTTGACTTCAGGATTTCCACCTCATTGTCAAAATTGTTAGTCATGGAGAACATACCCAGATCCTGAAGGGCTCCCATAGGATTATTGCTGCTTCCACTTTTCTTGTCACCTTCTTTGATGAGTACGGCCGCATCAACATTATAGACGGGGGCCTGATAGCGGAGATAGATGAAAGCAGATATAATACAAACCAGCACACTGGCTACAAACCACGGCCAATAGGCAAAATATTTAAAAAACAAGGCATAAAGATCAACGTTCTCCTCACGTTGCTCGGTACCCGAAGGGGTGTTCTTCTGTTCGTCAGTCATATCAACAGTTTGTAATCAACAATTATATTTATGAGTTTTATTTCAAGATGGTTGCCAGAAGGCTTGCAAGAGATACCAAAATGGATGTAGCACTGATCCACATGCTGGTGCTGCTGCCAATGTCCGAGTTCTTGGCTTTTGTCTTATTGGGCGTTACATAGATGATATCGTTCTGGCGCAGGTAGTAATAGGGAGATACAACCAGCTCTGCATTATTAAGATTCAAATTGATAATCTCACGCTTGCCTTTTGCATCCTCACGAATCAGTTTCACATTGTCACGGACGCCATAAACAGTCATATCTCCCGCCATGGCAAGGGCTTCAAGGATATTTACCTTTTCATTTCCTACGGTAAAAGTACCCGGACGGTTCACCTCTCCCAATACCGAAATTTTGTAATTTGCCATACGGACTGTAACGATAGGGCTCTCTTTCAGATAGGGCTGCAATTGCTCACGGATCAAATCTTCCGCCTCGTTTTTCGTAAGGCCGCCTACCTTCAGACGACCGATAACGGGGAAATCTATCTCACCCTTGTTATTTACCAGGTACTGCTGGAGAGTGGGTTGTGTGGTAGTATTAATATTGGTCAGGGCTGCATTCAGAGGAGTCTGTACCGTCAGGTTAAAAGGAGCGGCAGCCTGAGGGTCACTCGTGTTCACAGTTATACTCAGCAGATCTTTCGGCATAATCTTTGCATCATAAAGGGGAAGATCTTCCCTGTAACTGTTCACGACCTCGGGATTCTGCATGTAAGGTACATTTTTATAGGAGGTGCAGCCTGCCAACAAGGCGGACGCCACAACAAACAATAATAGTTTCTTTAAAGTCTTCATATCAGTTTTTTCATTTATTATTCAATCATCTGCCAAACAGGCGCGAGAAAAGGCCTCTGCCGAGATTCTCCGAAACAGGAGATTCACCGGCACTACGTATCAAATCCGAAAAAGTGGTTCCGTCATGAATCATTCCATAAATAGTACCCCAATCGGGAAGGCCTCCCAAGTTGCGGTCATCTATAAAAAGATCGGCTTTGAGCTTGCGTGAGTAATGATTGTTACGCCCTTTCTCCTCCTCCGGATAGTCGCGGTTCACGGCATAAAATTCAAGACCGCGATCACGGCAAAAGGCAAGAGCCTCGTCAAGCAGACGTCCTTCACGCACTGTCCATAGAATCAACCTGTGATGTTCGTCACGCAATTTTTTCAATGTCTCAATGGCAAACGGCAACTCCCTGCCGATTGCCGGATACTTGTGCTCAACAATAGTACCGTCAAAGTCTACTGCTATGGTCATT
>URSS01000041.1 GCA_900550545.1 uncultured Lachnobacterium sp. | reverse complement strand
ATACGAGATTCGCCTTAGTCTCGTGGGCTCGGAGATGTGTATAAGAGACAGATCGGGCATCCACAAAAACTGTGAATGCCCGCCTTTCCTGTTTTTACTTTTACTTTTATTTTTATTTCTTTAAATCCTTGAAATCTGCTTTCAGATGCTCAACCATCTCGTCAAATGTATACTCCCCGCTGAAATATCCCTGGAAGTCTGCTGCTGCCTTTGTTTCATATCCGGAAGGGAAACCACCCATTACCCATGAAGTTGTTTTTCCCTCATCTATATATCGCTTTACTTCTTTGGAAAGCGGATCTGAAATCTCTACGCCATCATAATTTTTAAATGCCGGCACACATCCAAGATTTTCTACTACAATCTTTTTTCCGTCCTCTGACTGGAATAACCAATTCAGGAAATCCTTTGATGCAGCTTTTACTTTATCATCAGACTGACTGTTGACACACCAATAAATAGAAATTCCAACAGGGATACAATCTTCTTTTACGCCTTTGATCGGAAGTGGAAGCATTCCCATCTTATTTGCAATATCTTTGTCAATTCCCATAAGTTCAGGTCCAATCCAGTTGCCCTGCTGTACAGCAGCAACACGCTCAATAGCCAAACCTCCACCGATTTCTGTAGAATAGTCTACTGCGTTTAACTTTGATAAATCATCTTTGGATGTCGTATATTTTGTCTCAAGATCAACCAATGCTTTTAAGGAATCTGCATATTTCAATCCTAATTCATCTGAATTTCTTAACTCTGTTGCGCTCTTATATTCGCATGATAATGGACCATTTAACGTATGGAGTCCCGGAATCCATGACTCTTTTGCAGCATATTCTTCAACCGCCTCAAGCTGTGGATACTTATCCTTTAATTTTCCAGAATCAATCTGCTCCTGAAGATTTGCAAATGCCTGATCGATCGCATCATAGCTTGTTAATGTTGAAGCATCAATTCCTGCATCCTTAAAGATTTCCTTATTGTATACCAGACCATACCCTTCAACACTGACCGGAATGCCATAAACTTTTCCATCCAATGTCACATCATCCAAACTATTATCTACTGCATTTTCTACCCAAGGCTGATCACTTAAATCTTCAACATAATCTGTCATATTGGTAATGTTATCACCCAATGCATAGATATCTACGGAATCATCACTCATCAGCTTAGCCTTAAGATTTGTGTTGTAATCATTTCCCTGAATACTCTCAACATTGATCTTTACGTTCTGATTTTCTTCCGAATACTTGTCTGCTGCTGCCTGTAACTGATCTGCCATCTCTGATTTGTTCTGATAAAGATTAATGGTTATCTTACCACTGTCACTATTTGCATCCCCACTGCTGCCGCATCCTGTCATCATGCCAAAAACCATCGTCCCACATAAAATTACACTCACTAATTTTCTTTTCATTGTTACTTCCTCCTTAAAATTTTATTAGTTAAAATAAATAACTTTCGCTTCATAAGGTGCCAGTCTGATTGCTTGTTCTGTCTTTATATCGCTTACCAGACAGCTCTGTGAATAATAATTACCGATCAACTGCTTTGCTGTCCGGTTACAGAATTCTTCCGGCAACGAAATCACCTGCTCCTTTTCTGAAAAACTGCATAACACAAGAAGTTTTTCATCGGATAAAGTTCTTATATAGCAATAATTTTCTTCGCTGTCCTCAAACAGCGGGGTAAAATCGCCATATACAATGATCGGATATTGCTTTCTTAACCGGATCAGCCTTTTATAATAACTGTAGATGGAATCCGGATCATTCACCTGGCTTGCTGCATTGATTTCTTTATAATTCGGGTTTACCTTAAACCAGCAGCCATTTTCCCCAAAACCGGCATATTCACTGCTATCCCACTGCATCGCCGTCCTTGCATTATCCCGGCTTTTTTTCTGAATACATGAGAACATATAGTCCGGATCTTCTCCCATCTTTTTGGTCCGCTGATAATAAGCTGTAAGCGTTTCAATGTCCTCATATTCATCAATGGAATCAAGATAAATATTTGTCATGCCAATTTCTTCGCCCTGATAAATGTACGGGGTTCCCTGCATCATATGCAGACATGTTCCAAGCATTTTTGCAGATTCTTTCCAATACTTTTTATCATTTCCAAACCTTGATACCACTCTTGGCTGATCATGATTATTCCAATACAGACTGTTCCATGCATTTCCCTGAAGTCCCAGCTGCCAGCGGTTCATGATGGATTTTAGTTTTGTTAATTGAAATTTTTCATTGGACCATTTGGAATTCGGGCCATTATCTACATACATATGTTCAAAGGTAAAAATCATATTCAGTTCATGTTCCTGAAAACCAGAATATTTCTTTCCATCTTCCACCGTTGTTGCAAGCGTCTCTCCGACTGTGAGCATTGGATACTTAGAAAACACGTCGCGGTTCAGTTCTTTTATGTACTGATGCGCCTGCGGCATATTATGGGTAAACGGAACCATATCCCCGTAGATTTCCCCATCTTCCATTCTGCCATCCGGAAATTGCTGGTCTTTTCCGATCAGGTTAATAACATCCAGCCGAAAACCGTCCACGCCCTTTTTCATCCACCAGTGCATCATCTGCTTGACTTCTTCCCTGACCTTTGGATTTTCCCAATTGAGATCCGGCTGCTCTTTCGCAAACATGTGAAGATAATACTGATTTCTCTCTTTGCAGTATTCCCATGCGGATCCTCCGAAAAATGATCCCCAGTTATTTGGCGGTCCTCCGTTTTTTCCCTCTCTCCAGATATAATAATCAGCATATGAATTATCTTCCCTCGATCGGCAGCTTTTCTGAAACCACTCATGCTGATCGGATGTGTGATTGACCACAATATCCATCATCAGCTTCAAGCCTCTTTCATGCATCTTTTCAATCAGCTGTTCCATATCCTCCATGGTTCCAAATTCCGTCATGATACTCTGATAATCACTGATATCATATCCATTGTCAACATTTGGCGATTGATAAACCGGAGACAGCCATATCACATCCACCCCAAGGTCTTTCAGATAATCGAGTTTTTCTATGATTCCCGGAATATCTCCAACTTTATCTCCGTTACTGTCTTTAAAACTTCGCGGGTAAATCTGATAGACTACCGCTTCCTTCCACCACTCTCTTTGCATTTTTCTAACCTCCGATTTTATTTACCAACTCCGGCTGTAATTCCTTTTACAATATGCTTCTGACAGCTCAGATAGAAAACAACGATCGGAACCATGCAAAGGACTAATGCTGCAGTTGCCAGATCCCACTTCTTTGTAAACTGACCAAAGAACAGATAGGTACGAAGCGGTAATGTCTGCATTCCATTTTTATTGATCACCAGTGATGGAAGCAGGAAGTCATTCCAGATCCACATGGCATTGATTACCGCTACGGTTGCAATAATACCCTTCAGTAATGGTACTACAATAAGGAAAAAAGTCTGAAGCATATTACAGCCGTCAATGGTTGCCGCCTCCTCAAGTTCCACTGGAATATTCTTAATGAAACCATGGAAAAGAATAATGGACATTGCACATCCAAATCCCATATACATAAAGACCAGTCCGGGCCGATTCATAAGATGAAGCTTACTCATAACATTGACCAATGGAAGCATAACACACTGGAATGGAATTAATTGCGCCACTGCAAATGCAAAGAATAAAATTTTGCTTGTCTTTGTTTTGTATCGCACCAGTACCCATGCCGCCATGGATGAAATCAATATAATCAGTACGGTTGAAATACATGTAATCACAAGTGAATTGATAAGGGATTTCAAAAAATCCATCTGTTCAAATGCTTTTACGTAATTTTGAAAAGAAAACCGCTTCGGCAAAGCAAGAATATCAAGATAGATTTCCTGCAATGATTTAAACGAACTGTTCACCAGAATTAAAATCGGTGAAATAAATATCAGCGCCAGAAGAAAGCCGATGACCATAAGTATGACTTTATTTGCTGTTTTTTTCTTCTTCATTATGCTTCAACCTCCTTCTTCTTTGTAATTGTGAGCTGGATAACAGAAATAATCATTACCACAATCATGAAAATTACTGCTTTGGACTGTGCCAGACCAAATCTGTTTTCTCCAAATGCGGTATTATAAATATTGAGTGCAAGCATCTGTGTACTGTTTGCCGGTCCTCCGCCTGTCAGGGAAAGGTTCTGATCAAACAGCTTAAATGCATTTGATATGGATAAAAACAATCCAATGGTAAATGCCGGCATCATCAATGGTAAAATAATGGATCTTAATCTGGTCCATCCAACCGCTCCATCAATTTCTGCAGCCTCCAGTACCGAATCCGGAATGTTCTGGATCTGTGCAATGTAGATCATCATCATATAACCCGACAACTGCCAGGTCACTACAATCAGTAATCCAAGAAAACCTGTTTTCTGGTCGGTCAGCCAGCCCTGAAGCCATGCAACATCTAATTTTTTTCCGATGGCTTCAAACACCTGTACAAAAATAAACTGCCATGTAAATCCAAGTAAAATGCCGCCAATCAGGTTTGGCATAAAGAAAACTCCACGTAAGAAATTTGATCCTTTAATCTTTTGTGTAACTAACATCGCAAGTGCAAATCCGATTACATTAACGGATATTACCGCACATACGGAAAAAAGAAATGTAAAAACAAATGCCTGGCGAAACTGTAAATCGTTCGTCAATATCGTTATGTAATTACTTAATCCAACAAAATGTTTCGTCTTACTAATTCCGTTCCAGTCTGTGAAGGAATACCCGATTCCCATAAATGTCGATATGATCTGAACCATTGTAAACGCAATCAATGCCGGTGCTATAAACAGCCAGAATCCTTTCTTTGATTTTTTCATTTTATTTTCCCTCCCTCTTTTTACTTCTGATTGGTTTGTTTTTTAAGTGATTCTCTTTACATTTCATACTATACCAACATTCTCTCTACATTTCAAAGGTTTTATATAAAACCTACTTTTATAACAAATAAAAGCACTCGTTTTTATGTATGTTTTATACAAAACCTTTTCAAAACCTTTATGCAACCGTTTGTCCAATTATTTTTTTCCAAATAAAAAAACCGTGCTTTGCAGAGAAGAAATTTACTTTCGTATTTTTCTTTTCTGCAAAACACGGTTTCGTTATTTTTTATACCGAACGACCCTCTATCAATGTAACAGCCTGCCTTACATCCAAACCGCTCATCAGCCGGTTCTCCAATAAATCTATCATCAATTTTACGGCTGTCCGTCCTTTCTCAGTGACATCCTGATAAACCGTAGTTAATCTTGGATAACAATATTTTCCAAATATATTTCCATCAAACCCGGCAACCCCCAGATCATCCGGTATCCTGATTCCCTGCTCCTGAAAATAATGAATTGCCTCAACCGCAAATATATCCGCAAGGAAAAAAAGTGCCGTCTTTTTGCCGACGTATTTTGTCATCATCTGATAATCCTGATTCCTTTTCTGCTCCGTCTCATGAAGGGAGATAAAATCATTCGTCAGATAATCCCTTCCCGCCTCCTTCCATGCCTTTCTGTATCCAAGCCAGCGTTCATGATCGACTCCAATGTTTTTTCTTGCACATACATAAATATTTTCATATCCTCGCTCCAGCAGATATTTCGTCATAATATAGCCTCCATTTTCATCCTGAAGACCTACATTGACATAATCTGATTTTTCTTTATTGATCAGATCAATTGCAACGATCGGTTTATCGACAAGGGTTTTGAGTTTCATGTAATTTTGATATTTAAAAGTGATTGCAATAAGGCCATCCACATTCCATGCCAATGCCATATGAAAAATATCTTCAAGACTTTCCGCCGCATACAACATCATGTAATATCCTTCTTTTCGAAGCGCTTCTTCCATTGCACCAATGATGTGACTGTAAAACGTATCCGAAATAACGGAGTTTTCATAATAACGTGAAGTATGAATTACTACTCCGATTATCTTTGAACTGTTGTTTTTTAATGCACTCAGTCCCATTTTGGGTACATAA
Organism: uncultured Lachnobacterium sp.; assembly: GCA_900550545.1. Taxonomy (GTDB): domain Bacteria; phylum Bacillota; class Clostridia; order Lachnospirales; family Lachnospiraceae; genus Roseburia. The sequence continues at coordinate 17,331 of URSS01000041.1, read as the reverse complement.
TGATACTCATCCAAAAGCTTCTGGATCTTTTTCATATTTTCCTTGGACACTTTTTTTACATTGCCATGTAAAACATTGTACACGGTTGTCATACTGACACCCGCCATTTCAGCAATCTCTTTTATTGTCGTCATTTTTATTCCTATATCCTCTCAAGTGTCTTTTGTCTCTACCATTTTTCTTTGTCTTTATTGTAAATGCACGCAATTTTTGTGTCAATCCCCGTTTTCTCCCCTATTTCTCCTGCGACCATTAACCCTTCTGTTATGAAGTGACTTTTGTCAAGAGTTAATTTCAAGAAATTTTTCTTAACCCCAGTCACATTTGTTTTCCTGACAGCATTGGAAAAGAGCCCTAGTTTAACAGTCCCCGGCAGTTGGCCACTCTGTTATACGTGGATTGTTTACTTGTTACATTGTGGCAGAAACAGCTGCACATTGCTGCTTTTTCTGCTTGACTACCATTTTATCATCGGCAGCTGGCTGTCAATGGCTCAGCCGCCTCAGCGGTGCCTGCGCCCTTGACTGGCAGATGACTATGATATACCTCTACGCTGCTTTTATTTCAATATTATCTGTCATCATACCCCATACAAAACATGCCAGTTCTCTTGCTATTGCGGCTACTGCCACATTTCTTTTCTTGCCATGTCTTATAAATTTATAGTATCGGCTCCGTAATCTCGTATTCGCTTTGTCCGCATATGCTATTACCTCAGCCGTATTACCATTCTGTCTTGCTCTTAATTCTTTTGACTTATGCCCCACAGCACCCTTACAGATTCCACCAGATGCCTCTATCAGCAGCTGTCTCAAATGACTGTTTCCTGCTTTGGTTATTCCAAGTCGGTGTATATTGTCTGAACTTGAGTTTTCTCCTGGAGCGAGTCCAAGGTATGATGCATACTGGTTTCCTTTTACAAATCTTTCGAAATCTCCAGTTTCAACAATCAATGACAATGCCGTATGTGTTTTTATTCCAAGGAAGCATCCAAGTTTTTTGACTTTGTCATGATATCTTGTCTGTTCAGCGATTTCCCCAATCCGTTTATCGTATCTCTCAATCTTGGCTTCCTGTTCTTCGTATGATGCCATGTATTCGTCAAGCGTCTCTCGATACAATCCATTTGTGATTTCGAGTTTCTTCAGCCATTTCAGATGTGACAGAGTCCATTTTGTCCCATCGTAGCAAAATCCATGTCTGATGCAGAAGGCGTTGATCTGCTGTTTGATTTTCTTTAAAGCAAGCTTATGATCATTCCTCATGCGGAGATATTCTTTTACAGAATCGTCATCCTCTGTTGGAATATAAACAGCATGGTAACCACCATATGACAAGCATTGGGCAATCATATATGCGTCCCGCATATCCGTCTTAATTCTCACGCCTTGTGGTGTAAGCATTGTTGTTGGTGCAAGTATCACACATTTTATGCCTGCGGCAGTTAACTGATTATAAAGCGAATATCCCAGACACCCCGCCTCATACCCACACTGGATATCGTATTCATCGTTCAATCCAAGTTTCAATTTCAGATTTTCAATAAACATCAAAATATTTTTATAATCCGGTGTTACCTTGATTGTTGCAAATACACGGTCATCCTCACCGATGATTGGTTCCATTGCGCATAATGTGTAATTTGTGGTATGGACATCCATGCCGATTTTTAGTATTCTTTTCATATGAGTGATCTCCTTTTGTATGCGGTAATCCCTGTTACCTTTGTTCTTGTCAAACTCTAGTATACAGGTAAATCCACGTTGCTACAAATGTGGGGTCACTTCATATTATCTAACGCTCTTTGGTGTCTGATACCGGTTAGTAGATTTCTTTCTCTCTTTGATTCCGCCTGTTTTCTTATCCATGTATTTGTCCTTGGAAATATTCTGAATCGGACAGTGATTGTTAGTTCCGGCCGTAAACTGGATTTCTCGGATATTTCCAGCTGTTTTCAATTTTACTTGACTGGTCTCGTATATTTTAAATACATCTGGACTGACTTTTTTTATGCTCATAAAAAACACACCCTTTCGCAACATTTTTCTTGTTACTAAGAGTGCGTTTATATCAGCCTATTGGAAATTCATATCAAGTTTTTTTCTTTCGTTTACCTGAGGGCAAATTTCGCCATCAGTAATCAATTCCTCTACGGACTTGTATCATACTTGAATCACATTAATATTAATTTTTTTCAGCAATAATTTCTATAACAGATTTAAGAGTTTTTTTGAATTCTAAAGTATAACCCTAATTAAATAAATTCCGTTGCCACTTCAATAGCATCTTTTATATCTAAAGAAGGATATTTTTTTTCTATATATTTCAAACAATTAATATAGTTAACACTTTGCAAATTATATGCAATTTCCTCAAACACTTCACTTGTATACAAAATCTCTTTCTCATTTAATTGATTAAGTATATCAATAGTAAGCAATTCATCTTGACTTAATGCATCTATTAATTCATCTCTACACTTTTCAATTCTATAATCATCTTCGTCATTTATTTTCGACCTATTGTCTAATATTTCTTTTACTTTTTTTAACATATATATTTCTCCTTTATGGTTGTAAATCTGCATCTGGAAAAATAGTCCCTATCTTTCCATCTGTTTTTATAATTCCTACTCTTACTCCATCATATTCTCCATATCCAATAACACCATCTGGCAAGTTCTTATTATCCGGTAAATTAGTAACATAATTTCCTGCCTCTTTAATCTTACTATCTGACCAATTTTTAGGAAACCATGCTTGTCCTGTTCCTGTTCTTTTTGAAGGTGTCTTATGTTTTGGAACATTTCCTACTCTAACTCCATTATCATATTCCTTAACAATATTATACTCAATTCCATTCTCTTCTAAAAAATTGATATTAGATTGACCATGTCCTCCACCTTTCATCCTAGATATTTGACCTGTTTTAGGGTTATATGTAAAATCGCCTACCGATGAATGCTTTAATGCTATATCATCTATAGAATTTATACCACTCTGGTATGCTAAACACATAGGAATCAAAGCAGTCTTTTTCTATCTATTGCTTTTCTTTTATTCCTATTTCACAATTATCCTGTAATAGATAGAGGTGTGCGTCACCACTCTTGAAGCACTTGTGACTTCGTTCATTGAGACTGCTCCCTCTGCTTTGCAGGATTTTGCGTATTAGCTGGATGTTGACAGCATATGTGCTGTACTTCGTATATCTAACCAGATTGTAACCCGCATTGAAGTGAGGATTCTATCTACTTATAATTCATAAAAGAAAGGATTTCAATTATGTACATCGTAGGCATTGATATTGGCAAAAATCATCATGAAGCATCCATTGTTTCACCTGAAGGCAAACAAATCGGCCGTTCTCTTCGCTTTGCAACTACACACAAAGGTGCAGATTCTCTTATGAGCTTTATCTTTAAAAACATCGGTAATTCCCCTTGTGTATTTGGCATGGAAGCTACAGGTCATTACTGGTATCCCATTTATTCATTTCTAAAAGCAAAAGGATATACCATCTATGTAATCAATCCTATCCAGTCTGATTCTTTAAGAAAAATGTATATACGACAAACCAAAAACGATTCAATTGACTCTTTTTTAATTGCAGAAGTGATACGTTTCGGTCAGTTTGGGACTACTTCCATGGCTGATGAAAACATCCTTGCCATGCGTCAGTTATGTCGTTATCGTGATTCTGTCATTTCTTCCAGAACTGAAATTAAGCTCCGAATCGGCACAATTATGGAACAAATCTTCCCAGAGTACGAAAAACAGTTTTCTTCTCTTTGGGTGAGCACATCCATGGGCATTCTGGAAAAGTATCTCACCCCTGAGAATATTGAGAATGCACCAATAGATGAGCTCTTTGAAATCATAAAAGATAAGAGCCACAACCGACTTACCAAAGCTAAAGCCATTTCCATCAAAGAAGCTGCAGCTGATACCTTTGGTATTAAGATAGCACAGGATGCTTTCTCTTTCCAGTTAAAACAGCTCATTGACAGAATGAATTTTCTTGATAAGCAGATTGAAGCTCTTGATATTGAAATCATGAAATACTATAAGCAGTTTGATTGTTACTTACATACAATCCCGGGAATAGGCATAATTGGTGCTGCTACTATTCTTGCTGAAATCGGTGATATAAGCAGATTTAAAAATTCCTCTGCATTAGTTGCCTTTGCTGGCATTGATCCAACTGTACGTCAGTCGGGTGAATTTAACAGCACACATAACCATATGTCAAAACGTGGTTCACCTTACTTAAGACATGCCATTTTTCTTGCGGCTACCACCTGCTCTTTTCACAATAGCCCATTGAATGCATATTACAAAAAGAAACGTGACCAAGGTAAACATCACTTAACCGCCACAGGAGCTGTAGCAAGAAAGCTTACCACCGTAATCTATGCAGTATTACGGGATAGTAAGCCTTATGAGCCTAAAAGTTTTTGTTAATGTCTGGTAGTAAGACTATGATTTAAGCCTGCCTGTGGGGAGGCTTAGTTGTGATGCTCATTTTTGCTTCCATATTATATTCACGTTTTCCTGCTAAACACTCTAAGAAATACATCCACTCATCTTTGCTAACCTCTTCTTCGCCACTGGCATAATGTTTTAATGTAAAAAAAGCATCTGTTATCAGTTCCTCATCTGAGTCATATATTTTTCACAATCAAAATCGTCAATTAAATATTCCATTAATACATTTTTATCTATATCACCTTTTACTACTTTTTCTATTATTTTTTCCATTTCATTATGATACATATCAACCTCCTAACTAATGTCCCTTGTTTATCAATTGTCCCGATGAAATTCTTACAGCATCAAAGTCTCTGTGAATAATATATCCCCTGGCATCTGTAACTTCATGAATCAAATATTTTGTTCCTAATTCATCACTATATTTATATACAACAGAAGTTCCTCCTTCAGTAGATGCACGGGAACTCATTATCCTTTTATTCAACAGTGAAAAATCTTCTCCTCTAGCTTCAACCTGTCCAATTTTATCTATTGTGGCTTTATCTGTATAAAATTTTCCATTTCGATTTTCAATATTAGTCAGAAAATCTGCTGTAGTATCATATTTTCCACTTGACTTCCCATAGCTGGTCTCATCCCCAGCTCCTCTTATGTTCACCCCACTTTCTGATATCTCTGCTCCTTCATCACTCTTTTCTGCTTCGGATGAAGAGCTTCCACTTCCATTTCGTTGATATCCTCGGGTCGTAAGATCCAGTAACCCTTCATTAAGTACCTGCAGTGCTACCACGCATGCTTCGTAGTTCTCCTCATTTCCTTCAAATACCGTATCCACAGCAAGATTCTGTCCAGTGCACATGGTATTTATCTCATTTAACACGTAAGCTCCATCTGTTGCCAGTAATGTCATTCCTCCTGCTGTTACAATATCCGGAATTGTGCTTACCGTCAATGCATTTGTTCCCATAAGAAAAGATGCCTCAAATCCTGCCTGCTCTCCTGCCACTGTAAGCGCAGGTCCTGCATACATAATTCCTACTCCTGTCAAAGCCCCTACTGCTGCACCCAACATCAATCCAATTCCATATTCTAAATTACTCCGGTTCTTCTGATTCTTTTTATCCGCATATGACATTCCAGCTGTCATTACTCCAGTTCCGACAGCAGCGCTCGCGAACGCAACAACCGCAAGTGCTGCACCTCCAGTTGCCACAACTGCAATTGCACATGCAGCAAGACCCAAAGTAGCCACAATTCCTGTCGCCAGATTAAGTGCCCATGCCCCCTCATCAAACACTTCCAGTTCACGCGGCTCATCCATGATATCCCCATATACATCCGTTTCCGTTGTATAAATATTTACACAGGACGCAAACAAATCCACTTCTTCATTCAGACTCATTACGGATGATGGTTCACCGGGTTTGTAAAAAACATTCTCTTCCATAATCCTCTATTCCTTTGATGAAGATATAATTGCTTTCCCGTCGGATTTGCGAAATTTTTCATCTCTGTGTCTGTCATCGCCTGACACTTTGCTCCATTTTCACGAATACAACTTACCGCAATTGCATTTCTTTCATCCTCATCCGGGAAATACAAGGAAACGGTCGTTCCCTTTTCCGGCATACAATACATTACACTCCCCGTATCCGGTACCCATTGATAAAAATAAGCCGTTGCAGCGTTCTGGTCTGTGTCGATTGCAAGATGCAGCTTTACATTTTCGCCATCTGTGCACAATATTTTTCATCAATACCATGACTGTAACTCTCTGTTTTGATTTGCTTAGCATCCATTCCCACTGTTTTGCATCCAAACCAGATCGATGGTTTCGATGTGGTTTCAAAATGTATTTTTGGTCAATTATAGTCAGACAATTTATTATGCTGCGAAAATTTCCCTTAATTAATCTTCATACTCTTCGATTTTATAGGATAATAGTCTCACATCTATTTTCAAAAGCTTGTATATAATATTCTCCAAATACCAAGACATATCTGTATACTTTCCCTTAATAGTCTTACGATTTATTGTTATGCTCAATAGAATCTGACTGGTATTATTTGCTATTAAAGAAATCCCTTCAGTACCACCATAATAAAATAAATTTATACCTATCTGTTCTTTGCCAGCAATTTTTTTAGAAATAATATCATATAGCTCACTTTCAGATATCTCGTCACATTGCCAATCGTACTCATCGTCATCACCAATTGGCAAATATTCAACCTTCCCTTGTGGATTATAAATATACCATCCTATTTGTTGAAATATCTTTAAAACATCTGCTATACTTTCTGAATAATCGCTACAATCTAATGTCATTAATGCTTCCATTCACATGCTCCTTTAATCTAATAATTCTGTAAATGCTATTCCTTTTTTGGTAAGCCATTGTTTTATTGATTCTGGTATTGGTGTATTTGAAAATATCTCATATGTTGCACCATTTTCAGTGGCTATTCTCAATCTGTCACCCATATCAGACTTAAACTTTGCCAGTTTGTTAGGATTCTCTTCCAACATACTCCAATAATTACCGGATTTTGCTTCCCACCAACGATTACCAATACCGCCATCAAAATCTCTGCCTCCAACACTAAAAGAACCTTCTCCACCAATAGTCTTGGATAAATAATCCTCAAAGTCATGTCCTATTAATCCTTTAGCTGATATCCTCCCCTCATCCCCAGCTCCTCTTATGTTCACCCCACTTTCTGATATCTCTGCTCCTTCATCACTCTTTTCTGCTTCGGATGAAGAGCTTCCACTTCCATTTCGTTGATATCCTCGGGTCGTAAGATCCAGTAACCCTTCATTAAGTACCTGCAGTGCTACCACGCATGCTTCGTAGTTCTCCTCATTTCCTTCAAATACCGTATCCACAGCAAGATTCTGTCCAGTGCACATGGTATTTATCTCATTTAACACGTAAGCTCCATCTGTTGCCAGTAATGTCATTCCTCCTGCTGTTACAATATCCGGAATTGTGCTTACCGTCAATGCATTTGTTCCCATAAGAAAAGATGCCTCAAATCCTGCCTGCTCTCCTGCCACTGTAAGCGCAGGTCCTGCATACATAATTCCTACTCCTGTCAAAGCCCCTACTGCTGCACCCAACATCAATCCAATTCCATATTCTAAATTACTCCGGTTCTTCTGATTCTTTTTATCCGCATATGACATTCCAGCTGTCATTACTCCAGTTCCGACAGCAGCGCTCGCGAACGCAACAACCGCAAGTGCTGCACCTCCAGTTGCCACAACTGCAATTGCACATGCAGCAAGACCCAAAGTAGCCACAATTCCTGTCGCCAGATTAAGTGCCCATGCCCCCTCATCAAACACTTCCAGTTCACGCGGCTCATCCATGATATCCCCATATACATCCGTTTCCGTTGTATAAATATTTACACAGGACGCAAACAAATCCACTTCTTCATTCAGACTCATTACGGATGATGGTTCACCGGGTTTGTAAAAAACATTCTCTTCCATAATCCTCTATTCCTTTGATGAAGATATAATTGCTTTCCCGTCGGATTTGCGAAATTTTTCATCTCTGTGTCTGTCATCGCCTGACACTTTGCTCCATTTTCACGAATACAACTTACCGCAATTGCATTTCTTTCATCCTCATCCGGGAAATACAAGGAAACGGTCGTTCCCTTTTCCGGCATACAATACATTACACTCCCCGTATCCGGTACCCATCGATAAAAATAAGCCGTTGCCGCGTTCTGGTCTGTGTCAATTGCAAGATGCAGCTTTACATTTTCGCCATCTGTGCACAATATCTTTCCCAATACCATAAGTCCTGCAAAGCCTCGCCGATACGCGGTCGGTACACTGAGAAACAATCTCCCGGACACAATATATTCAAACTCCAAAACACTATTTTTCAGCTTGCATCTTTTCTCAAGAATGTACATTTTTCGATTGTCAAAAATCACACATTGTCCAACCTCCAAATTTTCATAAGATGTGACTCTGTAATATTCAAAATCAGATGCATAAGCATCCATTTTGCCTTTTACCTTCCAATATCTTTCATCAATCCCATGGCTGTAACTCTCTGTTTTGATTTGCTTAGTATCCATTCCCACTGTTTTGCATCCAAACCAGATCGATGGTTTCGATGCGGTTTCAATCGGGTATATCACTGTATGAAAATGACTGGCCATTCGAATTGCAAATTCCCAAGTTGTCTCTCTATAACGAATGATTGGCCTTCCTATCTTTTTCTCATCCACATCAAAGGTACATGCTGCCTGCTCCTCAGATACACAATCTTCGATAATCTCTTTATAACTTGCAGAGACATCCTGAAAAGATTTTGACTTTCTTACACGATCCATCCCTTCCGTTGTTGATACAAGTTCAAGTATGATATGATGTATTCGGTTTTCAAAACAGCATTCCGCAGTTTTTACATATCCTGCAAATAATATATTTTCTCCAGTATATACCTTTACCAGCATGTCTTCTTTTGTATTTTTCCACTGATCATATGCCCCAAAATCTGTAGCCATACCAACGAGATACGCTTTGGCATGCTGATTTGGAACAATTTCCATAAAAAATTTTTCTATCTCTTTTATGCCAAATGCTTTCCCTACATTCACTTCACCCTGTGTTATCAATGTTCTAAACTCCTTACTGCATATACACCTTCGATCCTTCTACTGTTATGCTGTCCTTCATTGTAATTTTGCTGCTGTTTTGTGATAAGACAATCTGTTCTTCCGCATTTACATTAATGGCTGCATTGGTACTTAAAATGTCAATTTCATCCTCTGATTGAATAGAAATTTTCTTATCACTTACTATTGATATTCCTTCCTCGTCATCAAGTGTAATACTCATTCCATTATTATTCGTCATCACAATTGTAGTAGGTGTCAATTGAATTTGCTTATTATACTTATTCGAAATTGACTTATTATCCGGATTACTTCTCGGTGCATTTGCACCGCTTGCTGCTCCTGTATTTCCAGTATGTATAGAACTTATAATGTATCCATCGTCCTCTATTTCATCAGGAAAATACAACCTTACATGATCTCCCTTTTCTGGCATACAATACCAGCCTGTCCCATCCGGGGACGAATAAACTGTAGAATATGGAAACCATTTGGCTTTTGATTCCTCCTGTCCCCCATCAACATCCACGGCCACCTTCACCGTATCATTGCTTACAGCGATAACCGATGCATTTAATGAAGCGCCCGTTAATCCCCAGTTATATAACGTTTCTACCATAAACCCTCTTTTACTTCTTAACTCATAGGTATGGATAATTTCCGCTCCACGCAAAACACTGTCTACCTGATATATATACAAACTTTGCCCATCAAATTTTACTTTCTCTCCCAGTTCACGAAAATCTCTTGTGGTTACTTTGATATAATTAAAATCCCCTGGCAATATATCCAAATCTTTATGATATTCCTTTTTACAATTTCCCTTTGAATACAAAAAAGCTGCCGCATTCCTGCGACAGCCTGTCTTATTAAAATATTCTAATGCTCCAGATTTGCGAACTTTGTATACTCAGGCAACCATGCCAGATTCACAGTTCCAATTGGACCATTACGTTGTTTTGCAATAATGATTTCTGAAATACCTTTCAATTCGGTATCCTTATTATAGTAGTCATCGCGGTAAATAAACATTACCACGTCGGCATCCTGCTCGATGGCTCCGGACTCTCGCAAATCCGAAAGCATCGGTCTGTGATCCGGTCGCTGCTCCACGGCTCGGGACAGCTGGGACAAAGCTACAACCGGTACATTTAATTCTCTGGCCAGAGCTTTCAGCGAACGGGAGATATCCGAAATCTCCTGCTGACGGCTGTCCGTACTTCTTCCCGATCCGGACATCAACTGTAAGTAGTCGATAATGATCAGCTTTAAATCATGCTCCAGCTTGTATTTTCTGCATTTACTACGCATCTCAGAGATACTGATACCCGGCGTATCATCAATGATCAATTCGGAATCACCAATGATTCCGGCACCTTCTACCAGTTTTTCCCAGTCTGCGTCCGACAGATTACCGGTACGGAGCGCCTGGGCATCGACACGCGACTCAAGGGAGAACAGTCGGTTTACCAGCTGTTCTTTTGACATTTCCAGTGAGAAGATTGCAGTACACATATTCTTGTGAAAAGCGACATATTGCGCAATATTGAGGACGAACGCCGTCTTACCCATAGAAGGACGGGCTGCCACAAGAATCAGGTCGGAAGGCTGCAGACCCGCGGTACGGTAATCCAGATCGATAAACCCGGTCGGAATACCTGTTACGGTTCCGGACTGCTGCGATGCTTTCTCAATCTTTTCCAATGCGTTCATTACGACCTGACGAATCGGCACATACTCTCCACCGGTCCGGCTGGAAAGAAGCGCGAAAATGTCATGCTCCGTCTTGTCCATAACACTCTCTAATGATTCTTTTCCTGCATAGCATTCATTCTCGATATCTTCCATGACACGAATCAGTTTCCGCTTCATAGAAGTCTCTTTTACGATATTACAATAATATTTGATATTCGCAGATGTCGGCACTGCACGAACAAGTTCGCCGACAAACTCCAGACTGGAAATCTCTTTCGGAACATCTTTTTCTTTCAGTTTATTCTGCAAGGTCACCAGATCCACCGGCTGCCCCTCACTGTATAATTCGATCATAGCGTCAAAAAGAATGCCATACTGCTGGTGATAGAAATCCTCCTTCAGGAGAATTTCCATCGCCGTAACTATGGCATCCTTATCCATGATCATCGATCCTACGACCGACTGCTCTGCTTCCAGACTGTTTGGCATAATCCGCTTGATCAATGCCTCTTCCAAGCGTATACCTCCTTATCCCTCAACCACCTGAACGGTTAACTTTGCGGTTACCTTTGGGTGCAGCTTTACCGGAACTTCATAAGTTCCAAGTGCCTTGATTGCTTCCGGCAACTGCATTTTCTTTTTATCCAGATCAAGACCTGTCTGTGCTTTTGTCTCCTGCGCGATTTCTTTCGTGGAAACAGAACCGAAGATTCTTCCACCTTCGCCGGATTTGATCTTGATTACAACTTTCTGCTTCTCTACAACTTTTGCAAGTTCTTTGGCATTCTCCAGATTCTCAGCTGCGACTTTGTCTGCATGCTGATTCTGAAGCTTTAAGTCATTGAGATTCTTGCTGGTAGCTTCCACACCCAGCTTCTTTGGCAGGATTGCATTGCGTGCATATCCATCGCTCACATTGACGATCTCGCCTTTTTTTCCTAATGATTTCACATCTTCCAATAAAATGATTTTCATTCTTGTATGTCTCCTTCTTTCAGCATTTCATCCAGTGTATCCATGATCGCATGTTTTGCCTGGACAATAGTACAATCCTTCAACTGTGCGCCTGCCACATTCAGATGGCCACCGCCGCCAAGGCGTTCCATGATCAGCTGTACATTAATCTCATCAATGGAACGGGAACTGATATAGATTTTTCCATTGTATTCGGTCAATACAAAGGATGCTTTGATTCCAATAATATTAAGTAATTCATTTGCTGCCTGCGCACCAACGATTGTCGGACTTTCGACATTTTCGCTCGGACAGACAGAGATTGCAAATGCGCCGCGGTATACTTCTGCATGGCGGACAGCCTCTGCTCTGGCTTTGTAGCAGGCCATATCATTACGCAACATCTTGCGCACACGGGTAACTTCCGCACCGGAACGTTTCAGATAAGCTGCTGCCTCAAATGTACGCACACCGGTCTTTGTCATGAAGTTGTTGGTATCGATAAGGATACCTGCATAAATACAATCCGCTTCCGCTGCGGAAAGCTTGAATCCATCCTGGAAATACTGCAATACTTCCGCAACCATCTCACAGGCTGAGGATGCATATGGCTCGATATAGGACAATACCGGATTCTCGATTACTTCACTGTTCTGTCTGTGGTGATCGAACACGACAATGGTATCCGTCTTCTTCAAAAGCTCCGGACACTCGGTATAACTCGGCCGGTTCGTATCAACTACCATTACAAGCGTATTGCGGCTTACCATTTCAAGGGCAATCTCACTCGTGATAAACATATCTTCCGGATAGCCCTTCTCTACAGAAAAGCATTCCATCAATGGCCGGATCGATGATGTCGGATCATTGATTACAATCTGTGCTTTCTTTCCAAGTACCTTTGCTGCACAGAAAATACCGATTCCGGCACCCAGAGAATCCACATCAGTCAGACTGTGGCCCATGATAATAACATTCTCACGACTCTCTATAATTTCATGCAGCGCATGCGCCTTGACTCTTGCTTTTACACGGGTATTGCGCTCAACCTGCTTTGCTTTGCCACCAAAATAGGAAACATCCTCACCATCTTTTACAACGACCTGGTCGCCGCCTCGTCCCAGTGCAAGATCGATTGCGGCACGGGCATGTTCATAACTTCCATTATAAGAAGAACCCTTGATACCAATACCGATACTCAGTGTTACCGCCATCTCATTGCCGACCTTTACGGTCTTGACATCTTCGAGAACACTGAATTTGTCATCCATCATTGGCTTGAGATATTTGTGTTTAAATACGACAAAATATTTGTCTTTTTCGATTTTACGCACCAGCGCATCCATCTTTGCAAAATACTGGTTTACTTTTCGGTCTACCAAAGCGATCAGAAGAGAACGTTTTACATCCTCAATACTGTCGAGTGCTTCATCATAGTTGTCGATATACACAAGCGCTGTGACCTGCTTCTGCTCTTCGTTTTCCTGCTTGTAGTGGCTCAGTTCTGTCTCATCAAACAGATACAATGCCGTAAGAAATTCTTCGGAATTGTCCACTTCAATCGCCTTACTCTGATCCATGATATCATCAAAATAGATACGATTAAGCGAAATTCTAAAAACCCGCTCCTTCATGGTAATCTGTATGTTCTGCGGCTTCTCATTCTTCTGCAGGAATTCCCGTGTGATTGTGGAAAAAAGCGTCGTGATCGATTTGTGATACTCCCTGCTGATTCCCGTCAGTTCCGAAAACTGCTCATTCACCCAAAGAATCTTGCCCGTATAATCCAGCAGGGCATACGGTATCTCAAACTCATTGAGCAACCGCCTCTGCACCGTGGCATACTGTGTGGCAAAGTTAATGATCTCATTGGTCAGATGCGGCTTATTGTAATAATACAGACTGATCTCTACTGTAAAATAAATTACAATAAATCCAGACAACACGATGCCTGTCGCAACATCATAGAAGTAAAGTCCTATATCTGCCAATATCAACGGAATCGTCAACAAAAGCGGCCAACACAAATACGACCTTAACTTTCCTTTAAATCGAATTTTTGATTTCATTTTGCTCTCCTGTTCTTTGCAGCCAAAAGCTGCGCAATCCATCGGAATAAAATGCGATATTTGCTTTCTAGTATACCATTTTCAGTCACGTAAGTAAATAAAAAAGAACTGTCCCGCACCCTTCCGGATGCGAAACAGTTCTCATTAGGACACAAATCTTATTTTTCTTTTGCCACTTCTACGATAGACTTGCTCAGACCAGCAATTCCCTGAATTTCAGATGGAATAATGATCTTGGTTGCCTGACCGTCTGCTGCCTTGGCAAATGCTTCCAGACTCTTAAGCTGAAGCACTGCATTGTCCGGGGAAGCTTCCTTTAACATACGAAGACCATCTGCATTGGCCTGCTGAATCTTAAGGATTGCCTGTGCCTGACCTTCAGCTTCCTTAACGGTTGCTTCCTTCTTAGCTTCTGCACGAAGGATTGCTGCCTGCTTCTCAGCCTCTGCATCAAGAATCGCAGATTCCTTGTTACCTTCTGCAACAAGAATGGTAGACTTCTTCTCACCTTCTGCACGAAGAATAGCCTCACGACGTTCACGCTCAGCCTTCATCTGCTTCTCCATGGCATCCTGAATTGCCTTAGGTGGAATAATATTCTTTAACTCAACACGATTTACCTTGATACCCCAAGGATCGGTTGCAACATCCAGTGTTGCACGCATCTTGGTATTGATTGTCTCACGGGATGTCAATGTCTCATCCAGTTCGAGATCACCAATGATGTTACGAAGTGTTGTTGCTGTCAGGTTCTCAATTGCCATAATTGGATTCTCAACACCGTAAGCATAAAGCTTCGGGTCTGTAATCTGGAAATATACAACCGTGTCAATCTGCATGGTTACATTATCCTTTGTAATTACCGGCTGTGGTGGAAAATCCACTACCTGTTCCTTTAAAAGTACCTTTCTTGCAATACGGTCGATGAACGGAACTTTGAAATGAAGACCTACTGACCATGTTGTCAGATATCCTCCAAGACGTTCGATAACCATTGCATGTGCCTGCGGTACAATCTTGACACAATTCACGATGATGACCAGCGCAATAATCACGATGATGATTAATGCAATCAATCCTCCTCCGATGCCATTCATAAATAAAATCCTCCTTTTTATGCCTTTTCAACTATTAGTTTGACACCACTGATTTCAAGAACTCTGGCATAAGCTCCCTGCTCAATGATCTCTCTATCATCACGGGTACGCACGGTCCATTCCTGTCCATTGACCACTGCCATCCCGGTCTGATCCAAATTACTCACACGCTCCGCAATACGGATGGTCTCTCCGATCACACGGTCAGCGTTCGTTCTCTGCGTTCTTGCATTGATGTATTTTTTCGCCCACGGTCTTGTTGCTGCAAGCAATCCTACGGCAACCACCAGAAACAGTATGATCTGTACAACCGGATTTGCCCCCAGAACTGCTGCAAGCAAAGCAACCAAAGATCCTGCTGCAAACCAGATGGATGTAAGCCCTACCGTAATCAATTCTCCGACTACAAATGCAATAAGTAGAATCACCCATAAAAGAATGCATGGATCCATTCCTGCCATAATCATAAACATAACATTTCTTCTCCTTTCAGAATTAATTGTAATCAATTTTCCTTATAACGACAAGTGCTTTCTTGCATTTATATCACCTTAACTACTCATATACTATCCTTTACAACTATAATGATTTTGTATTGACTAGCTTTAACAGGTATTCCAAGGTTTTTTAAAACATCTGACCATGACAATCCTAATTCATCAATTTGAATATTGGTATCACACACATACCCATACAACGTAGGATTTCCACCTGCCAGCCCTATCGGGTCCTGCTGCGTATACTGTCCGGTCTCCGGATTATAATATCGAAACCGGTTATAGTACAGACCTGTCTCTTCATCCTCGTACTGTCCCTGGAAGCGGAACGGAATAAAATTCTTCTCTCCAATATCCTCCATTGTACGTCCATATCTGTCTTTTCCCGCAGGCATGACGTTTCCGTTTATGTCCAACTCTCTTTTCCAGACAAGTGTACCGGAGTCATCATAGGCTTCTGCAGGAGTTCCCAGATAATCTGCCTGATACTCTATCTGAGGAATCAGCTTTTTGCTTTCATCTGCATCCTCCTGCCATTCATGGAGCAGAACAATTGTTTTTGGCAACTCAATTATATCAAAACCATTGGTTTCATGCTATTTTTATGCCAGTTATTATTGAATTTTCAATGTGCATAGACACATTTTAATGTGCGAAGTTTGAGTTTATTATTTTTAAAATCATATGTATATGGATCACTGTTTGGCTTAGGCATTCCGGCATGTGCACCCGTATTAACCGATACAACATAATTCGAATTTGCATATTTTATAACGTCATCTGTCACTATCCACTGTCTTACCGGTTGCTGACTTCTAGGTATTCCCGCTAAATCCTTTGCATACCGTAATGCTTCTCTTATAGTGCTATTAACACTCATTCAAGAATTTCTAAATATTCAAAGTATGAAGCCGCACCTATTCCATCATAATTCTGCCTTTGATAAATTACATTCTCCAAAATAAATTTCATTTTCAAATGAAACATATATTAACTTAGTAGCATCATCAGATAAGAAATAATGATGTTGTGGTATATCATTCATTAAGTATGGTATAATCTTTAATAAATCATGAACATAGAATTCATATCCATTTTCTGTCAAGCTGTCACCGATATATATTATTTTTTCATTTAATTCAAATATATTTTCTTGAATCAATTCATTTATAAATGAAATTACATCACATGAGATTAGGCTACTAGAAGACATAATATACTTCTTATTTTGTTTTTCTGTAAAACAAACTCTCCCATTTTTAAATTGAAAGTTCTCCATCATAAGTTCAGTAATATTATCTATTTGTGAAATAATTGTAACATCTCCTATTTTGATTGTCTTCATATGTGAAACTAATTCATTGTCATAATAACTACTCATATATTTTACTATCCTTTACAACTATAAGGATTTTGTATTCTCTCTACTGTTTTCTCACTACCAGCAAATTGGAAATGAGGTCCTTTTTCTTTACCTGCCCATACATTTATATGTGCTCCACTTCTTTCATCAAATTCAACTCTGAATCCTACTTTTTCATTTGATGTTTGCATTCCAACCGGCATTCCTTTTCGTTTACCAAATCTACCTAGTGTTGCAGCTTCAGCTCGAAAACCTCTACTCTCTAACCACTCTAAAACCTGATTCATAGCTTGGTTAAAGTCAAGAGGAGTATTAGATAATCCAAAACAATCAACCCCGATATTGGTATCATACACATACCCATACAACGTTGGGTTTCCACCTGCCAGCCCTATCGGATCCTGCTGGGTGTACTGTCCTGTCTCCGGATTATAATATCGAAACCGGTTATAGTACAGACCGGTCTCTTCATCCTCGTACTGTCCCTGGAAGCGGAACGGAATAAAATTCTTCTCTC